>NZ_CP076457.1:7084530-7695589 GCF_018866325.1 Streptomyces sp. YPW6
GGGTCGGCTTCGGCGAGGGCGGACAGCAGGCGCTCGCGGACCAGGCCCAGGACGTCGTCCGGCCCGTCCGTACCGCCTGGCCCGTCCGTACTGCCTGCCCCTTCCGTACCGTCTGGCCGTTCCGTACCGCCTGTTCCTTCCGTACCGCCTGGTTCGTCCGGCCCCGCCGCCTTCCGCGCCGCCAGCGGCAGGGACCGCCGCATGGACGGATCGTCGGCCAGTGCCGCGAGGGCGGCCCGGGTCAGCTGCTCGGCCAGGGCGAAGCGGGTCCAGGCGTGGACCCCCAGCGTCAGGTGGACCGAGACCTGCCCCTGGGCTTGTGCCGAGTGCAGCCAGCCGCGCGGCAGATAGAGCACATCGCCGGGGCGGAGCATCGTGTCCAGCCGGGGCGTGCCGTGCGAGGCCCGGTCGGCGACGGCCGCACGGTGATCGGTCCACGGCTGATCGCGCAACGGGTCCGGCAGCACGGGCTCGTGGATCACCCACCGCTTCGCCCCCTCGATCTGGAGGACGAACACGTCGTGCACGTCGTAGTGCGCGTCGAACCCCCGGTTCTGCGGAGGGGTGACGTAGGCGTTCGCCTGTACGGGGTGACCGAGCTCCGTACCCAGTCGGGAGACCAGGTCGGCCACCGGCTCCCAGGTGCGGTGCAGCGCTTGCAGGACGAGCGTGGCGCCGTCGGCGAACGCGCGCCACAGGGCGGTGTCGTCGAGCTGGTCGGCGACGGTCGCCCCGACTCCGGCGGGTGCGGTGAAGGACGACGACGGCAGTGTGGCCCCGTCCTTGGCGACCCGGAGGAACGGCGTACGCAGCCCGCGGCGGGAGATCAGCTCGTCGACCGCGGAGGGCGAGAAGACGTCGGAGAAGTCGCTCGCCTCCCGCGTCAGCGACGCTGTGCGTCCCCAGACGTCACGGGCGAATTCCTCCCGGCTGAGCCCGGTCAGACGCGACGGGAGGATTCCGGCGCCGTCACGCGCGCCGGAATCCCGGAGTTCGGTGCGGGACAGGCTCAAGAGCGGCTGCCGGCTCCGCTGTCGGCGCCCCCGTCCGCGCCGCCGTCGGCTCCGCCGTCGGCTCCGCCGTCGTGGGCGCCGGGTGTGCCGGCCGCTCCGCCGTCCGCGGGCCCTTCCGCGCCGCCGTCGGCTCCGCCGTCGTGGACGCCAGGGGTACCCGCCGCTCCGCCGTCCGCAGGTCCTCGGCTCCGCTGTCGGCGCCCCCGTCGGCGCCCCCGTCGGCGCCCCCGTCGGCGCCCCGTCCGCGCCGCCGTCGGCTCCGCCGTCGTGGACGCCGGGGGTGCCGGCCGCTCCGCCGTCCGCGGGCCCTTCCGCGCCGCCGTCGGCTCCGCCGTCGTGGACGCCGGGCGTCCCCGCCGCTCCGCCGTCCGCAGGTCCCTCGGCTCCGCTCGCGTCGTGCTCGGTCATCTTTCCTCCTGGGGTCACACCATGGAGACGATGGTTTTCCGCTGGTCGGAAACCCGGTCGCCGGGACGTCGGTACATGCCGAAATGGCCAGTAATCACCGTATCCCCGTGGTGAAGAAACATCGATTCGGGCGGTGGTGGAGTCGTCCGAATGCCGGAACTCGCCTCCGTCTGAGGTGCCGGCGCCCGATCGTCCTCCTGACGCCGGCCCGGTGGTCCGTCAGGGGAGGTACGGCTGACCGGATGGCCGATCGCTTGATCGTCTCCGGGCGGGGTAGCGGATCGGTATGACCACTGACAGGACATCGCCCGCGACCGGCGGGTACGCACAGCCGGAGATCGACGTCCGGGCGCTGGCCGAGGTGCTCGACGGCGAGTACGCCGAAGTCCGCGATCTGGTCCGGGCCAACCTGTTGACGCACGCCTCGGTGCTGGACGAGGCCGAGGAACTCGACATCGACGCGTACCGCGAGCGGGTGCGCGGACTCGTGGTCGAGATGGCGGCGACGGGGCAGACCGGCATGGGCTTCCCGAAGCGGTACGGGGGAGGCGGCGACGTCGGGGCCTCGATCGCCGCGTTCGAGACGCTCGCCTTCGGCGACCTGTCGGTGCTGGTGAAGGTCGGAGTGCAGTTCGGGCTCTTCGGCGGCGCGATCCTGCATCTGGGGACCGGGCGCCACCACGACGCGTATCTTCCCGGGCTCGTCACCGGGGAGCTGATGGGCTGCTTCGCGATGACGGAGACCGGGCACGGCTCCAACGTCCAGGCGCTCGGCACCGTCGCGCGCTACGACGTCGACGCCCAGGAGTTCGTCATCACCACCGAGGGCGACCAGGCGCGCAAGGACTACATCGGCAACGCCGCCCGCCACGGCGAACTGGCCGTTGTCTTCGCCCAGCTGGAGGTGGCCGGAGAGTCGCGGGGGGTGCACGCGTTCGTCGTGCCGATCCGGACCGGCGGCGAGGCGGCGCCCGGCGTCCACATCGAGGACGACGGCCGGAAGATGGGCCTCAACGGCGTGGACAACGGGCGCATCCGGTTCGACGGGGTGCGGGTGGAGCGCGAAGCGCTGCTGAACCGCTTCGCCGACGTCACTCCGGAAGGTGTCTACGAGAGCCCGATCGACAACCCGAACCGCCGCTTCTTCACCATGCTCGGCACCCTGGTGCAGGGCCGGGTCAGCGTCGGCGGCGCCGGGATCGGCGCCGCCAAGGTCGCTCTCGCGATCGCCACGAAGTACGCCCTGCGACGGCGGCAGTTCCCGGCAGGTCCCCGGGGCCAGGAGCAGCTGCTCCTCGACTACGGTCTGCACCAGCGGCGTCTGCTGCCGCTCATCGCCCGTACGTACGCGCTGCATTTCGCCCAGGACGTCCTGCGCTCCCAGCTCCACGACGTCTTCTCCGGACCGGAGGACGACCCGCAGGCGCGACGCCTTCTGGAGGCCCGCGCCGCCGGGACCAAGGCGCTCGCCACCTGGCACGCCACCCGGGTGATCCAGGAGTGCCGCGAGGCGTGCGGCGGCGCGGGGTATCTCGCCGTCAACCGGTTCGCCGCGCTCAAGGCCGACAGCGACATCTTCACCACCTTCGAGGGCGACAACCACGTCCTGCTCCAGCTCGTCGCGAAGGGCCTGCTCACCGACTACGCCGGCGAGTTCGAGGACCTGGACCAGCTGGGCATGGTCCGCCACGTCACCCATCTCGCCGTCGAGACGGTCATCGAGAAGACGTCGGCCCACAAACTCCTCGAACGGGTCCGTGATCTGCTGCCGGGCGGTGACGAGTGGGACCAGGAAGCCGGTCTGCTCGACTCGGAGTACCAGCTCGCCATGGTCCGCTACCGGGAGGAGCACATGCTCGCCGGGGTCGCCCGCAGGCTCAAGAGCGGTATCGACCGCAAGCGCGATCCGGGCGCGGTCTTCTCCGAGGTCCAGGACCACGTCATCGCCGTGGCCCGCGCCCATATGGAGCGCCTGGTGCTGGAGGCGTTCGTCGAGAAGACGCGCGCGCTGCCCGAGGGCGGCAACAAGGTCGCCCTGGGCCTGCTCTGCGACCTGTTCGCCCTGTCGGTGATCGAGGCGGACCGCGCCTGGTTCATGGAGCACGGCCGGCTGACCGTCCAGCGCTCCAAGGCCATCAGCCGCGAGGTGAACGACCTCTGCCGCAAGGTCCGGCCGCTGGCCGCCGAACTCGTCGACGCCTGGGGGGTTCCGGACGCCATGCTGCGCGCCCCGGACCTGGTGGGCGGAGCCTGAACCCGGTGGCGGCCCCGGGCCCTGATGCCCGGGGCCGGGCGGCGCACCGTCGGCCCGTGGACCGTCAGCCGGTGAACAACTGGGCGGCCTTGCGGATCAGTTCGTACAGCCCGTAGGCGAGCGGGGCGCCCACCCACAGCCAGGTGAAGGCGATCAGCGGCCGCCGGTCCTTCCCCGCGTCGGTATCAGGCGGACTCTGACTGCTGCTGTCGGACATCGGGCGCTCCCTTCTGCGCGCTGACGGCGCCGAGGTGATGGGACGGGTGGACCGGGCGGACCAGTTCGTTGGCCGCGAAGCCGACGGCGAGCAGGGCCATCATGATCAGGAGGGACGTCCCGTACAGATCCGCGCCGCTCTTCCCGGCCTCCTCCTGCCGGTCGGCGATCCAGTTCACGATCAGCGGACCCAGGACCCCGGCGGTGGACCAGGCGGTGAGCAGGCGGCCGTGGATCGCGCCCACCTGGTACGTGCCGAACAGGTCTTTGAGATAGGCCGGGATCGTCGCGAAGCCACCGCCGTAGAAGGAGAGGACGACGAGCGCGCACAGGACGAACAGCGGCTTGGACGAGTCCCCCACCAGGGCGATGAGCGCGTACATGAGCGTGCCCGCGCCGAGGTAGACGCGGTAGATGTTCTTGCGCCCGATCAGGTCGGACGTCGAGGACCAGCCGATCCGGCCGGCCATGTTGGCCGCGGACAGCAGGGCGACGAACCCGGCGGCCGCGGTCACCGAAACGGGCGTCGAGGTGTCCGCGAAGAAGTCCGTGATCATCGGCGCGGCCTTCTCCAGGATGCCGATGCCGGCGGTGACGTTCATGCAGAGCACGATCCACAGCAGCCAGAACTGCGGGGTGCGCAGCGCCTGGCGCGCCGACACCTGCGGCCCGGCGGGGGCGGCGACGGTGCCGTCCGCCCGGGGTTCCTCCGCACGCGGGCGCGGCACCCGGACCAGCAGGACGCCCAGCAGCATGAAGACGGCGTAGGCGAGCCCGTGGACCAGGAAGGCGAGGGCGATGCCCCGGTGGTCGCCGCCGAAGGACTCCAGCATCTGCGCCGACCAGGGTGAGGCGATCAGCGCTCCGCCGCCGAACCCCATGATGGCGATGCCCGTGGCCATGCCCGGGCGGTCGGGGAACCACTTGATGAGCGTCGACACGGGCGAGATGTAGCCGATGCCGAGGCCGATGCCCCCGACGAAGCCGTACCCGAGGACGATCAGCCAGAACTGCTGGGTCGCCGCGCCGAATGCGGAGAGCAGGAAACCCGAGGAGAAGCAGATCAGGGCGACGGTCATGGCCCACCGGGGCCCGCGGCGCTCGACCAGCGTGCCGCCGAAGGCGGCGGAGAGGCCGAGCATGACGATGCCGAGCTGGAAGGGCAGGGCGCTCTGCGTGCCGCTGAGGCCGAGCGCGTTCTCCAGCGGCGGCTTGAACACGGACCAGGCGTAGGCCTGGCCGATGGAGAGGTGGATGGAGAGGGCGGCGGGCGGTACCAGCCAGCGACTCCAGCCCGCGGGGGCGATGGGGGGACTCATGGGTCCCTCACCGTAGTGAGGGGGCCTTCGGTTGAGAAGGCTGGTGGTTTAACTTTCACCTTGTTCGATTCGGGTGGCGGTGACGCCCGAGGGCGGTGCCGTGGGACCTGCCGGCCGCAGGGCTACTCGCCGGAGGCGGTCGCCGCGAGCACCAGCTCGACGCAGTGCGCCTCCAGCCGCTCGCGCGGTACGTCGAGCGTGCCGTGCAGCCACCCCGCGAAGAGGTTCGCCAGGCCGCCGACCAGTGCGTGCGCGGCCAGCCGGCGGTCGATGCCGTCGCCCGTACCGCCGAGCTGTCCGCCGACGAGATCGGTGAACACCGGCATGAGCAGGTGGCTGCGGGCTCCGAGCACCGGGTCGGCGAACGGCTCCAGGAGCAGCAGGCGGCCCTTGTGCGGCGCGTCCAGCACCAGGGCGACGAAAGCCGACACGGCGCCCCGGGCCCGGACCTCGCGCTGCGGGGCGCCGGTCGCCACCGCTCCCTCCAGCGCGCTCCGGGCCTCCTCGGCGACCCGCTCGAAGGCGGCGAGGAGCAGATCGTCGCGGCCGGTGAAGCTCTCGTAGAAATAGCGGTCCGTCAGACGGGCCTCACGGCAGACGGACCGCACCGTGACGGCCGCGCACCCCTGCTCGCCGGCCAGGCGCTCGGCGACGTCCAGCAGTGTCCGCCGACGGGTGGCACGACGATCGGCGAGCGTGCTGCCGCCCCAGCTCCGTTCCGTCAACTGCGTTTCCCCCGCGCTCTGTTCGCCTTGCTGTGTGCTGCCGCGCCATTGACGACAGGTGTCCGCACATTCTAACCTGAGGACAGCTGTCATCAGATTGCTCCGCACGGCCTCACGACCCGAACCCCAGCGGAGGTGCACGTGAGCGCGTCAGCACAGGGACCGGACCCGGCCGGCCTCCCGCCCCCCGAACCTCTCGGCCCCGACTCCCTCACCTGGCGATGGTTCGGCGACTGGCGGGGCCTCCTCCTCGCCCCCTGGGCCGGATCGATGCAGAACATGCATCCCGAGCTGGGCGCGGGCGTCGCCGAGCACTCACGCTTCTTCGAGGAGCGCTGGGAGCGCCTCTTCCGCTCGCTCTACCCGATCGGGGGAGTGGTCTACGACGGCCCGCTCGCCGCCCGTACGGCCCGCGAGGTACGCGGCTACCACGCCGCGATCGGCGGTGTCGACGCGCACGGCCGTCCGTACCACGCGCTCCGTCCCGGCACCTTCTACTGGGCGCACGCCACCTTCTTCATGCTGACCGTGCAGGTCGCCGAGCGTTTCGGCGGCGGCCTGACGGAGGCGCAGCGGCACACGCTCTTCGACGAGCACGTCCGCTGGTACGCGCTGTACGGCCTCTCGATGAAACCCGTCCCCGGCAGCTGGGAGGAGTTCCAGCGGTACTGGGACCACATGTGCGCGGACGTCCTGGAGGACAACCGGCCGACCCGGGACGTCCTGAACATGCGCCGTATCGCCCGGCCGCCCCTCCTGCGGTGGCTGCCGTCGCCGCTCTGGGCCCTCGCCCGCGTCCCGCTCGTCCGGACCACCCTGTGGATCACGGTCGGCCTGTACCCGCAGACCGTCCGGGATCGCCTCGGCCTGCGCTGGACGCCCCGCGACGAGCGCCTGCTGCGCCTGCTGGGCCGGTCGGTGCACCACGCGTGGCGGTACGTCCCCGAGCGGCACCGCTTCCACCCGCGCGCCCGGGCGGGCTGGGACCGCGAACGAGGGCGGCCCGGACCGGCCCAGGTCGAGACGCCGCCCCGGAACCTGCCGCCCGAGGAACGGCGAGGGCTCCCGCAGCACTACGTGCCGGGAGCCGGCCCTCGCGACGGGCAGCACCGCGTGCCGAAGATCCGGCGCCCGTGACGGACAGCTCCGCGTGCCGGGTCCGGGGCCCGTGACGGACAGCACCACGGGCCCGGAACCGGCCCCGCGACCGAGGCGGCCCGACGGGCCGGCCCCGGGCGTCCCTCCCCGCCCGGTCACCCGCTTTGCCCGGCCGAACCGCCCTGCGGCTAGTTTGGGTGCAGCACGAACGAGCAGGCCGTGGCGGCGGAGACCGGCCCACGGGGGACGGGAGGTCGGGGAGAGTGTCGCTGCGCGGAGGTGATCCAGCCGAGATCGGCGGCTACCCGCTGGAGGAGCGGCTCGGTTCGGGTGGCATGGGCACGGTCTTCCTGGCCCGCACGAGTTCGGGCCGGTCCATCGCGATCAAGCTGATCCACCAGCAGTTCGCGGGGGACGACGAATTCCGCGTCCGGTTCCGGCAGGAGGTGGCCGCCGCACGCCGGGTGAGCGGCGCGTTCACCGCCGCCGTGGTCGACGCCGCCCCCGAGGCCGACCAGCCGTGGATGGCGACGACCTACATCGAGGGACCCACACTCGCCCAGCGCATCACCGACGAGGGTCCCCTGAGCGGGGCGGAGCTGCGGAGACTCGCCATCGGTCTCGCGGAGGCGCTGCGCGACATCCACCGGGTGGGAGTCGTCCACCGCGATCTGAAGCCCTCCAACGTCGTCCTCTCGGCCGAGGGGCCCCGCGTCATCGACTTCGGCATCTCGCGCGCCGTGGACCAGCAGACACTGACGATGACCGGCCGGGTCATCGGTACGCCGCCCTTCATGTCGCCCGAGCAGTTGCAGGCACCGCGCGGGGTGGGGCCGCGCTCCGACGTCTTCTCGCTGGGGACGCTCCTGGTGTACGCGTCGACCGGCCACGGGCCCTTCGACGCGGACAGCCCCTACATAACCGCCTACCAAGTGGTGCACGAGGAGCCGTCGTTGGGGGCTGTGCCGGACGCTCTGCGCGCGGTCGTCGAACCGTGCCTGGACAAGGATCCCGAGGGGCGGCCCTCGGTGGACGAACTCCTCGTGCTGCTGCGCGATCTGCCCACTGACCTGGGCGGGCCCGCCACCGGAGGAACGGCGGCGGGCCGGACCCGTGACATGGCCACGCAGCACCACCTGATGACCCCGCAGACCCCGCCCCCGACGACTCCCGCACCGGCCGCCACGGCCCCGGCCACTCCCGCACCGGCCGCCTCGGGCCGGACGACTCCCGCACCGGCCGCCACGGATCCGGCAGCCCCCGGCCCGGCCACTCCGCCCGCTCCTGGTGCGGGCGGCACCGGCACCGCGATCGGCGGCCGTCTGCGACGCCGGTGGCGGCCCGTGCTCGCGGCCGCTGTCGCGGTGGCGGCGATCGGCGGGGAGTCGCCGCGCTGACGGCGGGCGGCGCCGACGGGAAGGGCGGCGGCGCGGACGGCCGGGGCGCGGACGCGGCCCGGAGCACGCCGGCGCCGGGAGGCACCCTCCCGGACGGCTTCGCCCCGTGGCGCACGGTGGTGCCGGGCGGCCGCGAGGACATCCCCGACGAGCTGCGCTGCGTCGCCCGTGACGACGCGCTGTTCTGCGGGGGCGGCGGGGTCATCGCGACCCGGGTGGACCCCGCGGACGGATCGCCGGTGTGGACGGCGAAGAGCCCCGGCGTGCCCATTCAGGGCGTGCACCTGGTGGGCGCCACCGACGACACCGTCATCGGCTACCGCATCGCCGAGCAGGACGCCCCGCAGGGCCCGCCCACCGAGGTCGTGGCCCTCGACGCGGACACCGGCGACGAACGGTGGTCCGCGCCGTCCGGCGCCCAGTCGACGGCCGTCACCGGCCGGACCCAGGACGCCGTCGTGGCCGGCTCCGCCGTCGTGACGGTCGACGCCTCCAACTCCCGTTTCGAGGCCCGGGACGCCCGCAGCGGCGAGCTCGCCTGGACGGCGCCGTTCCCGGCGGGCACCCGGTGCGCGCCCGTCCCGGAGGGCCCGCGGCTTCTCGCGATGTGCGCGACCGACGCGGAGATCGACGCCCTCGAACAGCGCAGCCCCACCCTGCGCACGGTGGATCTCGACTCCGGAGAGCTGGGCAGGCCCCTGGCGGTCGACGGCCCCGCCGAGCCGGTGGGCGACGCCGACGGCTCCCTCGTACTCCTCTCCCCGCACTACGAGGGAACCGCGCGGACCGGATACAACGGGGTGGTCCGGGTCGACCCGGCCTCGGGGAAGGTGACGTACTCCCGGCTGGACCAGGTGTACGGCGGCACGCCCGGCATGGCGGACGGCACCGTCTACGTGAGCGGGCAGACCGGTCGCGTCACGGCGCTCGACCCCGCGACCGGCCGGAAGAAGTGGGAGCGGCAGACGGGCGTGGAAGGCGCGTCGGGGCCCGCGACGGGTGACGGCGCGGTGTACTTCAGCTCGGCCACCGGCCGGGTCGTCGCGCTGTCCCCCGGCGACGGAAAGACGCTGTGGTCGACGGACCCGCAGGCCGACGGACTGACGGGCCAGCAGGGCGCGAGCCCGCGTGTGACCGTCGCGGGGCGTGTGCTGTTCGCGGCCGCGGCGCAGAACACGCTCTTCGCCCTCGACGCGCAGAAGCCGCCGAGGTCGGGCTGACTCCGGCGGCTTCTGCCCCCACCCCTGGAGGAGCCGCACTCGACGGGACCGAACGGCCCGTGCGAGCGCCTCAGGGCACCTTCACCCAGTCGAGGGTCCGCTCCACCGCCCGCTTCCAGCCCGCGTAGCCCTCCGCGCGCTGCTGCTCGGACCACTGGGGCGACCAGCGCTTCGACTCGTGCCACTGGGCGCGCAGCTCATCGGTGTTCTGCCAGAATCCGGTGGCGAGCCCGGCCGCGTAGGCGGCGCCGAGAGCGGTCGTCTCGGCGACGACGGGACGGCTGACCTCGACACCGAGGACGTCCGACTGGATCTGCATGCAGAGATCGTTGGCGGTGACGCCGCCGTCGACCTTGAGCACGTCGAGATGGACCCCGGAGTCCTGCTCCATCGCCTCGACCACATCGCGGCTCTGGTAGCAGATGGCCTCCAGCGTGGCCCGCGCCAGATGGGCGTTGTCGTTGTACCGGGCCAGGCCGACGATCGCACCGCGGGCGTCGGAACGCCAGTACGGCGCGAACAGTCCGGAGAACGCGGGCACGAAGTACATCCCGCCGTTGTCCTCGACGCCGCGGGCCAGTTCCTCGCTCTCCGGCGCCGACTTGATGATCTTCATCTGGTCGCGCAGCCACTGCACCGCCGATCCGGTGACGGCGATGGACCCCTCCAGGGCGTAGACGACCGGTTCGTCGCCGAACTGGTACGCCACCGTGGTCAGCAGACCGTTCTGCGAACGGACCAGCTCGGAACCGGTGTTGAGTACCAGGAAGTTGCCGGTGCCGTAGGTGTTCTTGGCCTCGCCGGGGGAGAAGCAGACCTGGCCGACGGTGGCCGCCTGCTGGTCGCCGAGGACGCCGCCGATGGGGATGGCGGCGCTCAGCGGCCGGGAGGTGCGCGTGGAGCCGTAGGCCTCCGGGTGTGAGGAGGGGTTGATCTTCGGGAGCATCGCCCGGGGGATGCCGAAGAAGCCCAGGAGCTCCTCGTCCCAGTCGAGGGTCTCCAGGTCCATCAGCATCGTGCGGCTCGCGTTGGTCACGTCGGTGGCGTGGATACCGCCGTTCGGGCCGCCGGTCAGGTTCCACAGGACCCAGGCGTCCGTGTTGCCGAAGACCGCGTGACCGGCCTCGGCCGCCTCCCGTACGCCGTCGACGTTCTCCAGGATCCACTGGATCTTCCCGCCGGAGAAGTACGTCGCGGGCGGCAGCCCGGCCTTGCGGCGGATGACCTCGCCCTTGCCCGAACGCTCCAGGTTCGCGGCGATGGCGTCGGTACGGGTGTCCTGCCACACGATGGCGTTGTAGTACGGCCGTCCGTTGCGCGGGTCCCAGACCACCGTGGTCTCCCGCTGGTTGGTGATCCCGATCGACACCAGGTCGGTGGGCGACAGGCCGCCGTGCCGCAGGGCGTTCTGGATCACCGAGTTGGTGCGCTCCCAGATCTCCACGGGATCGTGTTCCACCCAGCCGGAGCGGGGCAGGATCTGCTCGTGCTCCAGCTGGTGCTTGGCGACCTCGTTGCCGCCGTGATCGAAGATCATGAATCGGGTGCTGGTGGTCCCCTGGTCCACCGCGCCGATGAAGTCCGCCATGATGTGCTGCCTCTCCGGGCGCTGTGGTTCAGTCTTGGGACGCCGGGACGCGCCCCGGCGGTTCGGGCTCCGCGGACGGCAGGAAGCGTCCGACGAGGAACTTGTAGAGCCCCGCGCCCAGCAGGCCGCCGATCAGCGGGCCGATGATGGGCACCCAGAAGTAGAGATTGCCGTACTGGTCCCGCCACGCTCCGCCGTAACCGGTGAGGAAGCTCGCCAGCCGGGGGCCGAAGTCACGGGCCGGGTTGATCGCGTATCCGGCGTTCGTTCCCCAGGCCATGCCGATCGCGACCACGATCAGGCCGATGATGAACGGGCCCAGGTTCGCGCCGGGCGGGGTGTTGAGCATGTCGGTGACGGCCAGGACCAGCAGCAGCAGGATGGCGGTGCCGATGACCTGGTCGCGGAAGGCCCCCCACTCGTGCACCGGCAGTGCCGGGTTGCCGTTGGCGGGCAGGGTGGAGAACACCCCCTGCGTCTTGATGGTGTGTCCGGGGTCGGCCTTGGCCAGCGCCTCGCTGTAGTTCCAGCGGACGATCAGCGCGGCCACGAACGCGCCGGCCGTCTGCGCCAGCGCGTAGGGCGCCACCTTGCTCCACGGGAACCCCTTGAACGCGGCCAGCGCGAGGGTCACCGCGGGGTTGATGTGGGCCCCGCTCAGCCGCGCCGCGACGTAGACGCCGAGCGTGACGCCCAGCCCCCACGCCCAGGCGATGCTGTCGTGGTCCCCGAGCCCGCCGGCCGGATCCGTCAAGGCTCCGCCCGCCACCACTTGGGCCACGACACCGCAGCCGAAGAGGATCAGGATCATCGTGCCCGCGAACTCGGCCGACAACTCGCCGACCAGTCCGGACTTCTTACGTAGCTCAGCCATGGAAGCTCGCCCTCCGCCGACGGCGCCGGCTGTCGACTATCCGAGCAGTGTCAGCAGGCTAAGGCGATTTAACGAAAGGGGCATTTCGGGGCGAGGTGGATGTGTTGGTCATGCCTGCGCCCGCGAAGGCGGCGCTCGGCCGGTCGGGTGAGGGGGGCTCTCCACGCTGCCGTCGGTTCCGGCGCTCATCGCCGTCGTGGCGCTGCTGGGCTGAGAGCACGAGCCCGCCGAGTTCCCCCTGAACCCGTGGAAAAACCATCGATTTCGGGGACATGGGGCGGAATGGGAGGGGCACGAGGCTGTCAGCGGTCGATGAGGAAAAGGAAAGCCCGCCCGGACAACGACCGACCGGCGCCGGCAACCGTCCGCCGACCGCTTCGAATACCTCATGCATTTCCGTGCGAACGAAGGAGTTTCCTGTGTCCGAGAACCTGTGGGGATACCAGCCGACCGCCGGTCACACCGTCGGCACCGACCTGATCGGCTACAAGGTCGAGGCCACGGACGGCAGCATCGGCAAGGTCGACAAGCACTCCGACGAGGTCACGTCCTCGTACCTGGTCGTCGACACCGGTGTATGGATCTTCGGCAAGCACGTCCTGCTTCCGGCGGGCACGGTGAGCCGCGTCGACAACGACGACAAGAAGATCTACGTCGACCTCACCAAGGACCAGATCAAGGACTCCCCGGAGTTCGACAAGGACAAGCACGTCGGCGACGCGGACTTCCACCGCACGACGGGTGAGTACTACGGCCGGCACCGCCGCGTCTGATCTCTCGGACCGTAGGCACAGCGGGCGGGGCCCGACGCGTCACGCGTCGGGCCCCGCCCGCTGCGCGCCGTCCTTCCTTCACCGATCGCGCGGTGAAGCCGGGGCGTACACCGTCTCCTCGGGGATGCGAAGGGGAGTTGGGCGAGGATGCCGGTCCCGCAGACGGTGAGCGCGCCCCGGCGCCAGGCTCCGGAGGGTACGGACGCCCCGCCCTTGCTCAACTCGCCGCTCCCGTCGCTGTTTCCGCCGCCGGTCCCTCCCCAGGTCCGAACGCCGCACGGAGCATCTTCACACGCCCCGCCATCGACGGCGGGCGGTCCTGATCACCCGCCGGGCGCTCCCACGCGCAGCCCGTCCATGACGAAATCCAGCAGGCGGCCGGCCCGCGGCTCCCAGTCCTCCTGCGGATCGATCTGCCAGAGACCGGCGATCGCGAGGAAGAAGTCGTCCGGCGTCACCCCCGGGCGGATGGCACCGGCGTCCTCGCAGGCGCGGAGCAGGGTTCCGGCCGCTTCCATGACCGGGGTGGGGCCGGGCCGGGCGGGGCCGCCCGGCGCGCTGGTCACCAGCCGGATCGCGTCCGCGAGACCCGCCTTCGTCATCGCGAAGCGGGCGAGGCGGTCCATCCACTCGCGCAGGGCCCGCTCGGGCGGCCTGGTCCCGAGCAACTCGCCCGCCGCATCGGCGACCTGCTGCATCTCGTAGCGGTAGACCTCCAGGACCAGCGCCTCCCGGTGGGGGAAGTTGCGGTAGAAGGTGCCCTGCCCGACACCCGCCTTCTTGGCGATCGCGCTCAGCGGGGCGTCCGCGCGCCGTGTCAACTCGGCCGTGGCCACCCGCAGGATGCGCTCGCGGTTGCGCCGGGCGTCCGCGCGCGGGGCGGTGTCCTTCTTCGGCTGCTGGGACACGGATCCTCCTCGGGGGCGTGGCCGGACTCGGGTGCGTGGCCGAAACCCGTCCTTGTTAACCGGACAGCTGTCCGTTACGTTTTCCGGGTAAGCGGACAATGGTCCGGTTAGGGCCACCTTACTCCCGCCCGGGGCCCGCAGTCGCCGACCGATGCCCGGGTTCTCCTCGTCACCCGACACCAGAGAAGGCTGAACATGGCCCCACCACCCCCGTCGACGTCCAGTGCGATCACCCTGAACATCAACGGCGAGAAGCACCACCTGCCCGTCGACCACCGCACCACCCTCCTCGACGCCCTGCGCGAGCGCCTCGACCTCACCGGCACCAAGAAGGGCTGCGACCAGGGGCAGTGCGGCGCCTGCACCGTCCTGGTCGACCGTCGGCGCGTCGTCTCCTGCCTCAGCCTCGCGGTCGCGGCCGAGGGCCGCGAGATCACCACCATCGAAGGCGTGGCCGAGGGCGACGAACTGCACCCCGTCCAGCAGGCCTTCCTCGACCTCGACGGCTACCAGTGCGGCTACTGCACGCCCGGCCAGATCTGCTCGGCCATCGCCGTCATCGAGGAGCACGCGGCCGGCTGGCCGAGCGCCGTCACGGGCGACCCGGCGCCCGACGCCGGGCCGCCGCCCCTGACGCCCGAGGAGATCCGGGAGCGCATGAGCGGCAACCTGTGCCGCTGCGGCGCCTACGTCTCGATCGTCCGGGCCGTCGCCCGCGCCGCCGGGGAACACACCGCAGCGGGAAGCGCTGCCGGGGAGGACGCCGCCGAGGGGCGCGCGGCCGGAAAGCGTGCCGCCGAGGAGGACGTCGCATGAGGGAATTCGACTACCAGCGCGCCCACGACGTCACCGGCGCGGTCACTCTCCTCGCCGCCGACCCGGACGCGCGGTATCTCGGCGGCGGCACCAACCTCGTCGACCTGATGAAGACCGGCGTGGAGCGCCCCGCCCTCCTCGTCGACGTCCGCGAACTCCCCCTGGACCACATCGAACCCACGGCGGACGGCGGCCTGCGCATCGGGGCGACCGTCACCAACAGCGACCTCGCCGTCCACCCCGAAGTCCGCCGCCGCTACCCGGCGTTGTCCCAGGCCCTGCTCGCCGGAGCCTCCGGACAGCTGCGCAACATGGCCACCGTCGGGGGCAACCTCCTCCAGCGCACCCGCTGCGGTTACTTCACCGACCTCTCCCAGCCCTGCAACAAGCGCGCCCCGGGCGCCGGTTGCCCCGCCGTCGCGGGCGAGCACCACAACCACGCGGTCCTCGGCGCCTCCGACCACTGCGTGGCCGTACACCCCTCCGACATGGGCGTGGCCCTCACCGCCTTCGACGCGGTCGTCTCCTACGAGAGCGCCGACGGACCCGGCGAAGTCCCCCTCACCGACTTCTACCTCCCCGTCGGCGACACCCCGCACCGCGAGACCGCCCTGCCGCCCGGCGCGCTGATCACCCGGGTGACCTTGCCCGCCGCGCCCGTCGCCGCCCGCTCCCGCTACCGCAAGGTGCGCGAGCGCGCCTCGTACGCCTTCGCCATCGGCTCCGTCGCCGCCGCGCTCGCCATCGAGGACGGCCGGGTACGCGAGGCGCGCCTCGCCCTCGGGGCCGTCGCCTCCCGCCCCTGGCGCGCCCGTGCCGCCGAGGCCGTCCTGACCGGCGCACCGGCCGACGGAGCGACCTTCGCCGCCGCCGCGGACGCCGAACTGGCCGCAGCCCGGCCGCTGCCCCGCAACGGATACAAGGTGACTCTCATGCGCAACCTCGTGGTCTCCGTCCTGACCGAACTCGCCGGGGAGGACGCCCGATGACGACCACCACCCCGGGCCCTTCGGCGCTCCGCGGAGCCGTCGGCACCGCCCGTACCCGCGTCGAGGGCCGCGACAAGGTCACCGGCGCGGCACGCTACGCGGGCGAGATCCCCTTCGCGGACCTGGCCCACGGCTGGCTCGTGCTGTCCACCGTCACCCGTGGCCGGATCCTCGACGTGCGGACCGACCCGATCCTCGCCATGCCGGGCGTGCTCACCGTCCTGCACCACGGCAACGCCCCCCGCCTGCACACCGATTACATCGGCATGCTCGGCACCCCGCCCGACCCGACCTGCGCCGTCTTCCAGAACGACCGGGTGCCGTTCGCCGGCTGGCCGGTCGCCCTCGTCGTCGCCGAGACCCCCGAGGAGGCCCGGGAGGCGGCCGAAGCGCTCGTCGTGACGTACGACAGCGAACCGCACGACACCACGCTCCACGCGGACCACCCCGGCGCCTACCCCGCCGCCGGCCACATGCCCGCCGAGACGCAGAAGGGCGACCTGGACGCACAACTGGCCGCCTCCGCCGTCGTGGTGGACGCCGCGTACACCACGCCCGAAGAGCAGCACAGCATGATGGAGCCGCACGCGGCGACCGCCCGGTGGGAGGGCGGCCGGCTGGAGGTCGTCGACTCCAACCAGGGCGCCGGCTGGGTCCAGGGCGAACTGGCCACGATGTTCTCGCTCGACGCCTCCTCGGTGCGGGTGCGCTCGGAGCACATCGGCGGCGGCTTCGGCAGCAAGGGCCTGCGGGCCCACCAGGTGTCCGCCGTGATGGCCGCCACCGCTCTGCAACGCCCGGTACGCGTGGTGCTGACCCGGCGCCAGACGTTCTCGCTGGGCGGCTACCGCAGCCCCACCACCCAGCGGGTCAGGCTCGGCGCGGCCCCCGACGGCCGGCTGCTGGCGCTGGAGCACCGCTCGCTCAACCAGACGTCCACGGTGTACGAGTTCGTCGAGCCGAGCGCGGGCGTCGCCCGGGTGCTGTACGACGCCGACGCCCACCGCACCGCCAACCACGTCGTCCGGCTCGACGTGCCCTCCCCGACCTGGATGCGCGCACCGGGCGAGGCCCCCGGATCCTTCGCGATCGAGGCGGCCCTCGACGAACTCGCCGAACGCGGCGGCATCGACCCGGTCGAACTGCGCCTGCGCAACGAGCCGGACGCCGGCCCCGTCTCGGGACTGCCGTTCAGCACCAACAACCTCGCCGCCTGCTTCCGCGAGGGAGCCCGCAGGTTCGGCTGGGCGGACCGCGACCCGCGTCCCGGCATCCGCCGGGAAGGACGCTGGCTGCTGGGCACCGGCACGGCGGCAGCCTCCTTCGGCGCCGGAGCAGCCCCCTCGACGGCCCTGGTCACGGCCGAGGCCGACGGCTCCTTCACCGTACGGATCACCGCCGCCGACATCGGCACCGGCGCCCGCACCGCGCTCACCCTGATCGCCGCCGACGCCCTGGAGACCGCACCCGAACAGGTCCGGGTCCGCATCGGCGACAGCGACTTCGGACCCGCGATGATCGCCGGCGGCTCCATGGGAACCCGCTCCTGGGCCTGGGCGGTCACGGCGGCCGCAGCGGAACTGCGCGAGCGGCTCGCGGTGACCACGTCCGTCCCGCCGGAGGGGATCACCGTACGGTCCGACACCACCGAGGCCCTCGGGGCGCTCGCGCGCAAGGAACGCCACTCGTTCGGCGCGCAGTTCGCCGAGGTCGCCGTGGACACCGCCACCGGCGAGATCCGGGTGCGCCGCATGCTGGGCGTCTTCGCGGCGGGCCGGATCGTCAACCCGCTCACCGCCCGCAACCAGCTCGTCGGCGGGATGACCTGGGGCATCTCCATGGCCCTGCACGAGGAGGCGGTCCGCGACCGCAACACCGGCGGCCACTACGCGCCCGACCTCGCGGGCTACCACGTCGCCACGCACGCCGACACCCCCGCCATCGAGGTGGACTGGGTGGACGACCACGACCCGGACGACCCGGTCGGCATCAAGGGGGTGGGGGAGATCGGCATCGTCGGCGCGGCGGCGGCCGTCGCCAACGCGGTCTGGCACGCCACCGGCGTACGCCACCGCGATCTGCCGATCCGCCCCGACCGGGTCATCACCGCGACGGGGCCGCAGCCCGCCGGGGGAGCGGCGGATGCTTGACATCGCCGGTGAGCTGCACCGATGGATGGCGGAGGGCCGCGACGTCGCGGTCGCCACCGTCGTCTCCGTCGGTGGCAGCGCACCGCGCGGGCCGGGAGCCGCGCTCGCCGTGGACAGCGAGGGCACCGCGATCGGCTCGGTCTCCGGCGGCTGTGTGGAGGGCGCGGTCTACGAACTGTGCGCCGAGGCGCTCACCACCGGCGAGAGCGTCCGGACGAGGTTCGGCTACAGCGACGAGGACGCCTTCGCCGTCGGCCTCACCTGCGGGGGCGTCCTGGACATCATGGTCACGCCGGTACGGTCCGGCGCGCCGGAGCGGGAGGTGCTGCGGGCCGCGCTGTCCGGAGCGGTGTCCGGCGAGGCGGTGGCCCTCGCCCGGGTGGTGGACGGCCCGGCCGGGCTCCTCGGGCGGGCCCTGCTGGTCCGCGCCGACGGCTCCCACGAGGGCGGGCTCGGGGGCCACCCGGAGCTGGACCGTACGGCGGTGGCCGAGGCCGCGGCCGTGCTGGACACCGGCCGCACCGCTGCCGTCGCCCTCTCCGCGGACGGCTCGCACTGCCCCGGCGGACTCACGCTGCTCGTCGAGACCAGCCTGCCGCCACCCCGCATGATCGTCTTCGGCGCGGTCGACTTCGCCGCCGCGCTGGTCAGGGCCGGCAAGTTCCTGGGCCACCATGTGACGGTGTGCGACGCCCGGCCCGTCTTCGCCACGCCCGCCCGGTTCCCCGAGGCCGACGAGGTCGTCGTCGACTGGCCCCACCGCTACCTTCGGCGCACCCGGACCGACGCCCGCACCGTGCTCTGCGTGCTCACGCACGAGGCCCGGTTCGACGTGCCCCTGCTCACGGAGGCGCTGCGGATGCCCGCCGCGTTCGTCGGCGCGATGGGATCGCGCCGCACCCACGAGGACCGGACCCGGCGGCTGCGCGAGGCCGGCCTCGGCGACCGTGAGCTGGACCGGCTGCGGTCGCCGATCGGCCTGGACCTCGGAGCCCGTACGCCGGAGGAGACGGCGCTGTCCATCGCGGCGGAGATCGTCGCGGCCCGGCGCGGCGGCACGGGCCTGCCGCTCACCGGGGGAGCGGCACCCATCCACCGCGAACCCGGCCAGGTGTGCCGGGTCGCCGGCCGGCTCTGATCAGCCGGCTCTGAGGCAACCGGTTCCGGAACCGTGGCGGATGCGGCCGGTTCCGAGACCGTGGCGGATGCGGTCGGCGACGGCCGGGACGGGGGCGTCGAACGGCCCGTCCGGCGTGGGCGCCCCGCCGAGACCCGCTCCACCGGGACACCGCAGCCACCGGCGCTCTCTAGCGGGCGTCCTGCCGCCGCACCATCTCGGCGATCCAGTCCGGCGCGTACGGGGATGTGCACCCCGGAGAGGTCGGGTAGTCCTTGAGCACCTCCAGGCGCTCACCGATGGCGACCGCGCGGGCGCGGAGAGCGGGGTGGTCGATGCCGATCCGGGCCAGACAGTGGTTCATCGCCCACTGCAGGCGGTCGGGGGCGTCCTTCATCCCGGCCTCGATGACGTCCAGCAGCCCCGGCAGGTCGAGGCCCTCGGGGCTCTTCCGGACGCGCTCGGTGGTGAGCGCCCAGCCGGCGCTCGCCACCACCGGATCCGGATCGGCCGACCACGCCGTGCGCAGCTCCTCGGCGTGCGGGCTCTTCTTCACCACGTAGTTCACCAGCCAGTCGTGAACCTTGGGCGCGCGGGCCTCGCGCAGCATACGGTCCAGAGCATCACGCCCGAACGCCTTCGGACGGCAGATCAGCAGGGCCAGCAGCATCGCCGCGCTGTCGTCCGACTCCCACAGGCGGACCGCGAGCTCCTGCTGGGTCCCGAGCCGTTTCGCGACGGCGCGCAGTCTGCCGAGGTTCACCCCGTGGTCGTCGCCGTGCTTCTCGTTCACCGCACGGACCCGCGGGTCCTCCAGCGCGGCCAGCTCGGCCAGGATCTCCGCCACCGTCGTATCCGCCGGGCTCTGCGCGGCCACCTCGGTCTCCTCTCCGTCGGCCGGAACGTGGAATTCAGCGTACGACGGGTCCACGAACGGCGGATCGCGCGTTTGGCGGAGCTGTAGGGGGTCACTCCGGTACAGCGGCGCGAGCCACAGCGCACCGGACCGCCCGGTGACGGACCCCGGGCTCTGCCCCACTGGCGAGGAGACATGAACCGCTCGACCGTGGAACTACTGCTGACCGCACAGGAGGACACGATGCGTGACCTGCGCAGGATCTTGCGGGCCAAGCTCCTGAAGGCCCGAGGACTGGCCGAGGAGTCGGACGGCAAGGCGCTCGACGACCAGGCTCGCCAGGACGAGGGACGGCGACGGCAGGCCGACGCCGAGCGTCTGGAGCGGCGGGACCGCCCGGACGGGACGCCCGGCCGTTGAGCGGCGCCCGAGGGGTCCGGCTCTCCGAGGGAGAGGGCGAGGACGCCCCGACGAAGCCGGGGGCCCCGCCGGAGGCTTGCGTCCCGGCCTCGCCGACGGGCGCGGCGGCCCCGCGTCCGGGCCGGACTCTGCGGCTTCCGGGGGTGTACCGTCCGCAGACCGACACGCTGCTGCTGGCCCTCGCCATGCGCCGCGAGGGGATCGGTCCGGGTACGGATCTGCTGGACCTGTGCACCGGGACCGGCGCGCTGGCCCTGCACGCCGCCCGGCTCGGCGCCCGCGTCACCGCCGTGGACATCAGCCGCCGGGCCGTGGCGTCCGCACGGCTGAACACCGTGCTCGCCCGGCTGCCCGTCACCGTACGCAGGGGAGACCTGCTCCGGGCCCTGCCGGGCCGTACCTTCGACGCTCTCGTCAGCAACCCCCCGTACGTCCCGGCCCCCGACCCGGCCGTGCCGCGCCACGGGCCCGGACGCTCCTGGGACGCGGGCCCCGACGGCCGGGCCGTCCTCGACCGCATCTGCGACGACGCCTTCGCCGCGCTGCGCCCCGGCGGTCTCCTCCTGCTGGTCCAGTCGGGGCTGAGCCGTCCGGAGGAGACGATCGGCCGGCTGTCCGCGGCCGGACTCGACGTCTCCGTGACCGACCGGGTGACGATCCCGTTCGGGCCGGTCACCCGGCGCCGGGTGACCTGGCTGCGGGACCGGGGACTGCTGCGGGACCGGCTGGAACGCGAGGAACTGGTGGTGATCCGTGGCCGGAAGGGATGAGACGCCGCGCCGCGTGGTGGTGAACCGGGAAGGCCCGATCCTGGTGGAAGGCCCCGTCGAGGTCGTCGCCGACGACGGCACGACGACCCGGTCCGACCGCTTCGTCGTCGCGATCTGCGCCTGCCGCCGCAGCCGCGCCTACCCCTGGTGCGACACCAGCCACCGCCGCCGGAAGCCGGCCGCTCCGGCGGACAGCCACGGGGACGGCCGACAGCCCGCGGAGGCGGACGGCCGACACCCCGAGGACGCCGAGGAGGAGCCCCTACCGTGACGACCCAGGCCACCACCCCCCGTGAGAACCCGGCGGCGCCCCCCGCGCTCCCTGCGGCACGCGGACCCCTGAGCGGGAGCGCCCTCGCCGTGCTGGCGGGCGGCGGGGCCCGCCTGCCCGCCGCCGACGCCGTCCGCCGCGCCGACCCGTACGGGGACGATCTCCAGCTCCTCCTGTACGTCCTCTACGAGCTGCACTACCGGGGGTTCGCCGGGGTGGACGAGCGGCTGGAATGGGACCCCGCCCTGCTCGGCGTGCGGTCGGCGGGCGAGGACGTCTTCCTGGACGCGCTGCGCCGCGACGCCGGCTCGGGCGGGCAGGACGTCGCCGGGGCGGTGGACGCGCTCCAGCTGGAACCCGTGGGGGACGACGGCCACAGCGTCAGCCACCACCTCCGGCGCGAGGGCGAGCTGTGGCAGCTGCGCGAGTACGCCGCCGTGCGCTCCCTGTACCACCTCAAGGAGGCCGATCCGCATCTGTGGGTGGTGCCCCGGCTCCAGGGCCGGGCGAAGGCGGCGATGACCGCCGTGGAGTTCGACGAGTTCGGCGCGGGCAGGGCGGAGGACATCCACGCCCGGCTGTTCGCCGGCCTGATGGCCGACCTCGGCCTCGACGCCCGGTACGGCCGTTACCTGGACGCGGCGCCCGCCCAGGCCCTGGCCACCGTCAACATGATGTCCCTCTTCGGCCTGCACCGCCGGTTGCGCGGGGCCCTGGTCGGTCACTTCGCCGCCGTCGAGATCACCTCGTCCCCCGGGTCGAGGCGGCTGGCCGACGCCCTGCGCCGGGCCGGTGCGGGCCCTGCGGCCCAGCGGTTCTACGACGAGCACGTGGAGGCCGACGCGGTCCACGAGCAGGTGGTGCGCCACGAGGTGATCGGCGGCCTGCTGGAGGACGAGCCCGGCCTGGCGGCCGATGTGGTCCTGGGCATCGAGGCGACCGGACACCTGGAGGACGCGCTGGGCGACCACCTGCTGGCGGCGTGGCGCGACGGCCGATCGGCCCTGCGCACACCGCTGACGCACTGAGAGCCGCCGCCCGTCAGGCGGTTTCCTGGAGCACGTCCTCGCGCACCCGCGCGCAGGACCGGCTGAGCAGGCGCGACACGTGCATCTGCGAGATGCCGAGGCGTTCGGCGATCCGTATCTGGGTCATGTCCTGGAAGTAGCGGAGGTACAGGATGGTCCGCTCCCGCTCGGGAAGCTCCCGCAGCCCCGGCTTGACGGCCTCGCGGTCGACGGCGGTGTCGAGGGCCCTGTCGCAGGACCCCAGCCGGTCGGCCAGGGGGGAACCGCCCTCCGCACCCGCGGGCGCGGCGTCCAGGGAGAGGGCGCTGTAGCTCTCCAGGGCCTCCAGGCCGAGCAGCACGTCCTCCTCACCGAGCCCGGTGGCGGCGGCGATCTCGGCGCAGGTCGGGAACCCGCCCCCACTGCCCGGCGTCAGCTCGTGCCGGGCCACCCGCACCCGGTTGCGGAGGTCCTGGACGCGGCGCGGCACATGGACGTCCCAGGTGTGGTCCCGGAAGTGCCGCTTCAGTTCCCCGGTGACGGTGGGGACGGCATAGGTCTCGAAGGCATTGCCGCGCTCCGGTTCATAGCGGTCGACCGCCTTGACGAGCCCCATCGCGGCGACCTGCCGCAGATCGTCCATGGCCTCACCGCGGTTGCGGAACCGGGAGGCGATCCGGTGGGCCATCGGAAGCCAGGAGCAGATCGTCTCCTCGCGCAGCGCGTCCCGCTCCGGCCCCGGGGGGAGAGCCCGCAGCCGCCGGAAGGCATGGTCGGGCGAGGCGGCGTCGCCTGGACGGTCGGGGGCGGGGGCTGCTGCCGGCATGGTGGTCACTCCTCGTCGACGATGCGTCTGGGCCGCCGCGGGAGGGTTGCCGGGCCGGACAGATGCGGCCCGGAATCCCACGGGCGCACCTCTTGTCCGAAGCACAAAACAGCCCATACCCCACGCAATGGTCGCTAAACGCAGATGCCTCAAGGGGTGCGGTCCGTGCCAGTCGCCGCTTCCCGGCCCGCACGGGCCGCCGTCGAGGTGGCGACGCCACGACAGGGACGACGTGGCGGGGCGACCCGTGCGGAGGCGGTCGCTGTCCGTGGATGTGCCGTACGCATGCCGGACCGCCGCGCCCGCGGGCGCGGCCGTTCCTCCCGGCCGTCGTCCGTCTTCCCCGGCGGTCAGCTGTCGGGGCGCCGGGCGGTGTCCGCCTCGTCGGTGAGGTGGACGGCCGCTTCCTCGGCCGACGCGGCGCCGCCGTCGATGCCTACGTCCTCGGCGAAGACGTCGTTCTCCCGTCCGGCCGCGTCCGCCGCGCCGCTGAGCCGGCCCGCCCGGGGCTCGACGGTGGACCCTTCCCGGGGCTCCCCCTCGCCCTCGGTGAGATCGCCGATGCCGTCGCCGACGGGGGGCTCCACATCGTCCACCTCCTGGGCGATCCGCTGGTCCAGCGATTCGCCGCGGCGCTTCTCCGCCCCCGTCGTGCCGAACTTGTCGACACCCAGGGGGCGTTCGGGAGGGCTGTAGCCCTCGTCCAGCTGGTCGTCCAGGTCCCGTTCGTCGAGCGTGTTCTCCAGGTCGAGCTCATCGTTCGGCGGCATCGAACCGTCGTCGTCCTGCGGCTGGTACACATCGTCGCCACGTGCGTCTGCGGGCATGTCCTGACTCCTGTGTCGTGCGGGCGGCCGTCCGGCCCGGAAGGCGCCGGGTGTCAGCGTCCGAGGGCCTTGCAGAGCTGTTCCTTGTTCATGGAGGAACGCCCGTCGATGTTCTTCTTCCTCGCCTCGGCGTAGAGCTGGTCCTTCGTGGGACCCTGCGCCCCCTTGTGGGAGTGCTCGCCGCCGCGCTCGTAGGCGGACTTCCTGTCCCGCGTCGACGTCCTGCTCGCCGTTCGCGACTCGCCGGACCGGGCGCGCTGCTTGTTGACGGTCCGGGCCGCGATCTCCTTCGCACGGCTCTTCGACGCGCCCCGCTCCTCCTGGCTCTCCCTGATGTGTTCGTACTGCCGTTCACGCTTCCGGTTCGATCCGGCCGGCATGGCGTGCTCCTCACTCCGTCTCGTTCCGTCCGGGGGACGGACTCCGCGTTTCCCGTACGGATCCCACTAAACAGCGCGTATCCGTACGACGCTTCCGGAGGCGGGGGAGGGGCGGCACCCTGGAGCGGGCGGACGGCGCCGACGGCTGCTTTCCCAACCGGTCGGCGCCTGAGCTCCGCGTACGCCGGACACCTGCCACAGGAGTACCCCCGCAGCGGGGGCCAAACATGCCCCTGCCGGCGTTCGGCCGTACGTGTCGGCTCTCGGGTCAGGGCCGGGGGCGCAGGCCGGGGCCGCCGGCGGGAGGGGCGCCGGAGACGCTGCCGACCAACTGGGCGCAGAGGTCGCGGAGTTTCACGTTGCGATGCTGCGAGGCGGTGCGCAGGGTGCGGAGCGCCTCCTCCGCACCGCAGCGGCGCTGGTTCATGACGATCCCGGCCGCCTGGTCGATCACGGCGCGTGACTGGAGGGCGGCCTCCAGGTCGGCGGTGAAGGTCCGGGTGTCCGAGAGCCGCTGGGCGAGCGCGACGGCCCCCGTCGCCTGGGCGGCCAGGGCGCGCAGCCCGCCCAGATCGACGTCCGCGAAGCCGTTCTCCTTGGGCGAGTAGAGGTTCAGGGCGCCCGCGGTGTGGGAGTGCGCCGCGATCGGCAGCGACAGTGACGACCGGGTCCCGGAGGCGACGGCGAAGGCGGGGTAGCCGTTCCACCGGCCCTCCTCGCGCATGTCGCCCACGCTGACCTCGTGCCCCTCGCGCAGCGCCTCCAGGCAGGGGCCGTCGTCCTGTCCGTACTGGGCCTCGTCCAGCGGCGGTGCGCTGACACCCGCGCTGGCCACCGTGAGGGGGCGGTTCTCCCGCTCCAGCGTCACCCCGCAGCCGTCCGCCGTCGGCGACATGAGCAGGGCGCTTCGGGCCAGCGCGTGGAGGAAGTCGTCCAGCGTGTCCGTATCCAGCAGGAGGGAGACGAGGTCGGGCGGCCCCGGTGCGAGCACTCCGTCTTCGGTCATGATCGATTCCTTCCGGGCCTGGACCCTGCGACCAGCATGGCACTGTGCGGGCCGTCCCGCGCCGCTGGCCGGGGGTGCGGACACCGCCCTCGGCCGGATACCCCCGGACAGGTGTCGCGCACCGGCGAAGGGGCATACGCGCGGTACGCAGGTCAGGAAGCGGCCGCGCACTCAGCCCTGCTCACCTGGAGTGCCACATGTTCCTGCTCAGCTATCACCTCGACGCCGCGCACCTGGTCGTGGAGCTCGCCGACGTGGTCGACCTCGACAACGAGGCGGCGATCGAGCGCGAGATCCTCCGCCTGCTGCCGTGCTGCGGACCCCGGGCGATCGTCGTGGACCTCCGCACGCCCCTGCTCACCCCCCGGGGTCTGGGGCTCCTTCTGCGGGTGCGGGACCAGGCCGAGGAGCGCGGTGTCTCGATGGCGGTGGTGGCCGGCCACGACAAGGCCCGCGAGGTCCTGGGCGCCGCCGGGCTCCACCGCGTGCTGCGGGTCGCCGCCACCCTCCCGGGCGCGGAGCTGCGCAGCCGGGGATGCCGCCCGGGGCCGGAGACGGTCCGCACCGCGAAGTCCGGCCGGCGCCGAGGTGCGCCGTCCGCCGCCGGGGCTCCGACGCGGCCGGTCGGCCCGCACGCCGACACCAGCCGCCCCCGGTTCCCGGGGGAGCGCTGACCACCGGAACGGTGGCCGGAGACTGACGGGGGATCGGCTCCGCGGAGCCGATCCCCCGTCAGGGTCACGGCGCTGCGGGGCCGGAGCGGACCGGCTCGGTGACACCGGGCCGACCGCGCCGGAGCGAGAAGGCATAATGAAGCGCTGGAGGTCAGGAAACGGCCCGTGAGAATTCTTCCTGCCTCTGTGGAGTTTCCGTGAACCGCTGTCCTCGTCGCCGCGCCGCCCTCCTGGCTCCGGTCCGGCTTCCGGCCACCGATGCCTCCGGCACCGCGCACCTGCCGCTACGGGTGCCCCGCAGCAGGTTCCCCGCGAGGAGACCCCGCCCCGCGGACGGTCCGCTCGCGACCGCTGCGCCCGCGCCCGTCCGTCCGCGGCCGTCCCACCTCGACGACTGACCCCGCACCGCCCCACCCCGGAGCCCGCCCGGCGCCGGTGTGTCGGTGGCGGCTGCCCTGTCCCGGCGGCCCGGACCGCGCCGCCCAGCTCTGTCCCGCCCTTATCGGCGGCGGGTCACCGCCCAGAACGAGATGATCATGACTGACAGGCCCGTGGCCGAGGCGCCGGACACGACCGCGCTGCTCCTGGAGACCACGTCGCTGGACGACTTCCTGCGTGCCCTCGCCCGAAGCGCCCTCGCCCTGGTGCAGGAGGCCGACGGCTGCGGCATCACGCTGGAGAGGCTCGGGCGCCCCGTCACCGTCTCCAGCGTGGGGGCCGCCGCGACGAAGCTCGACGAGGCCCAGTACGGCCAGGACGACGGCCCGTGCCTCCAGGCGATGCGCACCGGCCGGGAGGTCAGCGTGCCCGACACCCTGCGGGAGAGCCGCTGGGCCGACTACCCCGCCTACGCCGCGGTCTGCGGTGCCCGCTCCTCCCTGTCCCTGCCGATCGCACCGCACAGCCACACGGCCGGCGCCCTCAACCTGTACGCACCCGTCCCGCACGCCTTCGACACGGCCGATCTGACCGCGCTGAGGCTGCTCACCGCCCAGGCCACCGGGGCCATCGCGCTGGCCCAGCGCATCGCGGACACCGAGGAGTTCGCCGCGGACCTGGAGGCCGCCCTGCGCTCGCGCACCGTCATCGACCAGGCGATCGGCGTCGTGGTCGGCCAGCAGCGCTGCACCCCGGAGAAGGCGTTCGACGTCCTGCGTACCGCATCGCAGCACCGCAACATCAAACTGCGCGAGCTCTGCGCCGAGTTGATCGCGAGCATCACGGGTGAGGTCCCGCCGGAGGGCCGCATCCAGCCCCGGGCCTGATCTCCGGCCGCCGGGCCGGCGGCCAGGACCTCCCGTTCGCCGCGGTGCCCGTCGGGGCGGAGCCATGCGGTCGGCATACCCCGGGTGAGCCGCGTCTCACCCGGGCTCCACGCCTTGTCTATGCAACGAGTTGCATAGAAGGATCGGCGTATGGCCCTCGACCACGCGATCCTCGTCTCCCTGCTGGAGCGGCCCGGCTCCGGCTACGAGCTGGCCCGGCGGTTCGAGCGGTCCATCGGCCACTTCTGGACCGCCACCCACCAGCAGATCTACCGCGTCCTGGGCCGCATGGTGGCCGACGGCCTCCTCCTGGTCCGGGAGGTGGAGCAGCAGGGCCGGCCGGACAAGAAGGAGTACTCCGTCACCGCGACCGGCCGCGCCGCCCTCACCGCGTGGCTGCACAAGCCGATCCAGCCGGAGAGCCTGCGGCACGATCTCGCCGTGAAGATCCGGGGCGCGGCCTTCGACGACCCGGCCGCCCTGATCGACGAGGTGGAGCGGCACCGCCAGGTGCACCGCGACCGGCTCGCGCACTACCTCGCCGGGGAGCTGCGCGACTTCACCGGGCCCGACGCCCCCGCGCCGCAGGACGCGGGCCAGGAACTCCAGCACGTCGTGCTGCGGGGCGGCATCGCGTACGAGCGCATGACGATCGCCTGGCTCGACGACGTCCTCGCCACGCTCCACCGGCTCGCCGCGGCGGGCCCCGGCGCCTGAACGGTCCGCGGCCCGCCACCTCCGTACCACCGAAGAAACCCTCACCCACCCGGAAGGCACCTGCCATGGCCGAGTCCGCGTCGCTCCTGTTCAACCCGCACACCTACGACCCCGCGCACTTCGACCCGGAGACGCGCAGGCTGCTCCGCGCCACCGTCGACTGGTTCGAGGCGCGCGGCAAGCGCCGGCTCATCGAGGACTACCGCTCCCGCGCCTGGCTCGGCGACTTCCTCGACTTCGCCGCGCGCGAGGACCTGTTCGCCACCTTCCTCACCCCCGCCTCCGCCGCGAACAAGGACGGCCGGCGCTGGGACACCGCCCGGATCGCCGCCCTCAACGAGATCTTCGGCTTCTACGGCCTCGACTACTGGTACGCCTGGCAGGTGACCATCCTCGGTCTCGGCCCGGTCTGGCAGAGCGACAACGCCGAGGCCCGTACCCGGGCGGCCGACCTCCTCTCCCGGGGCGAGGTGTTCGCCTTCGGCCTCTCCGAGAAGGCCCACGGCGCCGACATCTACTCCACCGACATGCTGCTGACGCCGGACGGCGAGGGCGGCTTCCGGGCCTCCGGCTCCAAGTACTACATCGGCAACGGCAACGCCGCCGGTCTCGTCTCCGTCTTCGGCCGCCGCACCGACGTCGAGGGCCCCGACGGCTACGTCTTCTTCGCCGCCGACAGCCGCCACGAGGCGTACCGGCTCGTGAAGAACGTCGTCGACTCCTCCAAGTACGTCAGCGAGTTCCGCCTCGCCGACTACCCGGTCGGGCCGGCCGACATCCTGCACACCGGCCGCGCCGCCTTCGACGCCGCGCTCAACACCGTCAACGTCGGCAAGTTCAACCTCTGCACCGCCTCCATCGGCATCTGCGAGCACGCGATGTACGAGGCCGTCACGCACGCGAGCAACCGCATCCTCTACGGCCGCCCCGTCACGGCCTTCCCGCACGTGCGCCGTGAGCTGACCGACGCCTACGTCCGGCTCGTCGGGATGAAGCTGTTCAGCGACCGCGCCGTCGACTACTTCCGCTCCGCCGGGCCCGACGACCGCCGCTACCTGCTCTTCAACCCGATGACGAAGATGAAGGTGACCACCGAGGGCGAGAAGGTCATCGACCTCATGTGGGACGTCATCGCCGCCAAGGGCTTCGAGAAGGACAACTACTTCGCCCAGGCCGCCGTCGAGATCCGGGGCCTGCCGAAGCTGGAGGGCACGGTCCACGTGAACCTCGCGCTGATCCTGAAGTTCATGCGCAACCACCTCCTGAACCCCGTCGACCGCCCGGCCGTCCCGACCCGCCTCGACGCCGCCGACGACACGTTCCTCTTCCAGCAGGGCCCGGCGCGCGGCCTCGGCTCCGTACGCTTCCACGACTGGCGCCCCGCGTTCGACGCGTACGCCGAGGTGCCGAACGTCGCCCGCTTCCGCGAGCAGGCGAACGCCCTGTGCACGTTCGTCGAGACGGCGGCCCCCGACGAGGAGCAGAGCCGTGACCTCGATCTCCTCCTCGCGGTCGGCCAGCTCTTCGCGCTCGTCGTCCACGGCCAGCTGATCCTGGAGCAGGCCCGGCTGACCGGCCTGGACGAGGCGCTGCTGGACGAGCTGTTCGCCGTACTCGTCCGCGACTTCTCCGCGCACGCCGTCGAACTGCACGGCAAGGACTCCGCCACCGAGGCCCAGCAGAACTGGGCGCTGGCCGCGGTCCGCCGCCCCGTCGTCGACGCGGCCCGCTCGGCGCGGATCTGGGAGCAGGTCGAGGCGCTGTCGGGGGCGTACGAGATGGGGCAGTAGCCGCAGCGCCGACACCGGCGCGCGGTGGGCCCGGAGGAGCACTCCTCCGGGCCCCTTCCGGCGTCGCAGCGCCACCGGCCGGAGGATGGAGATCCACCGGGCCGTCGCGCCTCGAACGCGCGCTGGAGGCGGTGGCGCCGGACAGGTCCGGGAGGGCGTCACCTCCGTTTGCGGGGTGGTGGACATCGCGTTTGAGTGGGAGGGCCCCCTCGCCGCCCCTGGAGCTGACATGTCGATGGCGTTCGGTTCACCCCTCGGTCCGTCCGACCCGTTCAGCGATCTGCTGAACCGGTTCTTCGGTATGACGCCCGCCTCCTCGCCCCCCGCGATGCAGCGCGTCCCGATCGGGCGGCTGCTGACGGAGTCCTCCCACGAACTGCTGGGCCGGGCGACGAGCAAGGCCGCCGAGGACGGCACCGCGGACCTCGACACCGAGCACCTGCTGTGGGCGGCGACCCAGGTCGAACCCTCCCGGGGGCTGCTGACCCGGGCGGGGGTCGACCCCGACGCCCTCGCCGCGCAGCTCGAACAGGTGCTGCCCCGGGAGTCCGCCGAGCCGTCCGCCGAGCCCGGACTCACCCCGGCGGCGAAGCGGACCCTCACCGACGCCTACGCCCGCTCGCAGGCGGCCGGGGTGTCCTACATCGGGCCCGAGCACATCCTCGGCGCGCTCGTCGACGACGCGGACTCCGGCGCCGGGCGGTTCCTGGGGTCGGACGACCTCGACGTCGGGAAGCTGCGCGGCGCGGCGGACCGGGCGGCGGGCCCGGACGGGGCCTCCGGCGGGGCCAAGCAGCCCGCGACGACCCTGGACGAGTTCGGGCGCGACCTGACCGAGGAGGCGAAGGCGGGGAAGCTCGACCCCGTCGTCGGGCGGGCCGAGGAGATCGAGCAGACCATCGAGATCCTCTCGCGGCGCTCCAAGAACAACCCCGTCCTCATCGGCGAGCCCGGCGTGGGCAAGACCGCCATCGTGGAGGGCCTGGCCCAGAGCATCGTCGCGGGCGATGTCCCCGACACCCTCAAGGACAAGCGGGTCGTCTCCCTGGACCTGTCCGGCATGGTCGCCGGAGCCCAGTACCGGGGCCAGTTCGAGGAGCGGCTGAAGAAGGTCATCGAGGACGTGCAGAAGGCCGAGGGGGAGATCATCCTCTTCATCGACGAACTCCACACGGTCGTCGGCGCCGGGGCCACGGGCGAGGGCTCGATGGACGCGGGGAACATGCTCAAGCCCGCTCTCGCCCGCGGCGAACTGCACGTCGTCGGCGCGACGACGATCGACGAGTACCGCAAGCACATCGAGAAGGACGCCGCCCTGGAGCGCCGCTTCCAGCCCGTCCTGGTCCCGGAACCCACCGTCGAAGAGACCGTACAGATCCTCGAAGGGCTGCGGGACGCCTACGAGGCCCACCACCGGGTCCGCTTCGCCGACGGAGCCCTGACGGCGGCGGCCGGACTGTCCGACCGCTACATCAGCGACCGCTTCCTGCCCGACAAGGCGATCGACCTGATGGACCAGGCGGGGGCCCGGGTCCGGCTGCGCAGCGCGAACCGCTCCACCGAGGTCGTCAGCCGTGAGGACCGCCTCGCCAAGCTGCGGCGCGAGAAGGACGAGGCCGTCGCCGGCGAGGAGTTCGAGAAGGCCTCCGAGCTGAAACGGCGGATCGCCGAGGTGGAGGGCGAGCTGGCGGGGATCGAGGAGCGCCGCGAGGGCGTCGTCTCGGTCACCTCCTCCGACATCGCCGACATCGTCTCCCGCCGCACCGGCATCCCCGTCTCCCAGCTCACCGCCGGAGAGAAGGAGAAGCTCCTCAAGCTGGAGGAGGAGATGCACGCCCGGATCGTCGGCCAGGACGAAGCCGTCACCGCGGTCTCCGAGGCCGTACGCCGCAACCGCGCCGGCATGGGCGACCCGAACCGGCCCGTCGGCTCGTTCCTCTTCCTCGGCCCCACCGGCGTCGGCAAGACGGAGCTGGCCAAGACCCTCGCCGAGCTGCTGTTCGGCCAGGACGACCGCATGATCCGCTTCGACATGAGCGAGTTCCAGGAGAAGCACACGGTCGCCCGGCTCGTCGGAGCCCCTCCCGGATACGTCGGTTACGACGAGGCGGGCCAGCTCACCGAGAAGGTGCGGCGCAACCCGTACAGCGTCGTGCTGTTCGACGAGGTCGAGAAGGCGCACCCCGACGTCTTCAACACGCTGCTCCAGATCCTCGACGACGGCCGCCTCACCGACGGTCAGGGCCGCACCGTCGACTTCCGGCACTGCGTGGTCATCATGACGTCCAACGTCGGCGCCCACCGCATCCTCGCCCACGAGGGCGACGCCGCCGAACTCAAGGACGAGCTGATGGAGGAGCTGCGCGGCCGGTTCCTTCCCGAGTTCCTCAACCGCATCGACGACATCATCGTCTTCCACAGCCTCACCGAGGACGACCTGTCCGAGATCGTCGACCACCTCCTGGACCGCAGCAAACACCGCGTCCACGCCCAGGACCTGACCCTGGAGGTCACCGAGGCCGCCAAGAAGCTCCTGGTCGCCCACGGCTACCAGCCGGAGTTCGGCGCTCGCCCGTTGCGCCGCACGATCCAGACGGAGCTGGACAACCGCGTCGCCTCCCTGCTGCTCGGCGGCGAAGCCGACCCCGGGGACACGATCATCGCCGACGTGGTCGACGACTCCCTGCACTGCACCATCCGTAAGGGCGACGGCGCCGGGCGGACTCCCGGCGCCGCCGAGGCCGCCGCGGCGGCCGGCGCCCCCGACGGCAAGGAGTGAGCGATGTCCCATCACCACCACAAGTCCAACGAAGAGGTCGAGGGCGACCCGGACACCGGTCACAGCCGCGGAATGCCCCGCCGCCCGGACGAGAAGCGCCTCGACGAGCGCCTGGAGGAGGACCGCGAGGACATGGGCCTCGCCCCGGACAGGAAGAAGAAGACCGACCGGTATTAGGCGCTGTTTCCCGGATCATGTTCTGAGCCAGATGGCGAGGGCTGCGCGTGTGACGGTGCCGAGGTGGATGTAGGCGCGTTTGTCGTAGCGGGTGGCGACGGCCCGGAAGCTTTTGAGGCGGTTGATGGTGCGTTCGACGGTGTTGCGTTTCTTGTAGCGCTCGCTGTCGAAGCCGGTGGGTCGACCGCCTCGGGAGCCTCGGTTCTTGCGGTGTGCCTGCTGGTCGAGGCGTTCGGGGATCGTGTGCGGGATGCCGCGTCGTCGCAGGTAGCGGCGGTTTCTGCGGGACGTGTATGCCTTGTCCGCCAGGACACGGTCGGGCCGGGTGCGAGGCCGGCCGACTCCGGTTCGGGGCAGCGATACCTGTCCCAGCACCCGCTCGAGCTGGGGTCCGTCATCGTAGTGTCCGGGTGTCCGGGTGTCCGGGTGTCAGGACGAGGGCGAGGACGAGGGGTCGGCATCGCCCGTCGGCGACGAGGTGGATCTTGGTGGTGAATCCGCCGCGGGAACGTCCCAGGCATTCGCCGATCCGACCACCTCCTCCAGGCGGGCGGCCAGTTTCCGCAGTACCGGACCGACCTGGTTCGCCCCATGCCCGGCCCCCTTTTGAGGAACAGCGGCCGAAGGAGCCTTCCTCGCGCCGGCGGCGTGCTGGTGGGCTCGTACTGCTGTTGAGTCCACCGACACGCCCCAGTCGATCCTGCCCTCGGCATCCTCAGCTGCCTGAACACGGGACAGCAGCATCTGCCAGGCCCCATCGGCCGACCAGCGGCGATGCCGTTTGTAGACCGTCTCCCACGGCCCGAACCGCTCCGGCAGATCCCGCCACTGCACACCGGTCCGCACCCGGTAGAGAACCCCGTTGATCACCCGGCGATGGTCGCTCCATCGACCACCACGCACACCACCAGGAGGTAGGAACGACTCCAGCCGATCCCACTCCGCATTCGTCAGATCCCCACGGCCCATACAGCCAGCCGGCCCCAACACCCCACCCGCGTCAGGAGATCCGAGAAACAGTGCCTAGACGGCATTTTCGACCCTGCACTGGGCAGGAACCTTAAGCCACCGAAGCCGGGGCTCATCGGTCGATGATGCCGGCAAGTCGCAGAAGGCGACTGAGGAAGCCATCGAGCAGGCTGAAGAGCGCAAGACAACTGTCTCCAGGGCTCCTTCCACTGTTCAGAAGGTCGTGGACGGCCCGCAGGCCCCGGGGGGCTCACGGTCCTGCGGAAGCACTCGTCGCGGTAGCTATCGTGACAGCGAGAGGAGCGCAGCGTGTCAAACTCTGGCGGCGAGAACGGCGTGGTGCAGCAGGTCCGTGAGCTGTTGCGAAAATTCGCCGAGGACGGAGTCGTAGACCCATCCATTCTTGCGAATGCCGAAGTAGCCTCATGGGACCGAGTCACTCTCAAACGAGTCATGGTCGCGACGGCCCAAATAATTCTCCGAATCCGCTGGGAAAATGGCCTGCCAACGGTAGAGGAAGTAGCCCCCAGAGACGTTTATTTCATCCCCAGGAGTGATCTCCTGGAAATGACGAAGATGCTTCTGGGGGCAAAAAGTAGCGACGCCTTTGATGGGCAAGTAGCGAAGAAGCTTTCGCTGCCCAACCTGATGCGAATTATCATCGCTCTCTTCGCCGAGGAGTCCATTTCTGAGGAGGAAGAAGAATATCTTATTTCTTCGGCTGTCGACGTGTGCGAAGAATCCTTGCGTGACGGAAATATTCTTCGGAGAGGATTTGAGCTCGGCCCATGGGACATCAGCGAAATCGATATAGAAAATCTCGATCTTGTTGACATGGGTGGGATCATGGTGCCGTCCGCGCCGGGGATGTCATGCCTCCCAGTCGAGGTAGATGGTGAAATGCTCGCAGCTACGCTGGTCCAAGGTGACACCGCCCTTCAGCTTCAAGCATTCAACGCAAATTCGGCAACCGTATGGAATGCTGTCCGTGCAGACATGATTTCCAAGATGCGCGCCCAGGGTAACTCAGCAGAAACGTGGGTCGACCGGGCAGGAATCGAGATCAGGGCTACCATCTCGGTGGTGACGGAGCCCGGGGTAATCAGAGTCAGAGAAATCAGAGTTCTCGGGAGTGACGGCCCCGGATGGATGTTGCGAGCCGTGGTCAGCGGGGCGGGAGCTGCCGCCGGGGGCGACGATGGATGGGCCTACAAAACTTTCCTTGGAGCCGTCGTCGTCCCGGGTGCACTGTCAAGAAGGAGTGATGTAATCCCGCTTTACGCACCAGCGATTTAATGCGACCTGCTCTATTGCGTCACAGTCCTTACGTCAATAGGGGTTGAATCGTGATGTCAGGTCGAACTTTACTCGCGCATCGATAGAAAGGGTTCAAGGGAGTTGGCAAGTCGGCGCTCACTGCTGGTCGTGGCGGGAAGTGTTGCCGCGGCATTCTCTATCGGGGCGGATTCTGCTAAATTCAATACTTTCAGCAAGATTCATGGTGCACCTGATGCCCCTCGGGGGCCCCTATGTCTTTGGTCAAGGGAAACGGGGGTGCGTCGAGTCGGTGAGCCGGGGGAGCATGGCGGGGTGGCTGATCTGCTGTGGGATGACGTGAAGTGCTTCTTCGACCCGGACTTGATGGGGTCGTTGCCGGACGTGCGTGTCCCGGATGCCTCGGTGGAGGACTGGCAGACGGTCCTTGATCTTGTCGCGGAGAAGGGCTGGAAGTGCCAGTACTCCGAGGGAGAGACGGTGCTTCCAGTGCCCCGGGCGGAGGCCGTGCTGTCCCGCCCGGCTGATGCCGAGTGCCCGGACCTGCGGGTCTGGCCGACTGCCGACGTGCTGGCGATCTTCCGCTTCCATGCTGCCGAGGAAATCGACTTCGACGTCGACCTGCGGGAGTTGCAGGGCCAGGAGCGACTTGATGTGTTCTGCGACTTCCTCCGGGAGATCGGCCGACGGCTGGGCAAGCCCGTGCTGATGGACCCGGAAAGCGACTCCGGCCATCCGGTGCTCGGCTTCGACGTCGAGGCCGATCGAGTCGTCCTCCTCGCAGACCCGCAGGTCAGGTGACCGCGGCCGACGGCTGCGGTTCATAGAAGGTCCCGTCGCGGAGCATTGCGAACAGGACGTCGGCCCTGCGGCGGGCGAGGCAGAGCAGGGCCTGGGTGTGGTGCTTGCCCTGGGCGATCTTCTTGTCGTAGTAGGCCCGCGATGCCGGGTCACCCAGAGCGGCGAACGCGGAGAGGAAGAAGGCCCGTTTGAGCTGCTTGTTTCCTCTCCTGGAGGGCTGTTCACCGCGGATCGACGACCCGGAACTGCGGGTCGCGGGTACGAGACCGGCGTAGGCGGCGAGGTGGCCGGCGGTCGGGAAGGTGCTGCCGTCGCCGACCTCGATCAGGATCCTGGCTCCGGTCCTGACGCCGACCCCCGGCATCGACGTCAGGACCTTCGAAAGAGGGTGGCCCTCCAGCAGTTCCTCGACCCGCCCGGCCAGCAGCTTGCGCTGATCGAGCACGGCCGCCAGTGAGGCGGCGAGGCTGGGGACGATCAGCGCGGCTGCCTCGGTGCCGGGGACGGCGACGGTCTGCTCGTCCAGCGCGGCGAAGATCTCCTCGACCAGCCGCTCGGCCATCCTCGGCGCCTTCGGCCGCAGCAGCGTGACCAGCCGCCGACGGCCCGCCTTGCGTATCTGTGCCGGTGAGCCGAACCGCTCCAGCAAGGCCAGGACGGCAGGGTGCTGCAACCGCGGTCCCAGGACCCGTTCCAGCGATGGATGGATCTGGGTCAGCAGGCCGTGCAGCCGATTGGCGACGCGGGTGGCCTCGCCGGCCAGGTCGTCGTCGAACCCGACGATCATCTCCAGCTCGGCGATCGTCTCGTCCTCGCCGTCGATCGCCCGCAGCGTGTGCGGCATCGCCCGGGCTGCGTCGGCGATGATGAACGCGTCCTTGGCATCGGTCTTGGCCTCGCCCGGGTAGAGGTCGGCGATCCGCCGCATTGTCAGCCCCGGCAGGTAGGCGACCGGGCAGCCCATGTCCCTCGCAACGGCCAGCGGCAGGGCGCCGATGGAGGCCGGCTGGTCGACCACGACCAGCACTGTTCCGTGCTTGGCCTGGAGCTTCGTGAACAGCTCGCGGAGCTTGGGCTCGGTGTTGGGCAGCCGCTTGTCGAAGGCCTTCTTGCCGGCCGGGGTGACGGCGGTGGCGTGGTGTTCGCCCTTGCCGACGTCCAGGCCGAGGAAGACGTCGATGCCGCCGGTGTCGATCATGTGCAGGCCCCTCCATCACGCTTTCGTCCGGCCTTGCCTCGGCACCGAGCTGCCACATCCACGTTACGGAGAGCTCTTCCGGCTCGGGTGAAGTCGGTGCTCAAGCCCCTCATCAGCGGTCCGTCGACGCCTCCGGACCCGGTGACACCACCCCCCCGGATCATGAACAACAAGGGGGGGAAGTCATGCCGGACCCGAAGACCGGTAGCCCCATTGCGGAGCCATGAAGACGGTAACGGGGGGGGAGCTGCCCCGAGTTTCGTAGAGTCCGATCTTGATTGGTTCAGGCGGACTGCGGGATTTGCTCCTGGCTCCGCCAAAAGGCTTCTTCGTACTCGGCCGGCGGAACGTAGTCGAGCGCGGAGTGAAGACGCTCCTCGTTGTACCAGGCGATCCACTGGAAGATCGTCCGTTCGACCTGGTCGACATCCTTCCAGGGACCCTGCATCTCGATCAGCTCGGCCTTGAAGGTCCCGTTCAGCGCCTCGGCCATCGCGTTGTCATACGAGTCCGCGACCGATCCGACGGAGGCGGAGGCACCGATGTCGGCGAGCCGGTCGGTATGCCGAATTGATACGTATTGCGACCCGCGATCGCTGTGGTGTATCAGTCCGGAGTCCTTCTTGATCCGGCGCCGCCAGAGCGCCATCTCCAGGGCGTCCAGAGGGAGTTCGGTCCGCATGTGGTTCGCGACCTGCCAGCCGACGATCATCCGCGAGTACACGTCCAGGACGAACGCCACATACGCCCACCCCGACCAGGTGCGGACATACGTCATGTCCGCCACCCATAGCTGATCAGGCCGGCTCGCGGTGAAGTCGCGGTCGACCAGGTCCGGCGGCCGGGGCGCCGATGGCTCCGGGACGGTTGTGCGGCGGCGCCGGCCACGGATGACACCTTCCAGGCCCAGCTCGGCCATCAGTCGCTCGACCGTGCAGCGGGCCACGACGATGCCTTGGCGTCGAAGCGCGCGGGTGATCCGGCGGGCGCCGTAGGTGCCGCCCGACTCCGCGTGGACCTCCTCGATCAGCGGCATGAGCTGCTCGTCCCGGAGCCGGCGGGCCGACTTCGGCCGCTTCTTGCGGGCGAAGTACGTCGACGGCGACAGCTGAAGCACCCGGCAGACGGGATCGACCCCGAGACCTCTGTCACGCAGGTGGTCGATCACCTGCTCGGCCTCGTCCGGGGACGGTCGATCTCCTGGGCAAAAAACACCGAGGCGGCTTTCAGGATCTCGTTCGCCCGCCGCAACTCGGCCACTTCCCGGCGGAGTTGCTTCAACTCATCCAGCTCGGCGGTGGTGAGCCGGTCGTCCCGCTCGCCGCGGTCGGCCTCGGCCTGGCGGACCCAGCCTCGCAGGGCCTCCTTGTGGATGCCCAGGTCCCTCGCAACGTGGGCGATGGGGCGGCCGGTGGTGCGGACCTCGCGGATCGCGCGCTCGCGGAGCTCGTCCGGATATTTACGGGGTGCTGCCATGGTGCTGGTGGATCTCCTTCGCCAGGACCGTAACCCTGGCATCAGGGACTCCACAAATCTCGGTACAGCTCACTGCCAAGCCCTGCGTAGAAGCCCCACTGAACGCCTCAGAGGTCAGAGCGATGGGTGGCTGGCCCGATCCATCGACCACGCGCCTGCCGATTCACGGCAATGCGCCGCCCTGATGAGCCTCGTCGTCCAAGTCCTCGACGACCCGGACGGTTCCGCCGCACTCACTCGTCTACTGTCCCGACTCCCGCCAGGCAGGTCCGGGCGCCTGAGAACCCTCACCCCGCACTGCTCACCGGCCATGAGCGCTGCGATAGCGGAAGCAACCCGCCTCCAGCAGGAAGCCTGCGGACCGCAGCCTCTCTTCCCTCAACCCCCTACTCACAGAGGCCGCCTCGACCCGCGCGCCATTTCAGATCCCCTCCCCAACGCCTGGGCAGCCCCGCTGGCAGGGCTGGACGGACCCGCGCGGCTTCTGCGGCGCGACGCCGCGATTCGTCTGGTCCAGATGGCCCGCGGCGGATCACGTACGAGCGCGGGTTGCTACCTCGGCATCCCGCCCGGGACCCTGCAGTCCACCACTCTGCGAGTGCGCACCTGGCAGAAGCTGCCGGGCAACACCGAGGCATACCAGGCCGCCCTGCAACACGTGGCAGAGATCATCATGGCTGGTCCCGAACATGGGTGAAGCCCCATGCCACCTGCGAGCGCGGGAAATGGAGATGCCTTCCCTTGACCGGCACAGGCAGGATCGCTCCATGTCGACCGATGTCAGCGGAATGATCGAATGCCGGCCCGGGGCCCGTCTATGGGGCCCCGATGACGAAGACTCCGTCTGGGAGGTTGCCATCGATCTCTTCCTCCTCAACAGGGGCAACGCCTACGACGGCCTGGCCTGCCTGTTCGGAGTCCGAAACTCCTTCGGCTTCCGTCCCCTGGCGGAAGGTCGTGGCCTTCCGGATGACGCCTCGGATGGGCTGCGAGGTGAGTTCGCAGGCTACGGCGGCCCCCACGATGTGCACGGGACCACGTGGCTGACCTGGGCCGAGCTGCGCACGACGGACTGGCAGGAGACCAACTCCTCAGGCACACGAACGCGCGCCTCAGCCGCAGGAGACGACACCGACTGGGGCCGCGTCTGGAGCGTTATGCGCATCCTCAGCGAGATCCACGGAGCTGAGAACGTACGCCTCGTCGTCTGGTTCCACTGACTCGCAGCTGAGCAACTGGTTGGCCACTGAGTGTTGTAGTTGGCCGGAGTCACGTACCGACATCTACCGTCCGATGCGGCGGGCCGTGCGGGATTGCGTGCGCAAGGCAGGCAGCCGGGCGATGTCTTCCGCTCCGGCCAGGCTTTCGCCCAAGGTCAGCAGCGAGAGGAGCCGCACCGGCCGACCGGCGGTGGCGGCGGCCTCCAGTTTGTGGTGTCCGTCGAGGAGGAAGTGGGTCAGGCCCCAGTGCACGAAGTAGTCGTCTCCTCGGTCGATGGCGGGCTGGCACACGTCCAGGGTGGAGATCGCCACCGCCGTGGGGATCGTTCCCTGCTCCATGAGTGCGACGTATTCCTCGACACGCTCCCGCTCGTTCCACGTCGGGGGAACCATGGGCACGACGAACTCGTAGAGGTGGGCGTCCGCGTCGACCGCGGTCTCGAAGGTCCGGTAGTACGGGGTGTGCGGGTACACCGGAAGGCCCCAGAACTGATCGATCCCCCACGTCGTGGCCTGTTCGCCGCTGAAGTAGTCGCCCTCTCTACCGGGGATGACCAGCCGGGGTTCCACCTTCAGGAGCAGCGGAAGGTACTCGCCCTCCGGCAACAACGTGCCGAACGCAACGATCACGCCGCCGTCGTCCGGATCGTCCAGCGTTCCGGTGAGCCGTTCCTGCATGCTCTCCAGGGACAGCTTCTCCCGCGCGGTCTCCAGCCGACGGAACAGGAGCGGGCACGTGCCGCAGTAGAAGCTGAGCTCGAAGGCAGGCTCGTCGTCGACCATGAGCAAGCGGCGCCGCGGTCCGCCGCCGAGCTCCTGCAGCTCCGTATCGAAGTTCAACCGCGCCTCGGAGGTCGGGACGCCGAGACTGCGGGGGTCGCCCGTTTTGATCATCACGGGCCGACCGTACGGGACGCCGTCAACGGGCTCCACCGAGTACTGAGTATCTATCTGGCCGGACGGGCCAACTACGACGCTCAGTCACATGCATGTGACTGAGCACTAGGGGGTGTCCGGCGGATCATAGGCGGAGCCATAGGCGGACTGCTGCTGCGGTGATCGTGCCGTGGACGACGTAGGCCCTCTTGTCATAACGGGTGGCGACCGCGCGGGAGTTCTTGAGTCGGTTGATGGTCCGCTCGACCTCGTTGCGTCGCCGGTAGCGCTCGCGGTCGAAGCCGGCAGGTCTGCCGCCCGCGCTGCCTCTGCGCCGGCGGTTGGCCCGCTGGTCCCGCGGCTCGGGGATCGTGTGCTTGATGCGATGTCTGCGCAGGTAGCTGCGGTTTCGTCTGGAGCTGTAAGCCTTGTCGCCGCTGACATGGTCGGGCCTGGTCCGGGGCCGCCCGACCAGCGGGCGGGGAACCCGGATCCGGTCCAGGACCTCGATCATCTGCGGGGCGTCACCCCACTGGCCTGGAGTGATCAGTAGAGCCATGGGGCGGCAGCCGCCTTCGCCGGCGAGGTGGATCTTGGAGGTCAGGCCGCCCCGGGACCGTCCGAGTCCCTCGTCGGGGCGGTGGTGCCGGGGCGTCGTCCTTTTTTCGGGATCCGCGGACCGGCTTTGCGGGCGCCGGCCGCGTGCTGGTGGGCCCGGCAGGACGCCGAGTCGACGCCGACCATGCCCCAGTCGACCCGCCCGGCGAGGTCGGCGTCGGCCTGGACCGCCTGCAGGAGCCGGTCCCAGGTGCCGTCCGCCGACCAGCGGCGATGCCGCTCGTAGACGGTCTTCCACGAGCCGTAGCGTTCCGGGAGGTCACGCCACGGCACACCGGTGCGGACCCGGAACAGGATCCCGTTGACCACCGTGCGGTGGTCGTTCCACCGGCCGCCCCGGCCACCTGAAGGCGGTAGATGCGGCTCAAGCAGCGACCACTCGCGACTCGTCAGATCCCCCCGACCCATGACCGAACCAACGAGCGACCGGTCGGAAAGTCACATGAGCAGTCGGGCGCACCCTAGGCGGCTGCCGACGCGGCCATTCAACCGTCGCGGTCAATGACGATCCGACTGCGCTCCGAGGGCTGAGAGGAAGTGACCGGGGTCTGAGTACCTGTGCTCATGTGTGGCGCCCGGCGTAACAACATGCTGAGGGGCATGCGAGCAACAGGCTGTCACCTCACATCAGATCGGTGGACGTTATGAGGCCCGGGGGCGAACCGTCGATCGGCGAGCAGGTTGGGGTGAGCGTGGCCCTGCTCGTTATCGACCTGATGGTCATCGCCTGGCTAGTGATCATCCAATACGGAGTGTCCAGTTGGGCGGACAACTACAACGGTGGCAATCCGCCCAGCGCACCCAAGGAAGCACTACGAGGAATGTGGCTCCTGGCCGCCGGTGCTCTCGTCACTGGCGGTGGTCTCCTTGCCTTGGGTTGGCGTGTCCCTGGCCTCGTGCAGTTGATTGTCCTGGGAGTCGGAGCCGGGCTGCTCGCCTACTTCGCCGCCCGTGGATAGCGCACATCCGAACCCACCCCTCCCCGGCTCCCGGACCGTCCGCCCCGACAGCCAATGATCCGCCGGACACGCCCTAGGCAGCGAGCGTTACAAGAAACACAACACCGTCGAACGCACCATCAACCGCCTCAAAAGCTTCCGGGCCGCCGCCACCCGCTACGACAAACGCGCCTACATCCACCTCGGCACCGTCACACGCGCAGCCCTCGCCATCTGGCTCAGAACATGATCCGGGAAACAGCGCCTAGAGCCCGGAAGGCTCTCCTTCCTGGGGCGGCCGCTCCGGGGGCCGCCCCATCCGTCCGGCCCGTGCTCTCCGGCAGAGCGCGGGCCGGTTCCGATCCGGTTTTCCGGGTGGCGGCCGCCGTGCCCCGCACCCCTCGGGGCACGGCCGGCTGCCTGTCGGGCGGTGTCCACCGCGGCCGGACGTGCCGGTGCCGTCCCTGCGCGGGGCCGGCGGGTGATGGCCCGCGGGTGATGCCCGTTCAGGTGCCCGGGACCACCGTGATCCTGACGTGCTTCATGATCGGCTGGTCGCTCTGGGTGCTGTAGTCGCCCAGCGCGCACAGGACGTTCATCTCCGGCATGTAGCCGGCCGCACAGCCGCGCGGGATGTCGTACGGGACCGCCGTGTAGCCGTTCAGGAACCGCCGGCTGCCGTCCTTCGCCGTGCTCGTGATGTCGACCGGCCCCATGTCGGCGATCCCGCGCTCACGCATGTCGGCACGGTTCATGAAGATCAGCGTGCGCAGGTTCCTGACGCCCCGGTACCGGTCGTTGTCGGAGTAGACGGTGGTGTTCCACTGGTCGTGCGACCGCATCGTGCCGAGCGCCAGGGTGCCGGGCTCGGGCACCACGTCGGGCAGCGGTGCCGCGGAGAACTCGGCGCGCCCCGACGGGGTCAGGAAGACCAGCTCGCGGGCGGGCTGCCTGATCCGGAAGCCGAGGGGCAGCCGGACCCGGCGGTTGAAGTCCTCGAATCCGTCCAGGGCCTCGGCCATCGTGTCCCGGATCCGGTCGTAGTCCTCGATGTACCAGTCCCAGGGGGTCCGGCTGTCGGGCAGGGCGGCCCGCGCCATCCCGGCGACGATGGCCGGCTCGGACAGCAGGTGCGGGGAGGCAGGGTGCTTCATCCCGACGGACAGGTGGACCATGCTCATCGAATCCTCGACCGAGGTGCTCTGGACGCCGCCCCGCTGATGGTCCTTCTCGGTGCGGCCGAGACACGGCAGGATCAGGGCCGTGCGCCCGTGGACGACATGGCTGCGGTTCAGCTTGGTGCTCACCTGGACGGTGAGGTCGCAGGAGCGCAGAGCCGCGTACGTCGCCGGGGTGTCGGGTGCGGCGAGCGCGAAGTTGCCGCCCATCCCGACGAACACCTTCACCTCGCCGTCCCGCATCGCCCGGATCGTTCCCACGGTGTCCAGGCCGTGTGCGCGCGGCGGGTCGATCCCGCAGGTCGCGGCGAGCCGGTCCAGGAACTCCTCGGTGGGGCGGTGGTCGATGCCGCAGGTGCGGTTGCCCTGGACGTTGCTGTGCCCGCGCACGGGGGAGGGGCCCGCCCCCTCCCGGCCGATATTGCCGCGCAGCAGCAGGAGGTTGACGATCTCGCGGACGGTGTCGACGCCGTGCTCGTGCTGGGTGAGGCCCAGGCACCAGCTGACGATGGAGCGGTCGGCCTCCTCGTACACCTGCGCGGCCTTGAGGATCGCGGCGCGGCTCAGCCCGGACTGGTGCTCCAGCTCCTCCCAGGGCGTGGCCTCGCACAGCGCCCGGTACTCCTCGAATCCGGCGGTGTGACGGTCGATGAACGTACGGTCCAGGGCCTTGGGGTCGCTCGCCGACTTCTCCAGGACCGCCTTGGCCATACCGCGCAGCAGCGCCATGTCGCCGCCGATGCGCGGCTGGAGGTTGAGCGTGCTGGTCCTCGTGGTCCTGAACAGCGCCATGTCCGTGAAGTCGTGCGGCACGATGGTGCGGGTGGCCGCCGCCTCGACCAGGGGATTGACGTGCACGATCTGCGCGCCGCGACGGTCGGCATCGGCGAGAGCGGTCAGCATCCGGGGCGCGTTGGACGCGGCGTTGACGCCCAGGATGAAGAGGGCGTCCGCGGACTCCCAGTCCTTGAGGTCGACCGTGCCCTTTCCGGTGCCCAGGGAAGCCTGGAGGGCCCGTCCGCTGGCCTCGTGGCACATGTTGGAGCAGTCCGGGAGGTTGTTCGTGCCCAGCTCGCGGGCCATCAGCTGGTAGAGGAAGGTGGCCTCGTTGCCGAGCCGGCCGGAGGTGTAGTACGCCGCCCGGTTCGGGTTGTCGAGACCGCGCAGGGTCGATCCGACCAGTGCGAACGCGTCCTTCCAGCTGATCGGGACGTAGTGGTCGGAGTCGGCGTCGTACACCATCGGCTCGGTCAGCCGGCCCTGGTTCTCCAGGTCGTGGTCGCTCCACCCGTACAGTTCGGTCACCGAGTGCGCGGCGAAGAACTCGCGGCCGACACGCTTGGGCGTCATCTCCCAGGTGACGTGCTTGATGCCGTTCTCGCAGATGTCCAGGTGCAGGCCCTTGGTGTCGTCCGGCCACGCGCACCCGGGGCAGTCGAAGCCGCCGTCCTCGTGGTTCATCCGCATGATCGCGCGGGGGCCGTCCACCAGCGCGCGTTCCTCCACCAGGAAACGGGTCACGCTCTTCGCCGCTCCCCACCCCGCGGCGGGATGGCGGTAGGGACGGAACCGCGGATCGCCGTCGGGGGCGGGACCGACCCGGGGCTCCGGGGACTCCTGCGGTTCCTTGCCGGTGCTGGCGTCCTTGTCGGTGCTCACGGCACTTCCCCCCTTTCACCTGCGGGTACGGCGGGGTACGGCGGGTACGGCGGACCGGCTGCGGCGGATAGCAGGACATGACGGTCTGTAACGGGTCTTTCCGGCAGGCTATGCCGGGCGGTTCCCGGCTGCCAGTCGGCTCCGGGGCGGGCACCGGAGTCGCTCCCGGTCGGGTACCGTTCCCCGGCTCGTGGGCGCCCCACCGGGCGGAGCCACCGCCGGCGTGGCGGAGGATCAGTGGTCCGGGAGCGTCAGCCGCCGCGTCACGCGCCGCGCCGACTCCAGCAGCCGCGCCCGGACCTCGGTGGTCCGGTACATCCGGTCCGACCGGAACGAGATGCCGATCGAACCGATCTGGTCACCGCTGTACACCGGCACCGCCGCACACGTCGTACCCCGTGCGTACTCCTCCCGGTCCATCGAGAGCGGGCCCGCCGGGGCGGCGTCGAGCTGGCGCAGCAGCTCCTCCCGGCGGGTGATGGTGCGGGGGGTGAGGTCGGCCAGGGCGTGCCGGGCGAGGTAGTTGGCGCGCGCCTCGGGGTCCAGCTCGCGCAGCACGCTCTTGCCGAGCGCGGTCGCGTGCCCTGCCTCCTGGAAGCTCACCCAGACGTTCACCCGGGGAGCGCGCGGGCTGTCGACGATCTCCAGGACCCGGATCTCGCCCTCGTCGTACAGCGTCAGATAGACGGCGGCGGACAGCCTGTCGCGCAGCGAGGACAGCAGGGGGCGGACGCGCTCCTGCGACGCCAGGTCGTCGGCGGCGGGCCACAGCCCGGGGCTCCGCTCGGGGAGGGCGAACGCCCCGTCGTCCAGCTCGTCCAGATAGCCGTCCCGGGCGAGCTCGTGGAGGAGCCGGCGGGCGGTGGACTCCGGCAGCCCGGCCGCCCGCGCCAGCTGCGGTGCGAAGGCGCCGTCCGGCCGCGCCCCGGCGGCCTCCAGCAACCGGAGGTCCTGCCGGACGGACACCGTCGGCTCGGGGCCGGCCTGGTCACCCATGGCACCAGGATGGACCCGGCGCCGGGGTGCGGCAAGGGCGGCCCGCCGCCCGCCGGGTCGTCGGCGCACCGGGCGCCCGGGCGCGGGCTGCACGGCCGGACATGCCGCCGTGGCGACCCGCCGCGGCAAGCCGGGCGCCGACGGCCCGAGCCGTCCCGGTCAGCAGGTCGCGCCGGGACGGACGGGCTCCAGACCGACCAGATAGGCGTCGACCTTCCTCGTGACGCAGGCGTCGCCGCGCCCGTACGCCGTGTGCCCCATCCCCTCGTACGTGAGCAGCATCCCGCCGGGGAACTGCTCCGCCAGGCTCACCGCCTCCGCGTACGGGGTGGACGGGTCACCGGTGGTGCCGACGACCAGCACCGGCGGCACCCCGTCGGCGTCGACCCGGTGCGGCGTCCGGCCGCCGGACGGCCAGCCGCGGCAGGTGAGTTCGGCGGTGACCCCGGCCGTGCCGTAGACCCCCGCGGCCTTCTCCGCGCGGGGCAGGGCGTCCCAGTAGGCGTCCAGGTCGCGCGGGTGCGGAACGTCCAGGCAGTTGACCGCGGTCAGTGCGGCACCCTCGTTGTCGACAGGGGCTTCCCCGGCAGCCGGGCTGTCCTCGTCACCACCGCCCTCACCACCGCCGTCCTCCTCGGTGACATCGCCGGTGTCCTGCGGAGCGGGATCCTCCGCCGAGGGTTCCCCCTCCTCCGGCTCCTCCTCGTCCAGCGCGCCCAGGAGGGTCGCGTCCCCCGCGTCCGCCGCCGCCAGCGCCCGGGACAGCGGCTCCCACTGCTCCTCCGGGGTGTACATCGCCATCGACACCGCGTCGAGCACGGCCGTCGCGTCCATCCCGCCGTACTCCGCGTACGAGCTGTCCTCGGAGACCGGCAGCGGCTCGCGTTCGGCGCGGGCGTAGAGCCCTTTGATCAGCGCACGTATCGCGTCGGGGCCGCCGGCCGGGCAGCTGTCCCCCGCGATCCCGGCGCAGTGGTCGGCGTAGTCGTCCACACTCCGCCGGAACCCGGCCGACTGGCTGAGCACCCGCTGCGACCAGTCCAGCGACGGGTCGATCGCCCCGTCCAGCACCATCGCGCGGACCCGGCGCGGGAACAGTTCGGCGTACGCGGTGCCCAGGCTCGTGCCGTACGACCAGCCCAGGTAGGTCAGTTCGTGCTCGCCCAGCGCGGCGCGCAGCACGTCCAGGTCACGGGCCGCGTCCTCGGTACCGACGTGCCGCAGGAGACCGCCGCTGTGCCGCTCGCAGTCCTCCGCGGCGGCCCGCGCCCCCGCGTCGGCGGCGCTGCGCTCCTGGTCCGTGCGCGGGTGGAGAGGCGCGACGACGCCCTCCTGTCCGGGCGGCTCCGCAGCCTCCTCCCGCTCCTCCTCGGCCTCGTCGTCGCTCGCCGTGCAGGTCAGGGCGGGGACGCTCGCCCCGACCCCGCGCGGATCGAAGGCGACGATGTCGAAGCGGTCGCGGGCCGCCCGGCCGAAGGCCTCGTCCATGCCCTCTTCGAGGGACCGGGCCCCGGCCGCCCCGGGCCCGCCGGGGTTGTAGACGAGCGAGCCGATGCGCCGGTCCGGCTTCCCGGCCGCCACGCGGGCCACCGGCAGAACGAAGGTCTTGCCGTTCCCCGGGTCGTCGTAGTCCCGGGGAACGGTCAGCCGCGCGCACGCGTACCCTGCCGATGCGCAGTCCGTCCACCGCAGCCGCTGGCCGTAGAACGGCGCGAGGCCGGGCCGGGACGCGGGGTCGGCGGACGCGGGAGAGGCCGAGTCCCGGCCCGGTCCGGTGGCGGGACCGGCCGTGCAGGAGGTGAGCGCGACCGAACAGGCGAGGGCCAGTGCGGTGACGAGGGCGGGGCGGCGGCGTGCGGGGTGTTTCAACGGACTGCTCCCAGGGATCGGGCCGTGCGGATCCCCGGCAGCATCCCTGGTCGATGCTGAGGTTTTGCTGAGTCGGGTCGACTGTCGGCCCTCGACTGTCAGCCGTCAGCCGTCAGCCGTCAGCCGTCAGCCGTCAGCCGTCAGCCGTCAGCCGTCAGCCGTCAGTCGGCGGCTGGCGTCAGTCCTCGGCCGACGGCCGGTCGCCGTTCGGCAGACGCAGCACGAACCGGGCCCCGCCGCGCCGTCCGGGTCCGGCCGTCAGGCTGCCCCCGTGCGCGTGCGCGACCCACGCGGCGATGGACAGCCCGAGCCCCGTCGACCGCGACCCGCTCCGGAACCGGTCGAACAGCGCCCCCGCCACCTCGGGCGGCAGCCCCGGCCCGGCGTCCTCCACGGCGACGGCCGTCGCCGTCCCGTCGGCGGCGACCGTCACCTCGACCTGCGCCGGAGCCCCGGGCGCATGACCGTGGACGAGCGCGTTGCCGACGAGATTGGCCACGGCACGCCGTACGAGGTCGGGGTCGGCGACCACGACGGCCTCCTGGGTCCGGACCGTCACCCGGTGGCCGTCGGCCGGCGCGTCCTCCACCGCCGCCTCCACCAACTGGTCCAGCCGCAGCGGTTCCACCGCGAGCACGGCCGTCCCCGACATCAGCCGGGCCCGGGTGAGCAGCCCGTCCACCAGCGAACCCATTCCCTCGGCCAGCCGCAGCGTGCGCCGGTGCACGTCGGTGCTGTCGGTCTCCCCGCGCAACGCGGTCTCGGCGAGGGTCCGCAGCGAGGCCGCGGGCGTCCGCAGGTCGTGCGCGGCGTCCGCGAGGAACGACTCCTGCCGGTCCAGGGCGTCCAGGGCGGGCCGGACGGCCCGGCCCGACAGCAGATGACCGACCAGGGCGGACAGGCCCACCAGCAGGGCGCAGCCGCCGGTCACCCGCCAGGCGAACCGCCGGTGGTCGGCCTGCTGCGCGGCGGTGTCCGCCATGGTGACCAGAGCCCCCTGCGGCAGGGCGTCCGCCTCGGCCTCGGGCGGGTAGAACGGCAGGGCGAACAGGCGGACCGGCTCACCCGTGGCCGTACGCCCGTCGAGGGACCGTTCCTCGTCGGCGTTCACGGCCGCCGCGGCCGCCCCTCGTACGGCAGTGCTGTCGACGGTGAGGCACGCCTCGCGCGGCGCGTGCTCCACGACCAGGTCCGCCGGGGCGGTCCGGCGCGCGTCCCGGGCGGCGTCCGACGGGACGGACAGCACGTGCAGGGGCGGGCAGGCGGTCCCGGCCGTGTCCAGCAGCACCTCGGGGTCCAGCCGTCCGTCCTCGTCGGTCTCCAGCAGGCCGAGCGCCCAGTTGGTGTCCGCGCTCATCGTCCGGTCCAGCTGGTCGCGCCAGCGCTCATCGTCCCCGCGGACCGCCCAGGCGGCCATCGCCACCAGTCCCACCGCACTGGTCAGCGCGAACAGCAGGGTGATACGGCGGCGGAGCCGACGCACCCGGGCCGTCGGGGTGAGGGGGCGGGAGCGCCGCGACGGCAGGCGTACGGCTCCGGTCACGAGGCCGCATCCGCCGCCACGGCCAGGCGGTAGCCGGTGCCGCGCACGGTGTGGAGCAGTGGGGGAGCGCCGAGCTTGCGGCGCAGCTGCGAGACCAGCACCTCCAGCACATTGGACCGGTGCTCGGCCATCTCGTCCCAGCAGCGTTCGACCAGCTCCGCCCGGCTGACCGCCTGGTCGGCCCGCTCGGCCAGCACCTCCAGTACCGCGAACTCGCGGCTGGTCAGCGTCAGCAGTACCCCGCCCCGCCGCACCCGCCGCCGTGCCGTGTCGATCTCCAGATCGCCGACCCGCAGGACCGGCGGAGTGACGGCCGGGGCGCGGCGGCACAGGCTGCGCACCCGGGCGACCAGCTCCGGGACGGCGAACGGTTTGACCAGATAGTCGTCGCCGCCCCGGGCGAAGCCCTCCACCCGGTCGGCGACGGTGTCCCGGGCGGTCAGGAACAGCACCGGCACGGCCCGCCCGGAGCGCCGCAGCTCCTCCACGTACTCGGCGGCGTCCCCGGCGGGCAGCATCCGGTCGAAGACGACGCAGTCGTACGCGGTGACGAACAGCGCCTCGTCGGCCTGCGGCAGGTCGACCGCCTCGTCGACGGCGAGCCCGGCGGCGCGCAGGGCCGCGGCCACACCGAAGCGGAGGTTGGCGTCGTCCTCGACCAGCAGCACTCTCACGCCGTCACCCTAGCCGCGCCGGGTGAGGCCGGTCGGGCGGGGCCGCGGCCGGTCACCGCAGGTCAGCGTCGGCCCCCGCGGGGCAACGCCGACCACCGCAGGTCAGCGCCGACCGCACACAGGCCGGCGGCCGACCGCACACAGTCCGTGGCCCGGCCGTACCCGTCGGGCCCCGCTGTGCGCAGCACCAGGTTCTGCAGTGCGCAGAGCAGGGCCCCGCAGTAGGCGGAGTCGGGCCGCGGCGTGCGCAGAACCAGGTCCCCGGTGGGCGGAGTGGGATCCCGCCGTGCGCGGGGTCAGGCCCCGTGGCGCGCCGACTCGGGCCCGGCCGTGTGCGGCGTCAGTGTCAGAGCAGCTCCCCGTCCCGGGCCACGATCCGCCCGCCGCGCACCACCATCTCGCGCCGCGGCAGGTCCACCACGACCTGCGGCAGGCACTCCCCGCGCACCAGCAGGAAGTCGGCCGGCGAACCCGGCTTCAGGTCCGCCACCGGCAGCCCCAGCAGCCGGGCCCCGCCATCGGCCCCCGAGCGGAACGCCGCCTCCAGCTCCTCGTCGAGGCGGGCGTCCCGCACCCGGGCCAGCAGGTGCGAGCGGTGCAGCATGTCCGCGTTGCCGAAGGGGCTCCAGGAGTCCCGTACGCCGTCGGAGCCGAGGCCCACCTCGACCCCGTGCTCCCGCAGCCGGTCGACCGGCAGCACCAGGTCCGACGAGGGCGCGACCGTCGTCAGCGAGATCCCGGCGTCGGCGAGGTGGGCCGCGAGACGGTCGAGTTCCCGCTCGGGCAGGCCGGGCACACAGAAGACGTGACTGACGGTCACCTTGCCCTGGAGGGACAGGGCCTTGGTGCGGTCGATGATCGCGCGCAGGGACTCCATGCCCGTCGCGGCCCGCTCGTGCAGATGGATGTCGACGCCCACCCCGTGCCGGTCCGCGATGCCGAAGACGATGTCGAGCTGCTCGTCGAGCGCCTCGTCGAACCCGATGGGGTCGATGCCGCCGACCCGGTCGATCGCCCCGGTGCGCGCGGCCTCCTCCAGGAGTTCCCCGGTGCCGGGCGTCCGGACCACCCCGTGCTGGGGGAACGCGACGATCTCCACGTCGAGCGCGTGCCGCAGGGCCCTCCTGGCGGAGCCCACTCCCTCGACGCCCACCAGGTCGTAGGCGGGGGCGACGTCGACATGGGCCCGCATCGCCCGGGTGCCCCGGGTCACGGCATGGGCCATCAGGCGCTCCGCACGCACCTTCAGCGGCGTGCGCAGCGCGTGGTACAGCTTCACGTCCTCCTCGGCGTACTCGGCGATGGAGCCCGCCGGGTTCCGGGTCGCCCAGGGCTCGCCCCAGGCCGTCTTGTCGGGATGGATGTGCGCGTCGACCAGGGTCGGCAGCGCGATCCGGCCCGCGCAGTCGACGACCTCCGCGCCGCGCGGGGCGTGCTTCGCGGTGACGACCCCGTCGACGACCGTGAGGTCGACGGGGTGCTGCGCGCCGTGGGGCCGGACGTTCCTGAACACCGTTGCGCGGGCGTCGCCGTCCGTGCGGCCGGGCTGCCCGGTGATCCGGTCGGCGGCGGCCCCGGCGGGCATGGAGCGCCGGGAAGGGCCGGCTGCGGGCGAGGCGGGGTGTTCACGAGGCACGGGGGAGCGCTCCTCAGGTCACGGAAGCGAGCGGGAGCATGTTGTATACCAGAATCGTCGCACCTCCGGGAACCGGCGGTTCCGCCTTCCCGTGCGGGCCGAGAACACGCAGGAAATGGGCCCTGCCTTCGTGGGGCTCCGAGAGGTCGACATGAGGTGTATACAAAATCAGGCGTCGTCGAACAGGGACCGCAGGGCCACGGCCCGGCTGTCCCGCACGTGCAGGAGCGTGCTCGCCGCCGCCGACTCCTCGTCGCCCGCCGCGATGTACCGGAACATGACCGCGTGCTGGGCCCGCATGTGCTGCGGCTCCTCCCGCATCCCGAACAGCAGCTGGAGCTGTCCGCTCAACTGCTCCATGGTGCGCGCCAGCATGGGGTTGCCGCTCAGGGCCACGATGTCCTCGTGGAAGGCGGTGTGGGCCGCCACCTCGCGCGTGCCCTCGTCGTCGGACGCCGCCTCCTCCGCCCGGTCGAGGGAGGTCCGCAGCGCGGTGACGCCCGGTGGCTCCACCGGGGCGGACCCCGCCACCCGCCGGGCCGCCAGCCGGGACGCCTGGACCGCCAGCGGCTCCCACACCTCGTACAGGTGCTCCACGTCGGGCCGCTCCAGCCGCCGCACCCGGACCCCGCTGTGCGGCAGCAGCTCCAGGAGCCCTTCGCCCACCAGGGCGCGCAGCGCCTCGCGGACCGGGACGCGGGACATCCGCAGTTCCTCGGCGACCTCGCGCTCCACCAGCCGGGCGCCCTGCGGATAGCGGCGGTCGACGATCCGTTGCCGGACCGCGTCCCGGGCGCGGACACTGAGCGACGTACGTCCCGGCCGGATGTCCTCCTGGGGTGCCGGACGACCCGGAGCCGTCGTCCGCCCGCCGCCCGGACCGCCCGGACCCGCCCCGTTCCGCCTCGCGCTGCTGCCCGCCACGTGCGCCATCCTCCGCTCGGCCCGCCTTTCGGCCTCCGGCCGAGGATACGCGGGCCGCTCAGACCGTACCCGGCGTCCGCCCCTCGGGCAGGAACAGCACCGAGTTGACGTACCGCTCCCGGCGGGGTGCGAAGGCCCGGTGCAGCACCCCCCGGTGCACCAGGTGCTCGGTCCGCTCCTGGTGGGCGACCAGGTCGAACCCGGTGAGCGGCAGCCAGTCGCGGTGCGGGAGGACCCAGCCCGCGTACCCCAGACCGGTCAAGGTGGCGATCACCGGTTCGATCGGGCCGAGCCGGCCCTCCAGCTCGATCAGCAGCGCCGGACGGTCCCGGCGCAGCAGCTCCGCCGCACCGAGCAGCGCGGCCGCCTCCCCGCCGTCCACGTCCATCTTGACGAAGCCGACCCCGGTCAGCCCCAGGCCGTCGACGGTGACCGAGGGGACCTCCACACTGTGGGCGTGGATCGCGCGGCGGGCCAGTGAGGACACCCCCCGGTCGCCCTGGTCGCCCTCGGGGAACCAGAGCCGCGCCGTGCCCTCCCGGTCGGTCGCCGCGCCCTGGACCACCCGGACGTTCGACGGCAGCGTCCGGCGCAGGTGCTCGGCCAGATGCGGCACGGGCTCGACGGTCACCACCCGCTCGCAGCGCGCGGCGAGCCGCCGCGACCAGGGCCCGTACCAGCCCCCGATGTCGAGGGCGACGCCGCCCGGCGGGCAGAAGTCGGCGAGCCTGCGGAGTTCGGGCTCGAAGCGCGGATACAGGGCGACGGCGACGGAGCCGACCAGGCGTCCGGGCAGTCCGGCCGCGACCGCCGCGGCGAGCGTGGTCACGGGGCCGAGGCCTTCAGCGAGGTGAGGAACCGCTCGTGGTCGACGGCGCCGACCTTTCGGCCCGAGGAGGGCAGAAGCTGCGGTATCCCGTCCACGATCGGGTAACTCAGGCGCAGCCGCGGGTTGTAGAGCGCGTCCTCCTCCGGCAGCAGGGACAGCGTCCCCTTGTCGAGCGGGCAGGCCAGGATCGTCAGCAGCGGGTCGTCGGGACGCATCGGCAGCTCCTCGGGAGTCATCGGCACAACAGCGGAAGGGACGTCAGGGGGTCAGGGGGCCGCGGCGGGCTGCGGATCGTGGCGCGGCATGGCCAGCAGGACGGACAGGGCGAGCGCCGTGCCGCCCACCCGCAGGGCCAGCAGCAGCGGATCCTCCGGCAGGCTCTCGCCGAACGCGAACGTCCCGAGGACCGCGGTGAACAGGCAGGTCACCGTCGTGCACACCGGCACGATGAGGGACGCCCGGCAGCGCTGGAGCGCCGCCTGCGACATGACGAGGCCGGCCCCCGCGGTGAACAGCAGCAGGTACGGATACGGGGACCCGAGCAGCGACAGCGCGGCCTCGCTCAGATCGGTGCTGGTCAGACGGCTGGACGTGCCCTTGATGGCCAGGGAGCTGACCCCGTAGAGCAGGCCCACCGCCACGCCGTACCCGATGCCGCTCGTCGGGACCCGGTGCCGTTTGGCCGCCCGGCTCTCCACCCGTACGTACAGCCAGACGCCCGCCGCCAGCGCCGGGACGCAGACCAGCAGCACCAGCGTCCACGGGGCCCCGGCGCTCACCGCGTCCTCGCCCTCGCGGACCGAGGCCACCACCATCAGCAGTGCGAGCAGGACCCCGCCCAGCGCGTAGCGCTCGCGGCCCGTCGACGCCTCGCCCAGCACCGCCGACGACAACAGCAGGAGCAGCACCAGCCCGGAGACGAAGATGCCCTGCGCCGCCGCGATCGGCAGCGCGCGGTAGACGACCAGCTGCGCCCCGAACCCGGCCGCCAGCGCCAGCGCGCCGAGGATCCACAGCGGACTGGTCGCCAGCACCCGGAGCACGTGCAGCGGGCGGCCCGCGGACAGTGCGGGCAGCGATCCCAGGGCCCGCTTCTCCACCACGAACCCCACGCTGTACAGCGCGTTGGCGACCAGCGCCGCGCCGACACCCCACCACACGCGGCTACCTCCGCCGCGCGTGGGCCAGCAGGATGGAGGACGCCCCGGGAACCGCGCACGCCGCCCGGTCCAGCAGCCGCAACGGACGCGGCACCCCGTGGAAGGGGGCGCCCTTGACCGTCACGTCGGCGAAGCCCGACGCCGTCAGGAACGAGCGCAGCGCACGGGCCGTGTACAGCCGCAGATGGCCCACCACCTCCGTTCCCGGACGGCCGTGGATCCCGCGCAGGCTGACCTCCGAGAACACCGGCTGCACCCCGGCGAGCAGCAGCGCCCGGTTGTACCAGGCCGCCAGATTCGGGGTCGACAGCATCAGATGGCCGCCGGGCCGCAGCACCCGCCGCAGCTCGTCCAACGCCTGGTCCGGATCGACCAGATGCTCCAGGATCTCGCTGAACAGCACCGCGTCGGCGCACCCGTCGGCCAGCGGCAGCCCGCCGTGCTCCAGCTCGCCGCGCACCACATGGCCCATCCGGGGCCGGGCCCGGCGCAGCGCGTCCTGCGACCAGTCGACCCCGATGAGCCGGTGCCCGGCGAGGATGGGGGCCGCCGTGGCCGCCGCCGTACCGTCACCGCACCCGATGTCCAGGATCACCTGTCCCGGCGCGTCCAGCGCGCCGGCCAGCAGCCGGGCCTGCCGCAGGGTCCGCCCGTCGCCCGAGGCGACCGGGACCGCGGGGTTCTCGTAGAAGTCCCGCAGCCCGGGGGAGGGGGACGTGGCGCCGGTCATACGGCCTCCGAGGACGTCGCGGCCAGGTGGCGGGTGAACAGGTCCAGCAGCCTGACACCGTCGCGCTCGCCCAGCAGGGTGCGCGACCAGCGCAGCGACAGATGCAGCCGACCGCCCGTGGACGCCGTGGTGAAGGTCAGGCCCCGGGGCATCCGGGCGGGCGCGGAGAACCACACGGCCGTCGCCCGGCCCGCGTCGCCGAAGTCCAACGGGTACGGAATCCGGCCGATGTTGCTCAGCAGCGTCGTCGACGTCCAGGGACCGGCCGCCACCCGCAGCCCCCGGGTGAGGGCGGCCCGGACCGCCACCGGCAGCAGCGGCACGGTCAACAGTCCGGCCCCGTGGCCCAGTTGAGGGCGCGGCTGGGCCTTCAGCGCCCGGGTCCGCTCGGCGGTCGTCCGCAACAGCGCCGCCACGTCCGTCCCCGCCGCCACCTCCGCCGCTGTGAAGCACACCTCCACCAGCCGGGTGCCGTTGCCGATCGGCATCCCGGGGCCCCGGGGACGGTCGTCGACCGGCATCGTGATCCGCAGCGGCCGCCGGTCCGTCCCCGGCGCGCCCTGGGACCGGTTCCAGTCGGCCACCGTCAGCGCGGTGGCCACCATCAGCTGGTCGTTCACCGTGTAGGGTGCGCCGGACTCCCGTCGAGGGACCGGGAGTTCGGCCAGCAGCAGGGCGTTGCCCGGCACCGCTGCGGGTCCCGGCGAACCGGGCGTCACCCGGGCGGGCCGGGCCAGCGCCGGGGCCCGCGACTGCCGGGGCGGCGGGCCCGCGGCCGGGCGGGCCGGGGCGGGCGGCGGAGGGACGGGAGACCCGCTGTAGACCTCCGCTGCGGTCGCCGCCAGCCGCAGGCACGCCGGACCGTCCAGGGCGGTGTGGTGCACGGTGAACAGCAGCACACAGCCTTCCCGGTCCGGCTCGCGGACCAAATCGAGCCGCAGCGGTGGTGAGGCGGTCAGCGCCGGGGCGCGGTCCAGCGCCCCGGCCCGCGCCCGCTCCAGCGCGCCGGGCGCGCACGGCGGGAACGAGACCGGGTCCGTGTCCGGGCCCCCGGTCAGCTCCCATTCGTACCGTCGGGCCCACGGCCCCCGGGGCCGCTCGCGCATCAGCGCCCGCGGGTGCCGGGCCAGCGCGGCGGCGAACGCGGAGCGCAACCGTTCCTCGTCGACCCGCCCCGGCAGGTGGATCTCGATGTGCACCGTGCTCGGCTCGGCGTCCTGCGCGCAGTGCCGGGCCACCTCGTCGACGACCGGGAACGGCACCCGGGAGGGCTGCCCGGCCGGCCCGTCGCCGCCCGGCGCCCGCCGGTGCTGCGTGGTCGCCATCAGGCGTCCTCTCCCTTCGTCGGATGCCTGCCGTCGGCGGACAGCGTCCGGCCCGACGGCGGTGCGGGCTGCGCCGGGAGCGGGGCCGTCGGCCGGTCGCCGCCCGCCGGGGCCGGCTCGTCCGCGCCCTGGCCGGCACGCACCGCGCGCCGCCCGACGGGATCCCGCCGCACCGTCACCAGTGCCGCGAACAGCCCGATCAGAGCCAGGAGTTGAGCCGTGGCGCCGAAGGCCCCCTCGCCCGCCGTCGTGCTCTCCCCGGTGCCCACAGCGGCGACCACCCCTGCGGCGGCCATCGCCGCGAACGCGACCGGCACGAGCAGCCGCGGCCACATGTGCGCCAGGACGGCGAGCAGCGGAACAGCCACGGCGACCGGGCCCGCGATCACCACGCCCACCAGGGTGAGGGCGACCGTGCCCAGGATCAGGCCCGGCCCCGGCGGCGCCGGCTGCTCCTCGGTCTCCTCCCGGCCGGAGCCCTTGCGGCCCACGAGGGCGAGCGCCACGAGCGCCAGGAACAGCACGCCCGCACCGATCAGACCCCACCGGTAGACGGTTGCCGGTTCGTACTCCAGGGTGACCGTGCCGCCCTCGCCCTCCGGCACCAGCCACGCCTGCTGCCACCCGTCGATCCGCAGCGGCGTCAGTTCCCTGCCGTCCAGGGTGGCCTTCCACCCCTTGTTGTGGTTCTCGTGGATCTGGAGGTAGGACGCCTCACCGGCCCCCACCTCGATGGTCCGCCGGTCGCCCTCGCCCTGCTCGACGTCCACCGTGCGCGGCGTCGCCGCGGCGGCCTCGGCGGTGCCGTTGCTCAGCGTCACGTCGGTGATGGCCAGCGGACCCTCGTCCCCCGCCTGCACGGTGGTGGACGCCGCGGCCAGCTCCACCTTGCTGCCGTCGGTGCACAGCGAGACCTCGATGGGCCGGCGCTGGGTCAGATCCCGCACCCGCCCCTCGGCCCTGGTCTCCAGGAAGGTGCCGCCCACGGAGAGGACCGGGCCCTTGCCGCAGGGCAGGGTGAACCTCTGGTCCGGCTTCGGCTGCGGCGTACGGAACTCCTCCAGCGCCGGGATGTGGACCTCGCTCAGCCCGACCGGCAGCTGCAACTGGCCGTCGGCCACCGGGTTGTGCACGGTCAGCGGCGCCGTCCTCGAAATGGTGATGTCCATCCGGTCGGTGGTGACGGGCGAGAAGCGGGCCATGCCGTTCTCGTCCACCGAGGCCACCGCCGTACCGTCCGGCGAACTGATCTGGACCTGCTCGGCGCGGGCCGACAGACCCCCGGCCGCGGCGAACACGATCTCGCCGACCGGCCGCTTCTCGGGCCACGTCAGCCGCAGTACGGGACGCTCGCCCGCGATCCACGCCGTGGTGAGGTCGCCGTCGGTCAGGTTGCGGGGACTGAGGTTGGTGCCCAGGCGCGCCGTGGAGTCGGCGGTCACCTCGATCCTGTCCCGCACGCCCGTCAGCTCGAACAGCAGCTTGTCGAGCGCCTCGCCGGGCACCGGCAGCGCGGTCGCCGAGACGGTGTAGTCGCCCGCCTCGGGCGCGGTGAACTGCCGGCCGAGACCGACCTCGGCGGCCACCGACGACAGGCCGCCGGGGTCGCTGCCCCGCCGCAGCGAGAACACCGTCGCGTCGGCGCCCTCGCGCGGCGCGTCGTTCGGCAGCTCCAGCATCCGGGTCACCTGCACCCCGGGGATGGCGATGTCGGTGAACCCGGCCCCGGTCAGCCCCGGACGCCCCTGCTGGGAATCCAGGATCGTCACCTTCAGCCAGGCCGCCTGCCCGGCCGGCGCCGCCACCTGCTGCGGCGACCCGTCGGGCCGCAGCGGGCTGTCCTTGGAGCCCCGGTCCGTCTCCACCCGGATCACGGTCGGCGCGGCCCGCACGTTGCCGCTGGGCAGCGGTGTCACCTGGATCGAGCCGGGGATGTCCGTCGGCGTCGAGAAGCCGACCCGCACCCATTCGCCCTTGGGCGCGCCGGGGGAGCCCTCCGCCCAGCCGGTCGCCGGATTGCCGTCGAAGGCGTTCACCGGATCGTACTGCGGCAGATGGAACAGCCAGTTGCCCACCGAGGACGCGCTGACCGACTCCGCCCCGCGGATCACCGCCGTCGTCTGGTGCTCCGCCCCGGACGCCGGCAGGATCTGCCGCGGCTCCCGCCCCGGGTCCTGCGCCGACTCCTCGGCATTGCGCTCCTCGGCGGTGTACGTGTACGAGGTGTTGGAGTTGACCAGCCCGAACCGGGTGTCGGCGCGCCGCAGCCCGTCGCCCGCCGCGTACAGCGACGGCCGCCCCAGGCCCGGGTGCGCGTCACCGGCCAGCACGGTCGGCCGGCCCACGACGGCGCCGTTCGCCGACAGCGGCAGCAGCGACTCCGGGCCGCCGCTCACCACGGCCGTCGAGGCGACCGGGGTGGCCGCCGCCCGCCCGGGGCGCTCGGTCCCCTTGGGGGGTTCGTAGATCTCCACCGCCCGCTGGCGCGGATAGAGGCCCTCGACCTGCACGGGGGTGTCCGCGGCGATCCGGCCGGCGGTCATCACCGGCCCGTAGCCCTTGACGCGGCTGTAGCCGGACGCCTCCAGGGTCCGCTTCACCGTGGTGGTCGGGACGTAGCCCAGCTGGTCCGGGTCCAGGTCGTTGCGGACCACCACGTAGTGCAGTCCGGCCCGGTTCAGGAACCGGCTGAGCCCGGGGACCTCGCCGCCGGAGGTCAGGGCCTGCTCGACGGCGTCCATCGCCCGCCGGTTGCCGGGGGTGCCGAAGGGCACGTAATCACGCTGGGCGTAGGGCGAATCGGCCAGCACGTCCAGGGGCTGGTCGATGGGGGAGCCCCAGGTGTAGATGCCGTGCGCGGTCGCCGGGACGACCAGCGCGCGGTCGTCCGGCGAGTTGTTCTTGAGCCAACTGCCGGTGCTTTCCCAGTAGTCGGGGACCTTCTGGAACGAACCCGTCTGAAGGATCGACCCGTTGAGGTACGGCCAGGCCAGACCGGGCAGGACGATCGCCGCGGCGACGACCGGTGCCAGACGGCGCGTCCGGGCCTGGTTCCGGCCCCGCCGGGAGGCGGCCACCGCGGCGACGCCGGTGACGTGCGCCAGCCCCAGGGCCAGCGCCAGCGCCAGCCCCGTCTGGAACTTGTAGATGTTGCGGAACGGCACCAGCCAGGTGTCCAGCCAGTCCTGCACGGTGCCGTGGAAGAGACCGCCCAGCGCCCCGCCGTACCCGGCGAGCGTGACCAGCGCGGCGGACAGCGCGGTCAGCACCAGCCAGCGGCGCTCGGGCAGATCGCGCCGCGCCAGGCCCGCGAGCCCCAGGGCGGCGTCGAGCGCCGAGCCGAGGATGGTGACGGTCGAGGTCGCGACGGTCCACCCGGCCGGAAGCCAGGCCTCGCCGAAGTTCAGATAGCCCACCCAGTTGCCCGCACCGCGCAGCATCTCCGTCGCGGACATGGTGGTCGTCGTGGTGTACGAGGACTCCACGTACGGCATGAAGTTCTCGCCGAAGGCGCCCAGCAGCAGCAGGGGGACGATCCACCAGGCGGTCGCCATGATCACGCCCGGTATCCACCACAGCAGCAGCCCGCGCCTGCGCGGCCCGCCCGGCCGGGACAGCAGATACAGCCCCACCGGCAGCAGCGAGGCCAGCGTGGAAGCGGCGTTGACCCCGCCCATCAGCGGGATCAGCAGCGCGGAGCGGACCGCCGCGGCCCGCGGCGTCAGACGCGGGTTCGTCAGCGGCAGCAGCACCCACGGCAGCAGGGCGCCCGGCAGTGCGGCGGCCGAGGTCGAACCCACCACGATGGTGTAGGTCGGCCACAGCGCGTAGACGGCCGCGCCGAGCAGCCGGGTGGCCGGCGACCCCACCCGCAGTCGCTCCGCCAGCCGCAGCGCACCCCAGAAGGCGGTCGCCACGATCACCGAGAGCCACAGCCGTTCCGCGAGCCAGGTGGGCACCCGCAGCAGCTCGGCCGCGCCGTAGTACGGCAGCATCGGCACGAGATAGCCGATGTACTGGTCGGCGATCCCGCCGAACCCGGAGCGGCTGTGCCACAGCTCGCCCAGGTCGCCGAGGAACCTGCCGGGGGCCGTTATGACACCGAGCTTGGTGTCGAAGGTCATCCGGCCCGGTGACACCGCCAGGAACGCCGTGAACACGGCGGCCCAGAACCCCAGGAGCCAGCGCCGGGAGCGCGCCTGCGGCGGGCCGTCGGCGGGGACGGCGGGCTCGGGACCCGGGCCGTCCGGGGCCGCGGGCCGGGGTGGGTGGACAGCGCTGGTCATGAACACCGCCGGAGAATGAGGAGGAGGTTCCAGGTGGCGCATTCCCGCAGTACGGGGATGCGCGGCACGAGCTGGGGAAGGACGGGCCAGTAGCGCGAGCGTGCGGAAAGGACGGTCACGTCACCGCGGCCCCGGACGTGGCGCAGCGTCTCGCCGACGCCGATCCGGAAGAGGTTGTCGCCCAGGCGGTGCTTGGCCGGGCGGCCGGTGCGGCGCTCGTAGAGCTTCCGGGCGCGCTCGGCGCCCAGATAGTGCCACGGCGCCCACTCGTGGCCGCCCCAGGGCGAGTGCCAGTTGGTGAAGGAGACGTAGATCAGACCGCCCGGGCGGGTCACCCGGGCCATCTCGCTGAGAAAGGTGTGCGGGTCGGCGACGTGCTCCAGCACGTTGGAGGAGAAGCAGACGTCCGCCGCACCGTCGGCCAGCGGCAGCAGATAGCCGTCGGCGACGACGGTGTCGCCGCGCTCGCCGGGGCCGAGCTCGGCCGTGTCCGGTTCGAAGAGGTAGCCGTGCGCACCGCGCCGACGGAACTCCCGGGTGAAGTAGCCGTCGCCGCCGCCGATGTCCACGACGACCTTGCCCCGGACCGGACCGTACCGCTCCACCTGGTCCGCGGCGTCGCGGGCCAGCAGGGTGTACGCCGTCGCCGGGTCGCCCTGTTCCCGGAGGAAGGCGCGGAACAGGGCGGCCGAGCGCCGGAAGGAAGGGTCTCTCACGCGCTCGCACCGATCTCCGGGGCCATCACGCCGCTGGTCGCCTCGGCGGCGACCGCCGTGAACTGCCGGACACTGCTGGTCCACCGGAACGCGGCGGCGCGCTCCCGGGCCGCCTTGCCCATCGCCTCGCGCCGCTCGTCGTCCAGGGCGAGCGCGCACCAGGCCGCGGCGAAGGACGACGCGCCCCGGGCCAGCACGCCCGTGACCCCGTCCTCGACGGAATCCCGCAGTCCGGGGACGTCGAAGCCCAGCGTCGGGGTGGAGCGCGCGCCCGCCTCCGTGACGACCAGCCCCCACCCCTCCACGGCCGCCGGATGCAGCAGCATCCACGACGCGCAGAGCAGCCGGTGCTTCTCCGCCTCGGTCACATGGCCGGCGAACTCCACACCGGGACCGGCGAGCCGCTCCAGACGGGCCCGCTCGGGGCCGTCGCCGACGATGACGAGCCGACCGCCGGTGACCGGCCTGACCCGCTCCCACAGCTGGAGCAGCAGATCGATGCGCTTGTAGTCGACGAGCCGGCCGAGCGCCACGAACAGCGGGGTCGCGGACCGGTCGCCCTGCGGGCTCGGCTCCTCGACGCCGTTGTGCACCACCCTGATCCGGTGGTGGGGCACGCCCAGCTCCCGCAGCGCACCCGCCGTGGACGGGGACACCGCGATCATCAGGTGGTCGCGGTAGGCGCGGGACAGCGCCCAGTGCTCCAGCCGCCGTCCGGCCCGCGCCACCGGCATCGGGAACCGCATGTCCCACAGGTCGGTGTGCACGTGGTTGACGAGGCACACGGTGGGACCGCGATGCCACAGGGGAGCGAGGTACGGCATCCCGTTGCACACCTCGACCAGCAGGTCGCAGTCGCCGACCTGCCGGGCGAAGGCGGACCGCGCACCGAGGTAGTGCCCCAGGGCGCCGCCCGCCGAGACGACTCGGTAGGGCCTGCGCGCGGCCCGGCCGCCGCACAGGAGGGTGACGTCGTGGCCCTGCTCGGTGAGCCCCGAGGCCAGCCGGTCGATCAGCAGCTCGGAGCCGCCGGCGGCCGGGTTGTCGAGGTCGCGGTGGGCGAGGAAGACGATGCGTCGCGGGGCGGCGGGGCCCCTGGAGGACGCCGGGCCCTGACCCTGGCGCGCGACGGCGTCGAGCAGTGGGGGAGGTACGTGCTGGGGCATGAGCGCTCCAACTCGGCTCGGGGTGCGGGGACTCGCGGATGAGCGGAAAGAGGGTTGTCCGCGGAGGTGCGAGAGAACGGAAGGGGGCTGGAGGGGAGGGAGGGGACGGGAAGGGAAGAGAGGGGCGTACGGGGCGGGGCGGGGATCGCACAGGGTGTGACGGAAAGGGAAAGACCGGGGGGCCGTGCTCTGGTGGGGATAGACAGTTTTGGGCACGGGTTACCGCCCGGCTACTCACCGGTGCAACAACTTGCGGGTAACTCAGGTGTGCGTACTCGTCGTCATGTGAGTGTTCGGGGCCTCCGGCGCCTCCCGGCGCCCCCGGACGACGAGGACGACCCCCGCGACGGTGAGTACGAGCCCCGTTCCGGCCGCTCCCGCCGGCGCGGTCCCGCCGAGCATCGCCAGCCGCTCGCTGTCCGCCGACGCCAGCTCGACCTGCTTCTTCTGGGTCGCCTCGGTGAACTCCACCCGCTTGCTCTCCAGCAGCACCACGGCGTCCTTCTTCGAGCCGGGCGCGCGCAGCGTCTTCCTCGGACCGATCGCCGCATTGATGATGCGGCCGGTGCGCCGGTCCACGACCAGCTCGATGCCGCTGTTGGAGTACCACTCCTCGGCGAGGACCTGGGGCGTCTTCCTCCGGTCGACGAGGACCCCGGGCACCTGGCGCACCCCGGTCTTCGTGGGCTCGACCTCGCCTGTGAAGAGGTAGCCGGTGTAGCCCTGGATCTTCTTCTCGCCCTCGTAGGAGAGCCGCACCACACCGCCGAGCGTGCTGTCCCACCACCGGTAGGCGCGCTTCTCGACGTCGAAGGGGAACTTGAGGTACGCCTCCCCGTCGAACGTCGGGGACTCCTCGCAGCAGTGCACCGGCTCGTTGGTGGTGCGGTCGGTCACCCAGCGCTCCAGCGTCCACTGGAGGGCGTCCCGGGGATCGGAGGCGGGCAGCGTGCCGTCGTGGTCGACGGAGGTGGACACGTCCCAGACGGCGTTGCCGCTCTTCTCGCTGTCGGCCACGTCCCCGCGCACCTGCCGGGTGATCGTGATCGTCTCGTCGTCCACCGTCTCCACCCTGCCGGTGTCGAAGTAGCTGCCGGTACCGGTGAACACGGTGGTGGTGTCGGTGTCGATGGGGGTGCGCTTGGCATGCGGCTGGACATACCAGACGAGCAGGGGTGCGAGCACGAGCAGAAAGACCCCCGCCCCCAGCAGAACGAGCGAGAGGGGTGAAGCATTGCGGCGCATCCGGGCACTCCTGGGTCGAAGTCTCTTCGCGGAGGTGCACGGGCCCCGGGCCGGTCAGCCCTTGAATGGCGTGAAGAGTAGGCAAGGCCTTGACGAGATGTCAATGACCTGCTGACACTGTGCACGAGCCGGAGGGGCCCGGCTCACGGGGTGGGGATCGCCTCCAGCAAGGAGCTGACCCGACCATGCGCAGACTCATCGCCGCTCTCTCCACCACCGTGATGGCCGCGGCGCTCGCCGTGGGCGCGGCGGTCGGTGTCGTGGCACTGCTCGACGCCACCCCCGACCAGCCCAACACGCCACTGATCAGCTACGACACGGGACCGGCGGCTCCGTGACGCGCGCGGCCTGGCAGGAGGTGCCCCGGGCCCAGCTGGACCGGTTCGCCGCCATCGCCCTGTCGGAGGCCCCGGAACTCGCCCAGACCATCCTGCACGCGATCCGCCGGGACTACCCCTACCTCCACCTGGTCGAGGACGAGTCAGGGGAGCCGCTGGCCCTGGTCGGAATCCGCCGTGCCATCGAGGGGTTCGTCGACAACCTCACCTCCGGCGTGCACCCCCGGGTGCCGCCGGAGATGTTCCAGGAGTTCGGCCGGGGCGAGGGTCTGGAGGGCCGCAGCCTCGACTCGCTCCAGGCCATCTACCGCTTCGGCGTCCGGCTCACCTGGCGCAGGCTCGCCGAGATCGGCCAGCAGGTCGACATCCCGGCGCCCGCCATGTACGAGCTGGCCGAATCGGGATTCGAGTATCTGGACGGGCTCGTGGAACAGTCGGTACGGGGCTACGCCGAGGCTGCGGCCCGGCGCGCCAGCGAACGCCTGCGCCTCCAGCGCCAGCTGATCGAGATGCTGCTCATGGAGCACCGTGCCGAATCGCCCCGGACCCTCGCCGAGCGGGCCGCCCGCATCGGCTGGGAGCTCCCCGAGACGATCGCGGTGGGCGTGCTCATCCGGCCCGCCCGGGAGGCGGTGGCCCCGGCGGTCGGCCAGGGCATCCTGCTGGAGATGGAGAGCGAGCAGCCACGCATCGTCATCCCGGACCCGGACACGGCGGGCCGTGCCGAGACCCTGCGGCGGGCCACGGCGGGCTGGTCCGGGGCGATCGGCCCTGCGGTCCCGCTGGCCGCCGCCGCGACCTCGCTGCGCTGGGCGGAGACCGCGGTCCAGCTGATCACCAGGGACCTGCTCCCCCAGGGCGGGGTGCTGCACTGCACCGAGCGCGTGGAGGAGCTGGTCCTGCTGCCGGCCCAGGAGCTGATCGACGCCTCCGCCCGGCGCTGCCTCGCCCCGCTGGACGGCCTCAGCCCGACCCAGTCGCGGCGGCTGGCGGAGACGCTGCTCGCCTGGATCGAGACCCCCGGCGGCGCTCCCGAGGTGGCCGCCCGCCTCGGCGTCCACCCCCAGACGGCCCGCTACCGGCTGCGGCAGATCCGCGAGCTGTGGGGCGACGCCATCGACGAACCGGACCAGCGCTTCGAGATGCTGCTCGTCCTCCGCGCCCAGCGGTTGCGGGGCGACCTGGCCCCTGCTCAGGCCTGAGCCGGGGCGCCGCGGCCCGCACGTCCTCGGACGCGCGGGCCGCGCGTGCGTCCGCCGGGTCTAGACCGGGGTGACGTAGGCCCCGGCGATCCCGCCGTCGACCAGGAAGTCCGTGGCGTTCACGAACGAGGAGTCGTCGCTCGCCAGGAACGCCACGGCGGCGGCGATCTCCGTCGGCTCGGCGAACCGCCCCAGCGGGATGTGGACCAGCCGCCGGGCGGCCCGCTCCGGGTCCTTGGCGAACAGCTCCTGGAGCAGCGGGGTGTTGACCGGCCCCGGGCACAGCGCGTTGACCCGGATGCCGTCCCGCGCGAACTGCACCCCCAGCTCGCGTGACATCGCCAGCACCCCGCCCTTGGACGCGGTGTACGAGATCTGCGAGGTGGCCGCGCCCATCCGGGCCACGAACGAGGCCGTGTTGATGATGGAGCCCCTGCGCTGCGCGCGCATGTAGGGGATGGCCGCCTTGCAGCAGAGGTAGACCGAGGTCAGATTGACCTCCTGCACCCGCTTCCAGGCCTCCAGGCCGGTCTCCAGGATGGAGTCGTCGTCGGGCGGCGAGATCCCCGCGTTGTTGAACGCGATGTCGACCGAACCGTAGGTGTCGTGGGCGGCCTTGAAGAGGGCGTCCACCTCGTCGGCGTCCGTGACGTCGGTACGGACGAAGAGCCCGGCGGCCTCCTCGGCGGCGGCCTTGCCCCGCTCCTCGTCCACATCGGCGCAGACGACACGGGCGCCCTCGGCGGCCAGCCGCCGCACGGTGGCCAGACCGATGCCGCTGCCGGCTCCGGTGACGACGGCGGTGCGGCCGACCAGGCGGCGGCAGACGGAAGAAGTGTCGGTCATGGTGCTCAGGCCTCCGTGCTGATGAAGACGTTCTTGGTTTCGGTGAAGGCGGCCAGCGCGTCCGGGCCGAGCTCGCGGCCGAGACCCGACTGTTTGTAGCCGCCGAAGGGGGTCGAATAGCGCACGCTGGAGTGCGAGTTGACGGAGAGGTTGCCCACCCGCAGCCCCTGGCTCACGCGCAGCGCGCGGCCCACGTCCCGGGTCCAGACCGAGCCGGCGAGCCCGTAGTCGGTGGCGTTGGCCAGCCGCACCGCGTCCGCCTCGTCCTCGAACGGCAGCACCACGGCCACCGGCCCGAAGACCTCCTCGACGGCCACCGGGGCCTCGGGCGAGACTCCGGCGAGGACGGTCGGCGGATACCAGAACCCGGGGCCCTCGGGCGCCTTGCCGAGCATCGCCCGTACGCCGTCGGCCTCCCGGCCGCCGTCGACGAGCCCCCGGACCCGGTCCCGCTGGACGGCCGAGATCAGGGGGCCCATCTGCGTCCTCTCGTCGGCCGGGTCACCCACCATCACGGCGGACACGGCCGGGACGAGAGCGTCGAGGAACCGGTCGTACACGGCCCGCTCGACCAGGATCCGGGTCCGGGCGCAGCAGTCCTGGCCGGCGTTGTCCAGGAAGGACATCGGGGCGGCGGCCGCCGCGGCCTCCACGTCGGCGTCCGCGAAGACGACGTTGGGGCTCTTGCCCCCCAGCTCCAGGGTCAGGCGCTTCACGCGCTCGGCGCAGCGGGTCATGATGTGCTTGCCGGTCCGGGTGGAGCCGGTGAACACGATCTTCGCGACGCCCGGGTGCTCCACCAGCGCGCTCCCGGCCACCGGACCCTCGCCGGGCAGCACCTGGAAGAGATCCTCGGGAAGGCCTGCCTCCAGGGCGAGTTCGGCCAGTCGCAGAGCGGTCAGCGGGGTCGTCTCGGCGGGCTTGAGGAGGACGGCGTTCCCCGCCGCGAGGGCCGGGGCGAGGCCCCAGGCCGCGATCGGCATCGGGAAGTTCCACGGGGCGATGACCCCGACGACCCCCAGCGGCTCCAGGACGGTGAAGTCGATGCCGCCCGCCACCGGGATCTGGCGGCCCAGCAGCCGTTCGGCCCCGCCCGCGCTGTAGTCGAGCAGATCGCGGACGTTGCCCGCCTCCCACCGGGCGTTCCCGATGGTGTGACCGGCCTCCCGGACCTCCGACCGGGCCAGTTCCTCCAGGTGTTCGTCGACGACGACGGCGAACCGGCGCAGCAGCCGGGCCCGGTCGGCGGGCGCGGCGGCGGCCCAGGAGCGCTGGGCGGCGGCCGCCCGGACGACGGCGGCGTCCACATCGGCGGCCAGGGCGGCGGGGACGGTGGCGATGACCTCGGCGGTCGCCGGGTTGAGGACGTCCAGGGCGGACGCCGCAAGGTGCTGTGACACGTACGGACCTCGATCGGGAAGGGGTGGTCAGAGGCGTTCGAAGGAGCGGCGCAGCTCCCAGTCGGTCACCGCGGAGTCGTACGCGGCCAGTTCGACCCGGGCCATGTTCAGGTAGTGCGCGACGACCTCCTCGCCGAACGCCTCCTTCGCGATCGGGCTGGCCTCCCACAGTTCGGCGGCCTCGCGCAGGGTCGTCGGCACCTGGTCGTACCCGGCGGTGTAGGCGTTGCCCGTACAGACCTCGGGCAGCTCCAGCCGGTGCTCGACCCCGTACAGTCCGGCGGCGACCAGTCCGGCGACGGCCAGATGCGGGTTGACGTCGCCGCCGGGCAGCCGGTTCTCGAAGCGCATCGAGCGCCCGTGGCCGACGACCCGCAGGGCGCAGGTGCGGTTGTCGACGCCCCAGGCGACGGCGATGGGGGCGAAGGAGCCGGGCTGGAAACGCTTGTAGGAGTTGATGTTGGGGGCGTAGAGGAGGGAGAAGTCCCGCAGGGCGGCGAGCTGGCCGGCCAGGAAGTGGCGCATCACCTCGGACATGCCGTCCGGTCCGTCGCCCGCCATCACGTTCTCGCCGTCCGCGTCGGTCAGCGAGAGGTGGATGTGGCAGGAGTTGCCCTCGCGCTCGTCGTACTTGGCCATGAAGGTCAGCGCGACGCCCTCCTGGGCCGCGATCTCCTTGGCGCCCGTCTTGTACACGGCGTGCTGGTCGCAGGTGGTGAGCGCCTCGTCGTAGCGGAAGACGATCTCGTGCTGGCCGGGATTGCACTCGCCCTTGGCGGACTCGACGGTCAGCCCCGCGCCCTGCATCTCGTTGCGGATCCGGCGCAGCAGCGGCTCGATGCGGCCGGTGCCGAGGATGGAGTAGTCGATGTTGTACTGGTTGGCCGGGGTCAGCCCGCGGTAGTCGCGGTCCCAGGCCTCCTCGTAACTGTCCCGGAAGACGATGAACTCCAGCTCCGTGCCCACCTGGGCCGTCCAGCCGCGCTCCGCCAGCCGGTCGAGCTGGCTGCGCAGGATCTGCCGGGGCGCGGCCGCCACCGGACTGCCGTCGTGCCAGGCGAGATCCGCGATGAGCAGGGCCGTCCCCTCGTGCCAGGGGACGGGGCGCAGGGTCGCGGGGTCGGGGACCATGCCGAAGTCGCCGTAGCCGCTCTCCCACGAGGACATCGCGTAACCGTCGACCGTCCGCATCTCGGTGTCCACGGCCAGCAGGTAGTTGCAGCCCTCGGTGCCGTGCTCCAGCACCTCGTCGAGGAAGAACCCGGCCGCGAACCGCTTCCCCTGAAGACGGCCCTGCATGTCCGGGAAGGCCAGCACCACGGTGTCTATCGACCCGTCCGCGACCCGTGAGCGGAGCTCGTCGACGCCGAGCGGGGGTGTGCGGTCTGCCACGGGATGCCTCCTTGGGTGAACCGGGAGGGTTAAGGTATGACAGAGAACCATTGCTTGGGAAGGGGATCCACCAGTGGGCGCGAGCGGAAGGGCGGACGACACCCGTCCGGGGGTACGGGCGGCAGGGGAGGGCGGGCCGGTGCGCGGCGCGGGCGGCGGTGCGCCGGGACAGCTGGACTCCGTGCTGCGCCCGGTCCGCGCGGGCAACGGCTTCGAGGAGGCGCTGGAGCAGATCCTCCAGCTCCTGCGCCTCGGTCTGGTGCCGCCGGGTGAACGCCTGCCCTCCGAGCGCGAGTTGTCCCAGCAGCTGCGGATCAGCAGGGTGACGCTGCGCGAGGTCCTCAAGGTCCTCCAGGACCAGGGCATGGTCGAGAGCCGCCGCGGCCGCTACGGAGGAACGTTCGTCCTGCCGCGCACCGCCGCTCCCGAGGACAGCGGCGCACTGCGCCGCCGCATCGCCGCCGTCGACGTCGAGGACACCCTGCGCTTCCGGGAGGTGCTGGAGGCCGGGGCCGCGGGCCTGTGCGCCGAAGGGCTCACGGGCGACGGTGAAACGCGGCTGCGGGAAGCGCTCGACGCCACCCGGGGCGCCCGGCTGGAGGACTACCGCCGCCAGGACACCCTGCTCCACCTCACCCTCGCCGAACTCTCCGGATCCCGCACCCTCGCCGCCCAGTACGCCGCCGTGCGGGCCACCCTCAACGAACTGCTCGACGGCATCCCCCTGCTGGTGCGCAACCTGGAGCACTCCCAGCAGCAGCACGGGGCCGTCGTCGAGGCGGTCCTCGACCGGGACCCGGACGCCGCGCGCGAGATGATGCGCGAGCACTGCGGCGGCACCGCGGCCCTGCTGCGCGGCTTCCTCGCCTGACCCCGGGTCCGGGATGCCCGGCGAGGCGAATCCGTAACCACTCTTTAACGCACGCCCCTTGCCAGGCGCCGCACCGTTCCACAAAGGTGTGCCGACGAACCTTTGATCGACGCAGTTCCAACGATGAAGTCGACACACATCTGGAGCGCCTCATGGCTCAGGGAACCGAAACACCCGCCGGACCACCCGGTGACGCGGGCCCGGCGAAGTCCGGCACGGACGCGTATCTGCACCGCCGGACCCTGCGCCGCGGCAGCGCCGGCTGGCTCCTGCTGACCGGACTCGGCGTCGCCTACGTGGTCTCCGGCGACTTCTCCGGCTGGAACATCGGCCTGTCCAAGGGCGGGTTCGGCGGACTGGCCGTGGCCATGGTCCTCATGGGCGTCATGTACGCGTGTCTGGTCTTCGCGCTCGCCGAACTCTCCGCCATCCTCCCCACGGCGGGCGGCGGTTACGGCTTCGCCCGCCGGGCGCTCGGCACCTGGGGCGGCTTCCTGACGGGGACGGCCATCCTCATCGAGTACATCCTCGCTCCCGCCGCCATCTCCCTCTTCATCGGCGACTACGTCGAATCGCTCGGCCTGTTCGGCCTCACCTCCGGCTGGCCCGTCTACCTCGCCTGCTTCGCGATCTTCATCGGCATCCACCTCTGGGGCGTCGGTGAGGCGCTGCGCTTCAGCCTGGTGGTGACCGCCATCGCCGTCGTCGCGCTGCTGATCTTCGCCGTCGGCGCGTTCACCGAGTTCGACGCCGGCCGCCTCAACGACATCCCGGCCGACGCCTCCGCCTTCGGCTCCTCCTCCTGGCTGCCGTTCGGACTCCTCGGGATCTGGGCCGCCTTCCCCTTCGGCATGTGGTTCTTCCTCGGGGTGGAGGGAGTGCCGCTCGCCGCCGAGGAGGCCAAGGACCCGGTCCGCTCGATGCCCAAGGCGCTGGCCATCTCGCTGGCCGTGCTGGTCTTCCTGGCCCTCATCACCTTCGTCTCCGCCACCGGCGCCCAGGGGGCGGACGCCATCAAGGAGGCCGGAAACCCGCTCGTGGTGGCCCTCCAGGGCGACGGCGAGCCGACCGCCCTGAGCCGCTTCGTGAACTACGCGGGCCTCGCCGGACTCGTCGCCTCCTTCTTCTCCCTGATCTTCGCGGGCTCCCGTCAGCTGTTCGCCCTCTCCCGGGCCGGCTATCTGCCCCGCTTCCTCTCCCTCACCAACCGCCGCAAGTCCCCCTACCTCGGCCTGCTGATCCCCGGCGCCATCGGCTTCGCGCTCGCCGCCTGGAGCGGCAACGGCGGCCGGATGCTCAACGTCGCCGTCTTCGGCGCCACCATCAGCTACGCCCTCATGGCCCTCTCCCACCTGGTGCTGCGCCGCCGCGAACCGGAGCTGCCGCGCCCCTACCGCACCCCCGGCGGCGCGCTCACCTCGTCCGTCGCCTTCGCTCTGGCATGCTCGGCGCTGGTGGCGACCTTCCTGGTGGACCGCGACGCGGCGTTCATCGCCCTCGCCGTGTACGCGGTGGCGCTGGCGTACTTCGCCTTCTACAGCCGCCATCGGCTGGTCGCGGGGGCTCCGGAGGAGGAGTTCGCCGCACTGGCGGCGGCCGAGGCCGAACTCGCCCGCGACTGAGTACGCCGGCGGCCCCGGCCGCCGGCGCGATCCCCCGATCCGAAGGAGCACGTTCCATGTCCCGGCCCGTCATCGGCATCAGCACCTACCAGGACCCGGCCCGGTGGGGTGTGTGGGAGATGCCCGCGGTGCTGCTGCCCGCCGCCTATCCGCGCCTCGTCCGGGCTGCGGGCGGACTCGCGGTGCTGCTGCCGCCCGATGACGCCGAGGACGCGGCCCGGGACACCGTCGCCGCCCTGGACGGGCTGGTCATCGCCGGGGGAGCGGACGTCGAGCCGGCCCGGTACGGGGCGGCAGCCGACCCCCGTACCGGGCCCCCGGCCCGCGAACGCGACGCCTGGGAGATGGCGTTGATCCGGGCGGCGATCGACCGGCAGGTCCCCCTGCTCGGCATCTGCCGGGGCATGCAGCTGCTCAACGTCGCCCTCGGCGGCACGCTGATCCAGCACCTGGAGGACCACACCGGCGGCCTCGGCGTCTTCGGCAGCCACCCGGTCACCCCCGTGGCCGGCACCGCGTACGCGGACGCCGTCCCCGAGACCACGATGGTGCCCGCCTACCACCACCAGGCGGTCGACCGCCTCGGCGCCGGCCTGGTGGCCTCCGCCCACGCCCCCGACGGGACGGTGGAGGCCCTGGAACTCCCGGACCACGGAAGCCTGGTGCTCGGGGTGCAGTGGCACCCGGAGATGGGTCAGGACACCCGGGTCATGGCCGCCCTGGTCCGGGCGGCAGGGGAGCGGGCGGCACCGGCCCCTCGAACCCCGGGCCCGAGTAGTCGGGCCCCGCGAACGCCGGTGAACTGAAGCGGGAGCCGCCGCCCTCGCCCCCATCCGGGGCGGACGCCGCCGCATCGGCGAGCTCCTTCAGGAGGAACGGCCGGATTCCCCGGTCGCGCAGCGCCACGAGCCACGCCCGGCGGGCCTCGGCGAGCGCGGGAGCGGCAGCGGTGGCCCACGCGTCGGGTCCGGCCACCGCGTCCGCCGCCGACTGCCGCGCCGCCGTCCGGTAGAGGGCGGCCACACTGACCAGGGCGGTGACCGCCGCGACCAGCAGACTGGACCAGCCGACGCCGACGAGGGTGCCGGCCAGGGAGGGCAGGGCGTCGGCGAGCCGCAGACCGTACCCCAGCAGCAGGAACGTCGCCGCGGCCACGGCCGCGAGCACCGGCGTCAGCACCCCGAGGACCGCCAGCACCCCGGCTCCCGGCCGCTCCTGATCGCCGGGCCCGGAGAGCGGCGCCGCCCCGGCGTCCGGCCGCCCGCCCCGCACCCGGAGCGCCGCGTACCTCCGGTACTCCGCGTCGGCGGTGGCCGTCGTGCGTGCCACGGCCGCCAGTCCCCGCAAGCGCAGCCGGTCGCCGGGCACGCCCGAGCGCTCCAGCAGGCGGCGGATCTCCGGTGAGGCGATCACCTCGTCGAGCACGCTCGCGTAGTCGGCCCTGTCCTCGTCCCCGAGCCGGGAAGGTCTGCCCATGCTGTTCCTCGGTCGATCCGTGTGTCGATACGTGGGGGGCGGGTGGCCGTCAGGGCCGCGCGGGGTGCGCACGCGACACGTGCGCACCCCCGTGGTGCCGCCGGACGGGGTCAGAGGTGCTGGGCGACCGCGGGCATGAGGTCCTGGAAGGTCCGCCCGTCGGCCGCCGCGCCGATCGCCGTCATCTGCCAGCCCGAGCCGGTCCGCTGCACCTTGGCCATGATCTGGGCGGTGTGCCGGCCGCCGCCGGTCAGCGTGTACCGGGCCAGCTCCTGGCCGTTGCTCTCGTCGACCAGCCGGCAGAACGCCGCCTCGACCTCCTCGAAGGTCTGGCCGGTGAACGAGTTCACCGTGAAGACGATCTGGTCCACATGGGCCGGTACGCGCCGCAGGTCGACGACGATCGACTCGTCGTCACCGCCCTCGCCCGCGCCGCCGACCCGGTTGTCCCCGGTGTGCTGGACCGAGCCGTCGTCGCTGGTCAGGTGCTGGAAGAAGACCACGTCCTGCGGGTCCCGGCCCGCGAAGAGCACCGCCGAGGCGTCCAGGTCGATCTCGCGGGCGGTCAGCCGCGCCAGAAATCCCTTGCGCGGGGCGGACTTCCAGCCCAGCCCCATCCGTACGACGTCGAGTTCGCCGCCGCCGGACTTGGTGAGGCTGACCTGCTGGCCCTTGGTGAGGTTGATCGTCATCGCTGTGCCTTCCGTGATCGTGTCCGAGCGGCTCAGAGACTGACGCCGTAGTCGGCGACGATGCCGCTCAGCCCGGATGCGTAACCCTGCCCGACCGCACGGAACTTCCACTCGGCGCCGTGCCGGTACAGCTCGCCGAAGACCATCGCCGTCTCGGTGGAGGCGTCCTCGCTGAGGTCGTAGCGGGCGATCTCCGCGCCGCCGGCCTGGTTCACCACCCGGATGTACGCGTTGCGGACCTGGCCGAAGCTCTGGCCGCGGCTCTGGGCGTCGTGGATCGAGACCGGGAACACGATCTTCGCGACGGTGGCGGGCACCGAGGCGAGGTCGACCTTGACGGTCTCGTCGTCGCCCTCGCCCTCACCGGTGAGGTTGTCGCCGGTGTGCTCGACCGAACCGTCCGGGCTCTTCAGGTTGTTGTAGAAGACGAAGTGCCCGTTGGACAGCACCTTGCCCGCCTCGTCGCAGAGCAGCGCGCTCGCGTCCAGGTCGTAGTCGGCGCCGGTGGTGGTCCGCACGTCCCAGCCGAGACCCACGAGAACCGCGGTCAGCCCCGGGGCCTCCTTGCTCAGCGAGACGTTTCCACCCTTGGCGAGGCTCACACCCATGATCTTCTCCCTTGTCCGGCGGCAGTGGGGTAAATCTACAGCACTGTAGAGTTGCCGGGCCAGGCGGCGGGGACCGGGGCCGGCCCGCCCGGGTGGTCCTGTGCCGCCCGGTGGCCTCTCCCGCCGTCGGCTGGATACGATTCCCCGATGCCCGGCGGGTCCGGTGCCGCAGCCGGGCGGCCGAACGGAGAGAGCCGGGCGGCGAGACGGAGAGGGAGGCCGTGCCGTGGACGCCGAAAGAGCCGGTGGTGAACGCGAGACGCCCGCCCGCAGGCGCGGCCAGGGCGAGCTGGAGGCCCAGGTGCTGTCGGTGCTGGGCGAGGCGAGCGAACCGGTGACCGCGGCCTGGGTGCTGGAGCGGCTCGGCGCGGGCCTCTCGTACAGCACCGTCATCACCATCCTGACCCGGCTGCACGCCAAGCAGGCGGTCAGCCGCACCGGGCGCGGGCGCCCCGTCCTGTGGGAGCCCGTGGCGAACGAGGCCGGGCTCGCCGCCCTGCGGATGCGCCGGCTGCTCGACAAGCAGAGCGACCGCGACGCGGTGCTCTCCAGCTTCGTCTCCGTCCTCTCCTCCCACGACGAGGACCTGCTGCGGTCCCTGCTCGCCGAGGGCGGCCCCGACGGCACCGGCGCGGCCCCGGACCGGCCGGAGCGCTGACGATGGGGGTCTTCGTCTACCTGCCCCTCGTACTCCCCCTGACCGCGCTGCCGATCGCCCGCCTGGCCGAACAGCACCTGCACCCCCGCAGGGCCGCCCGGCTGCTGACCACCGTCGCCGTCATCCTCGCCTCCTGCAGCCTCCTCTGCCTCGGGCTGCTGGTGGTCGTGGGCACCGCCCAGCTGCCCGGCAACCCGCTGCCCGACGGCTGGTCCGACGACGAGGTCCGGGACGCGGTGCCGCACGACGCGTTCGCGGGCAAGGCGTCCATTCTGGCGCTCGTCGTCGTGACCGCGGCCTGCGGATTCACCGTTCACCGCCACTTCCGCTTCCGGGCCCGCGCCCACCGGGCGCTCGGAAGGCTGGGAGGGGGCGACGTCGCCGTGCTGCCCGACGACATGCCCTACGCCTACGCGCTCCCCGGCTCCCCGGGGCGGGTGATGGTCTCCACGGCGATGCTGGCCTCCCTCGAACCGGCCGAGCACCGCGCGCTGTTCGCCCACGAGCGGGCCCATCTGACCGGGCGCCACCACCGGCTGCTGCTCGCCACCCGGCTGGCGGGCTGCGTCAACCCCCTGCTGTGGCCCCTGCTCGGAGCCCTGGTCTACAGCACGGAACGCTGGGCGGACGAGGAGGCGGCCCGGGTCACCGGTGACCGTCGGCTGACCGCCCGCGCCGTCGGCAAGGCGGCCCTGGTCGCCCGTCCGGTCCACGGCGGCACGGCCTTCGCCGCCTTCGCCACCGCGGGCCCGGTGCCCCGCCGGGTGGCGGCGCTCCTCGGGCCGGTGCCGCCGGACCGGAGCTGGCCCCCGACGCTCACCCCCGCCGGGGCGGCCGCGCTCGTCGCCGCGGCCGGAACGACCGTCTCCGCACTCTCCGCGCTGAACGCGGCCGTCGCCCTCTTCCTCGTCCTGGAGGCGGCCACCCCGCTGTAGCCGGCGCCGCCGCGGGAGGCCGGGGCCGGCCTGTGCGGCGCCCGGCCCGACAGGGCCGCCCAGAGTGTCCGTCCAGCCCCGGGACCTGCCCGTTGGCGTACGGTTCTCGTCACGGAAGCCGCCCCGGACGGCCCGTCTACTCCGCTGTAGAGTTCATGGACCGCAGGTCCGACCGTGGGCACAGCCGGAGACGCACCGGTGCGGCGGAACGGGCCGACCCCTCCGTACAGTGGCTGGAACCTCCAGCCGGACAGGAGCCACGCGTTGTCTGCCAGTACGGGCCCTTCGGGGTCCGACCTTCGCCCTCCGGCACCTGACGTGCCCCGCGTCCGGCCCGCCGACGCGGCCACGGGCCGGGCCGGTCGCCGCTCCTGCGGGGCGAGGGGCCGATGATCGCCGCGCTGTTCGGCCTCCTGGCCGTCTTCGTCCTCACCGCCGGGACCGGCTACTTCGTGGCCCAGGAGTTCGCGTACGTCTCCGCGGACCGGCTGACCCTCGCCCGCCAGGCCGCGGCCGGTGACAAGCGGGCCGCCCGCGCCGTGAAGGTGCTGGAACGCCTCTCGTTCATGCTCTCCGGCGCCCAACTCGGGATCACCGTCACCGGGCTCGTCGTCGGCTTCCTCGCCGAACCGTCCGTCTCGGCGCTGCTGCGCCCCGCCCTCAGCGGCACCGGCGTGCCCGACGGCGTGGTCTCCGGCATCTCCGTCGTGCTGTCCTTCGTGGTGGCGACCGTCATCCAGATGGTCCTCGGCGAACTCGCCCCCAAGAACCTGGCCCTCGCCGTCCCGGAACGGATGGCGAAGTCCCTGGCGGCCTCCACCCTGATCTACCTCCGGCTCGTCGGCCCGGTGATCCACGTCTTCGACAGCGCGGCCAACCGGCTGCTGCGCCGGATCGGCATCGAACCCGTCGAGGAACTGCACCACGGCGCCACCCTGGAGGAGCTGGGCCACCTCATCGGCGAGTCCCACGAGCAGGGTGAGCTGCCCGCCGCGACCGCCGAACTGATGGACCACGCGCTGGAGTTCTCCGAGCGGACGCTGGGCGAGGTGATGATCCCGCGCGCCGACGTCGCGTTCGTCCGCCGGGACGCCATGGCCGCCGAGGCCGTAGAGCTGATCGCCCGCCACGGCCACTCCAACTACCCCGTGCTCGGTGACCACCCCGACGACCCGGCGGGCGTCCTGGGAGTGCGGGAGCTGATGAGCCTGCCCGCCGCGGAGGTCGGCCGCACCACCGTCGGGTCGCTGGCCCGCGATCCGCTCCTGCTGCCCGAGCTGCTGAAGCTGCCCGCCGCCGTGACGCAGATGCGGGAGCGCGACGACGAGTTCGCCGTGGTCCTGGACGAGCACGGCGGTCTCGCGGGGATCGTCACGTACGAGGACATCGCCGAGGAACTCGTCGGGGACATCGCCGACGAGTCCGACACCGTCGTCGAACTCGCGGTCGCCGACGGCTCCGGCTGGATCGTGGACGCGGGCCGCCGCCTCGACGAGATCGAGGAGGCCACCGGGATCGCGCTGCCCCAGGAGAGCGACGACTACGACACCCTGGCCGGACTGGTCATCGACCGGCTCGGCCGCTTCCCGACGGTGGGCGACCGGCTGACGGTCTCCGGAGTCGGGATCGACGTCCGATCGCTCGACCGGCACGTCGCCGAGTACGTCCGCATCGAGCGGGAGGACCGCACCGCCGAAGCCGACCGGACGGCTGAAGCCGATCGGACGGCCGAGGACGATCGCACCGGACAGGAGCCGCAGGCATGAGCTTTCCGATGGCGCTCTTCGTGACCGTCCTGCTCCTGATCGGCAGCGGCTTCTTCGTCGCCGCCGAGTTCGCCCTGGTCGCCGCCAAGCGCCACCGCATGGAGCAGGCCGTGGCCCGCGGGCAGCGCGGGGCGAAGGCGGCGCTCGCCGGGATGCGCGAGCTGTCGCTGATGCTCGCGGGCGCCCAGCTCGGCATCACCATCTGCACGCTGGGCCTCGGATCCGTCTCCAAGCCCGCCATCTCGCACGAGCTGGACCCGCTGCTGGAGAAGCTCGGGCTGCCCGCCGCCGTCAGCTACGGCATCGCCTTCGCGCTGGCCATGATCGTCGTCGTCTTCCTGCACATGGTGGTCGGGGAGATGGCCCCGAAGTCCTGGGCCATCGCCCACCCCGAGCGCTCGGCGATGCTGCTGAGCCCGGCCTTCCGGGCCCTGGTCAAGGCCGTACGGCCGCTGATCCGGCTGCTGAACGCGGTCAGCAACGCGCTGGTACGGCTGTGCCGGGTCACCCCGCGCGACGAGCTGACCTCGGTGCACAATCGTGACCAGCTGACCCACCTCATCGAGGAGTCCGAACGCCTCGGGCTCATCAGCCAGGGCGACTCCGGCCTGATGACCCGGACCCTGACCGAACCCCAGTCCCCGGTCTCCGCCCTCCAGATCCCCGCCGAGCGGATCGTGACCGTCCCCGCCGACGCCGGACTCGACGAGGTCCTGGCCACCGCGGCCGAGGCCGACCGGACCCGCCTGCTGGTACGGGACGGGGAGCGGGTCCTCGGATCGGTGCACGCCCGCGACGCCCTGGTCGCCCGAGCCGGGGGCCGGGCGGTCCGCGCCCGCGACCTGGCACGCCCGCTCCCCGAGCTGGCCCCGCAGGAGACCGCCGCCCACGCCGTGGAGCAGCTGCGTGAGCGGCGTGCCACGATCGCGATCGTGCGCGACGCGGACGGCAGCCTCACCGGACTGGTCAGCCTGGACGACCTGCTCACCAGGCTGCTGCACCCGCGGACGCCCCCCGGGGCCGCGTCCTAGGCGAGGGCCCGAGGGCCACAGCGGCCGGGCGGGTCACGGGACGTGTTCCGCCCGGCCGTCTCCTGCTCTGCTGGGGTGCGGCCGGTCAGCGCCTGCCGCCCAGGGGCCGCCACGCCCCCGGCCGCGCACGGGGTCCCGGAGCCGGGACGAGGCGGAACGCCGTGTTCAGCACATGGTCGGCGACATCGCGCGAGGGCTTGTCCGTCAGGTCGGTGAGCAGCCGGGCCAGCAGGTCCAGGAGGAACGGCGAGCCCATGACGTACCGGTTGAGCACCGGCTGGAAGCCCGAACGGCTGAAGACCAGGTCGGCGGCGGCGTTGCCCAGCCGGTAGTAGCGGCCCCAGCGCCGGTTCATCTCCACCGGGTAGCCACGCAGCACTTGCTCGCGGCGGGGCCCCTGAGGGTGCGCCAGGGCGAGGGCCGCGGTCTCGGCGGCCACCTCGCCCGCCTCCATCGCCTGGGCGATGCCCTCGCCGTTCCAGGGGCTGACCATCCCGCCGGAGTCGCCGACCAGCAACAGCCCCCGGGCGTACAGCGGATGGCGGTTGAACCCGAGGGGCAGGGCGGCGCTGCGCACCGGGCCCTGCGCGTTCTCCTCCCGCAGCCCCCATTCCTCGGGGGTGCGGGCCAGCCACTGGTCGAGCGTGGCGCGCAGGTCCGCCTTGCCGTGCCGCCGGTGGGGGAGCGCCCCGAGGCCGACGTTGACCCGGCCGTCGCCCATCGGGAAGATCCAGCCGTAGCCGGGGAGGTACGGGCCCCCGCCGGGGAAGCGGAGGTCGGCCCACAGCTCCAGGTACTCCTCCCGGGAGCGTTCGGGGCTGCGGTAGTAGCGTCGGGCGGCGGTCGCGATCTGCCGTCGCGGGTCCCGCTCCAGGCCCAGCGCCAGGGCGAGGCGTGCGGAAGCCCCGTCGGCGGCGATGACGACCGGCGCGTGGAAGCCGACCGGTTCCGGGACGTCCGGGGCGTCGCAGGACGCGGCGACCCCGGTGACCCGGCCCGCCCGGTCCGTCAGCGGCCGCTCCGCCTTCCAGCCGGTGTACAGCCGGGCCCCCGCCGCCACGGCGTGCCGGGCGAGGATGTCGTCGAAGTCGTGCCGGCTGCGGGAGAGCCCGAAGTCCGGATAGCGGCCCAGCGACGGCCACTCGATGTGCACGCGGTGCTTCCCCGCCACCCAGCGCATCCCGCGCGAACGCGTCCAGCCCGGTCCGGTGATGTCGACTCCCATCCGGATGAGCTGATGCACCGCGCGCGGGGTGAGACCGTCGCCGCACACCTTCTCCCGGGGGAAGCGGGCCTTCTCCAGCAGGATCACGTCCACCCCGGCCCGCGCCAGGTGGTACGCGGCCGAGGAGCCGGCCGGGCCCGCCCCCACGACGATCACCTGGGCGTCGGTCTCCGCGGGGGACGCCTCCCGTGCGTCCGTCGTCGCCGGGTCCGGTGGCAGTTCCCGCATCACAACCCCTTCGTCCGACGGTCGTTGCTCCTGGCGGGGCGGATCCCCGGGCAACATCATCGATCACGAAGGGCCGGGGCGGTACCCGGCGTCCGGACAGCGGGGGACGGCGGGCCGAACCGGTCGTGTTCGCGCGCGGCAGGCCGTGCTACGAGGGGGTCGGGGCCGCACCGCCCCGACCGGCGGCCGCTCCGCACCGACGTGCTAGCCGGGATCACGGACGGCGAGATCACGGACGGCGAGATCACCGGCGGAGGTTGCTGAGGGGCAAGCCCTGCCCGGCGGTCCGGTCCTCGCCGCGGCTGCCGGCCTCTCAGCCCCCGCCGCCCCGGGCGGCCGCCGCCGCGGCGACCTGGTGCAGCGTCCGTCCCGTACGGGCCGACCGCGCGTGGTACGGGTCGGGGGAACCGGGCCTGCCGCGGACGGCGAGGCGGTCGTTGGCCTTGATCAGGAGCCAGGCCTCGTGGCCGCCGCTGTCCGGCTCGTCGCCCTTCTTGATACGGGTGAGCGCGAACTCGCCGTGCAGCTTCGACCCGTACAGCCAGAACGTCGCGTGACCCAGCTCCAGGGACGTGGCGAAGGGGACGGAGCCGCCCTGCCCGTCGTGTCCGAGCGGCCGGTAGGTCCCCTGGTCCCAGACGATGACCGTGCCGCTCCCGGACTCGCCCCGGGGGATGACCCCCTCGAACTCGCGGTACTCCAGGGCGTGGTCCTCCGTCGGCACGGCGAGCCTGCGGTCACTGGGGTTCTCGGACGGCCCGCGGGGCACCGCCCAGGACTTCAGTACCCCGTCGACCTCCAGCCGGAAGTCGAAGTGCAGTCGTCGCGCGTCATGGATCTGCACGACGAAGTGCGGCCGCGGTGTGCCGTCGTTCTCCACGTCGTGCTCCCTTCGCCGCCCGGTCGCTACCTCCACTCTGCGACCGGGCGGAAAGAACCGCACGACGGGACCACGTGCCTTCAGTCGCATATGCCATGGAGACGTGCCGTTCCTTCTCCGGTCCGGACCAGGATATTGACGGCCCCTGCGGCACTCCCTTAAATCAAGAAGTGAAATATGCGCCCGAGGTGATCGCCCCAACCGTTCACCTCTCGGCGTTGACCTGTCATGTACATGCCTTCCCTTTGTGTGTCTTCCGCGCCATGCGCAGGGCCGTCATGTGCGTGTCCCCACGCGAAGTGATGTGATGACCGTGCACCCCACGCACTCCACGGCGCGCAGCGTCTCCCGGCGCCGCCGCGTCGCCCTCCACGCGGCCTCTCTGCTCTGTTGCTCCGCCATCCTCGCCGCACTCCCCGGTGGAGCGTCCGCCGCACCCGCCGCGGACTTTCCGGCTCCCGGACCGGGGACCATGGCCGTCGCCTTCGAGGACCAGTTCGACGGGCCGGCCGGTGCCGCTGTGGACGGCGGCAAGTGGCGGACCGAGACCGGCGACAACGTCAACAACCACGAGCGGCAGTACTACACCCCGGGCAACGGCAACGCCGCTCTCGACGGCCGGGGCAACCTCGTGATCACCGCCCGCAAGGAGAACCCGGGCAACTACCGCTGCTGGTACGGGACCTGCGAGTACACCTCGTCCCGGCTCAACACCTCCGGCACGTTCGCCGCCGCCTACGGCCATGTCGAGGCCCGGATCAAGATCCCGCGCGGCCAGGGCATCTGGCCCGCGTTCTGGATGCTGGGCGACGACTTCGGCAACGTCGGCTGGCCGAACAGCGGCGAGATCGACATCATGGAGAACGTCGGCTTCGAGCCCGGCACGGTCCACGGCACCCTGCACGGGCCCGGCTACTCCGGTTCGGGCGGCATCGGCGCCGCGTACACCCTCCCCGGCGGGCAGGCGTTCGCCGACGACTTCCACACCTTCTCCGTGGACTGGGCGCCCGACTCCATCACCTGGTCCGTCGACGGCCAGGTCTTCCAGCGGCGCACCCCCGCCGACCTGGGCGGCAACCCGTGGGTGTTCAACAAGCCCTTCTTCCTCATCCTGAACCTCGCGGTCGGCGGCTACTGGCCGGGCGACCCCGACGGCTCGACCCGGTTCCCGCAGCAGATGGTCATCGACTACGTCCGGGTGACGACCTCGTGACGACCGACGGCTGACCGGACGTCCCGGAGGCGTGGACGGCGGCAGAGGTGCTCCTGCCGCCGCCCACCCCACCCGTCCCGCCCACCCCGTCCGGCACGAGAAGCGGAATAGCATGATCCCCATGGAACAGCGCACACTCGGCAGGACCGGCCGTGACGTCTCGGTCGTCGGACAGGGCACCTGGCAGCTCGGCGGTGACTGGGGAGAGGTCGCGGAGCACGACGCGTTCGCCGTCCTCGACGCGGCCGTCGCATCCGGCGTCACCTTCTTCGACACCGCGGACGTGTACGGCGACGGCCGCAGCGAACAGCTCATCGGCCGGTACCTCCAGAGCCGCCCCGACGCGGACGTCTTCGTCGCCACCAAGATGGGCCGCCGCGCCGACCAGGTGCCGGAGAACTACGTCCTGGACAACTTCCGCGCCTGGAACGACCGTTCCCGGGCCAACCTGGGCACCGACACGCTCGACCTCGTACAACTGCACTGCCCGCCCACGAGCGTCTACTCCTCCGACGCGGTCTACGACGCCCTGGACACCCTGGTGGCCGAGCAGCGGATCGCCGCCTACGCGGTGAGCGTCGAGACCTGCGCCGAGGCGCTGACCGCCATCGCGCGCCCCGGCGTCGCGAGCGTGCAGATCATCCTCAACCCGTTCCGTCTCAAGCCGCTCGACGATGTCCTCCCGGCGGCCGTCGCCGCAGGCGTCGGCATCATCGCCCGGGTCCCGCTCGCCTCCGGACTGCTCTCCGGGAAGTACACCAAGGACACCGTCTTCGGCCCCGAGGACCACCGGACGTACAACCGCCACGGCGAGGCGTTCGACCGGGGCGAGACGTTCTCCGGCATCGACTACGCCACCGGCGTCACCGCGGCCGCCGAGTTCGCCGAGCTGGCCCCGGAGGGCGCCACCTCCGCGCAGACCGCGCTGCGCTGGATCATCCAGCAACCGGGCGTCACCAGCGTGATCCCCGGGGCGCGCTCCGTGGAACAGGCCCGCGCCAACGCGGCGGCCGCCGCCCTGCCGCCGCTGCCGCAGAGCACGCTGGACTCCGTGCGCGAGCTGTACGACCGGTCGATCCGGGCAGAGGTCCACGGCCACTGGTGACGAGCGCCTGCGGGGGAGCGGTGTACGGGGAGAGAGCGGCGAACAGGGGCGCGGTGTACGGGGGCGTGGTGAGCCGGGGGCTCAGTCGTCCCGCTCGTCCTCCTGGTCCTCGTCCCGGTCCCCGTCCTCGCCGCTCTCCCCGCCCTGCCGCTGGTCGAGCTGCTGCCGGCCGTTGTGCTGATCACCGTCCGGCAGCTGATCGCCCTGCTGCTGAGTGCCGTCGCCGGCGTCCTGTGAGGGAGCCGAAGGGGCCGAGGGCGCCGAGGACGGGCTCTGGTCCGGGGTGCCGGCGGAGCTGGAGTCCGGGGAGAACAGGACCATCCCCAGATACACGGCGGCCAGGAACGTCGCCGTGCCCGCGATGGCGCTCGCCACCCTGGGGCGCCGCCGGATCGCCTCGCGGGTACTGCGCCGACGTCCCGGAGCCGAACGGGCCGGCGCCTGCCGTCTGCGCCCCGTGGGTCCCGGGAGCCGGTAGGTCGCCGGGCCGACCGGCGCGGGTGGCGCGGCCGGGGCAGGGTGCGACGGCCGCGGGGCTGCGGGGGCGACGGCACGGTGCGACGGCGGTGCCTGCAGGGGGAGGGGTTCCGGCCGGCCGCGCCAGGCGTCGGTGCGGAACCAGTCAGAAACCTGTTGCGCGGTGGGCCGCTCCTCCGGCTGTTTGGCCAGCAGCCCGAGCAGATAGGAGTCGAAGGCGGGGGAGATCTCCACGCCACGCTCCCGCAGTGGGACCGGCGGGGTGTCGACGTGCTGGTACAGCGTCGCGGTCGCCGTGTCGGAGCGGAACGGGGGCTGTCCGAGCAGCAGTTGATAGACGACGCAGCCCAGGGAGTACATGTCGGACGCGGAGTCGGCGGTACGTCCCAGCGCGCGCTCGGGCGCCAAGTAGAGGCTCGTGCCCACGATATGACCCGCCGTCGTCAGCGCGGTCGAGGGATCGTCGACGAACTGGGCTATCCCGAAGTCGCCGATCTTCACCGATCCGTCCGTGTCCAGCATCAGGTTGCCCGGCTTGATGTCGCGGTGGACGATGCCTTGGCGGTGCGCGGCCGCCAGCCCGGCGGCCGCCTGCCCGGCGATCCGGGCGACCAGTTCGGGATGGACGCGCTCCTGGGAGGCCAGCAGGTCTCCGAGGCTCTGCCCCTCGACCAGCTCCATCACCAGGAAGAACCGGTCTTCCCAGGCGCCGAAGTCGAACACCGCCACCAGGTGCGGGTGGCTCAACCGGGCCGCTGTCTGGGCCTCCAGGCGGAAGCGGGCGGTCGACGAGGCGTCGGCCTGGTCACCCAGCAGGAGCTTCACGGCTACGGGCCGCCCCAGCACCTCGTCCGTGGCGCGCCACACCTCGCCCATGCCGCCGCGACCGATGGGGGATACCAATTGGTACCGACCAGCTACCAGCACCTGTGCACCTATCTCGAATGGTGGCCCGCTCCGCCTGTCGGCACCCCGGGACACTCGGTCTCCGGCGGAGTCCCGGGCGGTGTGGTGAACGACATGATCAGGATATCGGTCCGGCGGAGCCCGGATGCCCCGACGGCCCCTTCACCAAGCTCGGCTGACGGCCCGCCAACCACCCGGCCCCCAGGGGCGGGACGGCCGCGCGGGCTGCGGCGTACTCCCGCCGCCGAGCCGCCCGGCGTCCGCCGCGACACCTCTCCGGTCAGAGCTGAGCGGTCCCCGTTCCCGGCCGGTCACCCGCCGCGCGCCCCAGGGACTCCACCAGCGGCAGCACCCGGTGCGCCACCCGCTCGCGCAGCGCCACATCGGTCCGGGTCCTGACGACCCCCGGCAGCTGGATCAGCCGCTGGATCACGTCTTCCAGATGCCCGTTGTCCCGGGCGACGACGCGGGTCAGCAGATCGCCGCCCCCCGTCGTCGAGAACGCCTCGATGATCTCGGGCACGGCCGCCAGCGCGTCGCCCACCTCGACCAGATGCCCCTGGGTGACCTCCAGGTGCACGAAGGCGAGTACGGGGTGGCCGAGCGCGGCGGGGGAGAGGGCCGGCCCGGTGCCGGTGATCACACCGTCGCGCTCCAGCCGGTCCAGTCGGGCCTGCAGCGTGCCGCGCGCCACGCCCAGGATGCGCGCGTACTCCCGGACGCTGGTACGCGGCTGCTCGATCAGCAGGCGCAGGATGCGGGTGTCGAGAGCGTCCACCGCCATGATCCGCAGATCTCCTTCCGAGCCGTTCCGTCCGGGCACGTCCGTACCCGGAGTGAGGGGGCCGCTCCGGGCCGTCGGTGCGGCGGCCGGCGCACCGACCGCCGCGGCAGGGCACGGGCTGCGGGTGCGCACCCGCCCCGGAGTGGTCCGTTGGCATGCTGATGGCTGGACCATCGGCCATTCTACTGTGCCATTGGTACAGCCTAATCCGCTCGGTTTGATCCAGACGCCCGATGGATGCTGCAATGGTCAGGTCGATGGCGCTGCGGACTTCCGCGGCGCCTTTTTCATGCGAGCTCTGCGGTGACGCGGGAGGGGTGGAAGCGTGCTGAAGAGGGTGTTCGTGGCGCCGGACCCGGGTCGGCTGCGCTTGCGGAGTGCCGCGCGTTCCGTCGTGGGGGTCGGCGGAGCGGTGGCCGCCTGCGCGGTGACCGGGCACTCGCTGGTGGCCGTGATCACCGGCGGTCTGGCCGCTCTTCTGGCCCTTTTCACGGTCGCCGACGCGGACGTCCGCGCCCAGGGCGTGACCACCGCGCTGCTGCCGGCGGTCGGTCTCCCCGTACTCGCGCTCGCGAGCGCGCTGCACGAAGCACCACTCGTCCGGGACGCCGCGTTCCTGGCGGTGATCGGTGCCGGGGTCTTCGCGCGGCGATGGGGCCCGCGCGGGAACGCGCTGGGCATCTTCGCGTTCATGATGTTCTTCGTCGCCCAGTTCCTGCACGCCACCCCCGGCCGGCTGCCCGGCCTCTTCACCGCGGTCGTCCTCGCCCTACTGGTTTCGTCCGCCGTCCGTTTCGGTCTGTGGTGCTTCGAGCGCCGCCGTCCGCCCGCGGTTGTGCCCGCTCCGGCGGGCGGGCGAGGGCTGGGGCGGGCCACGACCCGCCAGGCGGTACAGGCCACCGTGGCGTGCGGGTTCGCTCTGGGGGCCGGGCAGGTGCTGTCCCACGACCGCTGGTACTGGGCGGTGGGCACGGCCTGGTGGATCTTCGTGAACACCGCTTCACGGGGCGAGACCCTGGTCCGCGGCTTCCGCCGGGTCCTGGGCACCGTCCTGGGCATTCCCGCCGGGCTGCTCATCGCCGTCCCCCTGCACGGAAACCTCACGGGCACGGCGGTCCTGGTGGCGGTGTGCGTCTTCGGGATCTTCTACACGGCCGCGGTGTCGTACTCCTGGATGATCTTCGCCGTCACGTTGATGATCTCCCTCCTCTACGGCCTGCTGGGGGTGCTGAACCCGGAACTGCTCGTGCTGCGGCTGGCGGAGACCGGGGTCGGGGCGCTCGGGGCCGCCCTCGCGGTGCTGCTGGTGCTTCCCGTGACCACGCACGCGACGACCCATGCGTGGATCCAGCGCGCACTGAGCTGCGTCCACGCGTGCACCGCCCAAGCCGCCGCACGACTCGCGGGCACTCCGGGGGCCGACCCGGAGCCCCACATCGCCGAGCTGGAACTCCTGCTCGGGCGCGTACGGCTCTCCCTCGCCCCCCTGGTCCACCCGCTCAACCCGCTCCGCGCCCGCAAGGCCCGCGCCCGCAAGGTCCTGGCCCTGCTCGACGACTGCGCCCGCGAGGTCCGCGGCCTGGCGCTGGTCGCCGCCGACCCGGACGCCTCGCACGACGACCGCCTCACGGCCGCCTGCTGGCGGGTCCGGTCGGCGGTGGAGATCCTCACTTCTCCCCAGCCCGGTGCGATTCCGGCAGCGGCCGCCGCCGCGCACCGCGCCACCGCCGCAGATCCGGCCCTGGCCCACCTCCACGACCTGGAGCGGGCCCTCGCCGAGCTCGTCAGCCCGCTCAGCCACGCCCCCTACGCGGCATCGAGGGCCGCCTGATCCCGGGCAGGGCCGGAGGCATCAGGTGCCGTCGGGCCACCGCCAGGAGCAGGACGTAGGCGAGCACCACCAGCACGACCGTGACGATCCACGACCGCGAACCGGTCGGGTCGTACACCCGCCCCGCGTTGCCCACGTCCACCGCCGGAGCCGTCTGGCCGGCCTCGAAGGATTCCCGGCCGCTCCCGTACAGCTTGACGCCCGCGAGCTCCACGGTGCCGTCGTCCGACCGGAACGTCCCCGACCACTCGCACGAGGTGTGCCCGGCGTGACCCACGCACACGAGGCGGGCCGCGGTGAAGGTGCCCCGCGGCCCGTCCGCCGTGGCGGCCCGGGCGGCGGTGCCGAGGTTCGGCACCGTCAGCCAGAAGAGCAGGACCCCGACCAGCAGGAGCAGGAGGGAGACGAACCCCGAGGGGCTTCTTCCGCTCGCCGCCACGCGGTCAGTCCTTCGGCGCGCAGGAACACCGTGCGGTGGCGTTGTCCGGCCGGTTCGCGCGGGTGTGCAGGTACATCGCCACCACCATGGGGACCGTCACCAGGGTGTTGTAGAAGAGGTGCAGTTCCACACGGGGCATGATCAGCTGGATCAGGCTCGTGGGAACCTCCTTGCCCAGCAGGTTCACGGCGGCGAGCGCCTGGACCAGCAGCAGCAGGTGCTCCAGGTGGTGCCACACCTGGATCCCGAGCGACACCTTCCACCAAGTGCCCGCACGGCCGGTGAAGCCGGGACGCAGGAGGAACAGGCCGGCCATCATCACCAGGGCGTAGCCGTAGTGCATCCACTCCGACGTGACGAGCCACGGGAACGGGACTCCGAGCACCCCGCGCGCCTCAGGGATCGGCCAGCCCATGACGTAGATCTGGTAGGCCTGGACCAGGTGTTCGGCCCAGTGCGCGACGACGATGAAAACGAAGATCCGCAGACCGAGTTGGTGATGCCTGCCGTTGAGCGAGTCGAGCCCGCCTCGCAGCGTGTGCGGTAACGCTCCCGTGCTGATGGCCATGCCTGAACCTCCACGGTGGGGAACGGTGGCCCATTAGACCAGGGCCCTGCGGAGGAGTTCTTCTCCCGAAGTGCTCTCCTTTGCACGCCGGTTCGCGAACCCCCGCGTTCTCCCGGACGGCCCGGCGCAGGCCCCCGGCGTCCGCGGCGCCGACGCCCCCGGCGCGCGCCGAACGGATGCCGCTGCTCAGCGACATGATCGCGGAAGGACCGGCCGCTTCGCTCCCGCCGAGGGGCACGGGCCCGGCCGTGGGAGCGGGAGCCTCACCGCTTCGAGGCGCGGTTGCCACCGACGGGAGCGTTCACTAGCTTCCTGGCATCGCCGCGGGGGCCTGGCGTGCCGCGGCCGTGCGGTCCGCACCGGATGTCTGTCTCCCCCCTCTCCCGGAGGAAGAGCCATGCCTCACATCTCGCTGAACAACGACCTGCCCGGGATCACCGGGCTGATGGCCCAACGCCCGGACACCGGGGGGCCGTTGGGTGACCTGGCGAACGCCCTGCTGAGGGCGCCGTCCTCGCTCCGACCGGGCGAGCGCGAGCTGATCGCGGCCTACGTCTCCCAGCTCAACGGCACCGAGTTCTGCTCCTCCTCGCACGGAGCCTTCGCCGCCGCGCAACTCGCGGGGGGCCGTGAACTGGTCCGCGACGCGCTCGCCGACCCCGGCACCGCACCGATCAGCGCCCGGCTGCGTGCGCTGCTGGCCGTGGCCGCGGAGGTCCAGAGCGCCGCCCGTCCGGTCTCCGACCAGGCGATCGCGGCGGCGCGGGCCGAGGGCGCGGACGACACGGACCTGCACGACACGGTGCTGATCGCCGCGGCGTTCTGCATGTACAACCGCTACGTCAGCGGTCTCGCGACCGAACTGCCCGACGACGACGCGTACTACGAGCACGCCGCCCTGCGGATCGTGACGGACGGCTACCGTGCCGGGACCGTCCAGGGCGCCTGACCCGACCCGGAAGCAGGAGGCCGCTATATGACGGACACGACCGCCGAACCGCCGCCGGACCCCGACCACCACCTCGCCTACCGCGCCTGCCGGCTGAACATCACCCGACTCGTCACCTCGGGCCCGTCGGTCGCGGAAGTGCCCGTGCCGACCTGCCCCGGCTGGAGTGTGCGCGATCTCGTCGGGCACCTCGTCCTGGTCTGCCGGATGGCCGTCGACGAGGCGCCGGGTGAGATCAGCGAACCCCCACCTCCGCCTCCCGGCATACCGATCGACGAACTCGTCGCCACCTGGGCCGTGCTGGAGGAGCGGCTGCCGGACGTCCTGCCGCGCGCGGACCGGCTGCGTCGCCGCATCCTCCCGCTCGACGCGCTCTCGCACGAGCTCGACCTCCGTACGGCCCTGGGGCTGCCGCCGCCCGAAAGGTCCCCCGCCCTCGCCGACGCGCTGGATCTCGCCGTCATGGGCTTCACGCTGTCGCTGCACGGCCACGGCCTGCCGGCACTGCGCGTCCGGACGCCCGACCGGGAGTGGACGGCCGGGCAGGGCGAACCCGCCGTCACACTGCGCGGCGAGAGCCTGGAGGTCTTTCGCGCGCTGACCGGGCGCCGTACGGTCCGGCAGATCGGCGAGCTGTCCTGGAGCGCCTCGCCGGCGCCATGGCTGCCCGCGTTCACGTGGGGCCCCTTCACTCCGGCGACGCGCACCGTCGAGGAGGCGGCGCCCCTCGCTTCGGCGTAACTCCGTCCCTCCCGCACCCGGTGACGGCCGCCGCCCCGCACGCCGGGTGGCGGCCGTCACCGGAGCGAGGCCCCGGATTCCCGCGGGGCCGCTCCCTCAGCCCGCGTTCTCCAGCCGGCGGCGGCGCTCCCCGGCGGGGCGGCCGGACGCCGCGCGGAACACGATGGGGCGGGCGATGGCCTGGAAGTCCACGTCGGGGTCGAGGCGGCGGACCGTCTGCTCCACCATGAGGAGCGCGAGGAGCGGGAACACGAACTCCGACGAGGCGTAGATGCCGTTGCGCCGCTGGCTGGCGAACAGTTCGGTGGAGAAGGCGATCAGGTCGAAGTCGCGGGCGGTGGTGCCGCCGTACCGGCCGACGAGGCGGGTCATGTCCGCGGTGAAGGCGGCGGTGTCGCTGCGCCGGTCGACCTGTTCGGCGCTGGCCAGGACCGCTTCGGCGCACCGGGGGCCGTTGCGGAAGCCGAGGTTGAGGAAGAACAGGGCCAGGTTCTCCCGTACGACTTCGGGGACGCGGTAGACGAATCCGGCGTCGAGGACGACCACGGAACCGGTGCGGGTCAGGCGCAGGTTGCCGGGGTGCAGGTCGCAGTGGACCAGTCCGGTGCAGAACAGCATCTCGAAGACGGCCCGGAGCGTCTGGTCGGCGAGGGCCCGGCGACGCTCCTGGCTCAACTCGCTCACCTCGACGTGGTCGCGCACCCCGGGCACGAAGTCCATCACCACGCAGGCGTCCGAGCACAGCGCGCTCACCGGCGCGGGTACGGCGACGAACGTGAGGGTGGAGAGGTCGTCGCGGAGCAGGGCGAGGTTGCGCGCCTCGGTGCCGAGGTCGAGCTGGCGCAGCACACTCGCCCCGACGGCCTGCGCCATGCCCGCGAGCGGGGCTCCGCGCAGCCCCGGCAGACGGCCCGCGAGCGCGAAGACCGTGCTGAGGATGGCGACATCGCGGCGGACCGTGTCGGTGATGCCGGGGCGGCGGAGCTTGACGGCCACCTGGGTCCCGTCGCTGAGCCGGGCCGGATAGACGCAGGCGATGCTGCCCGATCCCAGGGGTTCGGGACGGAAATCGGTCAGCATCTCGGCTCGCCCCGGGCCGAGATGTGCGGCCAGCACCCGGTGGACGTCCTGGGTGCGCATGGGTTCGACGCTGTCGTGAAGGCGTTTGAGCGCCGCGCAGGCGCGAGGCGGCAGGACGTCCTCGCGGGTGCTGGCTATCTGGGCGAACTTGATGAAGGCCGGGCCCAGCCGCTCGACGATCCGGGAGAGCTCCTCGGGCCAGTCGGCGGCGGTGGTGGGCCGTCCACGCAGCCGCCGCCAGGAGTGTCGTACCAGGTGGCGGGCAGTGCCGGCGGAGACGGTCGACAGGATCCGGCCCAGGCGCAGCAGGGCCGCTGTGGTGGTCACGGAAGGCAGATCAGGACGTTCAGCTCGCTCCATATGGCCACACGTTCCTTAAGTTGATGATCTACGGACCCCAGTATCTGTCAAGTGATCCCGGGATGCACGTCCTTGACAGGCTCATGTGACTTAGTTTTCATATAGCTACCTCGCATGGGGTGCACTACCTAACTGCGGAGGAAACATGACCCAATCGATCGAATCCCGGATGCAGGAAGGCCTGGTGGCCCTCACGCCGCCGCCGGCCGCCCGGTACAACGACCCCGCGGAGTACCTGGACTTCGCCCGGCCGATCACCGAGAAGTTCCTGCCGTACGACACCCGTAGCGACAGCGAGCTCCGGGAGGTCACGGAAGGGCACGAGAGCCCCCTGGAGCGCGAGCGCGCGCTCTGGGAGCTCGCCGACCGCAACCCGGAGGAGAGCCTGGCGTTCATCTCCGACACCATCGCCACCGAGAAGGACCGCCTGGTTCGTTCGGGGGCGCTGTGGCTGGCCCTGCGTTCGGCCGGTCCGCGGGCTCTGGGCGTCTTCGAGAAGTACGCCACGGACGACGACCCCGAGGTGGCCGACTGGGCGCGCGTGCTCACCGGTGACATCACCGGCGTGAAGCAGCCGCGGGTGTACAACGAGGCCGAGGTCGAGGAGACCGGGTACTTCGACCAGACGGTGCCGCTCATCATCGGCGGCCGGGTCGTCATCATGACCCCCGGCGTCGGTGCGGTCCGCGCGGTGCTCTCGCCGTTGTGGTTCGACTCCATCCTCGGCCGGGTGCTCGCGAGCACCAACGTCGAGACGATCCGGACCGACCTCACGGTCGAGAAGGAGCTCAAGGGCCTGAACGAGGACGGCTCGTGCCACTACGAGATCTTCCCGTTCCGCGGACTGAGCGTCGAGTACGACGGCAACAACCTGGAGCACAACTACCTGTCCGAGACGCTGCGTCCGTTCTACCCGAGCGGATTCGTCGGCAAGGGCGAGATGGTCGAGGTGCCCGTCTCGCTCGGCCGTATCGCGCTGACCTCGCTCGCCCGCAAGGGTGACGTGGCCATCCAGGGCGACGGTCCGCGTGCGCAGCGCCTGCGCGACGCCGACATGCCGTTCGTGGAGAGCGTGCGCGGCCGCTACTACGGCTGGGCCGCGGTCAACCTCGACCGGACCTTCGACCGTGGCATCGTCGGCGCCGGCGACGTGCAGCTGTCGAACCCGACGGACCCGATCGCGGGCCCGATGACCAACGCCAAGCTGTACGGCACGTTCCGCGGCAAGACGGGTGACTACACCGGCGCGGGCCGCTACACCCTGAACTCGATCAAGTGCCACGGCCGTCCCGACGGCAAAATCGACGTGGTCCAGGGCGGTGCCGAGCTGGCCGCCGAGTGACCTGAGTCCTGAGACGGCGGTGCGCCCCCACCTCACGTGGGGGCGCACCGTCGTGTGGTGGCCCGGCCGGGGGCCCCGAAACGGGCGGGGCGAGCCCGCGGGCCGGGCCGCCGTCCCGGGGAGGTCAGTCCAGGCCGAGCATCAGCGAGCAGCGGAGCACGGCGTCCGGCTCTCCCTTGATCCGGACGTCACCGGTGGCGAGCGCCTGGAACGGGGACAGCATGCGAGCGCCCACCCGGACGAACGTGCCGGCGTCGCACTCGATGGTCAGCGAGGGCTCGGCCACCGCGCCGCGCTCGAAGGACACCCGGCCGTCACGCACCAGGATCTGAAAGGTCTGGTCGCTGACCCGGAACTCGTAGACCTCGTCCACCTGGGGAACGGCGTCGTCGACGATCATCGCCTGCACCGCGAGGAATCCCCACTCGGCGCGGGTCGCCCCGTCGGCATCCGATGCGTCGAGGAACTTCAGCCCCCAGCGCGCCAGCGTGAGGACGGGTTCGCGCAGTTCCTGCCCGGAGTCGGTGAGCCGGTAGAGGCGGGCGCGTCCGTCGTCGGCCACCGACGTCTGCTCGACCAGGCCGTGATCGCCCAGCATCCGCAGCCGATCGGTCAGCAGGTTGGGCCCGATCCCGGGGAGATTCTCCAGCAGGCCTTTGAAGCGGGCGGGGCCGATCAGCAACTCCCGCACGATGAGGAGGGTCCACCGCTCGCCGATGATGTCCAGCCCGGCAGCCAGACCGCAGAACTGCCCGTAGTCCCGTTTCACAGCGGCCTCCTTTACTCTCGTTGTCGATAGTAACATTCGTGCTTCTTACAAGGGAGTGCGAAGGGGCAGGTGGGCCGGGCCGAGGGCCGGTCCGAGGAGCCCGCGAGGTGGGGCCGTACCGGGGGTCGGAGCCGACGGAAGAAGCGGGGGCGGGCCGGGCCGCCGCGCGGCCGGGGCGGGGGCGGGCCGGGTCGGACAGGCCTGAGCGTGCTCTTTCCCCATCAGTGCTGCTGGGTAGGGAGATTGAGCTGCCGATCGGGCGCGGGTCGGCTCCTGCCCCGCCGCGTCGCAGGTGGGTCGGGGCGGTCGCCTTACGGTTGCTCCGGCGTGACGGGCAGCCGCCTGCCGTGCGTTCGCACAGCCGTCGAGCGGCGGGAGCCGCCGCCCTGCGGGGGTGTGGGCGGGAGGCGTGATCCTTGCCACTCACTACGTATTCGTATAGCCTCCTGCCGGACAGCTCGATTCCCAGGCCCCCATTTCGGGGCCAGATCTCGCTGGGGTGGTGGATTCCGTGTATCTCATCTGGTTCCTGCACAGGGTGCCCAGGTCACGCGAAGAGGATTTCCGCACTGTCGTCCACGACGCCGTAGAAGTTTTCCGGCGGCACGGTGCCATTGGCGGCACGGTGATGGAGGTGAGCGATCCCAAGGCGAAATACGGCTGCTCGGACATCGCCTCCGGTGTCGACGTGGCGCCGGACGAGGTGCTCTACGCGGAGCTCACCTACTTCCACGACCGGGCGCACTACGACGAGGTCATGCCGAGGGTCGACGCCGACCCCGAGTTGGCGGAGCTCTACGAGAAGCTCGTGAACACGGTCGACATCTCACGAATTCTCCGCAGCGAGATGAGCACGGTATTCGAGCTCTTGAACACCGAGGAGTACGCCAAGTACCGGCGTACTCCGCACAGGCATTGGCATCCGGCACATCAGGAGACAGCGTGACGACGGAACACCAGGGTGGAAATGAATCGGCGTTAGCCGAACCCTCATGGAACTTACGGGCCGTCACCTGGTTGTCCGGCACCCAGTTCTTCATGTTCGGCATCGCCATCGGCGTGATGACGGTCGCCTGGGCGGAGGTCATCCGCTCCCTCGACCTGAGTGACGGGTTCTTCGGCACCGCGCACCTGCTGTTGCCGGTCGTCGGGCTCGTGACCCTGCTCGCCGCCAAGCGGATCTACCGCTACCTGGACCACCGCTGGATCGGCATCTACGGCCAACTCGCCCTCATCGGGCTGCTCGTGATGCTGGCGGTGAGCGACCACTTCGTCGGTCTGCTGATCGCCTTCGTCCTCGCCGGACTCGGGTCCGCGCTGGTCGACACCGCGACCAACAGCGTGTTCATGGAGATCCAGGCCCGCGGCGGCCGCGAAGTGATGAACATGATGTACGCGATCAACAGCGGCGGCACGGTGATCAGCGCCCTGGGCGCCGGCGCCCTGATCAGCATGGGGATGGACTACCGCTGGGTCGCCGTGCTGTTCGCCGTCGTCATGGCGCCGGTGCTCCTCGCCTCCTTCGTGATCATGTACCCGCCGGTCAACCAGGACGAGCCGGAAGAGGCGCCGGGTGTCGCGGAGGCCGAGGGCGATGTCGGTCTGCTCAAGCTGATGCGCAACCCGCTGTTCCGCGTGGTCTTCGTCATGACCGTCCTCGGCATCGCGGTCGAGAGCATCGTGCAGGTGTGGTCGGTCATCTACGTCGACCAACTCCTCGACGCCCCCATCGTCTACGGCGGCGCCGCCTTCGCCCTCTTCAGCCTCACGATGATGATCGGCCGCATGATCAACGCGTGGCTGGTGGCCGCCCTCGGCATCCGTAAGTCGTTCCTGATCTCCGCGGTCGGAACCGCCCTGTCGGGGGGACTGCTGATGGCGGCCCTCGACCTGTGGCTGTCCGTCTTCGCCTTCCTGCTCATGGGCATCGCCATCGCCGGCGTACAGCCCACCTGCCTCAGCGCCGCGGCCCGGGTGGCGCCGAGCCGCGTCAACATCGTCGCGGCGGCCATGATGGTGCCCGCCTACGCCGCGTTCATCGCGACGCCGACGGCCTACGGCTGGCTCTCCGACGCCACCTCCCTCAACGTCGCCATGGTGCTGGTCGTCGCCGCGGGCGTCGGGGTCGGCGTGCTCGCCCTGAGCCGTCCGATCGCGGCGGCCGACCGGGCGGCGGCTCCGGCCGAGCCCGGGGACTCCACGCTCGCCGCCCAGACCTGAGGTCCCTGCCGAGTCCCGCCCGTACGCCTCCACCCCGCCCGGCCCGCGCACTCCCCTCCCCGCCCACGCACAGAAGCGGAGTTCATGATGAGCGGATCGCTCAGCGCCCTCGGAACGGCATCGCGCACGGCACGCACGGCGACGCTGGACCGGGTTCTTCCGGCGCCGCCCGACGAGGTGTGGCGGGCCTGGACCGAACCGGACCGGCTGCCGCACTGGTTCGGTCCGGTCCTCAAGGGGATACCGGGGCCCGACGTGGAGTACGTCCTCGAAGGCCGCGGTGAGCACGGCGACACCATCGTCTGCCGTGTCCTCACCTGGGAGCCGTCCACCCGGCTGCGGGTGACCTGGCGCTACACCGGCGAGACCGACTCCGAGCTGCGGCTGGACCTCACGCCCACCGACGACGGCGGTACCCGGCTGCTCCTGGAGCACGTCGGGTTCGGCCCGGAGGCCGACCCGGTCGACTACGCGGCCGGCTGGCACATGTACACCGACAACCTGGAAGCACACCTCGCGGGCACCCCCGGCGTGGCGGACTCCGACGCGCGCTGGATGGAACTGATGCCCGTCTACGCGGCGGCGTCCGCCGACTGAACCCACCGAACAGAACAGAGCAAGGAGCAAGCACTCCATGAGCACCACCGACGAGAACGGCACCCCTCAGGAAGCCGTTCAGGTCCCCGACATCCTGCACTCCACACTGGTCCGCGCGGCTCCCGAAGCCGTGTTCGAGCTGCTGTCCAGCGGTACGGGCTGGGACAAGTGGTTCACCGACGGCTCGGTCTTCGGCCCGGCCGAGGGCAGCCCGGTGCACCTGGTCTGGCGCGGCTGGACCGACGACGGCAGCGATGTCACCGACGACGGTGTGGTCATGGAGTGCGTGCCCGACGAACGCTTCGCGTTCACCTGGGGCACCCCGCCCTCGCTGGTCACCTTCACCACCGCCGAGCATCCCGACGGGACCTGGCTCACGGTCGTGGAGACGGGCCTGCCGCAGACCGCGGCCGGTCTCGCCCGGTACGGAGAGTGCGCGCCCGGATGGGGCGAGGCCCTCACGCTCGTCCGCTGCTACGCCGAACACGGAATCCGCCTGTCCACCTGAGCGGGGCGCCGCCCCGCCGACACAGGAGCTGATGTTCATGACCGATCCACGCACCCCCTCGCGCGTCGCTCTGGTCACCGGCGCCAGTACGGGGCTGGGCGAGACCCTCGCGGAATTCCTCGCCGACGCCGGCTGGCGGCTGGTGCTCACCGCCCGCACGGAGGCCGACCTGGCGGCGGTCGCCAAGCGGCTCACCGACCGGGGGACCACCGTCCTCGCGGTGGCGGGGGACGTGGGGGACGCCGAGCACCGGGAGCGGCTGATCGCCGAGGCCGGCTCGCTCGGCCGCCTGGACTGGCTCGTGAACAACGCCTCCCAGATGGGGGTCAGCCCCATCAGGCCGCTCCTTGACCACCCGGTCGACACGTTCGAGAAGGTGCTCCGCACCAATGTGGTGGCTCCCGTGGCACTGGCGCAGCTCGCGCTGCCGCTGCTGCGGGAGTCCAGCGGCCTGGTGGTCAACCTGTCCAGCGAGGCAGCCGTGGACGTGTTCCCGTGCGCGGGGATCTACGGGGCCAGCAAGGCCGCCCTCGACCAGGCCTCACGCATCATCGCGGCGGAACTGGCCGACACCGGCGTAGGGGTCACGTCCGTCGACCCGGGCGGCATCCGCACGCGCGGCTACGCCGAGGCGGAGCCCGGATTCGACCTCACGGGCGTACCGACCCCGGACGTGACACTGCCGTTCTGGAAGTGGCTCATGGGGACCTCTTCCGCGGAGGTCTCCGGCCGGCGGTACCTGGCGCAGGCCGGCCCGTGGGACGCCCGGTGAGCCCCCGGCCCGAGGGGGACGACGGGTACGGCGCTCCGTACAGCGCGCTCGCCCAGGTCTACGACCGGTGGATGGCCGCCGACCGCGTGCCGTACGACCAGTGGTTCAGTTTCACGGGGAAACGATTCGCCGATTCCGGTGGTGAGGTGCGGAGCGTTCTCGACGTCGCCTGCGGCACCGGTATGACGATCAAAGCGCTTCAGGAGCACGGCTTCGAGGTCACCGGAGTCGACGCGTCCCCCTCGATGCTGGACGTCGCCCGCACCCGCACCGCCCCCGGCACCGAACTGCTCTGCCTGTCCGTCCCCGACGAGCGGCTCGCGGAGCTGGGTCCCTTCGACGCCGCCCTCGTCTGCTTCGACGGCGCGAACTACCTGACGGGCCAGGACGCCCTCCCCACGGCGCTGCACCAGCTCGCCCGCGCGCTCAGGCCGGGCGGGGTGCTCGTGTTCGACCTGAGCACCCGGCGCACCTTCGAGGAGATCGCCGCCCTCGGTGAATTCGGCGAGGACTTCGGTGACTTCGCCTACATCTGGAACACCCGGCACAAGCCGGACACCCCCGCCTACGAGTACCTCGTGTCGCTCTTCGTGCCCGAGGGCGAGCTGTTCCGGAGGTCAGTCGAGCGGCACGCGCAACGCCACTTCACCCGTGACGAGGTCCAAAGCGCCCTGCGCGACACCGGGTTCACCGACATCACGGTCTCGGACAACTACACCGAACGTGAGGCGACCGACGCCACCCGGCGCGAGACCTGGACCGCCCGCCGCGCGACCCGCTCCCTGCCACGATGACGCCCAGGAGGCTCTGAATGCTGCGCCGTTTGTGCACCGCCACGCTCGCCACCGCGATGTTCTGCGGTTTGATGACCGGCGCCGCCTCCCCGGCCGGGGCCGGCGGGCGGCTCGACGTGGTCGCCGAGAACCTGGTGACCCCGCGCGGCCTCACCTGGGACGCCCGCGCCGGGCGCGTCCTGGTCACCGAGGCGGGCCGGGGCGGGTCCGCCCCGTGCGCGCCCGGCGTGGGGGGCTACCCGGCCTGCTTCGGCGCCACCGGGGCCATCACCGCCTACACCCCCGGGAAGAAGCACGGGACCAAGCGCATCGCCACCGGTCTCCCCTCGGTGATCAACGAGTTCAGTGTGCTCGGACTGCATGACATCGACGCGAGCCACGGCCGGATCTCCGTCGTCTTCGGCCTCGGTGGCGAGATGGCCACACGCGACGGGCTGGGCCCCGCCGCGCGGGGTCTCGCACAGACCGGCACCATCGACCGGAAGGGCCGACTCCACCCGGTGGGGGACCTTCTCGCGTTCGAAGAGCGGTACAACCCGCACCGCGCGGACGTCAACGCCAACGCGTACGGCCTGGTCCGGGTGCCGGGCGGAGTCCTGGTCGCGGAGGCCGGCGGCAACACCATCCTCTCGGTGACCGACAGGGGATCGGTCCGTATGGTGGCCCCGATGCCCGACCAGATCGTTGACGGAAAGCCGCTCGAATCCGTGCCGTCGGCCATCGTCCGGGGCCCCGACGGGGCCTTCTACATCAGCGAGTACAGCGGCGAGCCCACCCAGCTGGGCAAGGCCCGGATCTGGCGTATGGCGCCCGGACGGAAGCCGGTCGTGGTGACGAGCGGGTTCACCGGCGTCATCGACCTCGCCTTCGACCGCCAGGGGCGGATGCTGGTGCTCGAACTGGCGGAGAAGGGCTTCGACTCGCCCGACCGCACCGGGCGACTGGTCCGGGTCGAGTGGGACGGGAGCCGGACGGTGCTGGCGCGGGAGGGGCTGGAGCACCCCGGCGGGGTGACCGTCGCCCCCAACGGCGACATCTACCTGACCAACCGGACGACCTCGCTCGGCGAGGCGGACGGCCAGCTCCTGCGGCTGCGTCCGCGCCGATGACCCCCGGGCCGCCGGCGGGAGCGTCCACTCCGCCCCGCCGGCGGCCCGGAACCACCTGGCGTCAGGAGTCGCAGTGGTCGCAGCCGTCCGCCGCGGTCCGGGGGCCGTAGTCGTCGTGGTGGCGGACCCAGTTCATGATTCCGGCCTCCTCCTGACGCCCGAGGGGGGTCAGGTCCAGGTAATTGAAGGTGCCGTTGAGGAGGTCGGTACCGCGCGAGTAGGTCGAGTAGGTGTGGAAAACCCGGTCGTCCTCGCGGAGAAAGACGCTGAGGCCGTGCTGCTCGCCGCTCAGGGCCCAGGAACCGATCCCGGCCTCCCGCAGTTCTTCTTCTGTGCGGAAGTTGAAGAGAACGGGGGTCACGGATTCATCCATCGTGACGTGGAAATCGTAGTTGAACGACGTTCCGTGCGAGGAGAACCACGGGAAATTCCATCCCATGCGGTCGCGGAATTTCGTGATGTTCGCGAGCGGTGCCCGGGATACCGCGGCGAATGAGGTTCGTGCCGCGTTCAGGTGCGCCAGGTGGCCGATGTTGTCGGCGAGGAGGGAACACCCGGTGCAGCCGGCGTCCCAGTCGGGTGCGAGCATGAAGTGATAGACGATCAGCTGACCGCGGCCGTCGAACAGATCGACGAGCGTGGCCGGGCCGTTCGGCCCGTCGAAGACGTACGGCTCGGTGATCTCGACCATCGGCAGGGAGCGGCGCTGTGCACTGAGAGCGTCCCGTTCCCGGTCGAACTGCTTCTCCCGTGCCAGTAGTTCCTTCCGGGCTGCTAACCATTCTTCCCTGGACACAATCGCCGGACGGTTCATTTCTGGCCTCGCCTTCGTCGTGCTTTCCCAGCACAGGGAACCCTACCGGAAGCGCCGCGGACGCAGCGCTCGGCGCCGACGGCGGCACTCAGTGCATTCGGCCCCCTTCCGGTGTTCGAAACCGTGCTCACGCGAGCCGGCGCGCAGAACCGGGAATGGGGAGCGCACATTTGGAGTGGACAGCGGACCGGAACCCCCGGGTACATTCGGCATAGTTTTTTCCGCACCGGCCTGCAGGCACCCAAACGAGGGGGTACCGCACAGTGACGGCTGGATTACGTGCGCTCCGGCGCAGAATACTGACCCCCGCCCTGTCCAACATCAGTCTGGAAGAGCGCGGATTCCGGGAAAAAGACCCGGCGGCCCGGGAACTGCTGGAATCCGTGGGGCGGAGCTTTCTCGAAGGCTACGGGCACATCGCCGAAGCGCCTCATTCGCAAGCCGCGGAGCCCCGACTGGAAGCGATTCCCAGGCAGTTCCGCGGATTCGCCTACGAGGGTGCGGCCATGGCGTGCTCCGTCATGGACGCGCTGCCCGGCGGCAGAGGACGGCGCCTGAGCGGTCTGCTGGCCGGGCGTGGTGGCCGGCACGTCTACATGGCCTACGTGGGTGTCGGCTGGGCCATGGCACGGCTGCCGCGGATGCTGCACCCCGACATCCGGAAGACGGACCCGCTCCTCAGATGGCTGATCCTGGACGGATACGGCTTCCACCAGGCCTACTTCCACACCGGGCGCTACGTCCACGCCCAGCACCAGGAGCGGAGGCTGCCCTGGCCGCAGGGGCAGGCGTCCTACGCGCAACGCGCGGTGGACCAGGGAATCGGCCGGGCGCTGTGGTTCGTCGGCGGCACCGACGTCGACGCCGTACAGGCGCTCGTCGAGGCCTTCCCGCCGTCCCGGCGCGGTGACCTGTTCAGTGGGGTGGGACTGGCCGCGACCTACGCGGGCGGCGCCGGTGCGGACGAACTGCTGCGCCTGCGGGAGAACGCGGGCGCCTACCGGCCGCAGCTCCTCCAGGGCTCGGCGTTCGCCGCGGAGGCGCGCGAGAAGGCCGGCCTGACGGTCCCTCACACCGAGCTCGCCACCGAGGTGCTGTGCGGAATGAAGCCGCACGAGGCGGCGGGTGTCTGCCGAGAACTGCGGCCGGGGGCGTCCGACCGGTCGGACGCCCCCGCGTACGAGACATGGCGTCAGCACATAGCCGGAGCAATCGACCGCGAGGGAAGGAGCTAGACACGTGTCCACCGTGCGATCCCGCCTCTATGCCAGGCTCCCCGGAATCGTCGCCGTCCTGCTCATGGTGGTGACCTACGTCGTGGTGCGCCCCGCGACCCCGTCCGCGGCACAGGCGGACGAACTGGCGGGCTCCTTCGCCTTCACCCCCAAGACCGTCGCCATGCCCGCGGGCCACGACCAGCAGGAGATCCGCCAGGTCAACAAGGCGTACAAGCACATCGAGGCATGGATCTCCTCGGTGGGCGCCGCCGTCGCCATGAACGACGTCGACGGCGACGGCTTCTCCAACGACCTCTGCGTCACCGACCCCCGGATCGACCAGGTCGTGGTGACGCCCGCGCCCGACGAACGCGGCGACCGCTACACGCCGTTCGTCCTCGACCCCGCCCCGCTCCCCATGGACGACCTGATGGCGCCGATGGGCTGCGTCGCCGGCGACTTCAACGAGGACGGCCACAGCGACCTGCTCGTCTACTACTGGGGCCGCACCCCGGTCATCTTCCAGGCCCGCCCCGGCCAGGACGCCATGAGCGCCGACTCCTTCGAGCCCGTCGAACTGGTCGCGGGCGTGGGCGGCGCACCGTACGACGGGCCCCGCTGGCACAGCAACGCGGTGACGATCGCGGACTTCGACGGGGACGGCCACGAGGACGTCTTCATCGGCAACTACTTCCCCGACAGCCCCGTCCTCGACCCCTCCGTACGGGGCGGTGTGGTCATGAACGACTCGCTGTCCAACGCCCTCAACGGCGGTGAGGACCACATCCTGCGGTGGACCCCGGACGGCTTCGTCCCGGCCGAGGACGTGATGCCCCGCGACATGCGGATCGGCTGGACGCTCGGCGCGGCCGCCACCGACCTCGACGGCGACCACCTGCCCGAGATGTACGTCGCCCACGACTTCGGCACCTCACGCCTGCTGCACAACCGGTCGAAGCCCGGCCGTATCGAGTTCGCCGAGGTGAAGGGCGCACACCACCCGCTGGTGCCCAAGTCCAAGCGGATCGGCGCCAGCTCCTTCAAGGGAATGGGCATCGACTTCGGGGACCTGGACCAGGACGGGCTGTACGACATGTTCGTCTCCAACATCACCACCTCCTTCGGTCTGCAGGAGAGCAACTTCTCGTTCATGAGCACCGCCGCCGACGCCGACGACGTGCGCGAGCGGATGCTCCGGGGCGAGGCGCCGTACGTGGACCGCAGCGGCCCCCTCAACCTGGCCTGGTCGGGCTGGGGCTGGGACGTGAAGATGGGCGACTTCGACAACGACAGCCAACTGGAGATCACCCAGGCCACCGGCTTCGTCAAGGGCCGGAACAACCGCTGGGCCCAGCTCCAGGAGCTGGCCACCGCCAACGACGGACTCGTCGCCCACCCCGGCTGGTGGCCCCACGTCCGCAAGGGCGACGACCTCGCCGGGGACCAGACCATGCGGTTCTTCGCCAGGACCTCCGGCGGCGACTACGCGAACCTGTCGGACCGGCTCGGCCTCGCCGTGCCCATTCCCACCCGGGGCATCGCCGTGGGGGACTCCAACGGGGACGGCCGGCTCGACCTGGCGGTGGCACGGCAGTGGGGCGAACCCGGCTTCTTCCTGAACGAGAGCCCCGCCCCCGGCGACTTCCTGGGCCTGACCCTGACCCACCCCTCCGGATCACCGGTCGTCGACGCCCAGGTGACCGTGACCCTGCCCGACGGCACCCGGAGGGTCAGCCGCGTCGACGGCGGCGGCGGACATTCCGGCAAGCGCAGCCACGAGGTGCACATCGGCCTGGGCGAGCAGAACGCCTCACCCCTGCCGGTGCGCCTGAAGTGGCGCGACCGCTCCGGCACGGTGCACGAGAAGGACCTGAGGCTGGCCCCCGGCCGGCATGACCTCCAGCTTGCGTCCGACGTCAAGGAGAAGTGATCGCGATGACCGAGGCATCCACCACACCCCCACGGCACGATCCGAAGATCGTCACCGCGCTGCGCCGGTTCGCCATCTCGATCACCGTGCTCAACATCGCCGGCTACACCGTGCTCGGCTTCGAACAGCCCTGGTTGTGGCCCTTCATCGCCGTCGCCGTCGCCTACGCGGTCGAGACGTTCCTGGAATACGTCGGAGCCCGGGTCGAGGAACGCCGTCCGCGCTACGCCGGAGGCGGGGCGAAGGGAGTGATGGAGTTCCTGTACCCCAGCCACATCACCGCCCTCGCCGTCAACATGCTGCTCTACGTGAACGACCGGCTGTGGGTGATGGTCCTCGGGGTTGTCATCGCGGTCTCCGCCAAGTGGGTCCTGCGCGCACCGGTACGGGGCAAGCCCCGGCACTTCATGAACCCGTCCAACTTCGGCATCGCGGTGGTGCTGCTGCTGTTCCCCTGGGCCAGTATCGCGCCCCCGTACCAGTTCACCGAGTACACCGACGGGGCGGTCGACTGGATCATCCCCGCGGTGATCGTCACCCTGGGGACCCTGCTCAACGCGAAGCTCACCGGACGCATGTGGCTGATCGGCGGATGGCTGGCGGCCTTCGTGCTCCAGGCCGTACTGCGGGGGGTGCTCTTCGACACCGCGATCCCTCCGGCCCTGGGCATGATGACCGGGGTGGCCTTCGTGCTCTTCACCAACTACATGGTCACCGACCCCGGCACCACGCCGTCGCGGCCCGTCGCCCAGGTCGCCTTCGGCGGCGGCGTCGCCGTCACGTACGGGGTCATGACCGGACTGGGCATCGCGTACGGCCTGTTCTTCGCCACCGCCGTCGTGTGCCTGGTGCGCGGCGGCTACCTCTGGCTGGTGCACCTGCGTACCGAGACGGCCGGGACGGCTCCCCCCGCCCCGGTGCAGGCCGTCGAGGCCCGTGATGTCTCGTCGGAGACCGGGAAGGCACCGGTGGCGGCATGACCCGGGTAGCGATCGTCGGCATGGCCTGCCGGTTCCCGGACGCCGCGTCGCCCCGCGAGCTGTGGGAGAACGCGGTGGCCGGCCGGCGCGCCTTCCGCCGCATCCCCGACGTCCGCATGCGGCTGGACGACTACTGGGATCCGGACCCGGCCGCCCCCGACCGGTTCTACGCGCGTACGGCCGCCGTCCTGGAGGGCTACGCCTTCGACCGCGTCGCGCACCGGGTCACCGGCAGCACCTACCGCTCGACGGACCTCACCCACTGGCTCGCCCTGGAGACCGCGGGCCGGGCGCTGGCCGACGCCGGGTTCCCGGAGGGAGGCGGCCTGCCCCGCGCCCGAACCGGTGTCGTCGTCGGCAACACCCTCACCGGGGAGTTCACCCGCGCGAGCGGCATGCGGCTGCGGTGGCCCTACGTCCGCCGGGTGCTCGCGGCGGCCCTCCGCGGCGAGGGCTGGGACGACGACCGGCTCGCCGGGTTTCTCGACGGCGTCGAGAAGACCTACAAGCAGCCGTTCCCCGCGATCGACGAGGACTCGCTCGCCGGAGCCCTGTCGAACACCATCGCCGGCCGCATCTGCAACCACTTCGGTCTGGGCGGCGGCGGCTACACCGTCGACGGAGCGTGCTCCTCCTCGCTGCTCTCGGTCACCTCCGCCGCCGGATCCCTGCTGAGCGGGGACCTCGACGTCGCGGTCGCCGGCGGTGTCGACCTGTCCATCGACCCGTTCGAGATCGTGGGCTTCGCCAAGACGGGGGCCCTGGCCCGGTCCGAGATGCGGGTCTACGACCGCGGCTCCAACGGATTCTGGCCCGGTGAGGGCTGCGGCATGGTCGTGATGATGCGCGAGGAGGACGCCCGCGCGGCCGGCCTGCGCCGCTACGCCACGATCGCCGGCTGGGGCGTCTCGTCCGACGGGCAGGGAAGCATCACCCGCCCCGAGTCGGGCGGCTACCGGCTGGCCCTGGCACGCGCCTACGAACGGGCCGGGTTCGGCATCGAAACCGTCCCCTTCTTCGAGGGGCACGGCACCGGCACCCCGGTGGGCGACGCCAACGAACTCGGCGCGCTCACCGCCGCCCGTACGGAGGCCGACCCCGGCGCACCGGCCGCCGCCATCAGCTCCGCCAAGGCCATGATCGGCCACACCAAGGCCGCCGCCGGGGTCGCCGGACTGATCAAGGCCGTGATGGCGGTGGACGCGCGCCTGCTGCCTCCCACCATCGGCTGCCAGGAGCCGCACCCCCTGCTCACCGGACCCGGGGCGGGCCTGCGCGCGCTGCGCAGCGCCGAGCCCTGGCCGCAGGACATGCCGCTGCGCGCCGGGGTCACCGCGATGGGCTTCGGCGGCATCAACACCCATGTCGTCATCGACAAGGAGGCGCCCGCGCGCCATCGGGCGCCCCACCGGCGCCACCTCACACTCGCCGGCGCGCTCCAGGACTGCGAACTGCTCCTCCTGGACGGCGAGTCGCCGGCCGAGCTCCGCGAGCGCCTGACGAGAACGGCCGGTCTCGCGACCCGGCTCTCCTACGCGCAACTCGGCGACCTGGCCCACTCCCTCCAGCGCGACCTGAGGGAACGGCCGTGGCGTGCGGCCGCGGTGGTCACCTCGCCGGACGACGCGGAACGCCGGCTGCGGCAGTTGACCGACGCGCTGGAGCAGCACCCGGGCGGTCTGGTCCCGGTCGACGACCGGGCCTTCATCGGGTGCGTGAGCGACGAGGCCGCGAGCATCGGCTTCCTCTTCCCCGGGCAGGGCTCCGGCCGCGGCACCGACGGCGGCGCCCTCCGCCGGCGCTTCGCGCAGGCCGCCGAGGTCTACGAACGGGCCGGGCTGTCCGGCGCCGGGGACCCGGTGGCGACCGAGGTGGCGCAGCCGAGGATCGTCGCCGCCGCCACCGCCGGACTGCGCGTGCTCGACTGGCTGGGCATCGAGGCCGATGCGGCCGTCGGGCACAGCCTGGGCGAACTCGTCGCGCTGCACTGGGCGGGAGCCCTGGACGAGGCGCGGCTGTCGGAGGCGGCCCGGGTACGCGGCGAGGCCATGGCCACGCACGGCGAGCCCGGCACCATGGCGTCCCTCGCGGCGCCACCCGAGCGCGTGCGGACGCTGACGCGTGGCCTCGACGTGGTCATCGCGGGATACAACGGCCCCGAGCGGACGGTCGTGGCCGGAACGGCCGACGCCGTGGCCGCCGTGACGGAGCGGGCCACGGGGCAGGGTGTCGGCTGCACGCCGCTCGCGGTGTCCCACGCCTTCCACTCCCCGCTGGTCGCACCGGCCGCCGAGGTCTTCGGGGCCTGGCTGGAGGAGGTCCGCTTCGGACCGGTCCGGGGCCGGGTGCTGTCCACCGTGACCGGCCGCGAGCTGGCGCGGGACACCGACCTCCGCGAGCTGCTGCACCGGCAGATCGTCGAGCCGGTGCTCTTCACCCGGGCCGTCCAGGAGGCGGGCCGGGACGTCGGCCTGTTCGTGGAGGTGGGGCCCGGTCAGGTGCTCAGCTCCCTGGCCACCGGTGCGACAGGCGTTCCGTCCGTCGCGCTGGACACGGACGAACAGTCCCTGCGCGGTCTGCTCCGGGTCGCCGGAGCCGCGTACGTGATCGGTGCCCCCGTGATGCACGAGCGCCTGTTCGCCGACCGGCTCACCCGGCCCCTCGACACCGACGCCGAGTTCGACTTCCTGGCGAGCCCCTGTGAGAGTGTCGCGCCCGACGGCCTGGCGGCCGTGGCGCGCGCGGGGAGCGGACCGCCGACGGGGCCGGGCCGGCCGCCGGCGCACCGCCGCGCGTGACCGGGGCCGACGAGCGGCCGGACGGCACGGGAGCCCCGGTGCCCGGCGAGGAGCGGTCGGCCGTCGAGGTACTGCGCGCCCTGGTGGCCGAGCGGACGGAGCTTCCCGTGGACCTGGTGCGGGACGACAGCAGTCTGCTGGACGACCTGCACATGAGCTCCATCACCGTGGGCCAGATCGTCCAGCAGGCGGCCGGGCGGCTCGGTCTCGCCGCCGCCCACGCCCCGGCCAACTTCGCCACCGCGACTCTGGCCGAACTCGGCGAGGCCCTGGAGTCGTTGGGCGGTATCGGCCCGGACGACGGAGCCGGGACGGCACCGGCCGTGCTGGGCGCCGCCTCCTGGGTGCGGGCCTTCGCCGTGGACCTCGACGAGGAGCCGCGGGGGGTGGCCGTCCGGGCGGAAGCCCAGGACGGCGACTGGGAGTTGTTCGCGGCGCGGGAGCACCCGTACGCCGAGGAGCTGCGGAGCGCGCTGCGCGGTGCCCGCGTGGGACCCGGTGTCCTGGTGTGTCTGCCCCCCCGGTGCCCGAGTGACCGGCTGGCCTCGGCGCTGGAGGGGGCGCGGCGCGCCCTCGCGGGTGGCGCCGGGCATCGCTTCGTCCTGGTGCAGGAGGGCCTGGGGGCTTCGGGCCTCGCGAAGTCCCTTCACCTGGAGGCTCCGCACCTGCGGACCACCGTCGTGGACACCCCGGCCGCACAGGGGGTGGTGGACCGGATCGTCGCCGACGTGGTGGCCACCGCCCGCTTCTCCGAGGTGACGTACGACGACGCCGGGGTCCGCCGGGTGCCGGTGCTGCGGGTGCTGCCGGTGCGCGGGGAGCGCACCGACGAGCCGCTGGACCCGTCCGACGTCCTCCTGGTCACCGGGGGCGGCAAGGGCATCACCGCGGAGTGCGCGCTCGAGGTGGCGGCCCGCAGCGGCGCCGCCGTGGCGATCGTGGGCCGCTCCGATCCGGCCGGTGACGCGGCCCTGGCCGCGAACCTGCGGCGGATGGCGGAGCGGGGCATCCGGGTGGGCTACGCCCGTGCGGACGTCACCGACGCGGAGCGGGTGCGTGCGGCGGTCGCCGAACTGACCGCCCAGCTGGGGCCCGTCACCGCGGTCCTGCACGGGGCCGGACGGAACGAACCCACAGCGCTCGCCGATCTCACCGAGGAGGACTTCGAGCGCACGCTCGCGCCGAAGGTCGACGGCCTGCGGGCAGTCCTCGCGGCGGTCGACCCGGGCGCCCTCAAGCTGCTGGTCTGCTTCGGCAGCGTGATCGGACGCACCGGGCTGCGGGGCGAGGCGCATTACGCCACCGCCAACGAACGCCTCGCCGACCTCGCCCAGCGGTTCGCCGCGGTCTCGCCGCACTGCCGTGTGCGGTGCCTGGAGTGGTCCGTGTGGTCCGGAGTCGGCATGGGCGAGAAGCTGTCCGTCGTCGAGTCCCTGGCCCGGGAGGGCATCACCCCGATCTCGCCGGACCAGGGTGTCGAGGTGCTGCTGCGTCTGATCGCCGATCCCGACGCCCCGCCGGTCACCGTCGTCACCGGGCGTACGGGCGAGATGGACACGCTGCGTCGGGAGCGGCCGCAGCTGCCCCTGCACCGGTTCACCGTCGCTCCGCTGGTCCACTACCACGGAGCCGAACTGGTCACGGAGACGGAGCTGAACGTCGGCACCGACCCCTACCTCGCCGATCATCTGCTCGACGGAAACCTGCTGCTCCCCGCCGTGATCGGGATGGAGGCGATGTGCCAGGTGGCCGCCGCGGTCACCGGGTGCGACGGCGTCCCCGTGCTGGAGGACGTCCGGTTCCTCCGTCCCGTCGTGGTGCCCCCCGAGGGATCGGCCCGGGTGCGGATCGCGGCCACCGTCACGGACACCGGCACCGTGGAGGCCGTCCTGCACGCGGAGGAGTCCGGATTCGTCGCCGAGCACTTCCGGGCACGGCTGGTGTTCCCCGGCCCGCCGGCGCCGGCCGGACCTCCCGCTCCCGGCCGGCCGGGCCTCGGGGACGTACCGCTCGATCCGGTGGCGGACCTGTACGGCGATGTTCTCTTCCAGGGCGACCGGTTCCAGCGGTTGCGCCGCTTCCACCGCGTCTCGGCGCGGCACGTGGACGCGGACGTGTCGGTGGACGAGGTGGCGGACTGGTTCGCCGCGTACCTCCCCGGCGGGCTGCTCCTGGCCGATCCGGGGATGCGGGACGCGCTGATGCACGGCAACCAGGTCTGCGTCCCCGACGCCACCCTGCTCCCGTCGGGCATCGACCGGCTGTACCCGCTCGCCGCGGGCGCTGATGTACCGAAGGAGCTGCGCTACGCCGCGGTCGAGCGGGAGCGCGAGGGCCAGACGTACGTGTACGACATCGCCGCCTGTGCCCCCGACGGCCGCGTCGTGGAACGGTGGGAGGGACTGCGGCTGACGGCGGTGCGCCGAAGGACACGGACCACGGCGTGGGCCGGGCCGCTGCTCGCCTCGCACATGGAGCGAACCGTGGAGGAGCTGACCGGCCGGCGGGTCGCCCTGGCGGTGGAACCGGACGACGAGAACGCTCCGGCCGACGCCCGGGCGGGCACCGGGGCGCGGCGCCGGATGACGGCGCGTGCCGCCAGCCGTGCGCTGGGCGCTGCCGTCGCCGTCGCCCACCGGCCGGACGGCCGGCCCGAGCTCGTCGCGGACGGCCTGGTCGTCTCCGCTTCGCACACGGCCGGCTGGACGCTGTGCGCGGTGGCCGAAGGAGCCGTCGTGGGCTGCGACATCGAGCGCGTCGTCCCCAGGACGACCGCCGCATGGGAGGGGCTCCTCGGCGATCACGCGCCGCTGGCCGCGTTGCTGGAGAAGGAGACGGGAGACGGCTACGACACCGCGGCCACGGCCGTGTGGACCGCCATCGAGTGCCTGCAGAAGGCCGGTCTCACCACGCGTGCCCCGCTCTCGCTGACACCGCGCACCGCCGACAACTGGACGGTGTTCGCCTCGGGCGGGGTGCGCGTGGCGGTCCTGACGACCCGGCTCAAGGGCCTGCCGGAACCGGTCGCGATCGCGGTTCTCGTCCGGACGGAGCCATGACCATGACGGCCCGCCCCGGGCCCGCGCGTACCCGCCGCATCCGTGCGGCCGGCTCCGCACCGCTCTGAAGGAAAGGAGAGGATCGTGGCGGACCACTTCGAGTACCGGCATGTCGTCGGGTTCGAGGAGACCAACCTCGTCGGCAATGTCTACTACGTCAACTACCTCCGGTGGCAGGGAAGGTGCCGGGAGCTGTTCCTGAGGACCCACACTCCGGAGCTGCTCGCCGACGTCCTCGCGGACCTCAAACTGTTCACCTTGAAGGTCGACTGCGAGTTCTTCGCCGAGATCAGCGTCTTCGACGAGCTGTCCATCAGGATGAGGCTGGCCGAACTGCGCCAGACCCAGCTGGAGTTCACCTTCGACTTCGTCCGACTCGACCCCGGGGGCGCGGAGCGGCTCGTGGCCCGGGGCCGGCAGCGGGTCGCCTTCATGCGGGGCCCGAACGCGGCCACCGTCCCGACACCCGTGCCCGAAGCCCTGGTGCGGGCTCTGGAGCCGTACGCTCCACCGTCCCGGCCGCGGACCGGGGCGAGCTCGTGAGCGGCCCACGCGAGACCGCCCCCCGGCCGGTTGCGCCGCGGGACGCGGGCGAGGCGGATCTGCGTCGCGCGTTCGCGGAGTTCGCCACCGGGGTCACGGTGGTGACGGTGGGCGGGCCCTTCCCGCGCGGTATGACGGCGAACTCCTTCACTTCGGTGTCCCTGTGCCCACCGCTGCTGCTCGTCTGCGTCAGCAACGACGCCGTCATGCTGCGGGCCCTCCGTCCCGCGCGGCACTTCGGAGTGTCGGTGCTCGGTGCCGGCCAGGAGGCCTTGGCCCGGCACTTCGCCGACGATTCCCGCCCCGCGGGCCTGCGGCAGTTCGACGGGGTCGGCTGGTCCCCCGGCGCCACCACGTCGGTGCCCCTGATCGACGCGGCGCCGGCGCGGTTCGAATGCGAGAAGTGGCGTGCGTACGACGGAGGCGACCACACGATCCTCGTCGGCGCGGTGGTCGCCTGGCACGGTCCGCCGGTGGCGGAGGCGGGGTCGGCGGTCCGGGGGGCGGCCGGGGACGCTCTGCTGTACTTCCGCGGGCGGCTTCGCGGGCTGGACCCCGGAGCCCGGGGGCCGCACCGGTGAGACCGGGGTCCGGGGCGCGTGATGAACCGGCCTATGCCGGGCGCGGCTCCTCGGGTACGGAGAAGAGGCGGAGAGCAGCCAGGCTCACCCGGCGAAGGCGGATCACGACCGGCTCCGGTGCGTGGTCCGCCGCGATGGTGATCGCCCCGGAGCCGCCGACCGTCGGTGTGTGGCGGGCCGGACGCCCTTCGTGGGTCCTGCGCGTGACGGAGCGTGCCAGAACGTGCCATCGTCCCGTGGGTACGGTGTCGAGCACGAAGGCCCCGGGTCGGGGCAGCACCGTGCACCGCACGGGGTGCCCCTGCGGGAAGGGCGTGGGGAAGAGCCCCACGAAGACCACCCCGGACTGGTCCTCGGAGGGCGCTTGCACGTGTCCGCGGAGCGGTGCCGGAGCCGTCGGCGTGCCGGTGGCCGGGTGCGGATCCCCTGCGGCGGCACGGGGGTCCGCCGAGCGGAGCTGCCGGTACGCGGACGGGGTGACGCCCGTGCAGGACTTGAAGCACGAGCTGAAGGTGCCGACGCTGCTGTATCCGACCGTGTGGCTGATCTCCGCGATGTTGAGCCCGGATTCGGCGAGGAGCCGCTTTGCTTCCTCGAAGCGGATCGCTCTGAGGAAACGCCGGGGAGATACCCCGATGAGGTGGGTGAACTCACGGGATAAGTGGAATCTGCTGAATCCCGCTGCCTGGGCTATCTCGTTGATGGTCAGGTCTTCCCTGAAGTTGTGATGCATATTCGCGATCACGCTGACCACGGCCTGTGTGATTGCGGAGTCCATAGCCTCTCCCTCATCAGGAACTGCCCAGTTGTCGAAGCTCTCGTCGTGCGGTTCGAACGGGGTATGCGAGCGCATGCGCAGTGGTATGCGGCCGGGCGCCGCCCGGCCGCATCCTGCGGGTGAGTCCGGTGGGCGGACGCGCTGGGTGAGGACCGGGCATCGGCTCTCTCTCGGTCCGAAGAGAGCAGGAGATTTTCACCGACTCGGGCCGCCGCCCCGGCCCGGTCGGTAAACCCTGACATCGTGACCGGAACGGATCGACGGCGACAGGTTGCCCTTTGTTCAGCGGCTTATTTTGACGTCTTAGGTGTCCGGCTCATCCTGATACGTAGGGCAAAAATGACCGAAAAGGTCTCTGTAACGCGCGGTATACCGGGACTCCGTGTCTGAATGTCAGCAGTGGCGAACGCGTCGGGCGGAAGGAGCGGAAGGAGCGGAAGGGGGCACGGCGACGAACGACGCGCGTCTTCCGCGCCGCTGGTACGCCCCCCTCGGGGGCCGCTGCCGGTCCGCGAGGATCGCCCGCTCGATTGGTCTGGACCGCAGCGTGCTGCCTGCTACCGTCGCCCCTGAAGATCGTGGCGAGGGCGAAGAGGGGTAGCGCGATGACCGGCAACAGCGCCGAGCGGGCATTTGTGGGGTCGTTCACCTCGGCGGGCGGGCTCGGCGTCACCGCCGCCGCCGTGGACCGGGAGACCGGGGCGCTGACCCTCCTCGGATCGACGGACGCCGTACCCGACCCCTCCTTCCTCGCCGTCGGCCCCCGGGAGGGCGGCACGGTCCTGTACGCGGTCGGCGAGAGCGCCCCGGGCGTCGCCGCCGCCTTCGCCGTCGACGACGGCCTGCCGACGCTCCTCGGGCCCGCACGGGCTGTCGACGGCGACGCGCCCACCCACCTCGCGCTCGCCGCGAACCATCTGGTCACCGCCAACTACGCCTCCGGCAGCGTCACCGCCCTGCCGGTCCTCGCCGACGGAGCGCTCGGGGCGGCGGCCTCGGTGCTGCGGCACGAGGGCAGCGGCCCGGACGCCGGCCGTCAGGAAGCCCCGCACGCCCACCAGGTCCTCGCCGACCCCTCCGGGAACTGGCTCGTCAGCGTGGACCTCGGCACCGACTCCGTACGCGTCTGCGCCCTGGATCCCGCGACCGGCGCACTGAGCCTGCACGGCGAGACGGCGCTGCGCCCGGGCACCGGCCCGCGTCATCTGGCCTTCCACCCCTCGGGCGCCCTCGTCTACGTGCTGGGCGAGCTGGAGCCGACTCTCACCGTGTGCCGCTGGGACGCGGCGGCGGGCCGCCTCGACGTGCTGGGGGAGACTCCCGTGCTGCCCGAGCACGAGACGGCCGGCCGGACGGCGCGCACCTACCCGTCCGAGGTGGTCGTCGCCCGCGACGGCCGCTTCCTGTGGACGGCCAACCGGGGGCACGACAGCATCTCCGTCTTCACCCTCGACGAGAGCGGCGAGAAGGCGGCCCTGGTGGCGACCGTCGGCTGCGGCGGCCGCTGGCCGCGCGATCTCACCCTCGACCCGAGCGGCCAGTGGCTGTACGCGGCCAATGAGCACTCCGGGAACGTCAGCTGGTTCGCCGTGGACGCCGAGACGGGCATCCCCCGGCATGCGGGCTCCGTGGAGGTCCCCGCGGCCTCCTGCGTCGTCCTCGTCTGACCTTCGTCGCCGCCCCCGCCCGGTCGCGGCAGCAGGGACACAGCACGGCGGGCCCGGACCGGGGGAGAATCCCGGTCCGGGCCCGCCGTGCTGTCCGGCTTCCCGAGCCGCCGCCCGACGGCGACGGCCCCCGGTCAGTGAGCCTGAGCTCCCTGAGCTCCCTGAGCTCCCTGGGCGCCCTGCGGCGTCGCCGGCGTGATGCCCAGCGTCGTGGCGTACAGGGACAGCACCAGCTTGCCGATCGCCGGGTAGGCGCCCAGCGGCTCGGCCGTCGCGCAGCCCGCCTCCTTGGCGGCGGCGTCCAGCAGGCCGGGGTCGACCTCCGGGCCCACCAGGTACGGCGCCAGCGCCAGCTGCGCGGAGCCGGATCCCTGCAGCTGCTCCGCGATCGAGGAGACCGAGCCCTCCACGTCCAGCGCGGCGGCCATCACGGGCACGGCCAGCCGGGCCGCCAGCAGCATGCCGGTGATCCCGGCGGCCTGCACGGCCTCCTCGCCGCCCACGGTGGCCAGGACGATGCCGTCGGCCGCCGTCGCGACGGTGAACAGCCGGGCGCGGTCGGCGCGAGCGAGGCCGGCCTCCGACAGGCGTACGTGCAGCGCCTCGGCGAGCAGCGGGTGCGGGCCGAGCACATCGGTCAGCTCTGCCTGTGTGCCGCTGTCCATCACGGCCTGCCGTATCCGGCGGATCAGCGCGCTGTCCGGCCCCGCGAGCAGCGGGACCACGACGGCCGACGGGCCGGTCGGCTCGGTCACCTCACGGCCGGCCGCGACGGCCTGCTCGAAGAGCGCGACGCGCTCGGCGGCATGGTGGGTGAGAACGGTGGAAAGGGCGGGGTACTCGGCATCGTCGCCGTCGAGGTAGCCGATCCGGGCGTTGAGACCGGGCAGCTCGGACCGGGCGATGCTGATCACCTCCTCGGCCAGGCTGCGCGTCGCCGAGGAAGGAGTACCGGGAACGGCGAGAACGAGCGCGGCAGCGCCCTCGGGTGCGACCACGGGCTCCGGGCGGCGGTGCCGTCCGGACTGGCGAGGTCGCGGCATTCGTACTGGCAGGCCGGAAGCGGGCCCAGTGGGGGTGCTCATGGCGCCGCATGCTACTGGTTTTACCTGCCCCTCTGTTCGGGGAGGGGCAGGTCGGGCGTTAACTATCCGCTTATGTCCGATGAGTGATGTACCGCCGGAGTGTCCCTGTCTGTCGGCCCGTTGTCCGGCCGGTTCTCCCGCCCGTTCCTCTCCCCGTCACGAGGGCCGGGGCTCTTCGCACACCGCCGTCCTGCCGCCCTGCCCGCTCTCCTGCTCCAGCGGCACGAACAACATCGTCGGGTGACGCGGCAGGCGCAGGTCTCCGATTGCGAGGGCGCGCGCGATCCGGAGTGCGCCCGTCAGGGGATCGCCCGTCGCGGTGGTCACCCGGGCCCCGGGCAGCAGCCGCGCCAGCTCCTCGCGCAGGGGGGCGAGCAGGGGCTCGCCCATCCGGAACAGGCCGCCGGTCAGGGCCACTTCACCGGTCTCGCTGACGTCGTCGCCCTGGCCGTCCGGTCCGGCGGACACCGGACACACGGCCGCAGCCGCCTCGGCGACATGGCCCGCCGCCTGCCGCAGAATGCCGGCGGCGACCGCATCCGCTCCGGCGCACGCCGCCACCTCCGGGGCGAAGGAGGCCAGCACGGCGGGGCGGTCGGAACGCGGGTAGAGCAGCCCCGGCAGCTCCTCCGGCGGCCCGAACACGGCCCGCAGCCGGTCCAGCAGGGCGGCGGAACCGCCGCGCCGCCCGTCATGGGCACGCATCGCCGCGTCCAGCCCGGCCCGGCCGATCCACGCACCGCCGCCGCTGTCACCCAGAAGATGACCCCAGCCGTCGGCCCGGTGCCACTCCTTCAGGTCCGTGCCGAGGGCGATCATGCCCGTCCCGCCCGCCACGACCGCGCCGGGGCGCTGTCCCACCGCACCGGCGTAGGCCGTCACCGCGTCGGCGGCCAGCGCGACCCGGCGTACCCCCAGCGCGTCCGCGAGCGTGCCGGGAAGCTCCGCCCGCAACCGCTCGCCCAGTGTGGCCATCCCGGCGGCCCCGACCGCCACCGCCACGACCTCAAGAGGCGATGTGCCATCGGCCGCGGTCGCCCGGTCCCGGGCGGCGCCGCTCCGGGCCTCGGCCGGGCCGGCGGACGCCGCCCGGTCCAGCAACTCCCGGGCGGCGGGCAGCAGCTGGTCCAGCAGGTGTCCGGCGTCGATGCCGCCCGGACCCGTCCGCACCGGCTCGGCGCAGACCGTCGTCACCAGAGGTCCCGGATCCTCCACCCGCCCGAGCGCCACCCGCAGCCCGGAGCCCCCGGAATCGACCCCCAGGACATACGCGCCGGAGCCGGCCGGCACGGCCCGCGGCACCGCCGACGCGGCGTGGGTCACGGAAGCCGCCAGTCCACCGGCCGCGCTCCCTGGCGCTCCAGGAGCTCGTTGGCCCGGCTGAACGGCCGCGAGCCGAAGAAACCCCGGTCCGCGGACATGGGGGAGGGGTGCGAGGACTCGATCGCCGGGAAATCCCCCAGCAGCGGGCGCAGATTGCGGGCGTCGCGCCCCCACAGGACCGACACCAGCGGGGTGCCCCGGGCCACCAGCGCCTTGATGGCCTGCTCGGTGACCTCTTCCCAGCCCTTGCCCCGGTGGGCGGCGGGCCGCCGCGGCGCGGTGGTGAGCGCCCGGTTGAGCAGCAGCACCCCCTGCTTGGTCCAGGGGGTGAGATCGCCGTTGGACGGCCTGGGCAGTCCCAGATCCCCGTGCAGCTCCCGGAAGATGTTCTCCAGGCTGCCCGGCAGCGGCTGTACATCGGGGGCCACCGCGAAGCTCAGCCCGATCGCGTGTCCCGGGGTGGGATACGGATCCTGGCCGACGACCAGCACTCTCACCTCCTCGAAGGGCTGTTGGAACGCCCGCAGTACATGAGCCCCGGAAGGCAGGTACGTACGTCCCGCGGCGATCTCCGCGCGGAGGAAATCGCCCATAGCGGCGATGCGTTCGGCGACGGGTTCGAGGGCGTCGGCCCACCCCGGTTCGATGATGTCTTTCAACGGTCGTGCTGCCACGGCCCGCACTCTACTGCTGATACGACCACTCCGATCAACTACCGCCGGTGCTCCGGCCGTCCCCCGGTCAGCCGAGTGCCACCGCCCGTACGCACAGGACGTCCGGCAGATGGGAGGCGAGCTGCTGCCAGCTGTCCCCGTCGTCCGCACTGGCGTACAACTCGCCGTTGCGGTTGCCGAAGTAGACCCCGGCGGGGTCCGCGTCGTCGGTGCACAGCGCGTCCCGCAGCACCGTGCCGTAGTGCGCTCCGTCCGGCAGGCCCTCCGAGAGCGGCTCCCAGGTGCGCCCCGCGTCGGTCGTGCGGAACACCCGGCAGCGGTGCTCCGCCGGGACCCGGTCGGCGTCGGCGTTGATCGGGAAGATGTACACCGTGTCGCCGCGGTGCGGGTGGGCCGCGGCGGCGAACCCGAAGTCGGAGGGCAGCCCCGCGCCGATGTCGCTCCAGTGCTCACCGGCGTCGTCGCTGCGGAACACACCCCAGTGGTTCTGCAGATAGAGCCGGTCCGGGTCGGCCGCGTCCCGGGCGACCTTGTGGACGCACTGCCCGAACTCCGGGTCCGGGTCCGGGAGGAAGACCGCGGAGACGCCCTTGTTCGACGGCTCCCAGCTCGCCCCGCCGTCCTTCGTCCGGAACACCCCCGCCGTCGACACGGCGACCGTCACGGCCTTGGCGTCCCGGGAGTCGGTCAGGACGGTGTGCAGCCCCTCACCGCCGCCGCCGGGCACCCACCGCGAGCGGGTCGGGTGCTCCCAGAGCGGACGGACCAGCTCGAACGACTCGCCCCGGTCCTCGGAACGGAACAGCGCGGCGGGCTCCGTGCCCGCGTAGACCACGTCCGGCGCTTCGGGGCCGGCCGGATGCAGCTGCCAGACGCGCTCCAGCGAAGCCCCGGTGAACGGGGGGAACTTCACCGCCGGCCGCCGCGGCTCGACCCAGGTCTCGCCCAGATCGTCCGAGTGGAAGACGGACGGACCCCAGTGCGCGCTGTCCCCGCCGACCAGGATTCTCGGGGTGGCGCCCCTGGTGTCCACGGCCACCGAGTAGATCGCCTGCGCCGTGAAGTGCGGGCCTGTGATCTCCCAGGTCCCGCCGCGTCTGCGGCCGATGAAGAGACCCTTGCGGGTGCCTGCGGTGAGCAATACGTCCGTCATGGTCCTGGACCTCCCGAAACGCCGTTGTGCCGGAACAGTGCCAGTCTGCACCCGGCCACTGACAGTGGCTCGCGCACACGCCCGGCGCCTCGGGGTGCCGCGGCGGTTGCGGTCCGCGGCGTTTCCCCGTGCGCGGTGCCCAGGGCCGCGTCCGGCGGCGGTCCAGGTGCCCGAGCTCCGTAGAAAGCGTTTGTGGTCCGATCGGCAGACCGGGCCGCCCCGCGCCCACCCCGCCGGGCCGGGCCGACCCGTTCCGGGCCCGCTTGTACGGCCGGCGGCCGGGTGCTGACATCCTGGGGGTGGCCGGGCGGCGGCCGGGCGGCACGGACCGGCCGGGCCGAGGGCGCGGAGGACGGCCGGGTGGCGAGACAGGAAGCGCCGGGGCCGGACAGGGCCGGATACACCGAGGAGACGACGATGGGCAGCGGCACCGTGATCACGGACACCGACGGACACCGGGTGCCGATCACGGTCACCGTGGGCGAGCACCGACCGGCCACGGCCGGCGCGGACGGCTCCGCCCCGGACGGCGGCCCTGCTACGGGCGTCAAACCTGCTGCGGGCGACGGCTCCGCCCCCGCTCCCCGTATCGGTATCCGCCTCACGCCTCCGACGGGCGAGCTCGTCTGGTCCTGCAGCCCCGAGGCGGCCCGCGAGCTGGCGGCCGCACTCGTCCGGGCGGCCGAGGAGGCCGAGAACGCGGCGACGGGGCGCCCCGTCACGGTCGAGGCGGGCGAGCTGCGCCGCGGCGACGTGCGCGACGGGGACCGGGCCATGACCGTGGAGAGCGCCCGGACCGACGGCTCCACGGTCCACGTCACCTGGAAGTCAGGGGCGGGCCGCAGCTGGACCCAGGCCTACGCGGCCGATGCCCCCATCACCCTCAAGCGGCGCCTTCCCGGGAGCCGTTGACGCCGTGGCTCTCCCGGCCGGGCGGCGCGGCAGTGCGGCCGCACCGGGGCGGGCGCGTCGGTAGGGTGGCCCGTGATGTCTACCGAACAGGGCCCCACCGTGCGCGAGCTGGCCGTTCAGGCGCTCTCCTCGACCGAGCACGGCTACGACCTCCTCGCCCCGAAGTTCGACCGGACGCCCTACCGGACCCCGGACCGCGTGCTCGACGCCGTCACCGCCGAGGTGCGCCGGCTCGGACCCTTCGGCACCGGACTCGACGTCTGCTGCGGCACGGGCGCGGGAGTGGGCGTGCTCCGGCAGGTGTGCCGTGAGCGGGTGGTCGGAGTCGACTTCAGCGCGGGCATGCTCGCCGAGGCCCGAGCGGCCTTCCCGCCCGGGGACGGGGGCAGGGGCGCGTCGGCGGAGGGCCAGGCCGTGGAGGCCCCGCCCGTGGAGGGGCAGGCTGCGGCGGACCTGGCTGTGGAGGGGCGGGGCGTGGCAGTTCCGGCCGTGGAGGCCCCGGCGGTGGACTGGGTACGGGCCGACGCCCGCTCGCTCCCCTTCGGGCCCGCCTTCGACCTCGCCCTGAGCTTCGGGGCGTTCGGCCACTTCCTCCCCGCCGAACGCCCCGGCCTCTTCGCCGAGGTCCACGCATCGCTCCGCCCGGGCGGACTCTTCGCCTTCCCGATCGGCGCACCGCCCCCGGTGGGATCGCGCGCCTACTGGTCGCTGCTCGGCTTCGACGCGGCGATGCGGGTCCGCAACGCGCTGTGGCGCCCGCGGTTCGTCATGTACTACCGCACGTTCCGGCTCGGCGATGTGCTGGAGGACCTGACGCGGGCCGGGTTCGCCGTCCGGCTGATGCCGCTCACCGGACTGGGCCGCCGCCCCGACGGCAGTCCCCGCGCCCGGCTGGTGGTGGCGACCCGGGAGTGACCGAGCGGGGCCGCTCAGCCGGTCTCGCCCCGGGCCGCCGCCAGCAGCCCCGCCCAGTCGGGGATCTTCACCGGGCCGCGCCCCAGCGAACGGCCCAGCTCCGCCTCCGCGCGCTCGATCGACAGCCAGCCGGCCCACTCCACCGGCCGCAGCCCCGCTTCCCGCAGCGCGGCCAGCGGGTCGTCCGCCGCCGTCCGCCGCGTCAGCGCCGCCGCGTCCGCCAGGAGCGAGGCCACCGTCTCCTTGGCGCAGGAGCGGTTCGAGCCGATCACTCCGGTCGGCCCCCGCTTGATCCAGCCCGCGACGTACTCACCCGGCGACGGCACTCCACCCCGCAGCACCCGGCCCGCCGCGTGCGGCACCGTGCCGCGCACCGGGTCGAACGGCAGCCCCGGCAGCTCCACCCCGCGATAGCCGACCGCTCGCAGGACGAGCTGCGCCTCGGCGTCCTCGTAACGGCCGGTGTCGCGGACTCCTCCGGCCCCGTCCGGGGCCGTGCGGGCGAACCGCACCCCGGCCACCCGCCCGCCGCGCTCCAGCAGTTCGACCGGCCGCAGGAAGAACCGCAGCCGGATACGGCGCCCGGCACCCGCCGAGCCCGGCACGTCCCCGGCGGCCCCCGTCCCGCCGCCGACCGACCAGCCGCGCAACACCTCCAGGTTCCGCCGCACCACCGCGGGCAGCGGCAGGGCTCCGGGCAGGCCGTCCGGAGCGGCGTACGCCGGGTCGAGCGCCAGCTCCGTCGGGTCGACCACGACCCGCGCCCCGGGCAGCGCCCCCAGTTCCCGCAGCTCCTTGGTGGTGAACCGGGCCTGGGACGGGCCCCGGCGGCCCACGATGTGCACCTCGCGCACCCGGCTCTCCTCCAGTGCGCGCAACGCGGCGCGGGGCACATCGGTGCGGCGCAGTTCGCCGGCGCCGCGCGCCAGGATCCGGGCCACGTCGACCGCCACGTTGCCCACGCCGATCACGACGGCCGAGCGGGCGGCCAGAGCGTCCCGGGCGAACGGGTCGGCGCCGAGGTCCGGGTGGGCGCTGTACCAGGAGACGAAGCGGGTGGCCGAGTAGCTGCCCGGCAGGCCCTCGCCGGGGATTGCCAGCGCCCGGTCCGCCGACGCCCCGACGCAGTAGACGACCGCGTGGTACAGCTCCGCGAGCCGGGCGGGGGAGACCCCGTCCGGCCCCCCGACGCCGACGTTGCCCACGAAGGTGACCCGCTCGTCCTCCAGCACCGCGCGCAGACTGTTCTGCAGCGACTTGATCTTCTCGTGGTCGGGTGCCACCCCGTACCGCACGAGCCCGTACGGGGTGGGCAGCCGGTCCAGGACGTGCACGCGCACATCGGGCACCAGCGACTGCTGGAGGAGGGACTGGGCGCTGTAGACCCCGCTGGGACCGGAACCGACGACGGCGACGGAGAGCACGGCGTACCTCTTTCCCGGAGGCTCCCTCCAGGATGGCACCGCCGGGCGCCCGGGGCAGAGCGGCCGCGCGAATTCCCCCGGGGCGGTCCTGGCCGGGTGGCCCGGTCCCACGGGGGTCAGTCCATCATTCCGCGCATCCGGTCGATCTCCACGGTCTGCTGGGCGACCACATCGTTGGCCATCTCCTCGACGAAGATGTCGTTCCCCTCGGTGAGCGCATCCGTCGCCATGGTGATCGCCCCCTGGTGGTGGGTGATCATCAGCTCCAGGAAGAGCTCGTCGAAGGCCTCGCCCTCCGCGTCGCGCAACTGCTCCAGCTGGGCCTCGGTCGCCATGCCGGGCATCCCGGAGTGGTCGTGGTGCTGCTCGCGCCGCTCACCGCCGTTTCTTTCCAGCCATCCTTCCATCGCGCCGATCTCGGGCTTCTGGCCCGCCGCTATGCGTTCCGCGAGCCGTTTGACGCTGCTCCGGGAGGCCTGTTCCGGGGCGAGTTCGGTCATCACGAGCGCCTGTGCGTGGTGTTCGATCATCATCTGCGCATAGCGGAAGTCCGCGGAGTTGGCGGTGTCCCGACCGGTCTCCTCGGCGGCTTCCTCGGCGGAGAGCGTCCGGGCGGGCTCGCCCGGTCTGCCAGGCGCGACCACGCCGGGGGACCCGCCCTTGGCGCGGTCCGGCGTTCCGTCACCGCTGTCCGCGTCACAGGCTCCCAGGGCGAGCACGGCGGCAACCGCCGCCGCCACGAGAGCGGTTGAGCGCAGAGCTGCGGTCCGGTGATGGATCAGCACGGTGACCTCCTGTGCCACGGGGTTCGTTGCGGACCGTCCTGACAGGCTTCCACCGGCCGAAGATCGAAAACTTTCATGACGCGGGCGTTGCCATCTTTTGATGTGTACATGAGAGGGACGATACTGCCGGGGGTTCCACAACCGTTCGACCCCGAACGGATACAAGGGAGGACGCAGTGATCTCGTTGCACACCACCCGCGTGCGGCGCAGACGTCTGGGCGCGGTGGCAGCCGCGGCCGGACTCCTCGCCACGCTGCTGACGGCCACCACAGCGGCCGCCACCCCCGACCCGGGCGACGCCCCGGCCGAGCGCGGTTCGGTCTCCAAGAGCGATCAGGCCGAGGCCAGGGCCGCGATAGCCGGGGGCGACATACCCGGCGTGGACGAGATCGTCCACAGCCCCAACATCAAGCACCTGACGAACGTGCCGAAGGGCGCCCTGAAGGGGACCAACACGGACCTCGCGTTCCAGGGGAAGCACGCGTACGTCGGGAACTACGACGGCTTCGTCATCTACGACATCAGCAAGCCCAAGAAGCCCAGGACGGTCGCCCAGGTCCTCTGCCCCGGTTCGCAGAACGACATCTCGGTCTCCGGGAACCTGCTCTTCCTGTCGACGGACTCCTCGCGCAGCGACGACTCCTGCTCCAGTACCTCCCAGCCCGCCACGGAGAAGTCCTCCTGGGAGGGCATGAAGATCTTCGACATCAGCGACAAGCGGCACCCCGAGTACATCGCCGCCGTGGAGACCGCCTGCGGCTCCCACACGCACACGCTGGTGCCGGACGGCGGGAAGAACCTGTACGTGTACGTCTCCTCGTACTCGCCCGACGAGACCTTCCCGGACTGCCGGCCGCCGCACGACGGGATCTCCATCATCAAGGTGCCGCTCAAGGCGCCCCAGAAGGCCCGGGTCATCGACTTCCCGGTGCTCTTCCCGGACGGGGGCAACCCGGGAGCGCCCGAAAATCCCGGTGTCTCCCGGACGACCGGCTGCCACGACATCACGGTGCTCCCGTCGAAGGACCTCGCGGCGGGCGCCTGCATGGGCGACGGCCTGCTGTTCTCGATCGAGGACCCGGAGCACCCGAAGATCATCGACCGGGTCCAGGACAACGTGAACTTCGCGTTCTGGCACTCGGCCACCTTCAACCAGGACGCGGACAAGGTCGTCTTCACCGACGAGCTCGGCGGCGGTGGCGCGGCCACCTGCAACGCGGCCATCGGCCCCAAGCGCGGCGCCGACGGGATCTACGACATCGTCGGCAAGGGCGACCAGCGCAAGCTGGTCTTCCGCAGCTACTTCAAGATCGACCGCCACCAGGCCGACGCCGAGGTCTGCGTCGCCCACAACGGTTCGATCATCCCGGTCAAGGGCCGCGACCTGATGGTCCAGGCCTGGTACCAGGGGGGCGTCTCCGTCTGGGACTTCACCGACTCGGCCAGGCCAGAGGAGATCGCCTTCTTCGAGCGCGGCCCGGTCACCCTCGACCGGGTCACGACGGCCGGCCCCTGGTCGGCGTACTACTACAACGGCCACATCTACTCCAGCGACATCGCCAAGGGCTTCGACGTGCTGAAGCTGGACGACCGGCGTACCGACCCGGCGAAGCGGGTCAGGATGGACGAGCTCAACGTGCAGACGCAGCCCGACTACTTCGACCGCTGATCCGTCGGCGCGTCACGCGGCGGGTTCGTCCGTCATTCCGGGGCCGGTGCCACCCGGGCGGTCACCGCCCGCGAGGCACCGGCCCCGGTGCGTGCCGAGCGGAAATTCATTGACCGATGAGCGAGGTGGGGACATGCTGGATCTCTGCGACGGCGGACCCCGCAACTCCGGTCCCCGGCGCGGATCACGGCCGTGTCCCGCGGGACACGGCGGGAGTGTGCTCCGATCCGGCGACGCGGGGGATCGCCGGATCGGGCGCGGACTTCCACAGGCTTCCGGTCGCGGCCGGGGCGGGCGCGACGGTCAGGCGGCGGTGCGGACGCTCCCGCCGGCAGCGGCGGCCCACTCCACCAGCAGACGCTGGTATGCGGCCTCGTCCTGCGGCGTCAGGGAGCCGCCCGAACGCTGCCACAGGTCGCGGATCTCCGCGTTGACCTCGGCTGCGGAACGGGTGGACACGGACGACGACATCGGGGACATGCCTACCAGGCTACGACCACGGGCGGATCCGTATACCCCTTCTGCGGCGGGATATGCCTCACACCCGCCCCGATCTTTCCCGTTCCGTCGGTGGGCCCCGCCCTCCGGCCGTGGCGGCCTCAGCCCGGGACCAGACCCAGAGAACGCAGGCCGTCGGGCCGCTCCGGCACGGGCAGATGGTCCACGAACCGGACCTCGCAGCCCAGGACGGCCGCACCCCCGTCCGCGATCCGGTCGTCACCGACCATGACCACATCCGCCGGATCCCGGCCGATCATCGTGCAGGCGATGCGGAACAGTTCCGCCGCGGGCTTCTGGAGCCCGTGCTCGAAGGAGAGCGCATAGGCGTCGACCAGGTCGTCGAGCCCGTGCGCACGGAAGACCGGACGCAGGTCCCAGCCGATGTTGCTGACCACGCCGACCGCGATCCCCGCCCTCCGCAGCCCCTCCAGGACCTCCACCGCGTCCGGATAGGCCCGCCAGGCCTCCGGCCGCATGTGGCGGGCGTACAGGGCGTCGTACAGCCCCGGATGGGGCAGCGCCACGGTCCTGGCCAGCCCGGTGTACGCCTCGCGGTGCAGCGCGGCAGTCAGGTCCCGGACCGCCATCGCGTCGGCCAGCCGCTCCGGGACCCGGAGCGGAGGCGGACCGCCCGGGAGGGCTCCGGCCTCCGTGAGCCCGGTCACGTACCGCTCGAAATCCTCCTCCGGTACGTCGATGCCCTCCGCCCGCAGCACGGCGGCGAGCCAGTCCCGGACCGGCTCGATCCGGAACAGTGTTCCGGAGAAGTCGAACAGCACGCCTTTGATCACCATCGGTGCGATCCCTCCCGGGGTGCCGCGTACCGGGCGTAGCCGGCGGCGCTCAAGGCCACCACCGCCACCCCCAGCAGCGCACCGCCCACGACGTCGGTCAGCCAGTGCACACCGAGGTATACCCGGGTCACCGCGACGCCGACCGCCGAGACCACCGCCACGGTCAGTGCCGCAGCCCACAGTCCGGGGCCCGCCCCGTACAGCCGCAGCAGCCACAGGAGCAGCCCGCAGGTCACCACGGCCGTCATCGCGTGACCGGAGGGGAAGGCCGCGAACTGGGCCGAGTCCACCGGATCGGGCCACCGCGGGCGCTCCCGGCCCACCACGGCCTTCAGCGCCTGCTGGAAAAGGGAGGCGAGCAGACTCGTCGCGGCCACCCACAGGGCGAGCCGACGCGCCCCCCGCCACCACAGGACGACCACGGCCACCGCGATCAGGGCGCGCATGGTCCACGGGTCCCACACCCAGTCGGTCAGCACCCGGTTCACCCGGACCAGGCCGGGGTCGGCCACGGCGTGCCGGTGCAGCGCCTCGGCCACCGACCGGTCCAGGGCCGTCAGCGGCGACCAGCGCACCGCCACCAGCGCGAGCAGCACCACGGACGCCGCGCCGGCTAGGGCTCCGGTCCGCAGGGCGGGCGCGGTGCGGGGGGAACGGTTCGGTGAACGGAAGCGGAAGTGGGGGGAGGACATGAGGTGATCCTCGCGGAGTGCACCGCCGGAAGGCCAACCCGAGGACGGAACCGGGCCGACCCGCGACCGCACGCACCGGACCGCGTCGTCCGGTCCGCTCCGAACCGCCCGACATCCGTTCGACAGGCCCTAACCGAGGGCGCGGAGCCCCGGCACGAAGGCCACGAGCAGCGGGATGACCGGCACCAGCGCGGCGGCGGCCGTCAGCCGGAGCCTGCGGCCCGCCGTCAGCCGTTCGACCGGGGACAGCAACCGGTTGACCCGGTGGGGCACTTCGGCCTGCGGGGTCGGACAGGGGCCGAACACCCCGCGGTCCTCGTTGAGTCCGACCAGGGCGAGCGCGGTCGTGAGCCTGCCGAAGCGGCGCGACGCCACGTCGTCGGCCGCCAGCTCGACCAGCCGGTGCATCTCGTCGCGGAACGCGGCGAACACCGGGATCTGCGGAAAGCCGATCGCCAGCGCGGAGGAACAGTGCAGCAACCAGTCGTGCCGGGCCTGGGCGTGCCCCTGCTCATGGGCGAGCACGGCATCGAGCTGACGGCCCTTCAGGCGTCCCAGCGCGGCCGTGGTGATGACGAGCCGGGGCGCGGTTCCGGGCAGCCACCAGGCGTCGGGGCGCTCGCCCTCCAGCACCACGAGGCGGTCGGCCCCGGGCTCCTCGCCCGGCATCAGCGGGGCGCGCACGAGCAGTTCCGCCCGACGCTGCTTGCGGCGGCGCCGCGCCCGCCGGATCTCCCGCAGGAGCATCGCCCCGGACCACACCCCGCCCAGCGCCAGCAGCACCGCGATGACCGCCGACCACGGCCCGTAGGCGGCCAGTGCGTACGCCTCGACGACGGCGTGCGGGGCGGGGGCGAAGACATGGCCGCGTACCGCCTGCCAGGCGGCGGCCGCGCTCAGCGTCATGGACAGGGCGAACGACAGGAGGACCGCGGCCACCACGCACTGCCAGACCCACAGCGCCACGACCGGCTCGCGCTCCGGCCACCGGGCCCGCGCCATCACGCGCGGGGTCACCAGGGCGGTCAGTGCACCGAGCAGCAGCAGCGCGAGGGAGACCAGCATGGCCTCAGCTTATGAGGGGCGGGCCGGACGAGGGTACGACCCCGACGGCCAAGTGACGCAGGCCACTGTTTGACGGGAGTTCTGTCCCGCTCCCCGTCTCACAACGTGAGAAGCATGGCGAACATGCCGATGCCCATCGTCAGCCGGCAGGCCGTCGCGAGCTCGGGCCGCCCGTCCGTCCCGCCGCCGAAGCCGCCCGGCCCCCGCCCGCCGGCGCCCGTGCTGTCGGCCGGGGTCACGGCAGATCCGGGCAGCAGCCGGCCGGCCGAGCCCAGGACGTAGAACGCGTAGTAGGCGAGCAGCACCCCGGTCAGCAGGGGGACGCCGCCCGCTCCCGCCGCCGTCCCGTGTCCGGCGTGCCCGCCCCCGCCGCTCCCCGTCACCGCCGGAGCCATCGCCACCGCCATGTAGACCATGGCCAGCGAGCCGACGAGATGGTGCAGATGGTGGCCGCCGCGCAGGGCGGGGCGCAGCGCCCGCAGCGCGGCCGTGCCGAACAGCACCGCGTACACCGCCCAGGCCCAGCCCGGGGGCGACAGCACCGCCGCCGGAACGGCCATCGCCGCCATGCCGAAACCCATGAGCGCCTCCGAGCGCGCGTCGCGGCGCTCGTGAGGCGTACCGGTGCGGGTGCGCAGAAGGCAGTAGGCGCCGCTCACCGCGCACAACACCATCAGCAGCCAGCCGGTCCCAGCCCCTCCGTGCACGGCGCGCCTCCCCCCGGTCGGACGTACGGCTCTGTTGCGGCTCGCCCCATCGCTGCCCGTGTCGGCGCCGCCGAACCCGGCGCACGGGGGAGTGAAGGGAGCACGCCGGGGCCCGCCGGGGGCGCTCCGGGTCGCGCTACTCTCGACCGGACGTACGGCAGCAGAGAAACGGAGAGCCCCACCCATGGACACCGCCACGCCCGACTCGGCCCGCCTGACCTTCCGTGACGCGAACGAGGCCGACGTCCCGGCGCTGGTGGCCCTGATCGAGTCCGCCTACCGCGGTGACTCCAGCCGCACCGGCTGGACCACCGAGGCCGACATCCTTCAGGGGCAGCGGACCGACGAGCAGGGCGTGCGCGACGTCGTCGCCGCTCCGGCGAGCAGGCTCCTCGCGGTCGAGCGCGGCGGCGAACTCGTCGCCTGCTGCCAGCTCGAACACCGGGGCGACGCGGCCTACTTCGGCATGTTCGCGGTACGGCCGGGGCTCCAGGGCGGCGGACTCGGCAAACTGATCATCGCCGAGGCGGAGCGCACGGCGAAAGAGAGCTGGGGCGTCCGCGAGATGCACATGACGGTCATCTCGGTGCGTGAGGACCTGATCGCCTGGTACGAGCGCCGCGGCTACCGCCGTACGGGATCGCTCACTCCGTTCCCGTACGGCGACGAGCGCTTCGGCATTCCGCAGCGCGACGACCTGGCCTTCGAGCTGCTCGTCAAGAGCATCTGACACCGGCCGGGAGCGGCACCGGAGCCGGCCGGGCCCGGCGCGCGCTCCTACGCGGTGAAGCGCCCGGTGCGGCGGATCTCGGGGAAGTCGGTCGTCGCGCCGTCCAGACCGAGGGCCCGGGCCAGGCGCAGGTGGTCCTGGGTGTTCACCACCCAGCCGATCACCTTCAGGCTCTCGGCGTGCGCCTGCTCCACCACCTCCAGGGTGAGGCGGCGGATGTTCAGCGCGAGTGTCGCCGCGCCCGCCGTCCTCGCCCGGTCCACCACATCCGCGCCCCAGCGGCTGGCGATGAGGACCGTGCGGACACCGGGCACCAGCCGGGCGATCTCGGCGACGGCCTCGTCGTGGAACGAGGACACTTCCACCCGGCCGACGAGGTCGCGCTCCACCATCACGTCGGCCAGCGCGCGGGCCGCGGCCACATCCTTGATCTCCGCCTGCAGCGGGGAGGAGACGGCCTCCAGCACCTCTTCGAAGACGGGAATCCGCTCACCCTGCCCGGCGTCGAGCTCGCGCAGCTCCGCCAGGGTCTTGGCCGCGATCGGCCCGGTGCCGTCCGTCGTGCGGTCCACGTCCGCGTCGTGCATCACGGCGAGCGCGCCGTCCTTGCTCAGGTGGAGGTCCAGCTCGATGGCGTCCATGCCGGACGCCTCGGCGCGGACGAAGGAGCGCAGGGTGTTCTCGGGCTCGACGCCCATCACTCCACGGTGACCCAGGGTGAGAAATGACAAGGCGACCTCGTTTCCGTCGACGGCTTCCCGCCGACTGCTCCTGCCCGCGCTGAGGTACGGCAATACGGCACTGGGGAGGGTAACGGGCCGGGCGCGGGATGTCCCACGGCGTGCGGGTCCGATCACCCGGATCCGAACGGCACGGCGGGAAATGCGCTTCTACCCGGTATCCCGCAGGAAAAACAGCGGTCAACACCGGGGGTGCGCAGGATAATTTGCGGGCCTTCTCTTGCCGGGGGGAGCTCCCTCCGGCTACGGTGATGGGACGCGAGGTTCTCCCGTGGAGGAAGTGTTATGACGGAAATTCTTGTGCACGACGCCACCGACGGCGCGATAGCTACGGCCCACCGGGTCGTCGAGCACCCGGCCTGGCCCGTGCTCAGGGATGCCGTCGAGGAGATCCGCCCCTGGCAGTCCCAGGACGGATCCATCGACTTCGAGGCCGAGGGCGCTCCGTCCCCGGCCGACGTCGAGCGGGTCCTCGACCGGGTGATCGGTGCGGTCGAGGAGCTGTCCCCGCTGCTCCCGCACGACGCCGCCTACCACCGCGCGCTCGTCGCCGACCTGCGCCGCTGGGCCGCCGACGGCTTCCGCGTCCCGGACTTCCTGGACTCGCTGCTCGCCTTCCAGCCCGCGAAGAACCGTGCCGACGGCCTTCAGCACCTGGTCGTCTTCGCGATGTACACGCAGAACGGCAACCCCGACCGCAACCTCGAAGCGGTCGTCCTCAAGATGGTCTGGCCCGAGTGGCTCGCCGACCTGGAGGCGAACCGCTACGACAACCCGCTCTTCTGCGGCATCACCTTCGAGGACTTCACCTCCGGCTACGACACCAACTCCGCGGTGCTCTTCCCGGAGACCATCGCCGTGCGCGAGGCCCCCGAGCGGTTCAGCTGGGGCGGCATCTTCTGCGACCGCGAGGCCGCCCGCTTCCGCCGCGTCACCGAGGCGTCCGTCGAGCTGCTCGGCCTGGAGCTGCCCGAGGACATCCGCGAGATGATCAGCGACCAGCGCCGCTGCGAGCAGGCGTTCGTCCTGTGGGACATGGTCCACGACCGCACCCACAGCCACGGCGACCTGCCCTTCGACCCGTTCATGATCAAGCAGCGCCAGCCGTTCTGGATGTACGGCCTGGAGGAGCTGCGCTGCGACCTCACCGCCTTCAAGGAGGCAGTGAAGCTGGAGTCCGAGGGCAACGCCCACGGCCGCGACGTCCAGTACGCGGTGCTCTTCGACCGGATGTTCCGCTTCCCCGTCTCCGGCGAGCGCGTCCGCAACTACGACGGTCTCGGCGGCCAGCTCCTCTTCGCCTACCTCCACAAGCACGACGTCGTCCGCTGGACCGACAACACCCTGAAGATCGACTGGGACCGTGCCCCGCAGGTCACCAATCAGCTCTGCGGCGAGATCGAGCAGCTCTACCGCGACGGCATCGACCGCCCCAAGCTGGTCCACTGGTTCGCCGCCTACGACCTCGTCTCCACCTACCTCGCCCCGCACCCGGGATCGCGCTGGGCCAAGGGCCCCGACGCCCTCGACCTCACACTTCCTCCTCGCAAGCTCGTCGACGACGTGCTTCCGGACGAGTTTCCCCTGAGCATGTTCTATGAGGCGCTCGCCAAGAAGCTGAAGCACGTGATTGCCTCCACCAAGGGAATCACCGCGGCGAACGACGAGCGGGCAGCCGCGTGAACCATTCTCCCGAGGAGGCGGTGGCCATGAACGGAAACGGCACGGGCGATGGGGCGGGTGCGCTCGAAGGAGCCGTGGTCGCGGTCGCCGGAGCGGCGGGGCCCGCGGGTCGCGCGACGCTGCTGCGACTCGCCGAGGCGGGTGCCACGGTCGTCGGCTGCGACGCCAACCCCGAACGTCTCGCGGAGGCGGTGGACGCAGCCCGGTACGCCCACGGCGGCGCGACCGTCACCGGTGAGACCGTCGATCTGCTCGACCTCGACGCCACCCGGGACTGGGCCAAGCGCACCGAGGCGGAGTTCGGCCGCATCGACGGCCTGGTCCACCTCGTCGGCGGCTGGCGCGGCAGCAAGTCGTTCCAGGAGACCGTCCTGTCCGACTGGGACGCCCTGGAGAAGCTGCTCGTCCGCACCGTCCAGTCGACCACACTGGCCTTCCAGGAGGCCCTGGAGCGCAGCGACAGGGGCCGCTACCTCCTGATCAGCGCGGCCGGAGCCAGCAAGCCCACCGCGGGCAACGCCGCCTACTCCGCCGCCAAGGCCGCCGCCGAGGCGTGGACCCTCGCGCTCGGCGACGCCTTCCGCAAGGCGGGGGGCGAGGACGGGCCGCGCACCGCTGCTGCGATCCTGGTGGTCAAGGCACTGGTGCACGACGCCATGCGCGCCGAGCGCCCGAATGCGAAGTTCGCGGGCTTCACCGACGTCACGGAGCTGGCCGAGGCCATCGCCGGCGTCTGGGACGAGCCCGCCCCCGAAGTGAACGGAAAGCGCCTGTGGCTGACCCCGCAACCGTGAGGACCGACGCGCGCCGCCACCACGACCCCCAGGTGCGCGGGTTCGCGAGCGACAACTACGCCGGCGCCCACCCGGAGGTCCTCGCAGCCATCGCCCTGGCCAACGGCGGCCACCAGGTCGCCTACGGCGAGGACGACTACACCGGCCACCTCCAGCGGGTCATGCACAGCCACTTCGGCCCCACCGCCGAGGCCTTCCCGGTCTTCAACGGCACCGGAGCCAACGTGGTCGCCCTCCAGGCGCTCACCGACCGCTGGGGAGCGGTCATCTGCGCCGAGTCCGCGCACATCAACGTGGACGAGGGCGGCGCGCCCGAGCGGATGGGCGGGCTGAAGCTGCTCACCGTGCCCACCCCGGACGGCAAGCTCACCCCCGAGCTCATCGATCGGCAGGCCTACGGCTGGGACGACGAGCACCGGGCCATGCCGCAGGTCGTCTCGATCACCCAGAACACCGAGCTGGGAACCGTCTACACCCCTGACGAGATCCGCGCCATCTGCGACCACGCCCACGAGCGCGGCATGAAGGTGCACCTCGACGGGGCCCGGATAGCCAACGCGGCCGCGTCCCTTGACGTGCCGATGCGGACGTTCACCAACACGGTCGGCGTCGACGTGCTGTCCTTCGGCGGCACGAAGAACGGGGCCCTGTTCGGTGAGGCCGTCGTCGTGCTGAACCCGGACGCGGTCCGCGCGATGAAGCACCTGCGCAAGCTGTCCATGCAGCTCGCCTCCAAGATGCGCTTCGTCTCCGTCCAGCTGGAGGCCCTGCTCGCCAAGGACCTGTGGCTGCGCAACGCCCGGCACGCCAACGCCATGGCCCAGCGCCTCGCCGAGGGCGTCCGGGCGATCGACGGGGTGGAGATCCTGCACCCGGTCCAGGCCAACGCCGTGTTCGCCCGGCTGCCCCACGCGGTCACCGAGCGGCTCCAGGAGCGCTTCCGCTTCTACTTCTGGGACGAGGCGGCCGGCGACGTCCGCTGGATGTGCGCCTTCGACACCCGCGAGGACGACGTCGACGCCTTCCTCCAGGCGCTCAAGGAGGAGATGGCGCGGTAGGACCGCACCGTGCATGGCTATGCGGCCGACCGGAAATCCATTGATCTCCGGTCGGCCGCTTCGTACGCTCCGGGACCATGCAGCTGATCCAGCAATCCCCGGACATCGCGCCCTATCTGGCCGCCGACGCAGCCATCGACCATGAACACCCCCGGGTGCGGGAGGTGGTGGCCGACCTGGCCCGCGAGGCCGGCGACGCATACACATACGCCCGAGCCGCCTTCCTGTACGTCCGCGACGCCGTCCCGCACTCCGTGGACTCCGGCGATCCGCGCGTCACCTGGCGCGCCTCCGACGTCCTCGCCACCCGCAACGGCATCTGCTACGCCAAGTCCATCGCCCTCACCGCACTGCTCCGGGCCCACGCCCTTCCCGCCGGGCTCTGCTACCAGCGGCTCACCGACGACGACGGGACGAACCCCGTGGTCCACGGCCTGGTCGCGCTCCGCCTGCCCGGGCGCGGGCGCTGGGCACGGGTGGACCCCCGGGGCAACAAGCCGGGTATCGACGCGCGGTTCTCGCTGGGGGAGGAGCGGCTCGCGTGGACGGCACGTGCGCACCTCGGGGAAGTGGACTACCCGACCGTGTACGCCGCACCGCCCCCGGAGATCCTCCGTACGCTCAGGGCCGCCCGGGACCGCACGGAACTCCGGCGGACGCTCCCCACGCGGCTCTGAACGCACCGGTGAGCCCCCGGCGTACGGGCTCACCGGGGGCTCGGGCGGAGAAGGTGCGCGGGAGGCCGGTCAGCCGAGCTCGCGCGCCTCGGCGGCGGTCGGGGCCGTACCGCCGAGATGGGCCGGCACCCACCAGGTGTCGCCCGCGTCCTTCGGACGCACCGGGTAGGCCCGCTGCGCCGCCTCCAGCAATTCTTGGACCCGCTCCCGCAGCCGCCGGGTGATGGCCCCCGCGTACTGGTCGGCGGGCGCCTCCACGGGCTCGCCGACCCGGATCGTGATCGGGATGTGGCTGCGGGAGAAGTTGCGCGGCCGGCCCTTCGTCCAGAGCCGCTGCGTACCCCAGAGCGCCATCGGGATCAGCGGAACCCCGGCTTCCTGGGCCAGGCGCGCGGCACCCGACTTGAAGCTCTTCAGCGTGAAGGACGGGGAGATGGTGGCCTCGGGGAACACGCCGACGATCTCACCGGAACGCAACGACCGCAGCGCGTGCGCGTAGGCGTCCTCGCCCTGGTTGCGGTCGACCGGGATGTGCTTCATTCCCCGCATCAGCGGACCGGAGATCTTGTGCCGGAAGACCGACTCCTTCGCCATGAACCGGACGAGCCGCTTCTGCGGCAGAGCGCCGAGGCCGGTGAAGATGAAGTCGAGATAGCTGATGTGGTTGCTGACCAGCACCGCACCACCGGTCTTCGGGATGTGCTCCGAACCCTGAGTGTCGATCTTCAGGTCGAGCGCCTTGAACATGGTGCGAGCGGCGCCGATGACCGGTCGATAGACGAGTTCTGCCATCTGGGGAAGACCCTTCTTCAGTGCCTGGGGAGGGTTCTCCCGGCGGAAGTTACGCAGCCGTAGGTATGCGGCATGGTGGCGATGGTGCCCCATGCGCGGGCCGCTGGCCAGTCCCGGCGGACGTGGGCCGGGAGATTCTCGTCACGTGCGGGTCTCCCGTGCGCTGCGGGAATGCCGGAGCGGCGGCCGGTGCTGACCCCTGACGAAGAGCTCTGATCAGGAGGCACCAGGTGGACCGCCGGACCCGTGGACAGCGACTCGACGCAGACCGGCTCGGAGCACGGCTGGGGGAACGCGCGACGCTCGTCCAGTTCTCCAGCGCCTTCTGCCAGCCGTGCCGCGCCACCCGCCGCACGCTCAGCGACGTGGCCGGGATGGTCGACGGGGTCGCCCACATCGAGATCGACGCCGAGGCCCGCCTCGCGCTGGTGCGCGAGCTGGGCATCACGAGAACGCCGACCGTCCTGGTGCTCGACGCCGAGGGCGAGGTGGTCCGCCGGGCATCCGGCCAGCCCCGCACGGCCGACGTCGTCGCGGCACTGGGGCAGGCCATATGACGGACCGTGACGCATCTCCCACATTCCGGAACTCTCTTGACTGTGCCCAGCACCCATCGTCAGTCTGACGTTATGCCGCCAGAACTCCTTCTTCACGGCCGGGTCCACGTGGACCTCGCACGCTACGCGAGTGCGCGCTGTCCGGGTGTCTGAGCACCCGCGGACCCGCACGCCACACCCGCAGAAGGACACCTCCATGACGGCAACGCCCACGCTCGCCCCGACGGCCGCCACGCCCGAACTCTTCCGCTCGGTCTTCCGCCGCCACGCCGCGGGCGTCGCCGTGATCACCGCCGCGGGGGAGCGCCCGGTCGGCTTCACCGCCACCTCGCTGACCTCGGTCGCCGCCGAACCGCCGCTGATCTCCTTCGGTGTCGGTACGTCGTCCTCCAGCTGGCCCGTGCTGTCCGGGGCCGCCTACGTCGGCGTCCACATCCTCGGTGAGCACCAGCAGGAACTGGCCGCGACCTTCGCCCGCAGCGGAGCCGACCGCTTCGGCCGGTCGACCGACTGGAGCAGCGGCCCCGAGGGGGTTCCGCTGCTGGCGGACGTCTCCGCCTGGCTGGTGTGCCGGGTCGTGTCCCGCGTCCCGGCCGGGGACCACCGCATCGTCATCGCCGAAGCCGTGGCAGGCTCGCCCTCCGGGGCGGGTCGCCCGCTGGTCTATCACCAGGGACGCTTCACGGCTCTGCGAGACTGAGCCCGCGCACGCACGGGTCCGCCGCGTTGGCAAGGTCACAGTGCGGTGCGCTTGCCCAGGGGTAACAGTCTGGGTGTACTGGCGAGTAATATCGGCTTCGGAGCCTCGGTCGTCCCGACCGGATCCGGCCCGACAAGGCGCCTATGCTGCGTGCAACAAGGCAGCCCGGAAATGACGATGCAGTAGGAGAGCCGGCGTGAGCTTGAGGATCGTTGTCTGTGTGAAGTACGTGCCCGACGCGACCGGTGACCGGCGTTTCGCCGATGACCTGACGCTGGACCGTGAGGATGTGGACGGTCTGCTGTCGGAGCTGGACGAGTACGCGGTCGAGCAGGCGTTGCAGATCGCGGACGGGGCGGACGATGCGGAGGTCACCGTGGTGACGGTGGGTCCGGAGGACGCCAAGGACGCGTTGCGCAAGGCGTTGTCGATGGGTGCGGACAAGGCGGTTCACGTCGAGGACGACGATCTGCACGGCACGGACGTGATGGGCACGTCGCTGGTGCTGGCGAAGGCGGTCGAGAAGACCGGCTTCGATCTGGTGGTGTGCGGTATGGCGTCGACGGACGGTGTGATGGGTGTGCTGCCGGCGCTGCTGGCGGAGCGTCTGGAGGTGCCGCAGGTGACGCTGCTGTCGGAGGTGTCGGTGAACGACGGTGTGGTGACCGGGCGCCGGGACGGTGACACCGCCACCGAGCAGCTCCGGGCGTCGCTGCCGGCGGTGGTCTCGGTGACCGACCAGTCCGGTGAGGCGCGTTACCCCTCGTTCAAGGGATCATGGCGGCGAAGAAGAAGCCGGTCCAGTCGCTGGATCTGGAGGATCTGGAGCTGGACGCGGACGAGGTCGGCCTGGCGGGCGCCTGGACGGCGGTCGACTCCGCGACCGAGCGTCCGGCGCGCACGGCGGGCACGATCGTGAAGGACGAGGGCGAGGGCGGCAAGCAGCTCGCCGGGTTCCTCGCGGGCCAGAAGTTCATCTGATCCCGCACGCACGGTCCTTCCTCTCTCTTCCCTCCCTTCTCTTCCTCTCGTCTGGAGTGCGTTGTCATGGCTGAAGTTCTGGTTCTGGTCGACCATGTGGATGGTGCGGTCCGCAAGCCCACCCTGGAGCTGCTGACGCTGGCGCGTCGGATCGGTGACCCGGTCGCCGTCGCCCTGGGCGCCGGCGCCGGGGCCACTGCGGGTGTGCTGGGTGAGCACGGTGCGGTGAAGGTCCTGACCTGTGATGCCCCGGAGTTCGCGGACTACCTCGTGGTGCCGAAGGTGGACGCGCTGCAGGCCGCGTTCGAGGCCGTCTCCCCCGCCGCGGTGCTGGTGGTGTCCTCCGCCGAGGGCAAGGAGATCGCCGCCCGTCTCGCGCTGCGGACCGGGTCGGGCATCATCACCGACGCCACCGACCTGGAAGCCGGCGACCAGGGCCCCGTCGCCACGCAGGCGGTCTTCGCCGCCTCCTACACCACCAGGTCCCGGGTCTCCCGGGGTGTTCCGGTCATCACGGTCAAGCCGAACTCGGCCGCGGTCGAGGCGGCCCCGGCGGCCGGCGCCGTGGAAGCACTGACGGTGGCGTTCGGGAAGAACGCGACCGGTACGCAGGTCACCTCCCGGACCCCCCGTGAGTCGACCGGCCGCCCCGAGCTGACCGAGGCCGCGATCGTCGTCTCCGGCGGCCGTGGCGTCAACGGCGCGGAGAACTTCCCCCTGATCGAGGCCCTGGCCGACTCCCTGGGCGCCGCGGTCGGCGCCTCGCGTGCCGCCGTCGACGCCGGCTGGTACCCGCACACCTCCCAGGTCGGCCAGACCGGCAAGTCCGTCTCCCCCCAGCTCTACATCGCCTCCGGCATCTCCGGCGCGATCCAGCACCGGGCAGGCATGCAGACCTCGAAGACCATCGTCGCGATCAACAAGGACGCCGAAGCCCCCATCTTCGAGCTCGTCGACTACGGCGTCATCGGCGACCTCTTCACGGTCGTACCCCAGCTCACCGACGAGATCAACACCCGCAAGGGCTGATCCCTCCCGCACCACCCAGCACTACCCCGCCCGGGCCGCACGGTGAACCCCACCGCGCGGCCCGGTGCCGTTCCGGGCGACCATTGACGCAGGTCGAGTGGGCTTATAACTTCACTATACGGATTGTTGATTCCGGGAAGCGGAAACAGCGAGAGCGTGGAGGGCATGGTCATGGGTCAGCAGGAGAAGGTGGCAACGAGCCTCGCCGGTGCGGTGAGCGAGGAGATCAGCGCCTCCCTCACGGCGGTCGACGCGGAACTCGCCCGCCGCTACCCGGGCGATCCCGGTACCCGCCAGCCCGTGCACACCGTCTACGTACCCGGTGACGTCTTCGAGCCCGGCACCCTGCGCTCCTGGGGCGACCAGGCGCTGGCCGCCCTCGACGAACACGCCCCCGACGCCGCCGCGTTCGCCGCCGTCCTCGGCATCCCCGAGGCGCTGGCGGGCCCGGTCCACGACCGCGTACGCGCCAAGCTGGAGCGCGAGCCCGTCGAGGACCTGCGCATCGACTTCGAGGACGGCTACGGCCCCCGCCCGGACGCCGAGGAGGACGAGGCCGCCGCCCGCGCCGCGCGCCTGGTCTCCGAGGCGTACGCGAACGGCACGGCCGCCCCGTACATGGGCATCCGCATGAAGTGCATGGAGGCCGGTGTCCGCGACCGGGGCATCCGCACCACCGACGTCTTCCTCACCGGCCTGATGGAGGCGGGCGGGCTCCCCGAGGGACTCGTGCTGACCCTCCCGAAGGTCACGTACCCCGAGCAGGTCACCGCCTTCGTCCAGCTCCTGGAAGCCTTCGAGAAGGCCCACGGCCTCGACGCCGGGCGTATCGGCTTCGAGATCCAGATCGAGACCAGCCAGTCCATCCTCGCCGCCGACGGGACCGCCGCCGTCGCCCGCATGATCGACGCGGCGCGCGGCCGGGCCACCGGGCTCCACTACGGAACCTTCGACTACAGCGCCTGCGTCGGGGTCAGCGCCGCCTACCAGGCCAGCGACCACCCCGCCGCCGACCACGCCAAGGCCGTCATGCAGGTCGCGGCCGCGGGTACCGGCGTACGCGTCTCCGACGGGTCCACCAACGTCCTGCCCGTCGGCCCGGCCGACCAGGTCCACGAGGCCTGGCGGCTCCACTACGGCCTCACCCGCCGCGCTCTGGCCCGTGCGTACTACCAGGGCTGGGACATGCACCCCGGCCACCTGCCGACGCGCTACGCGGCCGTCTACGCCTTCTACCGCGAAGGCCTGGAGCCCGCCGCCGCCCGCCTCGCCGCCTACGTGGCCAAGGCCGGCGGTGACGTCATGGACGAACCCGCCACCGCCAAGGCCCTCAGCGGCTACCTGCTGCGCGGCATCGACTGCGGCGCACTGGACACCGCCGAGGTCGCCCGGCTGACCGGCCTGACCCGCGCGGACCTGGACGCCTTCGCCTCCCCGCGCCGGGGTGATTTGACGGTGACCGCTCCGTGAAGCCCTGAGGGGAAACGCCCGTAGCCTTCCCGCCCCGGCCTTCGCGCCCCCGCTCCGGGCCCCGGCTCCGGGCCCCGAGGGGTGGTCGGTCCCGCCGGGGCTGCGCAGGCTCGCGACCGGCGCCCGGGTCCGCCGCACGGTCCGCTGAGCGCGCCGTGCGGCGGGCGGGTGCGGGCTTCCGGCGGCAGGGGTCAGCCCCTCTCCCGCGCCACTGCCGGTGTCATGTCCCGGTGGGCGGGCCCGCCACCCCGGTGCTCCTGCCGGGAGTGCCGGCCGCCCTCAGTCCTCCCGCTGTGCGGTCGTGCCGCCGCGGGCGCGATAGGCGCGCATCTTGTGCCGGGCGCCGCACACGTCCATGTCGCACCACAGGCCGTTCGACGACGGCGCCCGGTCGTAGAAGACCCAGCGGCATTCCGGTGCCGCGCAGACCTTGAGGCGCGTCGCGTGACGCCCGGTCAGGCCGTCCCGCAGCAGGGCTTCGAGCACCGTTCGTACGATCTCCGCCGCAGGCCCGCCGTCGGCCGGGCGCAGGGTGAGGGCGCCGTCCGGCCGTACGGCCGGGGCGCCGGCCACCGAGCAGATCTGGCGGTTCAGGGCGTCGAGCGCCTCGGGCGAGGTCCGGTCCGCCAGGAAGGCCCGTACGGTCTCCCGGGCCTTCGTGAGCGCCGCCAACTCGGCCGGGGTGACCGCCTCCGGATACCCGTGCGCCCGCAGCCAGGCGCCCGCGGTCTCCGGCCGGGCGAACTCGTCCGCTCCGCGCAGAAGCGTCGCCGTGTTGCAGAACGCCTCGACCGGTTCGAGTTCCGCGGGTGCCGGGTTCCGTCGCATGGAGGTCACCTTATCAGCGTTACCGACAAAGGCATTGCTCTGGTAACGTCAAAAGTCCGGAACGGCGCTGCACCCGGTTTCCGGAACGGTTCTGCACCCCGACATCAGGAGGCGTGTCATGGACGGCGTGTTGACGAGGGCGTTCGAGACCCCGGACGGGACGGTCCGCTGGGACGTGATGGGGGAGGGCGGCCCGGTCGTTCTGCTCCACGGCACCCCGTTCTCGTCGCGCATCTGGCGCGAGATCGCACCGGCGCTCGCCCAGGACCACCAGGTCCACCTGTTCGACCTGCTCGGCTTCGGGCAGTCGGAACAGCGTGCGGGCCAGGATCTCGGGCTGGCCGCGCACACGCGGGTGTTCACCGGGCTGCTGGACCACTGGGGGCTGGAGAGTCCGAGGGTGATCGCCCACGACATCGGCGGGGCCGTGGCCCTGCGGGCGCTGCTGCTGGAAGGCGCCCGGTACGCCGATCTGACCCTCGTCGACGCGGTGGGCTGCGGCGACTGGGGGACCGGTCTGTTCCGGCTCGTGCGGGAGAACGCGCATCTCTTCGAGCAGCTGCCCGTCTACGCTCACGAAGCGCTGGCCGAGAGCCACCTGCGCTTCGCCAGCCACTGCGGCTACCGGCCGGACGTCCTGGCCGCCCATCTGGACCCGTGGCGCGGCGAGGAGGGCAGGGCGGCGTACTACCGCCAGTACGGACAGCTGGAGCAGGCGGCCACGGATGAGTTCCGGCATCTGCTGGGGTCCGTTCGGGTGCCGACCCGGATCGTCTGGGGGCGCGAGGACGGCTTCCTGCCGCCGCCCTTCGCCGAGCAGTTGCACGCGCTGATCCCGCACTCCGAGCTGCACTGGCTGGACGGGGCGGGCCACGCGACCCCCGAGGACGCGCCCGCGCGCCTCCTGGCCCTGCTCACCCGGGAGTTCCGGCCGGTGCCCGCCGCCGCCTGACGGCGGGCGTCCCGGGGCCGCAGGGGCGCCTCGGGCGGGCATCCCGGGCTCCGGGTCTTCCGCCGGGCGGGGCCCCCGGGGCCCGGCCCGCGTCTTCCGCCGGGCGGGGGGCTCCCCGGGCCCGGGACGTCGGTCCCGTCCCCTCAGGCGGGCGGCAGTTCGCCGGAACCGCGCGGGATGAGCGTCGTCGGGAGTTCCACCCGCGCCGGGGCGTGGTCCGCCCCGTCGAGGCGGCGGAAGAGGTGCTCGGCCGCGGTCCTGCCGACCGCCGCCGCGTCCTGCGAGATCACGGTGATCCCGAGCAGGTCGGCCAGCTCGATGTCGTCGAACCCGACCAGCGCCACCGGCCGCTCGCGCTCCGCGATCACCCGTACCGCCGTCACCGTCACCCGGTTGTTGCCCGCGAACAGGGCGGTGACCGGTTCGGGGCCGTCCATCATCTCCTCGGCGGCGGCCCGCACCCGCTCCGGCTCGGTGGAGCCGAGGGAGACCCACCCGTCCTCGACGGCGATACCCGCGTCCCGCATGGCGGCGTGATAGCCGCGCAGACGCTCGGTGGCCGTGTGGATCCGCGGCTGGTCGCCGATGAAACCGATCCTGCGGTGACCGTGCGCGATGAGATGCGCCACGCCCTCCCTGGCCCCGCCGAAGCTGTCGGAGAGCACCATGTCGACGTCCACATGGCCCGCCGGGCGGTCCACGAAGACCGTGGCGATGCCCGCCTTGATCTCCGGCTCCAGATAGCGGTGGTCGTCGCCCGCCGGGATCACGATCAGACCGTCGACACGGCGGGCGCACAGTGCCAGCACCAGCTCCTGTTCCCGCTCGGGGTCCTCGGCGCTGGAGCCGTTGATCAGCAACGCGCCGTGCGCGCGGGCGACCTCCTCCACCGCGCGGCTCAGCGGACCGTAGAACGGGTCCGCCAGATCCTCCAGGACCAGCCCGATGGACGCCGTACGCCCCTTGCGCAGCACCCGGGCGCTGTCGTTGCGGCGGAAGCCCAGCGCCTCGATCGCCTCCTGCACGCGGCGCTCGGTGTCGGGCGTGACGCCGGGCTCGCTGTTCACCACCCGGGAGACCGTCTTCAGGCCGACTCCTGCCCGGGCCGCCACGTCCTTCATGGTCGGCCGGTTGCCGTAGCGGGTCTCGGAATGACGGGCGGTCCGGTCCACGTGCGCTGTCCTGTCGTCGGCTACGGGCGGGGCGTGCGGTGCTCCGGGCGGGGCCGGGCGGGGCCGAGACGGGGCGCCGCGCAGGTGACCGGAGGCTGTGGCGTCGAGCATAGGCCCTGGACAACGTTGTCAACAGCATGAAGACCGTGCAGACTATGGACCGAACCCGCAGGTCCCGCCCCTTCACCGATCCGGAGAGCCCACACCGATGCATACCGACCTCGTCGCCGCGCTCGACATCGGCGGCACCAAGATCGCCGGAGCGCTGGTGGGCGGCGACGGCTCCCTTCTCGTAAGGGCGCAGCGGCCGACGCCCGCCCGGGAGGGCGCCGAGGCGGTCATGGGGGCGGTGGACGAGGTGCTGGGCGAGCTGATGGCCTCCCCGCTGTGGGGCAGGGCCGGGTCCGTCGGTATCGGCAGTGCCGGTCCGGTGGACGCCGCCGCCGGCACGGTCAGCCCGGTCAACGTCCCCGGCTGGCGGGACTTCCCGCTGGTGGAGCGGGTCCGCAAGACGGCGGGCGGGCTGTCGGTCGCGCTGGTCGGCGACGGCGTCGCGATGACGGCCGCCGAGCACTGGCTCGGTGCGGCGCGGGGCTACGGCAACGCACTCTGCCTCGTCGTGTCGACGGGTGTCGGCGGCGGCCTCGTTCTCGGGGGCGCGCTGCGCCCCGGCCCCTCGGGCAACGCCGGCCATATCGGCCACATCAGCGTCGACCTGGACGGCGACCCGTGCCCCTGCGGTGCGCGTGGCTGCGTCGAGGGCATCGCCAGTGGGCCCAACATCGCCCGCCGCGCCCTGGAGAACGGCTGGCGGCCCGGACCGGACGGCGATGCGACGGCCGCCGCCGTGGCCGTCGCCGCCCGCGGTGGGGACCCGGTCGCCCTCGCCTCCTACGAGCGCGCCGCCCAGGCGCTGGCCGCCGGCATCGCCGCCACCGCGACCTTGGCGGACCTCGACATCGCGGTGGTGGGCGGGGGAGTGGCCGGGGCCGGCGACGTCCTCTTCGTACCGCTGCGCCGCAGCCTGCGCGACTACGCCACGCTCTCCTACCTGCGCCGGCTGACCGTGGCGCCCGCCGTGATGGGCAACGACGCGGGGCTGGTCGGGGCCGCGGCGGCGGCCATCGCCCTGGGCTAGGGCCTGTCGTCACACTGCCGCCGTCGCCCGGAGGGCGGCAGTGTGACGACAGGCCCAGGGCTTCTCTTTTGGATCACGTGGGGCAAGCCATGCACCATAGGATCGGGGTTCGTTGCTGCGTGAGGGGACTGGATGGTGGAGACTTCATCGGCTTCAGGCGACGTGCTGAAGCCGATCAGGCAGCACCTGCGAAACCCGTCCTATGACGTCGACGTGGGTCCTGGCTGGCGGCAGTTGGTGCTTGAGTGCCATCAGGCGGTTGTCGCGGAGTTCCCGGAGTACGAGCTCCTGGCCGTGAAGCAGAAGTGGGGGGCTCTGGCCTTCCAGGCGTTCCCGCGGCCGTGGAAACCTGGCGGTAACTGGACAGATGTGGAGCACTCGCGCCTCCACACTGTCACTGATGCGTTCGCTGACCGCAGTGAGAGCATCTGTGAGCGCTGTGCTGCTGATGGCTCACTGCGTGAGAGCCGACGGGTCCACCTCGTGCTGTGTGATCGGTGCGAGACGCTCGTTCCGGAGCATGGCCGTCTATGACTGGTCCTGGTTGCTTGTCAGCGCGCAGACCAAATGAAGATGCCTGCCAGATGGAGCCCGGCGAGGTAGACAGTGGCAGTCTTCTCGTAGCGGGTGGCAATGCCCCGCCACTGCTTGAGGCGGTTGACGCACCGCTCGACGGTGTTCCGCTGCTTGTAGGCCTCTCGGTTATATGCGGGTGGCCTGCCACCGAGGCTGCCGCGTCGCGCGCGGTGGGCCTGTTGGTCGGCCGGGATCGGAATCACGGCACGGATCCCACGTCGTCTGAGGTGGGTGCGGATGGCGCGGGACGAGTACGCCTTGTCTGCGAGTACCAGCACCGGCCGCGTGCGGGGCCGTCCGCGGCGGCGGGGCACCCGCAGGGCGGCCATGACAGATTCGAAGGCCGGAGCATCCCCAGCCTGGCCAGGTGTGAGGACAAAGGCCAAGGGGCGGCATCGGCCATCGGCGGCCAGGTGCACCTTCGTAGTTAGACCGCCGCGCGACCGCCCAAGTGCATGATCGTCCGGTTCGCCGGCTGAGGCCCCCCTTTTCGGGCGCCCGCAGCGTGCTGGTGAGCACGTACGATGGTGGAGTCCACCGCGACGACCCAATCCAGGTCTTCCTCTCCGTCGGCCTCGGCGAGCAGACCGGTGAAGACGCGCTCCCAGGTGCCGTGGATTGCCCAGTTCCGGAGCCTGGTGTACGCACCCTTCTACGAGCCGTACTGCTCAGGCAGGTGCACCCAGTGGGAGCCGGTCTGGAACTTCCACGCAATCGCATCGATCACCTGCCGGTGATCACGCCACCGGCCGCCGCGCTTCGGCGTCCGGTCCGGTAACAGCGGCTCAATCCGCGCCCAATGGGCGTCACTCAGGGGCACGCCTGACCAACGATCCGATGATCCGAAAGAAACGCCCTAGGGGTTCGACCTGGAGGCCGGTGACGCGGCCGAGGAGTGGGCGGACGCAAGGGCTGCCGGGAGGCGCCCGGTTCGTCAGGCCGGGCGCCACCCGGGGGCAGGGGCCGTCACCGCGCTGACGTGGTGACGGCCGGGTGGTCCGTTCTGGGACGGCGGGTGCGACCGCGGTCCGAGGCCACGCCGGCCGCACGTCCCGGACGACCGCATCCGGCCAACGCCGTCGCCCCCGCGGGGTTTTCGCGGCAGGGTGTTGCGGGCAAGCCACAGGGGGCTACGGAAGAGGGGGAACCGTGATCGTCTGGCTCAACGGTGCGTTCGGCGCGGGAAAGACCAGCGCCGCCGGCGAACTGATCGATCTGATTCCGAACAGCACGCTGTACGACCCGGAGGTCACCGGCGCGGGGCTGCGTGCCCTGCTGCCGCAGAAGCGGCTCGCCGAGGTCACCGACTTCCAGGACCTGCCGATCTGGCGGCGGCTCGTGGTGGACACGGCGTCGGCGCTGCTCGCCGAGGTGCCCGGGGTGCTGGTGGTGCCGATGACACTGCTGCGCCAGGAGTACCGCGACGAGATCTTCGGCGGGCTCGCCTCCCGGCGCATCCCGGTCCGGCATGTGGCGCTCTCACCTGAGGAAACGATCCTGCGGAGCCGGATCGCGGGCCGCGAGGAGATTCCCGGCGACGACGAGCAGAACGACCGGGTACGTCGGTGGGCGTACGAGCACATCGGTCCGTACCGCGACGCCCTCGGCTGGATCGCCGAGGACGCGCACGTCATCGACAACAGCGCCCTCAGCCCCCGGGAGACCGCCGAGCGCATCGCGGACGCCGTGCGCACCGGGAGCGCGCCGCCGTGCCCCATCGTGCAGAGTCCCGAGCCGACCGGCGAGACGGTGGCCGCCGGGGTCCTGCTCTTCGACGAGCAGGACCGGGTGCTGCTCGTCGACCCCACGTACAAGCCGGGGTGGGAGTTCCCCGGCGGGGTCGTGGAGGCGGGCGAGGCCCCCGCGCAGGCCGGGATCCGTGAGGTCGCCGAGGAGATCGGCCTCGTGCTCGACCGGGTGCCCGCCCTGCTGCTCGTCGACTGGGAGTCACCCCGCCCGCCCGGCTACGGCGGACTGCGGTTCCTCTTCGACGGGGGTCTGCTCCGGGCCGAGGACGCGGGCCGGCTGCTGCTGCCGGGTTCCGAGCTGCGCGGCTGGCGCTTCGTCACCGAGGAGGAGGCCGCGGGGATGCTGCCGCCCACGCGGTACGAGCGGCTGCGCTGGGCTCTGCGGGCGCGTGAGCAGAAGATGGTGCTCAACCTGGAGGCGGGAGTGCCGGTCGGCTGAGCTGCTCCTGTCCGGGAGCCGGGGTGCGCCGGGGGCGGAGCACGCGCAGGGGCGCGTGGCGGAAGCCGGCGGCGGGTGTCCACGCCCCCGGCGCCGCCGTGGAAGTACGGCGCGCTCTCTCGGGCCCGTCGTCACACTGTCGCCTGCCGCCTGCCGCCTGCCGCCTGCCGCCTGCCGCCTGCCGTGTGACGCCTGGCGCGCACGCTCGCGGCGTTGCCGGGCTGCTCTTGCAGCTTCGCTGCAAGAGCAGCCCGGCGCCCTGCGGTCGCACGCACCGGACGCCGCGCGGCCGCCCTCCGGGCGACGACGGCCGTTCGACGACCGGCCCCGGGCTCCCCTCCCGCCTCAGCCGCCGTGTGCCGCGGCCTCCATCAGCGCGGCGGCGTCCTCCGTGAGCGGGTCGCCGTGGCCGAAGCAGACGGTACGGGGCCCGAGCGCGGCCAGTCGCCGGAACGTGGCCGCCGCCTCCGCGCGGTCCACGTTGAACACGCCGAGCATCACCCGTTGCGCGGAGGCGACGGTGTCCCCGGTGAACAGCACGCCGTGGCGCGGCAGATGGAGCGCGATGGAGCCCGGCGTGTGACCGGGGGCGTGCACCACCCGGGCACCGCCCCCGAACGGCAGCACCTCGCCGCCCGTCAGCTCGCGGTCGACCCGGGTGGGCGGGGCCTCGGGGCAGGTCAACCCGTGTGCGTAGAGCGGCCGTTCCCAGTCCAGCAGATCCGGCTCCGGTACCGGGCGCTCGCCCCGGATCACCGGGGCGTCCAGCACGTGGGCGAGGATCTCGGCGCCGTACCGGTCGGCCAGCTCCCGGGCGGCCCCGTAGTGGTCGCGGTGGCCGTGGGTGATGACGATGCGGCGGATGCGGGCCGGGTCGTGACCGAGCGTCCGCACCGCGTGCCCGATCGCGGCGGCCGACGCGCTGTCGCCCGCGTCGACCAGGGTCAGGTCCGTTCCGTCGTTCCAGAGATAGGCCTGACCGATCCGGAAGCGGAACATGTGCAACGGGGGGAGTACCTCGACGAGATCCATGCGGGGAAGGTACGCAGCGGCGGACGGGCGCCGCCCGGATCTACGCTCCGGGCGACTTCGCCGGGGGCGAAGCGCTCCGGAGTCCACCGCCGGGCCTCTCCCGGTCACCCCGTGCCCCGGCGCGCGGACACCGGGGCACCCAGCGGGATCAGGCCTTCTTCGACTCCGCGTAGTTGCGCAGGAACAGCGCCTCGGCGACCGACATCCGCTCCAGCTCCTCGGGCGACACGCTCTCGTTCACCGCGTGGATCTGCGCCTCCGGCTCGCTCAGCCCGATCAGCAGGATCTCCGCCTCCGGATAGAGCCCCGCCAGGGTGTTGCACAGCGGGATGGAGCCGCCCATGCCGGAGGACTGCATCTCCTGGCCCGGGTAGGCGTCCCGCATCGCGTCCGCCATCGCCTGGTACGCCGGGCTGCTCATGTCGGCCCGGAACGGCTGGCCCTGGCCCACCTGTTCCACCCTCACCCGCGCACCCCAGGGGGCACGGGACTCCAGGTGGGCGGTGAGCAGCTTCGTCGCCTCGGCCGCGTCGTGGCCCGGCGGTACCCGCAGGCTGATCTGGGCCCGTGCGCTCGCCTGCACGGACGGGGTCGCGCCGACCACCGGCGGGCAGTCGATGCCGATGACGGTGACGGCGGGACGGGCCCAGATGCGGTCCGCGACCGTGCCCGTACCGATCAGCTCCACCCCGTCCAGCACCTTGGCGTCCTGCCGGAACTCCGCCTCCGGGTACTGGATGCCGTCCCAGTCGGCGTCACCGGCCAGACCGTCGACCGTGGTCGTCCCGTCCTCGGCGCGCAGCGAGGCCAGCAGCTGGATCATCGCCGCCAGCGCGTCCGGGGCCGCGCCGCCGAACTGCCCCGAGTGCAGGTTCCCCTCAAGGGTGTCCAACTGCACGCGCAGCATGGTCATCCCGCGCAGCGTCGCCGTCACAGTCGGCAGCCCGACGCGGAAGTTGCCGGTGTCGCCGATGACGACCGTGTCCGCGCGGAGCAGCTCCGGGTGCGCCTCCGCGTACCGCTCCAGGCCACCGGTGCCCTGCTCCTCGGAACCCTCGGCGATCACCTTCACCGAGACCGGGACGCCCCCGTCCGCCTTGAGGGCGCGCAGCGCGAGCAGGTGCATGATGAAGCCGCCCTTGCAGTCGGCCGCGCCCCGTCCGTACCAGCGTCCGTCGCGCTCGGTCAGCTCGAACGGCGGGGAGATCCACGCCGACTCGTCCAGCGGCGGCTGCACGTCGTAGTGGGCGTAGAGCAGTACGGTCGGCGCGTCGGCGGGTCCCGGCAGGTGGCCGTAGACGGACTGCGTGCCGTCCGGGGTGTCCAGGAGGGCGACGTCCGTGAACCCCTCGGCGCGCAGCGCGTCGGCGACCCAGTTCGCGGCGCCTTCGCACTCGCTCCTGGGGAACACCGCCGGGTCCGCCACCGACTGGAACGCCACCAGCTCGGCCAGCTCCTGACGGGCACGGGGCATCAGCGACGCGACGGTCTCGGGAATCGGACGGGCGGTCATGGGCACGCTCCTCGTGGGTGCGACGTTAGGGGTAGGGCGCGGTGTGTACGCGACCGTGTGCGACGCCGTGTGTGCGACGCCGCATGTACGACGAAATCATGGCCGATCCTCCCACAGGAGGGCCGGCCCGCGGCGCGCCGTAGGATGCCGTGAGCAGCTTGGGGCCACTGGTCGGATCAGGAGCAGAAGCACATCGTGAGCAGCGAGAACGCAGACGCAGGACGCGAGCCGGACGAGTCGTTGGTGTGGGATGTCGTCGTGGTCGGCGCCGGACCGGCCGGGGCATCGGCGGCGTACGCGGCAGCCGTGGCGGGCCGGAGGGTCCTGCTGCTGGAGAAGTCGGAACTGCCGCGCTACAAGACCTGCGGCGGGGGCATCATCGGCTTCTCCCGGGACGCCCTGCCGCCCGGGTTCGAACTGCCCCTGAAGGACCGCATCCACGCGGTGACCTTCTCGCTCAACGGCAAGCTTGCCCGCACCCGCCGCTCCCGGCGCATGCTCTTCGGGCTCATCAACCGCCCCGAGTTCGACGCCGGGCTGGTCGAGGAGGCGCAGAAGGCCGGGGCCGAACTGCGCACCGGCGCCTCGGTGGCGCGGGTCGAGCAGCACGGTCCTGCCGTGCCCGACCGGCGAACGGTCGCCGTGGTGCTGGCCGGTGGCGAGACCGTCCTCGCGCGGGCGGTCGTCGGGGCGGACGGCAGCGCGGGCCGGATAGGAGCCCACGTCGGGGTGAAGCTCGATCAGGTCGACCTCGGTCTGGAGGCGGAGATCCCCGTCCCCGCCACCGTCGCGGAGGACTGGGCGGGCCGGGTCCTCATCGACTGGGGTCCGCTGCCGGGCAGCTACGGCTGGGTCTTCCCCAAGGGCGACACCCTCACGGTGGGCGTCATCTCGGCGCGCGGCGACGGCGCGGGCACCAAGCGGTACCTGGAGGACTTCATCGCCCGTCTCGGCCTCGCCGGGTTCGAGCCGTCCATCTCCTCGGGCCATCTGACCCGCTGCCGCAGCGACGACTCCCCGCTCTCCCGCGGCCGGGTCGTGGTCTGCGGTGACGCGGCCGGGCTGCTGGAGCCGTGGACCCGCGAGGGCATCTCCTTCGCGCTGCGCTCGGGCAGGCTCGCGGGGGAGTGGGCGGTCCGGATCGCCGAGGCGCACGACGCGGTGGACGCCCGCCGCCAGGCCCTCAACTACGCCTTCGCCATCAAGGCCGGCCTCGGCGTGGAGATGGGCGTCGGCCGCCGCATGCTCAAGCTGTTCGAGCGGCGGCCGGGTCTGCTGCACGCGGTGCTGACCGGTTTCCGCCCGGCCTGGAAGTCGTTCGCCGGAATCACCCGGGGGACGACGTCGCTCGCCGAGCTGGTCCGCACGCACCCGCTGGCACAGCGGGCCCTGCACGCGATGGACCGGTAGGGCCGGTCGTCGAACGGCCGTCGTCGCCCGGAGGGCGGCCGCGCGGCGTCCGGTGCGTGCGACCGCAAGGCCGGGCTGCTCTCGCAGCGGAGCTGCCAGGGCATTGCGGCGACGCCGCGAGCGTGCGTGCCGGGCGTCGTGCGGCAGGCGGCAGTGTGCCGAAGGACCCCGGCGGCCCCTGGCCTCGCGACCACGCCCCCGAGGCCGTCCGGCAGAAGGCAAAGCGCCCCGTGGCCGCCCCGGAGACGAGGCGTGGTCATGCCTCGACGGTGATGCGGAAGACCGGATGATCCGGGGAGGCGGCCAGCAGCTCGGCGTCCGTGGACTTCGCCGTGATCCCCTGGAAGTACTGATGGACTTCCCAGCCCCACCGCTCCAGATAAGCCCGGATGATCCGGGCCTTCTGCGTGTCGTCGGCGATCTCCACGGCGGTGAACCGGCTGACCCTGCGCCCCAGCCGGAGCTCTCCCCCGCCCGCCACGCGCATGTTGCGCACCCACTGCGAGTGGCCGCGCGCCGAGACCAGGTACCGGTCGCCCTCGAAGGTGTGGGTGTTGACCGGGATGCGCTGCATCTGGCCGCTCTTGCGCCCGCGCACCGACAGCTCCGCCGAGCCCATGAGGCTCAGGCCGTGCCGGGCCAGCCAGCCGACGACCTTGTTGAAGCGGTTGGCGGCGGCGCTCGCCCGGAGGTAGTAGGGCTGCTGCGACATGATGACTCCCAGGCTGGGGAGAGCGGTGCTCTCGCTTGAGATCAGTGTGCACCTGGTGGGTGCTCCAAAGCAAGAGCAGTGCTCTCGTTCATGGTCGGTGATCCGTTCGCATGGCAGACTGATCGCATGAGCACCATCCGAGGGGCCAGGGAACGCGCCCGTATCGAAGTGACCGCGGCCATCAAGGACGAGGCCAGGAAGCAACTCGCCGAACAGGGCGCGCCGAAGCTCTCGCTGCGGGCCGTCGCCCGGGAGCTGGGCATGGTCTCCTCCGCGCTCTACCGCTACTTCCCCAGCCGTGACGACCTGCTCACCGCCTTGATCGTCGACGCGTTCGACGCGATCGGAGCGGTCGCGGAACAAGCGGTGGCCGATCGAACCGTTGCGGAACAAGCAGTCGCAGAACACGCGGAGGGGGAGCGGCAGTCGGGTGTGCGGGCTGCTGAGGCGCCGCCCGCCGAGCGCTGGGTCGCCGTCGCATGTGCCGTACGGGAATGGGCGCTCGCCCACCCCCATGAATACGCCCTGATCTACGGATCGCCCGTCCCCGGCTACATCGCCCCGATGGACACCGTGGGACCCGCGGCGCGCGTGGGCCTGGTCCTCATCGACATCGTCCGTGGCGCGTTCCGGTCCGGCGACCTCACCCTGCCGCCGCTCGCGGACGAACTGCGCGCCGACGCGGAGCGGATGGCCGCCGATTTCGCGGAGGGGGTCCCGCCCGAGTCGGTGGCCGCCCTGGTCGCCGCCTGGGCGCAGCTGTTCGGCCTGATCTCCTTCGAGCTGTTCGGCCAGTTCAACCGGGTCGTCGAGGAACGCGAGGCGCTGTTCAGACAGGCCGCCGGTGGGCTGGCCCGCTCGGTGGGCCTGCGCGACGCGGGTACGGGCTGACGGGGCCGGGTGCCGTCCTGGCGGCGCCCGCCCCCACCTGCCCCCGTCGGTCCGGGAACCTCAGCCGACGGCCGAATTGTCCGTCCAGAGCCGGGCCACCGCGCGGTCCCCGCGCAGCGTGACCGCCGTGAGCGGCAGCCGGTTCCAGAGGGTGAGGAAGAGTCCCTCGGCCGTTCCGCTCAGTTCGCAGTCCACCCGCTCCGCGCCGTCGGACTCACCGGTGGCGTCGGACTTCCCCGTGCCGTCGCCGTCCGGGCCCGCCGTGCGAACGGCACGCGGCGGCTCCTGGGAGATCCGCACCGTCCAGGTCGCCTCCGTGTCCACGGCCCGCACCCGGAGCGTGCGCGGTTCATCGGAGCGCACCTGGCTGCTGGGCCGGGCGTGGAAGCCGGTGAGGAGTTCGTCGATGCCGTCGGCGGCCCGGTCCGCGGACACCGGGGTCAGCGGACCGCCGAGCGCCGATTCCGCGTCAACCCGGTGCACGGTCGTCTCGTTCAGCTGACGGCGCGACCAGAAGGCCAGCGGCGAGGGGGCCGGCAGGAAGGTCCAGCACTCCAGGTCGGCCGGCGCTTCCTCCAGGGACCGGACCAGATGGTGGTGGCCTTCGCGGAACCAGGCCAGCAGTTCGGCTCCGTCGAGATCGGGCTCGCCGCCGTCGGGGTGGTAGGAGGTGTGTCCCTCGGTGACGAACGCCGCCGCCCACCGGTGCACCATCCCGGTGTGCCGCAGCAGATGGCGTATCTGCCAGCCGGGGCAGGTCGGGACGGATGCGCCGGGACCGGCCTGCTCGGCGGCCGCTGCGAGCAGCCGCCCCTCGTCGGACAGCGACGCGATGAGTTCGGTGATCTGCATGGCGGCGATTGTGCCAGGGGCGGAGGTCCGGCCGGCGTGCGGCGGCGGTCCCCTCACCCCGTCAGGATCGGGCCGCCCCCAGCTGAACACGTCGCCCCCCGAAGCGGGTTCAGGCCGACGCACCGGACGGCGCGGGCGCGCTCGTCGCCGCCCCGCCCCCGGGAGCGACGACGAGCGCAGGACACGGGGAGCGCGGCTCGCCGCTGCGATACCGGCGGTGCGGCGGCGGCCCGTGCGCTCCGGCGTGCGGCGCGACTTGCGCCGCACGCCGCCCGGTCCCGGGGTGCGGCCGTGGCCGGAACGGCATCCCCGGACCGGCCCTGGACGTCCGGAAGGCCCCCGGATCATGGGAGACTCGCCCCCATGAACGGCAAGGCGACCACCACCCGGACCAAGCTGGAGAGGGGCCGCAGTGCGCTGGGGCCCGCGCTGGAACTGGTCCACACCGGACGCGCCCCCACCCGGGCCGTCCTCACCTCCGAACTGGGCGTCACCCGCGCCACGGCCGGGGCGGTCGCCGCGGAACTGGAGGCGCTCGGGCTGATCCGGGTCGACTCCAGCCCCGGTGCGGCCGCCGGGTCCCAGGGCCGGCCCTCGCACCGGCTGTCCGTTCGGGAGACCGGCCCCGTCGTCCTTGCCGCTCAGGTGCACGCCGACGGCTTCCGGGCCGCGCTCGTCGGGCTCGGCGGCCGCATCGTCGCCACCTCACCGGGCTGCGTCGCGGTGATGGCCGACCCCGCACAGGTGCTCGGCGAGGTCGTGGAAGCGGGAGCGGAACTGCTGCGCGCGAGCGGGCTGCGCTGCGTCGGCGCCGGGCTCGCCGTGCCCTCGGCGGTCGCCGAACCGGAGGGGACCGCCCTCAACCCGCTGCACATCGCCTGGCCCGCCGGCTCCCCGGTCCGGGACATCTTCGCCGCCTGCGTACGCCGGGCGGGCATCACCGGACCCGCGTTCACCGGCAACGACGTCAACCTCACCGCGCTGGCCGAGCACCGGCACGGCGCCGGCCGGGGCGCCCAGCACCTGCTGTGCGTGGCGACCGGCCACCGGGGAGTCGGCGGGGCCCTCGTCCTCGACGGCCGCCTGCACAGCGGGAGTTCGGGCCTCGCCCTGGAGGTGGGCCATCTCACCGTGAACCCCGAGGGGCGGCCCTGCCACTGCGGCGGGCGCGGCTGCCTCGACGTGGAGACCGACCCGCTGGCCTTCCTCACCACCGCACGCCGCGAACCCGGGCCCGAGGAGTCCCTCCTGAAGCAGGCCGGGAACCTGCTCCGCACGGAGTACGACGACCCGGCGGTACGGCAGGCCGCCGAGGCGCTGATCGACCGCCTGGGCCTGGGACTCGCCGGGCTGGTGAACATCCTCAACCCCGACCGCGTCATCCTCGGCGGTCTCCACCGCGACCTGCTGGAGGCGGACCCGGAGCGGCTGCGCGCCGTCGTCGCCGACCGGAGTCTGTGGGGGCGCAGCGGCAGTGTGCCGATCCTGCCGTGCACCCTCGCCCACAACAGCCTGGTCGGCGCCGCCGAACTGGCCTGGCAGCCGGTCCTCGACGACCCGCTCGCCGCGCTGGCCTGAGCCCCCGCTCCGTCCACCGCGGGGAGAGAAGCGGTGCCACCGCGGCAAGGGAAGGGGTGCCACCGCCCGGAGCGTGAGGGGCGCGGACCGCTCAGCCGACGACGGCCGACCGGGCGGGCAGGGACACGATGTCCTCGGGGGTGATGGTCACGGCTCCGAACGGCCCGTCGGTCATCGACCCGTAGACCGCGAGCGGCGGCAGGGTCGAGGCTCCGGTGGCCGCCGGCAGCGTGAACCAGACGGCCTTCCCGGCCGTTCCGACCGGCCGGACGCCCCAGCTCTCGCTGACAGCGGCGATCAGCGCCAGACCCCGGCCCGACGTGGCGAACGAGTCCGCCTCGTTCACCGTGGGCAGGCGCGGATCGTGGTCGTGGACGGAGACCGTCAGACGGTCGAGCAGCAGCTCGATGTCGACGGTGCACGACTTGTCCGGCTGTGCGTGCCGGTGAACGTTGGTGAGAAGCTCGGTGACGCCCAGGGCCGCCTGGTCGATCAGAGGATCGAGATGCCAGTAGCGCAGTTGCGCCGAGATGATCCTGCGGACTTGACCGATCCGCGACGGCAGGGCCTGGAGCTCCACCGTGCAGTGCCTGCTTGGCTCGCTGATCACGGCTGCGACTCCCCGAAATAGGTCCGGAAGAAGAGAAGAGACGCGAACGGGCCCGGCGGACGACTGACTGCCGAATCCGCTCTGCTCTTGTCGTGTCTGCTCGTGTCGCGCGACCCGGTCCGTGGAGCGGGTCGCTCTGTCACCGGTACTGCACCTTCAGTGACGTGGAACCAGCGTGGCCCAGGGGCTACGGCTCCGCAACTCGCGGCGGAGCCCGGCAGCCGTAGCCGCAGGTCAGTCCCGGCGCCCACGCGCGTTGGTCAGCGTCTCCAGGAAGCGCCGCAGCGGAGCCGCCCCGTCGCGCCTGCGGTTGCGCTGCCCCATCGTCAACCGGTAGCGCACCCCGTTCACCCGGGCGATGACGGAATCCGCCGCGATGAACCACCACGTGCGGGCACTCACCGTGCCCACGGGGGCGCTGTCGATCTCCCGCCCGGTGCTCGTCAGGAGCGACAGCCGGCCGTCCTTCACCACCACCTGACCTGCCCTGGTCAGCGATCTGGTGAACCGTTCGATCCTGACTCCCGACGCACTGAACTCGACGTCCGCCATCGCGGATTCGCCCCCCCTTCGCCGCTACTCCTGCTGTTGCAGTGTGCCCGGACGCGGGCCGGACCGCCAGAGGGCCCGGAAGCCCGCCGCACGGCCGCCCGCACCGCCCGTCACAGCCGCCCCGCAGACGATGCCCAAAGGCAGCGCTATGGGCCATCAAAGTGAACGTTTGCGCAGGTGGGGCGCCTATCGTGGGAGATGGGAGCACCGGATCGACGACCAACAGGAGCAGGCCCATGGAGACCAGTGAACACGCGGCCCGGAGCGGAGCCAGGGCGACCGTGGACGTCGACCGCAGCGACCCTGAGTACCGGTCCTGGCTGAAGGAGGCCGTCCGCAAGGTCCAGGCCGACGCGAACCGCTCCGCCGACACCCACCTGCTGCGCTTCCCGTTGCCCGAGGCGTGGGGCATCGACCTCTACCTCAAGGACGAGTCCACCCACCCCACCGGCAGCCTCAAGCACCGCCTGGCCCGTTCGCTCTTCCTGTACGGGCTCTGCAACGGCTGGATCCGGCCGGGCAAGCCGGTCATCGAGGCGTCGAGCGGCTCGACCGCGGTGTCGGAGGCGTACTTCGCCAAGCTGATCGGCGTCCCGTTCATCGCCGTGATGCCGCGCACCACCAGCCCCGAGAAGTGCCGCCTCATCGAATTCCACGGCGGGCAGTGCCACTTCGTGGACGACTCGCGCACCATGTACGAGCAGTCCGCGGCGCTCGCCGCCGAGACCGGCGGACACTACATGGACCAGTTCACCTACGCGGAGCGCGCCACCGACTGGCGCGGCAACAACAACATCGCGGAGTCGATCTACCAGCAGCTGCGCCTGGAGCGCTACCCGGAACCCGCCTGGATCGTCGCCACCGCCGGGACCGGCGGCACCTCGGCGACCATCGCCCGCTACGTCCACTACCTCCAGCACGACACCCGTATCTGCGTGCCCGATCCGGAGAACTCCTGCTTCTTCGACGGCTGGACCGACCACGACCCGCACGCCACGAGCGACCGCGGCTCGCGCATCGAGGGCATCGGCCGCCCGCGCATGGAGCCCAGCTTCGTGCCCGGTGCCATCGACCGGATGATGAAGGTGCCCGACGCCGCCAGTGTGGCCGCCGTCCGCGCCCTGGAGCGCGCCATCGGCCGCAAGGCGGGCGGCTCCACCGGCACCGGACTGTGGAGCGCGTTCAAGCTGATCGCCGAGATGGTGGCGCGCGGCGAGCAGGGCAGCGTCGTCACGCTGCTGTGCGACCCGGGCGACCGCTACCTGGACAAGTACTACTCCGACTCCTGGCTGGAGGAACAGGGCCTGGACATCTCCCCGTACGCCGCCGCCATCGACGACTTCCTCGCCACCGGCACCTGGCCCTGCTGAGGGCCCGCGTCCGGACCCGGCCCTGCCGGGAGCTCGCGTCCGGCCGCTCAGGGCGTCGTCGCCGCCAGCCGCGCGTCCAGGCGGCGCACGGCGTTCCGGAAGGACCGGCCCACCCCGGCCCGGCCCAGGCTCAGCACCAGGCGGAAGAGCCCCGTCCCGTCGGCGGCGAAGGTCCACTGCACCCGGGTGCCCGGCCCCTCCGGAGTGAGCCGCCACTCCTCCAGCAGGGCCCGCAGGCCGGGTGCGTTGGTCTCGTCGACCCGGTAGGCGTAGCAGCTGCCCGGTTCGGTGACCACGATCGTCTCGCGGAAACGGACACCGCCCCGAAGCCGCACCTCTCGGCCCGCGCCCGCCTCGGTGGGCGCGGCCCGGGTGACGGCGGTGAACCAGGACGGCCAGGACGCGACGTCGTCGGCGAGTGCCCGGTACACCACGTCCGGCGGCGCGGACACCTCGGCGGCGAACACCAGCCGCATCGGCGCGGAGTCGGTGAACTCCCTGCCCACGGTACGGAGTCGGCGTGCCATCCTGTGCACCTCCCGGCGGTCCGCGGTCTGCGGTGTAGGGCCTGTGAGCGCACCCTAGCGGCCGGACCGGCAGTTGTCTGTACCAGTGCCGGTCACCGCGTCACGACCGGTGTCCGGCACCCGCCCGCGCCTCCTCGGCCGCGGCCGCCTCGGCGATGTTGCGCGCCATGCCGCCGAACACCACCGAGTGGAAAGGCCACACGCTCCACCAGTACGCGTGGCCGAACAGCCCGCGCGGATGGAACAGCGCGCGTTGCCCGTACATCGTCCGGCCCCGCTCGTCGCGGCGCACCGACAGCTCCAGCCAGGCCAGGCCCGGCACCCGCATCTCGGCCCGCAGCCGCAGCAGTTCGCCCGGCACGATCTCCTCCACCCGCCAGAAGTCCAGCGAGTCGCCCACCCGCAGATGCTGGGCGTCCCGTCGGCCGCGCCGCAGCCCCACCCCGCCGACGAGCCGGTCGAGCCAGCCCCGTACCGCCCAGGCCAGCGGGAAGGAGTACCAGCCGTTCTCCCCGCCGATGCCCTCGATCACCCGCCACAGCGCCTCGGGCCCGACGGACACGGCCATCTCCCGCTCGTCGCGGTAGAGGCTGCCGCCCGCCCAGTCCGGGTCGGTGGGCAGCGGATCGCTCGGCGCGCCCGGCACCGCGGCGTTGGACCAACGGGTGTCGACCCGCGCCTCCTGAATCCGTTGCAGGGCCAGCCGCAGCGCCCGGTCGAAGCCGATGGTCCCCTCCGGCGGATCGGGGACGTACTCCTTGATGTCCTGCTCCGCGCAGACCACCTCGTGGCGCAGCGACTCCGTGAGCGGCCGGGCGATGGAGCTGGGCACCGGAGTGACCAGCCCGACCCAGCGGCTGGAGAGCGTCGGGGTGAGCACCGGCACCGGCAGGATGACGCGCGGCCGCAGCCCGGCCACCGCCGCATAGCGCTGCATCATGTCCCGGTACGTCATGACGTCCGGGCCCCCGATGTCGAAGGACCGGTTCACCTCCGCAGGCAGCTCCGCGCACCCCACCAGGTAGCGGATCACGTCCCGGACGGCCACCGGCTGGATCCGGGTCCGGACCCAGCTCGGGGTGACCATCACCGGCAGCCGCTCCGTGAGATACCGCAGCATCTCGAACGAGGCGGAACCCGAGCCGATGACGATCGCCGCGCGCAGCACCGCCGTCGGCACCCCGGACCGCAGCAGGAGGTGTCCCACCTCGGCCCGTGAACGCAAGTGCGGTGACAGGTCCTCCTCCGGCACCCCGGCCGGAGTCAGCCCGCCCAGGTACACGATCCGGCGCACCCCCGCCGCGCGCGCCTGTTCGCCGAAGATCCGGGCCGCCCTGCGGTCGGTCTCCTCGAAGGACGATCCGGTGCCGAGCGCGTGCACCAGGTAGTACGCCACATCGACGCCGCGCATCGCCTCGGCCAGGGAGCCGGCGTCGGTGACGTCACCGCGCACCACCTCGACCCGGTCCGCCCAGGGGTAGTCGCGCAGCTTCTGCGGTGTTCTCGCCAGGGCCCGTACCCGGTGTCCGGAGTCCAGCAGGGCGGGCACCAGCCGGCCGCCGATGTATCCGCTGGCCCCCGTCACCAGACAGCGCGGGGCCGTTCCGTCGGGCAGTTCCGTGCTCTTGCCGGGGTCGTCCTCAAGATCCGTCACCTGTCCCAGTGTGACACCGGACGGCTCCCGGGACCGGTCGAGGACTCCGTACGGGCCCGCGCGCCGTCGCCACGGTGACCGCGCCCGGCTCCGGGACGGCTCAGCGCACCGCCGTGAGCGTCCCGCCGTCGCGCAGCGACGCCGTCAGCTCCACGTCGGCGTCACGGGACGCCCGCACCGCGATCGTCGGCCGGTCCGCCGAGCCCCGCACCGCTCCGCTCACCTCGATACGGGTCACCGCCCGGCTTCCCGCGGCCAGGACGTACCACCGGCCGGAGGGCGCCTTCCAGCGCGTGCCCGCGAGGACGTGCTGCCCGAACCTGCTGCACAGTGCCGTGTCGTCGCGGTCGGCGACCACCACGGCCGGTTCCGTGGCCGATGAGGCGGGCCCGAGGAACTGCACCAGGACCCGGCCGGGCCCCCGCCAGGTGTCGGCCCGCGTGCAGAGCCAGTCGGCCGAGGCCCCGCCCTCGGGCAGTTTCTGTTCGGCGAAGGCCCAGTTGTTGACCGACCGCACACCCGAGCCCGCCAGGGTCCGCAGGGAACACGCCGTACGCGCCCAGGCGAGCAGCGCCTCGGTGCTCGTCGCCTCGCGCGGCTGCCGGGCCGGTGCGCCCCGCCCGGGCTTCGGGGTGTACGTCAGATGCGCGGGCGCCGGATCGCCCAGGTCCGTCAGGAGGAACGCGTGCTTCTCCACGATCCGCTCGGAGGACCGCAGCCGGAGCACCGGCCACGTCCCGCACGCGCCGCCCGCGGCGGGCCGGGGGACCGCGGCGGTGACCCCGTCCGGGCCCACCTCCAGCGGCCGTCCGGGCGCGTCCGGGGCGAGCAGGTCCCGGGTGGCCGACTCGTCGATCCAGGGAGCGAGGAGGAACCGCGCGCCGTCGCCCGTGCGGCTGACGACGACCGCCGCACCGGTCGTCACATCGGCCCCGTCGGCCCGGGCGAAGTCCAGCGCCGTCCTGCCGGAGCCGGACAGCGGTTCCGCGTACCGCACCACCCGGACCCCGCCGTCATGGAGCAGCACCACCGCGGCCCCGTCCACCTCACCGGCGAACAGCAGCCGTGGAGGCTGTGCGGGCGGCGCCGTCACCGTGCCCGGCGTCGTGGACACCCGGACCGACTCCGGCGGGGCGGCCCAGGTCCGCAGCGCCCGGCCCAGCAGGGCGTCGTCGTCCGCGCGCCCGCCCCTGGCCGGCCAGGCGGTGAAGTCGACCCGCGAGGTGTCCGCCCACCGCTCCGCCGCCGTCCGCAGCAGCTCCACCGGATCGAGTACCGAGGGGGACGCACCCGCCGCCGTGCGGTCCCCGCCTCCACCCCCGCCCCCGCTCGGCGTACCCTCCCCGACGGCGACCGCCAGGCCCCCGGCGACCACGCACAGCGCCGCTGCCACCGCCGCCGCCCGCACCCGGTGCCTGCGCCGGAGCAGGTCGCTCGGGCGGGTCTGGACCGTGCACGGGTCGAACTCGCCGGACCTGAGCATCGCCTGCGCCCCGGCCCGGTCCGGCCGCCCCAGCCGGGCCGCCCGGCGCACCGCGCCCGCCGGATCAGCCACCGCGGCCCCGGCCAGCAGCTCCCGGACCCCGGACTCGTCCAGTCCTTCCAGCAGCTGCAGCGCGAACGCCGCCCGGACCGGACCGTCCACCGCGGACAGCGCCCGGTCCAGGGCCAGTTCGTCGACGCCGCCCGCCCGGGGGAAGAGCCGCAGCCCCACACCACCGGCAGGGCCGGACGCAGCGAGGCCGGCCCGGGCCACCAGCGGGGCCGCCGCTCATGGGCCAGCGCCGCCCGCAGCACCCGCAGCCGCACCCACCCGTACGCCGCACCCGAGGGGCCCCGGTCAGCCGAGGCGCCCTGCGGTGCGGGCCGGGCGCCCGCCGGGGCCCCGGTCCGGCGGGACTGGGCCGGAACGCGCGGGCCCGACGTCCCGCTCCCGGTCACGGGCAGCGCCCGCTGGACGACCGCGTGGGCGGTCAGCACCCGGCGGTGCCGGCCGAGCGCCGGTGGCAGGACGACGTAGGCGAGCCGCACCAGGCGCGGGTAGTGCTCCACGAGCGCGGCCTCGGCCTGCTGCACGCCCGTGCGGTCGCTTTGTACGTCGGTCCGCTGCTGCGGTTGATGGATCGGCATGGAATCGGTGCCTTCCGGGGCCGTGGCGGGGTGTCACACCGACAAACGAGTCAATCGAGTGACGGTCACATCACCCGTACGCGGCGCGTGTGCTCCCCACCCGAGCGGGCCCGCTCGCGTAAGCCCGCCCGCCGCCTCACCCCCGCGTGTCGCCGGGGGCGGCGAGGAGGGTGTCCAGAACCCTGCCGAACATCCGCCGTCCGGCGGCGGCGAGCAGCGGGTCACCCCACCGGGGCACCAGCCGCACCCGCAGCTCCTCCACCCACACCACATGCGAACCGGAATCCGTGGGCAGTACATCGATCGAGGCCCGGCCCAGCACGACGGCACCCCGCTTCTCCAGGTGGCACACCCCGGCCCGGCCCTCCGCGGGCGGCGTCCACCGCACCACTTCCATCGGATCGTCGAACGACAGCGGGCCCAGCCCCGTACGCGCCACGAAGACCGTGCCGAGCCGGTAAGGAAGCCCGGTCGGCACCGAGATCACGGTGAGCGGCACCTGCGCGGCGTGCCGTTCCCAGTCGGTCACCCGGCGCCAGGCCTCGGCTGCGGGGAGAGGGGAGAAGCGCTCGATGCGGAAGACAGCCACACCGCGATCCTAGGGGGTGCACCGGCCCCGCCGAGCCGAACCGGACCCGCCGGGACCTGTCGCAGGGGCCGGTGGTCTATGCGTCGGTGGTCCCCGCGGGACCGTCGCCCGCCACCAGCAGGCCCGGCAGATGCTCCTCGATCTCCGCCCGCAGCGCCGGAGCCAGGCCCGCGTCCGTGACCAGCGTGTCGACCTCCTCCAGCGCGGCGAAGGAACTCAGGCCCACGGTGCCCCACTTGGTGTGGTCGGCCACCACCACGATCCGGCGCGCCGCCCGCACCAGACGGCGGTTGGTCTCCGCCTCCGCGAGATTGGGCGTCGAGAGCCCCGCCTCCGCCGAGATCCCGTGCACGCCGAGGAACAGCACATCGAAGTGGAGGGAGCCGATGGCCCGGTCCGCGACCGGCCCGACCAGTGAGTCCGAGGGGGTGCGCACCCCGCCCGTCAGCACCACCGTCGCCGCGCCAGGCCGCGCGCCGTGCCCCCCGGCCGGACGCTGCGCGTCGTGGAACACGTCGGCCACCCGTACCGAGTTGGTCACCACCGTCAGATCCGGCACGTCCAGCAGCCGCCGGGCCAGCGCGAAGGTCGTCGTCCCGCCCGAGAGCGCGATGGCGCTGCCGGGCACCGCCAGCGCCGCCGCCGCCCGGGCGATGTCCTCCTTGGCGCTCAGCTCCAGTGCCGACTTCGCCTCGAACCCGGGCTCGTGCGTGCTCGCCTCGACGACCGGGACCGCACCGCCGTGGACCTTCTCGATGACCCCCTGGCGGGCCAGCGCGTCCAGATCCCGGCGGATCGTCATGTCGGAGACGTTCAGCTTGCGGGTCAGTTCGTTGACCCGGACCCCGCCACGCCTGCGCACCTCGTCGAGGATCAGCGCACGGCGCTGCTCCGCGAGCAGGTTCTGATTCTCGCTCAACGCCGGGTCCGGTCCTTCCCTCTGCCGTACCGTCCGCAGCGGTCTGCGGGCCACGCTCATCCTGCCACGCAGGCATGTCCGGCGTATCACCTGGGGAGATTCCGTGAGACCGCTCACGCGGCCGCTCCGGACCGGGAATCGTGGCTCCGGGCGGCCTCGCCGCTCCCCGCTTCCCGGCCCGCCCGCCGCCCTGCCCGCGCACCCGTACCGGGTGTGCCGCCCGCCCGAGAAAGAGTCCCCCTTGGCTCCTGCCACGCCGCCCCCGTCCGCCCCCGAGCCCCCGCAGCACACCGGGACATCGCTGGAGCTGCTCGTCCACGGCGTCGGCGGCGCCACCCCGCAGGAGATGCTGGGCGACCCGCGCATCGTCCGGGTCACCGGGGACGAGGTCGCCGCGGTGTACCGGCGCACCGAGGACGCAGACGGCGAGCAGCGTCCCGAGCGCTACCGGGACGAGCCCGTCGCCGAGGCGTACTGCTGGTCCGGCCTCACCTCCGGCAACGGCTCGCGTGCGCTGTGGCTGCTGCTCCTGCCGTTCATGGTCGTCAACCTCGCCCACTGGATGCGTCCCACCGCCACCGGCCGCTCCCGCGCGGTCCGGCTGTACGGCGTCCTGGTCCGGCTCGTCGCGCTCAGCCTCACCGTGCTGCTCACGGCGGCCGCCTGCGAAGTCGCCCTCGACCTGCTGGCCTGGCAGTGCGCGGGCGCCGACGCCTGCGCCGAACGACGCTCCTGGCTCGGCTTCCTGGCGGAGCGTCAGGGCGGCTGGTGGTCCCAGCCCGGCCGCCGCCTCGCCCTGGCCGCCATCGTGCCGGCCGCCCTGGTGGGACTCCTGTGGTACCTGTCCAACCGGACCTGGAGCGCGTACGAGTCCCAACGCCCGCTGGACGGACAGGACGCCGAAGCGGACGACGCCTTCGGAGCGGCAGCCGGCCACGTCCCCAACGCGCCCGACCCGGACGCACCCGACCCGGACGTACCCGACCCGAACGCATCCCGCCCGGACACCGGCGGCGCGTCCGAGGCCGGTTCGGTCAGCCCCGCGCTCGGCAGGCCCGGCTTCTGGTACGGCCGGCGGCTCGTCGCCCGGCTCCGCGCCGCCCACACGGCGGCCGGGTTCCTGACCGTCGCCGCAGCCGTCGCGGGAGCCGCCGCACGGTACGACCGGGGCGCCGAAGGGCCGGTGCCCCGGTTCATCGGCGCGGCCGTCGAGGGCGGCATCGTGCTGGGTGCGCTCGTCGTCGTGGGCGTCGTCTGCCGCCGGGGCCGCAGCGAACAGACCCGCGACACCCGCCTGGACGGCGCCCTGATCAGCTGGCTGCCCGGCTCCGCGCTGGCCCTGCTCGCCCTCGCCGTGCTGTACGCGTCCTGGTCGCGCCCCGACTGGCAGTCCTCGGGAACCCTGCCCGGCGAAGCCACCTTCCGGTTACTCGCCGTCGGCCAGGGGATCCTCGTCATCGCCCTCGCCGTGGTCGCCCGCGGCCTCTACCGGCGCACCCCCGAACCCCGCACCGTCCTGCACGGACTGGGCGGGCCCGTGGTCGCGATGCTCGCCTGCGCCCTCGGCGGGGTGATGACCGGCGGTGTGGCCCAGCGCGTCGCCGACTGGCTGGACGGCCCCGGCACCCCGGGCATGGGCCGCGGCGCCGACATCGCCGGTCCGCCGGTCCTGCTCAGCTGGCAGGCCTCCGTCATCCCCCTCCTCCTGATCCTCCTTCTCCTCCCCGTCCTGGCCCTGGTCGTCCGCACCGCGCGCACCGCCCGCCGGCTGGGCCCGGTCGTCGAGGCGGAGTACGCCCCCGAACCACCCGAGGCGAGCCGTACCCGCCGGATCGCGCGGATCCGGGCGACCGCCGCCCTCACCGACTCCGCGCCCTGGATCGTCGGCGTGGTCTCCGCCGCCACCCTGCTGCTCGGGGCGGGTGCGATCGCCGGCTCCTGGTACAGCGACCGGGTGCCGGGCCGGGCCGCCGACGGGAGGGGGCCGCTCCTCGAATCGCTCGCCGACGCCGCCCAGTCGACCGGCTCCTGGCTGATCGGCTTCGGCTTCATACTCTTCGTCGCCGGGGGCCGCCGCGCCTACAAGGACGCCTCGGCCCGCCGGACCATCGGCATCCTCTGGGACGTGGGCACCTTCTGGCCGCGCGCCGCCCACCCCTTCGCGCCCCCGTGCTACGCCGAGCGGGCCGTCCCCGACCTCGCCTCGCGGATGTCCGCATGGACGTCGACCACACCCCGGGGCCGGCTCGTCATCTCCGGCCACTCCCAGGGCAGCGTGCTCGCCGCCTCCGCCGTCTGGCAACTGCCCGACGCCACCCGCCCGCGGGTCGCCCTGCTCACCTACGGCTCCCCCCTGGAGCGGCTGTACGGGCGGTGGTTCCCGGCCTACTTCGGTCCCGGGCCGCTGCTCGGGCTGCACCGCTCGGTGCACTGCTGGCGCAATCTGTGGCGGGCGACCGACCCGATCGGCGGTCCCGTCCGCATCGCCGAGGACCCCGACCCGGGGGTCGACCGGGGCCCGCTCAAGGACCCGCTGGCCTACGGGCGGACCCCGCGGCTCCCGCTCCCCGAACCGATCCTCGGGCACTCCGACTACCAGGCCGACCCGGCCTTCGCCGACGCGCGGGCCGACCTCCTGGAGGAGCTCGGCCCGCGCGTCCCCCGGCAGGCAGAGGCGCGGACTCAGAAGGGCACGTCGGGGAGGTCCTCCGGGTAGAGCAGGGTCAGGTCGTCCGTGTCCGCCTCGGCGAGCTGGGCGACCCGGCCCGCGTGCCGTTCCACCATCGACTCGAAGGTCTGGCGGGCGGTGCGGCCGTTGCCGAAGGCGGGGCCCTTGGGGAGCGCCGTGAAGTGCTTCAGGAGCGCCTCCCCGGTGCCGGCCGCCAGGCTGTACTCGTGCTCCTCGGCCTGCTGCTCGACGATCCGCAGCAACTCGTCGGGGACGTAGTCCTGGAAGGTGATGGTCCGGGAGAACCGCGAGGCCACCCCGGGGTTGACGGTCAGGAACCGCTCCATCTCGTGGGTGTAGCCCGCGACGATCACGACCACCGCGTCCCGGTGGTCCTCCATCAGCTTCACCAGGGTGTCGATGGCCTCGCGTCCGAAGTCCCGGCCGGAGTCCTCGGGGGAGAGGGCGTACGCCTCGTCGACGAACAGCACCCCGCCGCGCGCCCGGTCGAACGCCTCCTGGGTCCGGATCGCCGTCGAGCCGATGTGCTCGCCGACCAGGTCGACCCGGGACACCTCGACCAGATGGCCGCGCTCCAGTACGCCGAGCGACGCCAGGATCTCCCCGTACAGCCGGGCGACGGTGGTCTTTCCGGTACCGGGGGAGCCGGTGAAGACGAGATGGCGGCGGACGGAGGCCGCCTTCAGCCCGGCCTCCGCGCGGCGCCGGCCCACCTCGATCATGTCCGTGAGCGCCCGCACCTCCCGCTTGACGCTGTCCAGGCCCACCAGCGCGTCCAGTTCACCGAGGACCGCCGAGGAGTCCCGGGCCGGCACGGCCGGGGCCGCCGGCTCCGGAGCGGGCTCGACCGGGCGCTGTCCGGGCAGCGCGCCCAGCAGCCCCGGCGTCGACTGCGTGGCCGTCAGGACCGGGGGCGGCGGCGCAGCCGTCCGCAGACCGCTCTCGTCACTCGTGCAGTCCCGCGTCACCGGTCCGGCCGCGGACCCGCCGTCCCCCTCCGGGAACTCGTAACCGCCCCGCGCGCACCGCTCCGTACGGCACCGGGTCAGGGTCGTGCGGCAGCCCTCCATGACATGGAAGCCGTATCCCTCGCTGCCCGTCACCCGGCAGCCGTCGAAGGTGCCCCGGCCCTCGGCCGAGACGTAGAACCCGGCCTCGGCGGGCGAGGTGACCGTGCAGCGCTCGATGGTGGGGTCCGCGCCCTTGGTGACGATGACCCCGGTCTGCGCCGCGTCGATGGTGCAGTTGTTGAGCGTGCCGCCGCTGCCGTGGTCACGGAACCAGGCGCCCGTGGACGCCTCCCGGATCCGGCAGTCGTCCAGCTGCGCGGTCGCCCCGTCGCTCACCGACACGGCGGTGTTGCGGATCTGGGAGAGGTCGCTGTCCACCACGTCGGCGCGCGACCCCCGGTCGAGGACGAACAGCGCGTCGGGCACGTCGTGCACCCGGCAGGCGTCCAGAACCACCGCGGCGCCGTCGCTGACCCACACCGCCGGATAGTCGCCCGTACTGTCGTGGATCTCGCACTGGTTGGCGTCGACCCGGGTCCCCGGGTCCCAGACCGAGAGCCCGTTGCGGCCGAACCGGCGGACCGTGGAGCGGGTCAGCGTGAGCACCGAACGCGACCGCAGGTCGACGGCGTTCTCCGGGACGTCGTGGATGTCGCAGTCGGCGAGCGTCAGCACCGCGTCCGTGTCCAGCGTGACGCCGTCCGCCGACGTACGGTGCACGGTGCAGTCCGTGAGGTGGGCCGAGGCGCGGGCGGTGACCTGGACACCGCTGCCCTTGATCTCGTACACCTCGCATCCGAACGCCTCGAGACCGCTGGCGTCGCCGGTGACGCCGATGCCCGCCCCGGACGCGTGGTGGATCCGGCAGCGGTCCAGGCGCGGGCGCCCGCCGTCGCGGACCGACACCCCGGACTGGCCCGCCGAGACGATCTCGCACTCCTCGAACACCCCGCCAGCGCCGTCCAGTACGGCGATGCCGACCCCGGCCGGATTGTCGACCGTGCAGCGCCGCACGGTGGGCCGGGCCGTGCCGCGTACCTCGATGCCCGCGGCCGACCGGGTCACGATCCGCAGGTCCGTCAGCTCCGCCGTGCCGTCCTCGACCAGCAGCGCCGGGGCCGTCGTGTCCTGGCCCTCGATGTGCAGCCCCTGGACCACGGCGGACGCCCGGACGGACAGCGGCACACCGTCCAGGGGCGCGATCCGCACGGATCCGGCCGACCCCTCCGGTCCGCGCAGCGTCACCGCACGCGGTACGACGAGGTTCTCCCGGTAGGTCCCGGGCGCGACGGTGAGGACGTCGCCCTCGGCCGCCGCCTCCAGAGCCGCGGAGAGGGAGGCGTACTCGCCGGTGCGGCGCCGCCATCGCGATGTGCCGGTGTGCGTCACCTGGACCGTGCCCTGTGCCATGGCGTTGCTGTGCCCCCACCTCGTGCTGTGCGCTGCCTCGGGCCCGTCCGTCGCCGGGGAGGCGGACGGGGTCGGACCACCGTAGCGCGCGTGAGGGCTCCGGGTTGACGAGTCGGCCCCGCGGGGCGATGTCGCCGCCGGACGCGTCCGGCCGGGGGAGTGCGGGGTCAGCCGCCCGCGCCGGCCCGGCCCCAGCCCGCGCCCGCCGCGGCCCACTCCCGGTCGAGACGCGCGTACCGCTGCCGCACCATGCGTCCTACGACCGCCCTGCGGCCCGCCTCGACACATCCGGCGGCGAGCAGGAACGTACCGATGCCGCCGAGCACCGCGTGGCTGCGGGCGGTGTCCTCGTCCATCGGCGGAGGCACCGGGAGGCCCGCCGCGTCCGTCCAGATCCGCAGGGGGGACCCCGGTGCGCCGGGTCTCGACACGGTGGCCACCTCTCCGGTGCGCGGGCTGCCGTCCGGCGCCTGCCAGGACGCCACCACCCGGATGCGCGCGGCGCGTTCGAAGCCGCCCTCGGGATCTCCCGCGTACCGCTCCCGTCCCGGAGCCCGGCCCACCACGACCGCGTCGACGGGGTGGCGCTCCTGATGCTGGGCCCGTACCGACCGCTGAAGCGCGGCGTCGGCGACCGCACCGCCGGCCCAGCCCGCGGCCGGGGCTCCGAACACGAGGAGCAGCAGCGCTCCGAGCGCCACCTGGGCCTCACGGCGGTCGGTGGCCCGGCGCAGCGGATTGTCCCGCCCGCGCAACAGCCCCCGCAGCAGTGCCCACTGCCCGCTCACTCCGTGCCCCTGTCCCTGTCGGTCGATGCTCCGCGGCCGGCCTCGGCGGGCCCGTGGTGCGGTGGATCATCGCGACGCCGGGCCCGGCCTCCGTCCGTAGGACCGCGCTCAGCCGTCAGAGGTTGCCCGTGCGCCCCCCTGCGCACCGGGCCGCACGGTGGAGTCGCGGTCTTCAGTACCCCCGGCTCTGGTACGGCCGGTTGTACGGGTCCTCGTACGGCGACTGGGCCGGTACGGGGCGCGGCGAGGCCGGACGCATCGACTCGTACCCGGTGGCGGGCGCGGGGCGCTGCGGCTGGGGCTGCTGGGGGTAGCCGCGGACCGCCGAGGGCTGCTGCGGGATGTAGGGCGCCGGTGCGTGCTGGAGCTGGGCGTGCTGCAGGGGCGCCTGCTGTGCCGGAGCCGGTTGGTACTGCGGCGCCGGCTGCTGCTGCGGGTAGCCGTAGGAGCCGGTCTGCTGCGACGGGGCCGCGGGCAGGGCCGGCAGGGCCGACGGCAGGGCCGGCAGGTAGCTGTTACCGGTGTCGTACGCGGCCGGCACACGGATGGGGGCGATCTGCGGGGTTCCCCGCTCCGCGACCAGGGAGTCGTAGATCGGAGTGTCGGGGAACGACGCGGCGTAGTAGCCGCCGCCGAAGGGGGAGCGGGGGGACGTCATGCCACCTAAGTTAAGCCCACGATGTGCCGGATGGGGAGCCCCAATCTTTGGGTTATCCGTTTTACGCGGGTTCTGTGCGGCCGGGCTGCCGAAACGGCGTTAAAGATTTCGTTAACGGCAAGGGTCTTTCCGCCGCTGGGTGGTGGCTTCGGAGGCGGGCTGCCGATCTTGATCGGCGACGGCGCGGACACGCGCGGCACGGAAGCGAATAGCGTTTGTCCCTGGGGCGGCGCCGACCGGCCCGGCGGCACGGGGCCGTCTGCCGGGCGAGGGAACGGGCCTCGATGCCGACGGCGGCTCGGAGGCGCCGGCCTCCCGCCGGCCGCCGACGTCGGCGGCCGGCGGGCGAGCGCCATCGCGACACCCGCTGGGTGCAGGCGTCCCGGCGCGGACCCCGCCCGTCCCCGCGCTTGCCCTGATCGCCGCCGCGCCGCGTCGGGGACATCCGCAGGGCGGTCGGCCTGGGCGGGCCGCCCCGGGGTGGCGTCGCGGAGTGCCCGAGGCGCTTCCGGTCGCCGTCCGGGCGGCGGGGCGCTCAGGCCACGGGGACGGGTTCGAGCGCCGCGATGTCCGCGAGGGAGAAGAGCATGTGCTCGTGGAGGAATCTCACCATGGTCCAGTGCGGCAGTGCGCCCTCGTCGAACGGCCCGAATTCCCGGCAGTACAGCGGAATCCAGCGCAACGCCTCCTCCAGCGCCTTTTCCCGCCCCGGCTCTTCCTGGTAGTTCTCGTAGGCGATGCTGCGATGGTCGATGAAGAAGCGCCCGGGGAGCCGCTCCTCGCACAGTGCACGGTATTCACGGGTCTGCAGGATGAGGTAGTGCCATATCTCGTCGATGTCCTGTTCGACCGGCAGGAAAAGGCCACTCAGCCTGTCTCGGTGACGGGAGACGAGATAGAGGTACCGCAGGCATTCGGTCACCTGTCGTTCGACGAATCCTGGTGGTGCCTGTGGCGCCTTGTCCCGGAAATGCCGTACCACTTCGGTATGGAGGTCCTCGCCGAGCAGTTGCGTGAGGTCGTCGGCGGAGATCATCTGTCCGCTGGTCATGGCTCCTCTTCCTGCGGGGGCAGTTCTTCCTGGAGGGGGCGCTGCGTCAGGTACGTGAACCGGTCAGCCAGGTGTACTTGCCGGAGGGGCCGATCGGAATGTGGGTGCGGTGCTCGACCCGGCAGGTGCGTCCGGTCAGTTCGCCGGTGCTCCGCCGCAGCGACCGGGTCTCGGACTCCCCGAGCGGTTCGCCGGTGAACGTGGTGTACAGCAGGGTGGCCTCCGTATCACCGTGGAGGCGGAGTTGGTGCAGGAAGATCCGGGGGGAAGTGGCCGCGATAAGCCGGTCGAGGTCGCCCTGGGCGACCGGACCCCTGGGTGCGGGGAGCAATTCCGCGAGCCTGCCGCAGAATTGGACGATACCCGTGGGGTCCGGCGTGCCGTCCAGGGTGCGCACGCAATCGCCCGAACGGTAGCGGACGAGCGGCATGTGGGGATTGCGCACACTGGTGACGACAAGGTGGTGCATCGTGCTTCCGGGGGCCACCGGCAGGAGTTCGACACTCATCCCGTCGAGATGCGGCCAGTACTTTCCCTCCCGGTCGCTGTAGTAGAGATAGCCCAACTCCGTACTGCCGAAGAGGTCGATGACCGGGCAGTCGAAGTGCCGGCGGAGGAAGCGCCGTACGTTCTCCGGTGTGTACTCGTAGGCGTGGATGATGCTGGCCGGCTCGGGCAACGCCTCTCGCAGGCCCCAGGCCTCGGCCTTCCGCACCAGATGTGCCAAATGGTAGCCGGAGCAGTCGAGATGGTAGTGGCCCTGCGGGTGTGAGGACCGGGCCTGATCGATCTCGCGGAGCATCCGCAGCACGTCCTCGCGATCCCAGCGCGCCGGGTCCAGTCTGAGGTTGAGGTAGCAGGTGCGTTCGTCCAGCCGGCGGTCGGCCGGGGCCGGAGTCCGATCCGGTTCTGCGCCGCGCCGGGCGGCGTTGACCCGCGCCACGTGCTCGGTAGCGAGGACCGTGGTCAGGGAGACGCGGGGGCAGCCCGATGCCCAGGTCCCGCCGATGTCGGGGTGGTCGCGCCACAGGTCGTAGTAGGAGCGGAGCAGGAAGTACGGAGGCCGGATGAGCCGCATCCGGGCGTGGTTCGTGCCGGTGGACAGGACGAACTCCGCCTCGCCGCTCTCCAGCGCCGCGGCCAGCCGGGGCGTCATCCAGTTGTCGGGGAACCCGCGGGCGATCTCCGTCTTGTCGAGCACGGGGAAGTGACCGTTCGCCAGGGACTTCTGGTAGATCGGTATGTCGCTAATATGCTCGATGACCTCGTCGGTCGGCTGGCCCTTCATTCATTCCTTCTCATGTCTCGCACAGCTGAGGAAAGAGGGGCTGGGGGATCCGGGACAGGGGCGCCGCGGAACGTTTCGCGGTGGGGAAGGACTTCCCGCGGAGCCGGTCCGGGGCGCCCCGCGGCCGGTCAGGAAATGCAGCCGGCCTTCGGCGCCGCACTGATGCAGCCGTTCTTGGGCGCTGCGCTGATACAGCCGTTCTTCGCGGCCTCCTGGGCCGAGTTCGCGGCGATCCAGTTCTGCCAGACGCCGTCCTCGGCCATCTTCTTGATGAGCTGTTCCATGAGGTCCTCCGATGACATGGCGGAAGGTGCTCCCGGTCATGGGGTCGACGGTCGAAGGAATCGCCCTCGACCCGCTCGCCGAATGTAAAAGCGAGGTCTAGTAACTGTCAACGAAAGGTAATGTCGAACGACGGTAAACAGCCGCGGCGGGGCAGATCTGGCGCGATTCAGTGCCGTGCCCTCCCGTGCTGCCGCCGTCATGGTCCGCGGCGCCGCGTCAGCCACGAAGCCCCTGATGGGGCGGGTGGACCGCGGTGTCCGGAGACTCCCGGACCGCGCGCCCGACGGCGATGTCACGGCGTGATGGGCGGGGTCGTGCGCCGCGAAGATGAGAATGCTCTCCTCAAGTCCGTTTGCCGGGTCCCGCGAAGGGAGAATGGTTCGATGGAGTGGCAAGGGGTGAGGTCGGTATTAGCGGGATGCGGCGCGGGCGCAGTGGTGTTACTGGGAGTCTGGTTATGGCCCGGAGAGCGCGTGCCGCCTTCCATGGGCCCGGTCGTGGTCGTGCCCGTTCTGCACGGCCCCGCGCCTTCGGCCGCCTCTCCCTCCGGCTCCGGCCGCCCCGTCGCGGTGCCGGCCGTGCCCGGCGCGTCCCGCACCTGCTCGGGAGGCCGGCCCGTGCCCCCTTCGCCGCCGCCCGCCGCCCGGAGAGGGACGCACGGCTCCCCGGACGGCCCGGGGAGCGGTGAAGGTGAGCGGACGTCACACGTCGCCGGCGACGACGAGAAGGCGTCGCGGGCGCCCCGGGGCGAGGTGGACGGCGGGGAGGCGGAGTCATCAGGTGGTCTTGAGGGAGATGCGGGTGACGAGTGGGACGACTGATGACCGGGCGGACCACCAGCGCGCGCTCCCGCATCGTCGGGTGGATGCTCCTGCTGCTCGGTGCGGCTCTGGCCGTGCCCACGTTCGGCATCACCATCGTCTGGCAGGCGGAGCTGGACCGTCAGATCGACGCGAAACTCCTGTCCGAGGCCGACAAGCTGCGCGCGTTCGCCCGCAACTCCCGGGACCCGTACACCGGTGAGCGCTTCACCTCCGGCGCCGCGCTGCTGACCACGTTCATGGCGGTCCACCGCCCCGAGCGCAACGCCGCCTTCTTCAGCGTCGTCGACGGGCGGGCGGACCGGCGCAGCCCGGGCCCCGCCCCGGCCCGCCTGGACCGGGACCCGGAGGTCGTGGCCCTGATGGCGCGTACCTCCGACACCCGCCTCCGGTGGCTGGACTCCCCGGCCGGCAAGGTCCGCTACGGGGTCGTTCCGGTGCAGATGGCGGGTGACCACGCCGACACCCGGCTCGTCCTGCTGTCCTTCCGGGACCAGGAGCTGCGCCAGGAGCGCCACATGGCCCGGCTGCTGCTGCTCTCGGGCTGCTTCGCGCTGGTGGTGGCGGGGCTGGCGAGCTGGCTGGTCGCGGGCCGGGTCCTGGCGCCCATCCGGCTGGTCCGGCAGACGGCCGAGCGGATCAGCGAGACGGACCTCAGCCAGCGGCTGCCGGTGCGGGGGAGCGACGACGTGGCGGCCCTCGCGGAAACCTTCAACCACATGCTCGACCGGCTGTCGGGCGCCTTCACCGCGCAACGCCGGTTCCTGGACGAGGTGGCACACGAACTGCGCACCCCCATCACCGTTCTGAGGGGGCATCTGGAGCTGATGGAGGAGACGCCCGACAGCCCGCGCGAGCAGACCCGCACCCTGCTCTTCGACGAACTGGACCGGATGCGGCGGATCGTGGACGACCTGCTGCTCCTGGCGCGGGCCGAGCGCCCCGACTTCCTCGCGCCCTGCCGGACCAGCCTGACCGACCTCGTGGTCGACACGGCGGCCAAGGCGCAGGCACTGGGGCCCCGGCGGTGGACGGTGGCCGAGGTCGCCGACGTCAGCGTGCGTCTGGACGGGCAGCGGATCACGCAGGCCCTGATGCAGCTCGCGGCCAACGCGGTGAGCCACACCGAGGAGGGCGACACCATCGAGGTCGGGTCGCGCCTGCGGCGGGGCCGGGTGCTGCTGTGGGTGGCGGACACCGGGCCCGGCGTGCCCCCGGAGCACCGCGAACAGATCTTCCAGTGCTTCTACCAGGGGGACGCCGCGGTTCCTGGCCGGGCCGCCACCGGCATCGGCCTGGGGCTCGCCCTGGTCCGCGAGATCGCCCAGGCCCACGACGGCACCGCGCGCGTCGAGGAGGCCGCCGGGGGCGGCGCGCGCTTCGTCATCGACCTTCCCGCACTGCATCCCACGACCGAAGGAACCCTCTGTGAGCAGGATCCTGATAGCCGAGGACGAGGCACGCATCGCCGCGTTCGTAGAAAAGGGCCTGCGCCGTAGCGGGTACGTCACCCGGGTCGTCGCCGACGGCGTGGCCGCCTACGAACACGCCCGGGGACGGGACTTCGATCTCCTCATCCTCGACCTCGGCCTGCCCGGCGACGACGGACTGACCGTGCTGCGCAAGCTGCGGAAGGCGCGCGTCCCTCTCCCCGTCGTCATCCTCACCGCGCGCGACAGCGTGAGCGACATCGTGGCCGGCCTGGAGAGCGGCGCCGACGACTACATGGTCAAACCGTTCGCCTTCGACGAGCTGCTGGCCCGTGTACGGCTGCGCCTGCGACGCGAGGAGCCACCGGAGAACTTCCTGCTGCGGGTCGGCGATCTGCTCCTGGACCTCAGGACCCGCAGGGCCCAGGCCGGCGAGCGCGTCACCGACCTGTCCGCCCGGGAGTTCGCCCTCGCCGAGATCCTCATGCGCAATCCCGACCGGGTCCTGTCCCGCGAGCAACTGCTCAGCCAGGTATGGGGGTTCGACTACGACCCCGGATCGAACATCGTCGACGTCTACATCCGCTACCTGCGGCGCAAGATCGGGGCCGACCGGGTCCAGACCGTGCGGGGCGTCGGCTACCGGTTGCGGGCCTGACGTGCGCCGCCCCGGCGAGGCATCGCGGCCGGGGCGGCGCACCCCTACCCCCGCGTCGGATGAGAGCAGTCTCACGGCCGTCTCACCGCCAGCTCATCGCCCGCCCCGAGACTCCTCCTTGCGGGCTGTTCGGTGACCCGGGGCCCGTGAGCGGTGCTGATGGTCGCAGCGGCCCCGCCCCTCGCGTGACGAGCCTCACGCCGCCGCTTTCGTACGTCCGTAGGGAGGACACCCCTGTGCGCCGACTCATCGACCATGCCCGCGCCTTCCCCGCCCGCTGCGGCGGAGCCGGCCGGGACCTCAAGGAATTCGAGGCCGGCCAGCGGCCTTCCACCATGTTCATCACCTGCTCCGACTCCCGGGTGGTCCCCACCCTGCTGACCGACTCCGGACCCGGCGAACTCTTCGAGATGCGTACGGCCGGGAACATCGTCCCGCCCTACGATCCCCGAACGCCCACCAGCGAGATGGCGACCATCGAATACGCCGTCTGCGTGCTGGAGGTCTCCGACATCATCCTCTGCGGACACTCCCACTGCGGCGCCGTCGGCGCCCTGGCCCGGGGCGAGGACCTGCGGGCCCTGCCGGCGGTACGGGGATGGCTCGGCCGGTGCGCCCCCGCGGGCGGATTCCAGGACCTCGAAGGCTTCGGCCCCGACTGCGAACAGCCCGTACAGCGCCACGCGGTGACTCAGCTGGACACCCTGCGCGGCTACCCGTGCGTGAGCCGGGCGCTGGGCGAGGGCCGGCTGGGGCTGCACGCCTGGTACTACGAGGTCCACACCGGCGCCGTGCTCACTCACCGGCCCTCGACCGGAACCTTCTCCTCCCTGTGACAGCGCCCCGAGGGTGAGTGCCGCGGGCCGTCCCGCCGCCCTCCGCTGTCTCCCCCCACCCCAAGGAGCCGAACTCCCATGTCCTCACCCCGCCCCCGGTTACGCCCCGACGTCCTGTCCCGCGACATCCTCGCCTCGATCGTGGTGTTCCTCGTCGCCGTCCCCCTCTGCGTGGGGATCGCGGTAGCTTCCGGAGTCCCCGCCGAACTGGGCCTGGTCACGGGCATCGTCGGCGGCCTGGTCGCCGGCGCGATGCCGGGCAGCTCGCTCCAGGTCAGCGGTCCCGCCGCCGGGCTCACCGTCCTGGTGTACGAGGCCGTCACCACCCATGGCATCGCGGCCCTCGGCATCCTCGTCCTGGCCACCGGAATTCTCCAGGTCGGGCTGGGCCTCGTCGGCTTCGGCCGCTGGTTCCGCGCGATCTCGACCGCCGTCGTCCACGGCATGCTCGCCGGTATCGGTCTCGTACTGATCAGCAGCCAGCTCTACGCCATGGCCGGGGCCTCCGCCCCCGGCAGCGGTCTCGACAACCTGGCCGGCCTGCCGGAGCTCCTCACCCGGATCACGGGGGCCGCCGCCCTCTCCTCCGTGGCGATCGGCGTCGGCACCATCGCCGTACTGATCCTGTGGAAACGGCTTCCGGGACGTCTGCCCAGGATGCTTCCCGCCCCGCTGGCGGCCGTGGTGCCGGCCACCGCGGCGGTGGCGCTGTTCGACCCTCCCGTCGCCACCATCGAGGTCCGGGGACTGGCCGACTCGCTGCGGCTGACCGGACTGGACGACTTCGGTCTCCTGGCGGACGTCGGGCTTCTGGGAGCCGTCCTCGCCTTCACGCTCATCGCCTCGGCCGAATCCCTCTTCAGCGCCGCCGCCGTGGACCGGATGCACGACGGACCGCGCACCCAGTACAACAAGGAACTCGTCGCCCAGGGGGCGGGCAACACCCTCTGCGGTCTCGTCGGCGCGCTGCCCATGACCGCCGTCATCGTGCGCAGCGCGGCCAATGTCCAGGCCGGCGCGTGCACCAAGGCGTCCCGGATCCTCCACGGGGTGTGGCTGCTGCTGTTCGCGGCGCTGTTCCCCGCCGTGCTCGGCCTGATCCCGGTGGCCGCCCTCGCCGGGGTGCTCGTCCACGCCGGCGCGAAGCTCATCCCCGTCACGGCCATCCGCCCGCTCTGGCGTGACCACCGGGGCGAGGCCGTCGTCCTGATCGCGACCGCGCTGGCCATCGTTCTCACGGACATGTTCATGGGAGTTCTGCTCGGCATCGGACTGGCCGTGGTCAAGACGGCGTGGGAGACCTCCGCGGTCCGCCTGGAGGTCGAGGAGCGCGCGGACCACACCACGGTCGTCCTGAGCGGCAGTGCCACCTTCCTGCGCCTGCCCCTGATCCTGGACACGCTGGAAGCCCTCCCGAAGGGCGGACCAGTGGAGCTCGACCTCTCCCGGCTGCGGCATCTGGACCACGCCTGCCGCACCGCGCTGGAGGCGTGGTCCACCCACAACGGGACCCCCATGACCGCCGGACCGGAGGCGGACGGCGCTCCGCGCGAGAAGGCCCTCGCGGCCGCCTCGCCGGACGGCCGGGGGCCCACGCCGCGCGGACGGTAGCCGGGCCCGCCCGTCCGGCCCGGCCGCAGGCCGACGACGGCCCGGGCGCCGCCCCGCGAGGACGGTGCCCGGGCCGCTGCGCCGCCCCGGGGTTCTCCGGGCGGTGCGTCACACCGCGCCGGGGCCGGGGGCTAGGTTGTGGGGGAGAGCCTGCGGGCAGCCGGACACGTGATGGGGGCGATGATGGTCATGAAAAAGGGAAGCAACGTTCCGGTCCCGGGCGGCACCGTCCGCGTCGAAGTGGGGTGGCACGCCGCACCGGGCGCCCCCGATGTCGACGCCTCCGGGCTCCTGCTGGTGGCGGGCAGGGTCCGCAGCGACGCCGACTTCGTCTTCTACAACCAGCCCTCCCATGCCTCCGGCGCGGTCCGGCACGAGGGCAAGCGCACCGCTCCCGACGGTGTCACCGACACGCTCCTGGTCGACTTCGGCAGGGTCGAGCCCGCGATCGAGCGCATCGTCGTCGCGGCCTCGGCCGACGGCGGGACCTTCGGCCGGGTGGCCGGACTGTACGTGCGGATCACGGACGCGGCAAGCGGCGCCGAGCTGACCCGCTTCGACAGCACCGACGCCACGGTCGAGACCGCCTTCATCCTCGGCGAGCTGTACCTGCGCCAGGGCGCGTGGAAGTTCCGCGCGGTCGGGCAGGGGTACAGCACCGGCCTCGAAGGCCTGGCGACGGACTTCGGCATCTCCGTGGACGAACCGCAGCAGCCTCCGGCGGTACCGCAGACCCCGGCGGCCCCTCCCGCCCCCTCGCAGCCCCGGCCCGCCGCGACGCCTCCAGCACCGCCGGCCCCGGCGCCTCCCGCACCGGTCGCCCCGGCCCCTCCCGCCCCCGCGGCTCCGCCCGCGCCGGAGCCCGTACGGCTCACCAAGGTCACGCTGACCAAGAGCGCCCCGTCCGTCTCGCTCGCCAAGCAGGGCGGCACCTCCGGCGCGCTGCGCGTCAACCTCAACTGGGAGGTGCGCAAGCAGTTCAAGGGCTGGGGGGCGAAGCTGGGCAGGGCCGTCGCCATGCACGGCGATCTCGACCTCGACCTCTGCGCCCTGTACGAGCTCGCCGACGGTCGCAAGGGAGTGGTGCAGGCGCTCGGCAACGCCTTCGGCTCACTGCGTCAGCCGCCCTTCATCCACCTCGACGGCGACGACCGCACCGGCGCGGTCTCCACCGGCGAGAACATGACCATCAACCTCGACCACAAGGACCTGCTGCGGCGCGTCCTGATCTTCGTCACCATCTACGAAGGCGCGCGGAGCTTCGCCGACCTCCACGCCACCGTCACCCTCCAGCCGCAGAACGGCGCACCCATCGACTTCTCCCTCGACGAGTGCACCGTGCCCTCCACCGTCTGCGCCCTCGCCCTCATCACCCACGACGGCGGCGACCTCACCGTGCAGCGCGAGGCCCGCTACCTCGTCCCGGACCGGGGCGTCAGCCCCCAGCGCACCATCGACGCCGCATACGGCTGGGGCATGAACTGGACGCCCGGCCGCAAGTGACGGCCGGCCACCGCACCCGACCGGACCGGCCGCGCGTCCGCCGGAGGCGTCGTCACCGGTCGGGCGCGGCCTCCGGGCGCGCGTAGGTGCGCCCCTTCCAGGCCGCGCCCCGCCCCCGGTAGTGCTGCACGGCCGAGTCGACGGTCATCAGCAGGTACAGCACCGCCGTCAGCGGCAGCAGCGGCCCCAGCCACAGAGACTGCCGGTAGTACCGGAGCATCGGCAGATACGTCACCGTCATCACCGCCCACGCCGCGCCCCCCGCCCAGGCCGCCGGCGCGTCACCCGTCAGCACCCCCGCCACCAGCGTCGCGGGGGGCGCCGCGTAGACGAGCAGCAGCCCCGGGACCGTCCCCGCCAGCAGCAGCGGGCTGTGCCGCAACTGCGCGTACGCGCTGCGTGCGACCATCCGCCACAGATCCGCGAGCCGCGGATACGGCCGCACACTGTCCACGCGCTCCGCGAGCCCCAGCCAGATCCGGCCGCCGCCGCGCCGCACCTGTCGCGCCAGCGACACGTCGTCGATCACCGCCTGCCGGATCGACTCCGGGATCCGCGCCCGCTCGGCGGCCTCCGTACGCAGCAGGACACAGCCCCCCGCCGCGGCGGCCGTCCGCGACCGGGCGCTGTTCACCCGGCGGAAGGGATAGAGCTGCCCGAAGAAGTAGACGAACGCGGGCACCACCAGGCGCTCCCAGACGCTCTCCACCCGCAGCCGCGCCATCTGCGACACCAGGTCGAATCCGCCGGGGCCGCCGGGACCGGCCGCGGCCACCAGATCGCGCAGGCTGTCCGGCTCGTGCGCGATGTCCGCGTCGGTCAGCAGCAGGAAGTCCGGCTTGTCCCGGCGGGCCACCGCGATCCCGTGCCGCAGGGCCCACAGCTTGCCCGTCCAGCCCCCCTCGGGCTCGCCGGGCGTCACCACCGTCAGCGGGAGACCGCCGTAGCGGGCGGCCAGCTCCCGGGCCAGCCGCCCGGTGCCGTCGCTGCTGCAGTCGTCGACGAGGACGATCCGCGCATCCCCCGGATAGTCCTGGACGAGCAGTGACGGCAGGCTCACCGGCAGCATCGCCGCCTCGTCGCGGGCGGGCACCACCACCGCCACCGACGGCCAGCGCGCCGGGTCGCCGCGCCGGGGGAGCCGCTGGTCCGTCCGCCAGTAGAAGCCCTGGCCCAGCAGCAGCCACACCCACGCGATCAGCGAACCCACGGCGATCCAGGCAACGGCGCTCATCCGCCGAAGTCTGCCCCACTGAGCCCGGTTCGCAAGGGCTGTCGGCTAGGGTGACCGGGTGAAGATCGCGCTCATGGACTCCGGAATCGGCCTGCTGGCGGCAGCGGCCGCCGTGCGCCGCCTGCGGCCCGACGCCGAGCTGGTGCTCTCCTCCGACCCGGGCTCGATGCCCTGGGGGCCCCGTACCCCCGAGGACCTGACCGCCCGTGCCCTGGACGTGGCCCGTGCCGCGGCGGCCCAGGGACCCGACGCGCTGATCATCGCCTGCAACACGGCCTCGGTCCACGCCCTGCCGACGATCCGCGCCGAGCTGGAGCCCGCCCTGCCGGTCATCGGCACGGTCCCCGCGATCAAGCCCGCGGCCGCGGGCGGCGGCTCCGTCGCCATCTGGGCCACCCCGGCCACCACCGGCAGCCCCTACCAGCGCGGACTGATCGCCGAGTTCGGCGGCTCCGCCCAGGTCACCGAGGTCCCCTGCCCCGGACTCGCCGACGCCGTGGAGCACGGCGACGAGGCCGCGATCGACCGGGCCGTCGCGGCGGCCGCCGCCCTCACCCCCTCCGACGTGCGCGCCGTCGTGCTCGGCTGCACCCACTACGAGCTGGTCGCCACCCGGATCCGCGACGCCGTGCAGCGCCCCGGCCGCCCGCCGCTCGCCCTGCACGCCTCCGCCGGGGCGGTCGCCGCCCAGGCGCTGCGCCGGATCGGCGCGGAACCCACCCCGACGGCCGCACCCTCCGGGGGCCTCACCGTGCTGCGGGCCGGCCGGGTCGCCGCCCTGCCGGACGCCGCCCTGACCTACGCGGAAGGCCGGATCCTGGCCGCCGGAGCGCCCGTCCGCTGACCGCGCGCCCGGCCGGGCACGGGTCCGGGCATGCCGGGGCGCTGTCGCGTACCGGTGCCGTGGCGCGGGCCGTGACAGACGCTCTGCGATGTGCACGGCTCGCCCGCTGAAAGGGGCCGGACCCAGGTCGGCATCCCCGCCCGTCTGCCGGAGCAGGCCCAGCATCGCTCCCCGGTGCGGCGCGGTGCGGTGCGGTGCCGAGCCGGAGTGCCCGCCCTCTCGATTCCGGGCCCACTTTCTCCGCTGTTCCTTCACGGGACGGTCACAGGTCTCGCTAGGCTCCTGGACGCTGCATCCGCACCATCGAGGGGGGATTCCTCATGCATGCCCGGCATGCCCTGACCGCTGCCACCACCGCCGCTTCGGTCCTCGCGCTCGGCCTCGCGGCCACTGCCCCGGCCCAGGCGGCCGAGTACTCGTCGGCCCTGAAGATCAGGGGCGTCCAGTACGACGCCCCCGGGCGCGACTCCAACAAGTGCTCCGGCGGCAACACGAAGAACGAGTACCTGACGATCAAGAACTACTCGCGTACCACGACGGTGAACCTCAAGGGGTACGTCGTCAAGGACGCCGCGGGCAACAGGTTCACCTTCCGGTCGAACCACACGCTGCAGCCCGGCGACTACGTCAAGCTGCGCGGCAACCACGGCACCGACTCCGACGCCAAGAACGTCGTCTACCGGCAGAACTGCAACTTCATATGGAACAACGACAAGGACACCATCTACCTGTACAAGCCCTCCGGCGCCCGCGCCGACGTGCACGCGTACACGAAGAAGGCCAACGACCGCGACGGCAATGGCTACATCACGTACCACGGCTGACCCGCCCGCCGCGCTGACGTTCCCGTGAACGGCGCGCGCCCGGCCGCCGCCCGGCCCCTGCCCGGCGGCGGCCGGGACCGTGATCGACGGTTCGCCGCGGCGAACCACCTATCACGGTGCGACGCGGAGGGGAGAGGGGCTCATGGAGCCATCGGCGTCCGCGGCAGGAGACGGCCCCGCTCGCCCGATCGGCCCCCGCAGCCCCGGCCGGGAGCCCGGAACACGGCTACGCTGCTGAACATGACCGACCACCCCGAGACTGCGAGGCACGGGTCGAGCCAGGCGCCGCCCGCGGAGTGGAACGGCCGGGCCACCAACCGGCTCCAGTGGCTGCTGGCCCTCGCGGGCGCGGGATGTGTGGCCCTCGGCATCGAACTCGCCGTCGACGGAGCGTGGACCTCGGGCATCGCCCCGCTGCTCATGTCCGTGATCGGCTGCCTCGCCGCCGGCCTGCTGATCCTCTTCGGCACCCTCGCCTTCGTCCATGTGGCCGTCAGGGTCGACGGGGACAGCCTGGAGGTCCGCTGCGGCCATGCGGGCCTGCCGCGCCGCCGGATCCTGCTCAGCCATGTCACGGGCGCGGAGTTCGTCCCCCGGATCAATCCGCGCGAGTGGGGCGGCTGGGGCTATCGCTGGCGCCCCGAGCAGGGCACCGCCGTGGTGGTCCGCAAGGGCGAGGGCATGGCTCTGCGCCTCGGCGACGGGCGCACCTTCACCGTCACGGTCGACGACGCGGAGACGGCCGTACGGTTCATCCGCAACCGCCTGCACCTGGCGTCACCGGGGAAACGGCCCGGCGACTGACCGGGCGGTCCGGGCGGCGAGCACCCTGTCCGACGTCCGTGCGGTCCCGGCGGCGGGCAGCTTGCCCGGTGGCCGGGTGGTGTGCGCGGCGGGGACCTCGTGCGGTGGCCCGGCGGTCCCGGTGCCCGGCAGCCCCGCCTCCGGCATCCGCGCCGGTCCGGCGGCGAGCCGCCCCGGGGCCCCAGGAGCCCCGCCCCCGCGCAGGTCGCCACCGCCGCTCACAGCCGCCCACCGTAGACTCCGGCGGGTGAGCGCCACCATGACACCCGTCGACGATTCGCCGGCCCCGGCAACCCCCCGGGCCGCCCGGCTGCCCCGGAAGCTCCTCCGCCCGGCCGCCGCCGTGCTGTCCGGGCTCCTGCTCTACGCGAGCTTCCCGCCCCGGACCGTGTGGTGGCTCGTGCTGCCCGGGTTCGCGCTGCTCGGCTGGGTGCTGCACGGGCGCCGGCTGCGTGCCGCGTTCGGCCTCGGCCTCCTGGCGGGGCTCGGCTTCATGCTGCCGCTGCTGCACTGGACCGGTGAGGACGTCGGCCCGGTGCCGTGGCTGGCCCTGGCCGCCGCGGAGGGACTCTTCATCGCCGTGGGCTGCCTGGGCATCGCCGCGGTGACCCGCCTCGCGTACTGGCCCGTGTGGGCGGCGGCGGTCTGGACGCTGGACGAGGCGGTCCGCGCCCGCATCCCGTTCGGGGGCTTCCCGTGGGGCAAGATCGCCTTCGGCCAGTCCGAGAGCGCCTTCCTGCCGCTCGCGGCGCTCGGTGGCACCCCGCTGCTCTCCTTCGCCGTTGTGCTGTGCGGCTTCGGCCTCTGCGAGGCGGTGCGCCAGGTGCTGGCGTACCGGCGCACCGGGACGATCCCCCGCGCGGCCGTCGCCGGGGCCGCCGCGAGCGTCCTGGTACCCGTGGCGGGAGCCCTCGCCGCGCTGCCGCTGGTCGACGACTCGGCGGAGAACGGCACGGCCACCGTCGCCGCGATCCAGGGCAACGTGCCCCGCCTCGGCCTCGACTTCAACGCCCAGCGCCGCGCCGTCCTGGACAACCACGCCCGGCGCACCACCCAGCTGGCCGACGAGGTGAAGGAGGGCAGGGCGAAGCAGCCCGACTTCGTGCTGTGGCCGGAGAACTCCTCCGACCTCGACCCCTACCTCAACGCGGACGCCCGCCAGGTCATCGACGACGCGGTCCGGGCGATCGGCGTCCCCACGGTCGTCGGCTCGGTGGTCGAGAAGGGCTCCGACAGCCTCCGCAACACGCTGATCGAGTGGGACCCCGACCAGGGCCCGGTCGACACCTACGACAAGCGCCACATCCAGCCGTTCGGCGAGTACATGCCGATGCGCACGGTCGCCCGCTTCTTCAGCGAGGACGTGGACCGGGTGCAGCGCGAGTTCGTCCCCGGCACTGAGGTGGGCGTCTTCGACCTCGCGGGGACGAAGGTGGGGCTCGTGACCTGCTACGAGGCCGCCTTCGACGACGCCGTCCGCGACACGGTCGAGCACGGCGGGCAGATGATCGCCGTACCGAGCAACAACGCGACCTTCGGGCGCAGCGAGATGACCTACCAGCAGCTGGCCATGTCCCAGGTGCGGGCCGTCGAGCACGGCCGGGCCGTCGTCGTCCCCGTCACCAGCGGGGTCAGCGCGGTGATCCGGCCCGACGGCACGATCGCGGAGAAGAGCGGGATGTTCACCCCCGACGCCCTCGTCGAGGAGGTCCCGCTGCGCTCCTCGCTCACCCCCGCCACCCGGATGGGCCCGCTGCCCGAGGGCGTCATCGCCCTGCTGGCCCTGGCGGGCCTGGGCTGGGCGGGCGTCTCGGCCTTCCGGTCCCGCAAGGGCGGGGCCGTCGGGCCATAGTGCCTGATCCGGCCGCGTAGGCTCGGATCCATGGCTACTCCCGACTTCATCCGTGACATCCGTGCCACCGCCGGGCACCAGCTGCTCCTGCTGCCCGGCGTGACCGCCGTCGTGCTCGACGACGAGAGCCGAGTGCTGCTGAACCGGCGCGTGGACACGGGGAAGTGGGCGGTCATCGGGGGGATCTCCGAACCCGGGGAGGAGCCGGCCGCGACGGCGGAGCGCGAGGTACTGGAGGAGACGGGCGTGCACTGTGCGGCCGAGCGGGTGGTGCTCACCCAGGCGCTGCAGCCCGTGCGGTACGCCAACGGCGACCACTGCCAGTACCTGGACATCACCTTCCGCTGCCGGGCGACCGGCGGCGAGGCGCGGGTCGCCGATGACGAGTCGCTGGAGGTGGGCTGGTTCCCGCTGGACGGGCTGCCGCCGCTCGGCGAGTTCGCCCTGTTCCGGATCAAGCAGGCCCTCACCGATGGCCCCGCCTGGTTCCAGCCCACCCCGCGCACGACCTGAACCCCTCCGTCCCGACGGGGGTTCCTGCCGCCCCTACTTCACGGTGAAGGCACCCGTCGCCCCGGAGAACGGTGTGATCCTGCCCAGCAGGTTCTTCGCGTCCCCGTGGTGGACGATCCGGTAGGTGCCCGGTGCGGTGTCCGCCGCGATGCGCCAGGTGATCGTGGCCTTCGAGGTGCCGGTCAGACCGTTGATCCGGGTCCAGCGGTAGACGGTCTCCCCGTCACCGTCGTCCAGCACCCGCTGCCAGGTGCCGTTCTCCAGCCGCTGGACCTCCAGGAAGGTGGAACCCCGGCGGACGTTGTTCTTCGGGTGGCCGGTGGCGAACTCCGCGGTGGCGGTGGAGCCGCGCGCGTACGAGCTCTCCGGGGCCTTCAGGACCGCGCCGAATGCCTTGCCCGAGGGCGGGTTGTCGTACACGACCCCCGTCTGGAACGTGAACTGCCGCCCCGACTCGTCCGCCGGCATCGTGCCCCGCGCCAGGGCCGTGCCCGCGCGCAGGGACTCCGCGATCCGGGCGTACTCCTGCTGGTAGGCGGGCAGGGTGTAGCGGCCGTAGAGCGTGGAGCCGCCCTCGTAGTTCTGGGTGTCGTACTCCTCCGGTGTCGTGACGTACTGGCTGTAGGCGTTGGCGTACCCCTGGAGCAGGACGCGGTCCAGCGGTACCCCCAGCCGCTCGGCCACCGTGCGCCGCACGCGCAGTCCCGAGGTGATGGTGAACTCGCCCGGGGCGGCGACCAGGTGCAGCTCGCCGATCTTCATGATCTGGAGGGGGAGCCGCTTCGGGGTCACCGGGTGGACGTTGCTCAGCAGGCCCGTGGGGATCAGGCTCGCCTTGGGGTACTGGCAGGTGGCGAGCCAGGACGGGGTGTCGACGCGCAGCGCTTCGAGGATGGGAGCGACCGGGGTGCGCATGCCCTCCTCGAAGAGAGGGATGGCCGGACCGTCCTCGACGCTGCCCGCGAGTGTGGACGCGCCCACCACGGCGGGGCAGGTGCGGTGCTCCTTGCCGTCCGGGGTGTACTCCGGTCGTACGGTCACGTTCTCCATGTCGACATACGCGATCCGGGAGTCGACCCCTCCCGTGACGGGCCGCGCGTCGTCGTACACCTCGCGCGCCTTGTCGAGCTGGCGCTCGCCGATGACGCGCGCGTTCTCGAACTCGTCCTCGGTGGGCCCGGAGCCGGGCTTCAGATTGAGGTTGGGGGACATGTCGCCGGCGTTGGTGTTGGGGAAGGCCGCGACGAACCCCGGGGTGTCGTCGAGATAGCGGACGCCCTCGTGGTCGTGCTCCCAGACGTAGGAGGCATAGCCCTTGTTGTCGGGGCTGATGAGCGTGTTCTTGTTGGTGATCGAGGTGTTGTGGGTGGCGAACCAGCTGATCGCGCCCGCGTCCTTCCCGCCCTGCCGGAAGCGCAGCACGGTCATCGCCGGGTCGATGCCGTCGGGGAAGGCGGACCGGTCGGCGGCCGGATTGCGGTCGAACGCCTCCCGGGAGCGGTTGACACTGGCGTTGGTGAGGGTCCCCGTGCCCAGGCTCATCGTGCCGGGCTTCAGGTCGTCGTGCGCCTTGGCCACGGACTCGGTGATGCCGTCGACGATCGCCCGGTACGTCTCCTTCTGGAAGCCGAGGACGGAGAGGTTGTAGGCGACGTTGTGGGAGTACCCGCCGGGCCCCGAGTGGGTGTGCGTGGCCGAGAGCAGGACGTTGTCCTCGCCGTACAGGCTGCCGTACCGCTCCTTCAGCCGGGCCATGACGCCCTGCCGGACGGACTGGAAGATCATCCCCAGGTCCGCGTTGACGTAGACCACGCGCTTGCCGCTCGCCCGGTCGACGACGACGAAGGCGCGCGACCGCTGCCGCTGATGGATGCCCGAGGTCTTCTGGTCGAAGCTGGAGTAGCCCATCATCCCCGTCTCGGCCGCCTCGCCCGTGACATCCGCGATGCCGCGCCCGACGAGGTGGCCCGCCTCTTCGGCGGCGTCCGACGGGGACGCGGACGCGGGGGAGGGGGCGCCGAGGGTGACCGCTCCGAGGGCGGCCGCGAGCACCGCGACGGGGAGCCTGCGCCGGGAACGGCGGACGGTGGGGGGTGGCATGGGACCTCCTGGGGCGGGAGACGGGATGCCGGACCCGGTCGGCGGCTCACCGACGTGGGGGCCGGGGCGGTGCCCCGACGGTAGAGCAGTGTGACCTGCGTCGCCTAGATGTCTACCGGCCAGTAGAGCCCTCGCGCCGAGCGCGGGCGGGGCGCCGGCTGCGGGATGTGACGCCGGAATCCCCCGGCTCGCCGTGGCCGTACCCCGGCCACGGATGGCCGGGGTACTCCCTCCTGGGCGCCGATGCGGCCTCCGCCGCTTGCCGCCGGGTCCGGCACGTCGGCGGCCCCTCGACTTCCGCCGCTACTGCATGGAGCTGATCGGGGAGGCGACTTCACGCCGCGCACTGCCGTGGCGTGAAGTCGCCTATCTCTCGAACGAGTTGTGTGCATGCCAGGGGTGCTCTCAGGTCTAAGGGACCGAGGTTGAGCCCGTCGAGGGCGAACTGGTGCCCTGGCCGACGGAGCAGTCGGATGAGGCGGACCGGCGGCGCGCCGCGCTGGGCAGGGAACCCCTGGCGAATCACACGGACCGGATCCGGCGGGGGCTGTGCCGGGGGACGCCGGACGAACCCCGGCCGGAAGGGAAGCGGCATGGGCGCCTTCGCCCCGAGACGGGGCGGCGTCGTCCGACAGCCGACAGCCGACAGCCGACAACCGGCAGGCGCGGGAGGCGGCCGGAGCCGCGCCGGCCGAACTGCCCACCGCCCTCGTGGCCGTGGCGGTGGCCATCGCCTGTCTGTGACAGCGCCCTGCTACTGAGCTGAACGCAGGCGTTCATCGGCGGGGCGGCGCCCCACGACCGGTACGGTCTCAGGCCGGAGGCCCCCGCCAGAGGTTCCGCACCCGCAGCCACACGTCGCGCGCCTGGCGGCCCGCCGCGGTCCTGCTCCGTGCCACCAGTTCGCGGGCCTGCTCGGGCGTCTCCACCATCGGGCCCGAACCCCGCAGCGGCCGCCCCGCCGTCTCGTGCAGGAAGAACGTGGCCACCAGTCCGATCACCCCGGCCACCATCAGGTAGTACGCGGGCACCATTTCGTTGCCCGTGGCCTCCACCAGCCCCGAGGCGAACAGCGGAGTCGTACCGCCGAACAGCGACACGGAGATGTTGAAGGCGATCGACAGCGCCCCGTACCGCAGCCGCGTCGGGAACAGGGCGGGCAGCGTCGAGGCCGCCGTCCCGGCGAAGCAGACCAGCAGCAGACCGAGCACCGCGCACCCGAGGGCGGGCAGCAGGATCCCGCCCTGCCGGATCAGCAGGAAGGCGGGTGCGGCCAGCGCGATCAGGGCCACGCTGCCCGCCATGAAGACGGGTCTGCGGCCCCACCGGTCCGAGGTCCGGCCCACGGTGGTGATGAGCAGCACCACCAGCAGCATCGTGCCGAGGACCAGCAGCTGCGAGGTGGTCTCCGGCTCGCCCAGCGTGGAGGACATGTAGGTGGGCAGGTAGGACGTCACCATGTAGTTCGTGACGTTGTACAGCAGCACCAGGCCCATGCAGATGAGCACGGCCTGCCAGTGCCTCGTGAAGATCTCCTTGAGCCGCCCCTTGCCCGACTGCCGGGCCTCCTCGACCGGATCGCCCCCGGCGCCCGAGCCCGAGCGGGACTCCGCGGCCTGATAGGCCTCCTCCTTCTGGAAGGCCGGCGTCTCCTCCAGCTTCAGGCGCATGTACAGCCCGATGATGCCCATCGGGCCCGCGACGAAGAACGGGATGCGCCAGCCCCAGTCCGTCATCCCGTCCGTGCCGAGCACGGCGGTGAGCACGGTGACCAGACCCGAGCCCAGCGAATAGCCGACGAACGTGCCGAAGTCGAGCCAGCTGCCCAGGAACCCGCGCCGCTTGTCGGGGGCGTACTCCGCGATGTACGTCGTCGCGCCCGCGTACTCCCCGCCGGTCGAGAACCCCTGCACCAGACGGCAGACCAGGAGCAGCAACGGGGCGGCGAAGCCGACCGCCGCGTACGTGGGAAGGAACCCGACCGCGAAGGTGCTCGCCGCCATCATGATCATCGTGACCGCGAGGACCTTCTGCCGTCCCACCCGGTCGCCCAGCGGCCCGAACACCAGCCCGCCCAGCGGGCGTACCAGGAAGGCCGCGGCGAAGGTCGCGAACGTCGACACCACCTGGGCGCCCGGTGAGCTGGAGGGGAAGAAGACCTTGCCGAGGGTCCCGGCCAGATAGGCGTAGACCCCGAAGTCGAACCACTCCATGGTGTTGCCGAGGGCCGCTGCCGTCACGGCGCGCCGGACCTTCGGCGGGTCGGTGACGGTGACGTCGCCCTCGCGGAACGACCTCTTCCGTCGCCGGATGAGGGTGCGGACCATACGTTCCACGGCCACGTTGTCACGTTCGCGCCGGGGAGTACGCCCCCGGCGTGCGGGTCCCGCCATCGATCCGCCCTCTCCGCCCGCGAGGACGACCGCCGCGGTGGGGCACGGGCCGTCCCGGAGCTCAGCGTCTTCGATTCTGGCCCCGCCGCCCCGGTCCGGCCTCCCGGACGGTGCGCACGAGTGAGGGCGTCCCGTGGGCAGGATCTTCCGGGCGGCGCCGTCCGGCCTGCCTGCTCGCGTGTCCGCCCGTCCCGTCTTGGCTGCGTGCCTTCGGGGCGCGCGGTACGGTCGCCGGCAGGGGGCCGGTCCGCGTGCGTCCGGTCGACCGCCAGGTACGGAAAGCGGGCAGAGGAGAGCCATGAGCGTCGAGGACGACGAATTCCGCCGCAGCATCCGGTCCGACGTTCCCCACTCGGCACGCGTCTGGAACGCGTGGCTGGGCGGCAAGGACCACTACCCGGTGGACCGGGAGCTGGCCGAGGCGGTGACCGCGGCCTACCCGCAGATGGCCGACATCGCGCGGGCCTCCCGGGCCTTCCAGATCCGCGCGATCCGCCATCTCGCCTCGGTGGGGGTGCGCCAGTTCCTGGACGTCGGGACCGGGCTGCCGGTGGCGAACAGCACCCACGAGGTGGCGCAGAGCATCGCTCCGGAGTCCCGGATCGTCTACGTGGACAACGACCCGATCGTCCTCGCCCACGCGGAGGCGCTGCTGACCAGCGCGCCCGAGGGGCGTACGGCCTATGTGGACGCCGACCTCTCCGCGACGGACGCGGTGGTGGACGAGGCGGCGAAGACCCTCGATCTGTCCGAGCCGGTCGCCGTGCTCCTGCTCTCGACCCTGGGGCACCTCGATCCGGCCGAGGGCATCGAGGTCGTCCGGCGGTATCTGGCCCGGATGCCGTCGGGAAGCCATCTGGTGCTCTGCGACACGGTGAAGACCCCGCAGACACTGGCGGCGCAGGAGGCGTACGCCTCGGGCGACAACCCGCCCTATTTCGTCCGGGAGCCGGAGGAGATCACCGGCTGCGCCGAGGGCCTGGAGCTGGTGGAACCGGGCTTCGTCCCCATCGACCGCTGGCGGCCCGAGGAGGACGACGCGGTGCCGGTCGACCAGTGGGGTCTCGTCGCCCGCAAGCCCTAGCCGAGCGCAGACCGCCGACCGGCGGTAGGGGGGCCGTACGGCGGGTCCGGGGTGGCGCGTCCGGGCCCGCCGGCGTGCCGTCCTTCGCCGTGCCGTCCTGCGGACGCTTCCCCGCGCACCTGCGGAGCGGGACCAGGACCCGGGATTGACCGGCTCCTCGGCGGGCATCCGAAGAGCACCTGACCTTGATCCAGCGCTGTCCGCCCCCGCGCCGCCTCGACGACGAGCCGCGGGGGCGGACAGCGCATCGACACGAGCAGTACGGACGAGAGGGGCTGCCACCACGATGATCCACGAGCCTCGGAACGCCGGCGCACCGATGGACACGACCTTTGGCCTGCTGTTGGAGAAGATCCGGTACGAGGGCGCCTACCCCACGCGCGAACGCGCCGAGGAGAGCCTGCGTGCCGTGCTGGGCGCGCTCGGCCGCCAGATCGCCGGTGACGAACGTGTCGCCCTGGCCGCCGCCCTGCCCGAGGAGGCCGCCCGCGTGTTCACCGCTGAGGTCCCGGCCGTGAAGCAGCTCGCCGGGGCCGCGTTCGTCGCCCGGCTCGCCGAGGAGACCGGAGGGACCCCGGCGACCGCCCGGTGGGACGCCGGGGTGGTCCTCAGCCAGGTCGCCGCCCTGGTGGGTGACGACCGCGTCGCCGAGGTCGTCAGCTGCCTGCCGCCCGGCTACGCGCTCCTCTTCGGCCGCGCGGAACTCCTCGCCCAGGCGGCCTGACCCACGGTGCCTTCGCGGGGCCCGGACTCCGGGCCCCGCGAAGGCGTACGGCGCGGGTGACCGAGCGTCCCGCACCGCTGTCCGGGCGGGGAGCCTACTGGCGGATCGTCACCGGTTCGGTCTCCGCGTGGTTGTGCCGGCGCGCCCAGTTCTCCAGGGCGATCCGGCAGGCGTGGTCGAGGTGGCGCAGCCCGGTGAGGTCCAGCTCCGTGGGCTGGTCCTGCGGGAGCTTCTCCAACTGCTCCAGGATGCGCGGCAGTCGGAGGAAGGTGGCGTTCCCCGTGAGGGTCACCACGACCCGTCCGCCGGTGAGTTCGTGGGTGGTCAGCTGGACGTGCGAGGTCTCCCAGGCCGACTTGACCACCGCCAGCAGCAGGCCGAGCACGACCCCCTCGAAGAGATTGGTCACCACGATGGCGATCGTGGTGATCGCCAACAGGACGGCCTCCCCGCGGTGCTCGCGCCACAGCGGGCCGAAGTCCCTGGCGGGCACCAGCTTGCACCCCGCGTGCACCAGGACCGCGGCGAGCGCGGCCAGCGGGATGACTCCGACGGCGGCGGGCAGCAGCGCGGCGAAGAGCAGCAGCCACATACCGTGGGCGATCCGGGAGAGTGCGGTGGTCGCCCCGGCCTGGACGTTGGCGGTGCTGCGGACGACGACCGCGGCCATCGGGAGCGCGCCGAGCGCCCCGCAGAGGGTGTTGCCGACGCCCTGGGCCATCAGCTCCTTGTCGTAGTGAGTGCGGGGTCCGTCCTGCATCCGGTCGACGGCCGCCGCGCTGAACAGGCTCTCGGCCGAGGCGACGAGGGCGATGGCCAGGGCCGTGCCGATGACCGCCACATCGGCGAGCCGGGCGAACTCCGCCCCGCCGGGCGGATCGATGGCCTGCAGGAGTCCGTTCACATCGGCCACCGCCGGCCGCAGCCCGGCCAGGGCGGCGACGGCGGTGGCCAGGACGACCGCGACCAGCGGCGCCGGAACGAGGCGCACCCTCGCCGGGAGCTTCGGCCACAGCAGCAGCACGGCGAGCGTTCCGGCACCCAGGCCGAACGCGGTCAGGGCCTCGTGGTTCGTGACGATCTCGACGGCGAGACCCGGGAGTCCGGCCAGCGTGGCGAGGCCGCTGCCCGGCTGTTCGGTGTCGGCCATGGCGTACACCTGGCCGAGCACGATGATCAGGCCGATGCCGGCCAGCATGCCCTGGACGACGGAGACGGAGATGGCGCGGAACCAGCGGCCGACGCGTGCCAGGCCCAGCGCCACCTGGAGCAGTCCGGCGGCCAGCACGATCGGGCCGAGCGTGCTGAGGCCGAACTCCGTGATCGCCTCGTAGACGAGCACGGCGAGTCCGGCGGTCGGACCACTGACCTGGAGTCTGCTGCCCGGCAGGAAGCCGACGACCAGACCGCCGACGATTCCGGTGACCAGACCGAGTTCGGCCGGTACCCCGGAGGCGATGGCGACGCCGATGGACATCGGCAGTGCGACCAGGAAGACGACGAGTGACGCCAGCAGGTCACGTCGTACGACGTGGGGGTTCTTGAGTTCCTTCGCGGAGATCACGATGGCTTCCCTTGTGGGTACGGTCGCGCCGGGCCCGGGGCCGGGCGCGGTGAAGTGGGGGGAGGGAGAGCCGTCAGAGGCGGGCGAACGCGGTGCCGCGTTCGGGTCGGTGGACGCTGACGGAGCCGGTGTGGACTTCGTAGTACCAGGCGTGCAGGCCCAGGGAGCCGTCGGCGAGCCGCTCGCGCACCGCGGGGTAGCCCCGCAGGGTGTCGAGCTGGGCGAGGGCGTGGGCCTGGACCGCGCCGGGGAGGTCACCTGCGCCGGCGGGGGGTGTCCGGCCGTCGGTGGAGTGGTCGAGCCAGTGGCGGACGGCGGGCATGGCGGAGAGGTCGTCGCCGCGGAGGATCGCGCCGACCGCGCCGCAGTGGGAGTGTCCGCAGACGATGACGTCGCGCACCCGGAGCATGCGCAGGGCGTACTCGATGGTGGCGGACTCGCCGGTGGGCCGCTCCCGGCCCGGATACGGCGGAACGATGTTGCCCGCGGTGCGGAGTTCGAAGAGCTGACCCGGGCGGGCGCCGGTGATCAGCGAGGGAACGACACGTGAGTCCGAGCACGTGACGAAGAGTGCTTCGGGGGTCTGGCCGTCCGCTAGGCGTTCGAATTCCTTTGCGTTCGCGGCGACGTGCTCGGGAAATGTCCGGGCGTGTTCTACGAGGGACTGCATGGTGGCCTGCCTCCTGCATCCGGCGGCGCCGGGGAGCGGTGTGGTCGGGTCATATTGACGAATGCGCTGGCTGTATCCGTATGCGTGTTCGGAAAGGGTGAAGGGTGCCTCACCTTGTGGTTTGCCGGACGGCAGCCGTCATGAGGCCCGCTCCGGCCGTTCCGCGCGGATACGACTACAGCTGAGCATATCGACCAGAACTTTGCTATCGCATTACCTTCTCGTGAAGCACCACAAATGCGCCACCCAGGTCATTCATTCGGCTTGTTCTTTGTGATAGCCAATGGGTGGAGAGTTTCGAGAGGTAAGCCTGCGGCGTCAGATACGCCGGCCGTGCACGAAGAGGTGCGGCTCCGGTTCCCCCGCCGGGTGGTCCGGGGTGAACAGCGCGCTGTGCGTCCAGTCGACGGCGGCCCCCGACCGCGCGATCAGGGCGGTGAACTCCTCGGCGCGGAAGCTGGAGACCCGGACCGGCTGCCCCATGAACACCGCGTCGGCCCCCGCGACGTCCACCGGCACCGTCGCGACGGCCAGCCGTCCGCCGGGCCGCAGCGACCGCACGAGCCGCTCCAGCAGGCCGGCCTGCTCGCCGCGCTCCAGCTGCAGCAGCGAGAAGTACACGCAGACCGCGTCGAACGCGCCCTCCGCCAGCGGGAGGTCGCGGATGTCGGCGCACCGGAACTCCGCCCCCGGTACCTGCCGGGCGGCCAGCGCGGTCATCACCCCGGACACATCGACGCCCAGCACCCGGTGCCCCGCCTCCGCCAGGGTCTGTGCCGTCGGTCGGCCCGTCCCGCTGCCCACATCCAGCACGCGGCTGCCCGGGGCGAGATCCGCCAGCAGCCGCTCCAGCGACTCCCGGTGGGCGGGCGAAGCGGCGAAGGCCCGTTCGTACTCCGCGCCCAGCGCGTCGAACACGGCCGCGGCCGGACTCCCGTGACCCTCGCCCGCGTCCCTTCGGCTGTGATCCATCGAGACGGTCCTTCCGTGGTCCGGCGACCGGCCGGAAGCCCTGTGCCCGGCCGCTGTGAGCGTCCCCCGGCAGGCGTCTGAGTATGCCGGTCCCAGGAGTCTGAGTACGTTCCCCGATGGTCCGGGCCACCGGGCCGCTGTTCGATGGCCGTATGACCTCCCCAGCGCCGCGCCGCCCCCGTATCGAGCACGTCACCACCGCCGGTTCGGCGCTGGCCGTCACGCTGCTCCCGCTGGTGGTCGGCGTCCTGCTGGCCAAGACCATGGCGGCGGACCCGATGACCTCGGTGAACGCGCTCGTCACCAACGGGCACCGCCCGCGGGTGTCGCCGAGGGAGTGGCGCCGCTGCGGCGGCCACGCCCTGCGGCGGCTGCGGACCGCCGAGCGCCCTTCCTTCGCCCGCAACGGCACGCGCTGACGCCGTCCGGCCGGAGAGGTCCGGCCGGACGGCTTCGCTACGGGTGTGAGGGCGGGGGCGCGTGCGGGCGGGGGCGCCGGTCCCGGGTCCCGGTCCCGGGTCCGGCGTCAGCCCACCGGCTGGACCGGCCGCTCCCCGTCGGAGGACGGCTGCTCGAACTGGGTGCGGTACAGCTCCTCGTAGCGTCCGCCGGCCGCCAGCAGTTCGGTGTGCGTGCCGCTCTCGACGACCCGGCCCGCCTCCAGCACCAGGATCCGGTCGGCCGCCCGCACGGTCGAGAGCCGGTGGGCGATCACCAGGGCGGTCCGGCCCGACAGGGCTTCGGCCAGCGCCTCCTGGACGGCCGCCTCCGAGGTGGAGTCGAGATGCGCGGTCGCCTCGTCCAGGATCACGACCCGCTGACGGGCCAGCAGCAGCCGGGCGATGGTGAGGCGCTGGCGCTCCCCGCCGGAGAGCCGGTAGCCGCGCTCGCCGACCACGGTGTCGAGCCCGTCGGGCAGCGAGGCGATCAGAGCGTCGAGCCGGGAGCGGCGCAGCGCGTCACGGAGCTCGTCCTCGGAGGCGTCGGGCCGGGCGATCAGCAGGTTGGCCCGCACCGACTCGTGGAAGAGGTGCCCGTCCTGGGTGACCATGCCGAGCGTGTCCCGGATCGAGTCGGCGCTCAGGTCGCGTACGTCGACACCGTTCAGCCGTACGGAACCGGCGTCCGCGTCGTACAGCCGGGGCAGCAGTTGCGCGATCGTGGACTTGCCCGCGCCGGAGGAGCCCACCAGGGCGATCGTCTGGCCCGGTTCGGCCCGGAAGGACACCTGGTGCAGGACCGGCGTGCCGCCCCGTTCGTCGAGCGTGGCGACCTCCTCCAGCGAGGCCAGGGAGACCTTCTCGGCGGTGGGGTAGGCGAACGACACCCCGTCGAACTCCACGGAGACCGGCCCTTCGGGCACCCGGCGGGCGTCCGGCTTCTGTTCGATCAGCGGTTTCAGGTCCAGGATCTCGAAGACCCGCTCGAAGCTCACGAGCGCGCTCATCACCTCCACCCGGGCTCCGGCGAGGGCGGTGAGCGGCGCGTACAGTCGGGTCAGCAGCAGCGCCAGCGCCACCACGGCCCCCGGATCCAGGCTGCCGCGCAGGGCGTAGAAGCCGCCGAGCCCGTAGACCAGGGCCAGCGCGAGGGCGGACACCAGGGTGAGGGCGGTGATGAACGCCGTCTGGGCCATCGCCGTTCGGACGCCGATGTCACGCACCCGGTCCGCGCGGGCGGCGAACTCGGCCGACTCGTCCGAAGGCCGCCCGAAGAGCTTCACGAGCGTCGCACCCGGGGCGGAGAACCGCTCGGTCATCTGGGTGCCCATCGCGGCGTTGTGGTCGGCCGCCTCCCGCTGGAGTCCGGCCATCCGGGCTCCCATCCGGCGGGCCGGTACGACGAACACCGGGAGCAGGACGAGCGCGAGCAGGGTGATCTGCCAGGAGATCGTGAGCATCACCGCGAGCGTCAGCAGCAGGGTGACGAGGTGGGAGACGACCCCGGAGAGCGTGTTGCTGAACGCCCGCTGCGCGCCGATCACGTCGTTGTTGAGCCGGCTGACCAGGGCACCCGTCCGGGTCCGGGTGAAGAAGGCCACCGGCATCTTCTGCACATGGTCGAAGACGGCCGTGCGCAGGTCCAGGATCAGGCCCTCGCCCAGCGTCGCCGACAGCCAGCGGGTGAGCAGCCCGAGACCGGCCTCGGCGACGGCGATGAGCGCGATGAGCAGGGCGAGCCGGGTGACCGTGCCGGTGTCCTCACCGTTCACGATCGCGTCGACGACCTTCCCGGCCAGCAGGGGCGTGGCCACCGCGAGCAGCGCGGTCAGGACGCTCAGCAGCAGGAAGCGGTGGATGCGCCGTCGGTGGGGCCGGGCGAAGAGCAGGATGCGGCGCAAGGACGCCCGGGAGAAGGGCCGGCGGTCCTGCTGGGCGTTCATCGCGCTGTGCAGCGACTGCCACGCGGTGACTTCCATGTCCATGGAGTGCTCCGGAATCGGTGGCCCCCGGATCGTCCGACGGCCTGCGGATCCCCGTCGGCCGTGCGGCCCCGGGGTCACGGAGAACGCTAGGACCTGAAGTTTGCTTGAGGTCAAGGCCGGCGGCGGCACGGCGAGCCGCGGCCCGGTCCCGCCCCGGGTGCCGGGTCCCTCGCGCGGGCGGCCGGAGCGGTCATGCGGGGCTGGCATGATCGAGGGATGAACGAGAGCATCATCGCCGCGTGTGACGGGGCGTCGAAGGGGAATCCCGGGCCGGCCGCCTGGGCGTGGGTCGTCGCCGACGCGCAGGGCGATCCCGTGCGCTGGGAGGCCGGGCCGCTGGGCACCGCGACCAACAACGTGGCCGAGCTGACGGCACTGGCGCAGCTGCTGGAGTCCACCGACCCGGCGGTGCCCGTCGAGGTGCGGATGGACTCGCAGTACGCCATGAACGCCGTGACCAAGTGGCTGCCGGGCTGGAAGCGCAACGGCTGGAAGACCTCCGGCGGCAAGCCCGTCGCCAACCGTGAACTGGTCACCCGGATCGACGCCCTGCTCACCGACCGTACGGTGACGTTCCGCTACGTTCCCGCCCACCAGGTGAACGGCGACCCGCTCAACGCGATCGCCGACCAGGCGGCGAGCGAGGTGGCGGTGACCCAGGTCCCGGCCGGCACCGCGCACGGCGCGACGGCGCTGCCGGTCCCCGCGCCCGCCCGGTCCACGAAGGGGGGCACGGGAGCGTCCGGGGCGTCGGGCGCGGGCGGTGCGAAGGGGCGGGGTGCCGGGCGCGCCTCCCGGGGCGGGCGGTCCAGCGGCACGATCAAGGCGCGCTTCGCGGGCCGCTGCCACTGCGGAAGGCCGTACGCGGCCCAGGAGTCGATCGCGAAGAACCCGAACGGCTGGGGCCACCCGGAGTGCCGTACGGCTCCCGCCTGACCGGGCGGGGGAGCGGGCGGCGCTGAAGGAAGCCGCTCAGAGGTCGGCCCAGACGAGCCGGCCCGCCAGTGCCGCGCGGGTACCCCAGCGGGCGGCCAGCGCGTCGACGAGCAGGAGGCCCCTGCCGCCCTCGGAGAGGTGGTCGAGCGCGTCGTCGGCGCCGGGGCAGCCGGCCGTCGGCGCCCCGCCGGGAGGCAGGCCCGCCGCGTCGGCCGGGGAGGCCGGAGCCGGTATCCGGGCCCGGCCGCGGTTCCACACGCAGATGCGCACGCCCTCCGCGGAGCGCAGGAGCCGGCAGCGGATCCGCCGGGTGCTGGTGTGCTGCACCGCGTTGGTGACCAGCTCGGTCACTATCAGAGCCGCCGCCTCGATCCGGTCGGCCGGTTCGCCCCAGGCCCGCATCGCCTCCTGGACCCGGTGCCGGGCCTCCGGCACGCCACCGGGCAATCGGGGAACCCACCAGCTGTGTGCTCCTCGGGCACCTCGGACACCTCCGTCATCGGGGGCACGCTCCGCGCAACTGACTATTTCCGACATGTATGCACTCTCGACGCAAAACACATACTTTGCAAGCGACAGAGTGTGCAGTGCTCCGCCACGGGGCTCGACGGAAGAGGTAGCCGCATGCGAGCCCGGTCCGGCCCCACGGTGGAACACCGCGTCCTCGCCGTCCGCCTGCGCATACTGCGGGAACGCGCGGGCGTCAGCCTGCGGGCCGCCGCCGAGGCGCTGGACGCGCACCCCGCCACCGTACGGCGGATCGAACGCGCGGAGACCGGACTCGACGCCCGGCAGGTCGGCGAACTGCTGCGCTGCTACGGCGTGCCGCCCGCCGTGGCCGGACCCATCATGGCCGGGCTCGCGGCCGCGAACCTGCCCGGCTGGTGGCACCGCTGGCGGGACACGATGGAGGCCTGGCAGCAGGAGGTCATCGGCGTGGAGTCCTCGGCGAGCCTCGTGCGGACCTGGCACCCGGCGCTCGTGCCCGAACTGCTGCGCACCCCCGCCTACGCCGCCGCGCTCTACCGCACCCAGTACCCCGACGACAGCCCCGCCCGCCGGGAACGCCGGGTCGAGCTGCTGCGCGAGCGCCGCCGGCGGCTGTGCGAGCGCGGGGCCGCCCTGTGGGCGCTGCTCCCGGCCGCGGCCCTCCACACGCGGGTCGGCGACCGGGAGACCATGGCGGGGCAGCGGGCCGCGCTGGCCGAGGCGATGCGGGAACGGCGTGTCACCGTCCAGGTGGTGCCCCTGGACCACCCACCGCACCCCCTGACCGGGGTACCGCCCCTGCACCTCCTCCGGGTGCCCGCACCCGAGATCGGGGACCAGGCGGTGCTGGAGACCCCGGGCGTCCGGGTCGACGTCATCGACGATCCCGAGGCCGTGACGGCCCACCGCATCCGGCTCGACGCCGCGTGCGCCGCCGCGCCGGGCCCCGGCAGCCCGCTGCCGGAGTGACCGGGGCCGCCCGCCGCCGGGATGCGCCGGGCCCCGGGCCCGTACAGCGTGGGGGAGTGGTGCAGCAGCGCAAGGCCAAGTGGATCCCTCTGGGGGTCATCGTGCTGGGCGTCGTGCTGGACCTGCTGACCCCGGCGGACGTCACCTCGGCGCCCCTGCTGATCGCGGCTCCGGTCGCCGCAGCGCCCCTGCTCAGGTTGCGCGGCATCATCGCCGTCGGTGTGCTCGCCATGACCGTCCACGCGATCCTCGCCTGGTACGACGGCACCTTCGGCTGGCAGCGCGGCATCGCCAACCAGCTCACCCTTCTGGCCGTAACCGTGCTGGCCGTCCTCATCAACCGCTCCCTGGAGGGCCGGGACGCCCGGACCCGGCGCGCCCGCCACATCGCCGCCGTGGCCCAGAGCGCCGTCCTGCCCCGGCCCCCTTCACGCCTGGGGGAGCTCCACATCGCCGCCCGGTACGTGCCCGCCGAGACCGAGGCCACGATCGGCGGCGACCTCTATGTCGTGCAGGACACCCCGCACGGGGTGCGCGTGATGGTCGGGGACGTCCGCGGCAAGGGCCTGGGCGCGGTGCGCGCGGTCTGCGCGGACCTGGGCGCCTTCCGGTACGCGGCGGACGAGGCGGAGGACCTGCCCGGCCTGGTCGCCGCGCTGGAGCGGGCGCTCCAGCGCGAGGCCGACAGGCGCGGCGGCCAGGAGCGGGACGAGGGGTTCACCACCGCCCTGATCGTCGAGTTCGCCGACGACCTCGGCGTCGTCCGCGTCGTCAACCGGGGGCATCCGCCGCCGGTGCTCCTGGACGCCCAGGGCCGGGCCACCGTCCTGGAACCCTCCGAGGAGGCGCCCCCGCTCGGCATGAGCGATCTGGGGACCTGGTCGTGCCCGGTCGACACGTTCCCGTTTCCGCCCGGCGCCACCCTCATCTGCTACACGGACGGGGTCACCGAGGCCCGTGACGAGTCCGGGGTCTTCTACGACGCGGCCGTGCGGCTGCCCGCCCTCGTCCATCACCGCGCGCCGACCGGCTGCCCGGCCTCCCCGGAGCAGATCCTCCACCTGCTGATCGAGGACGTCGGCCATCACACCGGGGGCCGGATCCAGGACGATCAGGCCCTCCTCGCCCTGCACCGCCCCCCGGTCCCCCCGCACAAGTAGCGGGCCCTGCGCGCCGCGGTGTCCGTTGCCGTCGGTCCGATACGTGTTTGAGGCGTCGATCGCCGGTCACCCGCACGGAAGACACGTACGGCAACCGACTTACGACGTCACGACCCTCGTCACGACGTCACGACATTCGGGAGTGAGCAGAGTTGAGCAGCACGGAGAACTGGCGCCTGCACGCCGCCTGCCGCGAGGAGGACCCGGACCTGTTCTTCCCCATCGGCACCACCGGACCCGCGGTCGTCCAGGCCGAGGAGGCCAAGGCCGTCTGCCGGGCCTGCCCCGTCCAGGCCGCCTGCCTGGAGTGGGCCCTGGAGAACAGCCAGGACTCCGGCATCTGGGGCGGCCTGTCCGAGAACGAGCGCCGCGCCCTGAAGCGCCGCACCCGCCGGCGGGCGGAAGCACGGGGACGCGGTGCGGCCTGACGCGTGCCGCTGTGCGCCGGTGCCGCCCGGAGCGATGTTCGTGAGCCGGGAACGAGTGGGTACACGATGAGCCATGGACACCACCGCTTGGCTCGTTCTCGGCGCCGCGGCCGCGCTGATCATGCTGGCCCTCGCAGCCGTGCTGCTGTTTCGCGTCGTGAAGGCGCGGAAGCTGCTGGTCGACGCCGGGATCCCGCTGCGCAGCAAGGCCCTCTTCTGGGCGGCCGTCGTCTACACCGTGTCACCGGTCGACCTGCTGCCCGACCCCGTCTATCTCGACGACATCGGCTTCCTGCTGGTCGCCCTGCGCTCCCTGCACGCGGCCGCTTCGGCCGCCGGAGTGCGTACGGGAACGGGTGCGGGGGCCAAGGCCGGGGCCCGGCCCCAGACGCCGGTGGAGCGCCGGCCCGACGCTGTGGGCTGAGGCGGGGGCTGAGGCGGGGGCGGCGTCCGCCCTGGTCCGCGAGACGGATCAGACACACCGCCCGGCGTGTTCAGCCGAAGGCCGGTGCGCCCGGCGGGGCCGTCCCCGCACCGGGGTCCTGCGGAGCCCCGGTGCCCGGGGCGGGCGGCTGCGGCGCGGACTGCGAGTCGGGCGAGCCCGGCGGGTTCTCCGGCGCGGGCTCGGTGCCCGGGTCGTCGGGCGGCGGCTCGGGGGTCGCCGGGTCGTCCGGCGGGGGTTCCGAGGTCGCCGGGTCCTCACCGGGCCGCGTCGGGTCATCCGGCGCGGGCTCCGACGTGGTGTCCCCGGGCGAGGCCGGGCACGGGTCCGAGCCGGGCGGGCAGGGCGACTCGGAGGCGTCGCCCGGCGGGTCCGTCTTCTTGTCCCCGTCGCCCGTGTCGCCCGCCGGCCGCTTGAACCAGTCGCCGTTCTCGGGATCGACCATCACGAACTCTTTCACCGGCTTCTTCGACGGCTCCACCACGACCACGTCGGAAGCGCGGTAGCCCGGCCACGCCTCGCCCGTCTGCCGCGGGTCCTCCTGCGCGACGGGCGGCAGCAGCGGGTTCCCGCACGCGCACCGCACCCTGGGGACGCCCCGGTCGTCGACGAGGACCGCCGTACCCGCCTGGAGCACCGCCTGATAGGCGTCGGCCTCGCCGTCCCGGAAACCGTGGTTGGTGACGCGGGTGTCCATGCGCAGCGTCACGGGAGTGAGCCCGCGCAGATAGCCGGGGACGTCGGACGGCTCGATGTCCTGGACCGAGGCGAACGCCCGGTTCTTGTCCGGCGCCGCCTGCAACACCTTGACCTGCTGTTCCACATCGCAGCTCGCGACCTTCCGCGTGCCCCCGTACAGCCCCGGGGCGGCCCCGTCCACGCCGCGTGCCACCTGCGCGCCGGTCTTCGACGGGCTCGGTGCGACGGAGGGGCTCGCGGTCCCCGGCTCGGGCGTGTCGTCCTCCGCCGTGGACTCGGTGAACGGATCCGGCCCGGACTCGCCCGCCGCCTGGAGGAAGACCTCGCCGCCCTCCTTCGACCCGCCGCCGTCGGGCCGGGTCAGCACGACGACCAGCACCACGGCGGCGACCAGGGCGGTCGCGATCGCCGCGATCCGGGGCACCGAACGCCACCAGGGACGGTCGGGGCGGGGGCCGGGTGCGGCACCCGAACCGCCGCCCGGACCGCCGGGACCACCGCCCGAGGCACCGGAACCGCCCCCGTCGCCGGATCCGCCGGATCCGCCCGGACCGCCGGGGCCGTTCGGGCCGTGGTCGCCGCCGCTGGGCGGGCCGGACGGCGGGCCCGCAACGGTCGGAGGAGGCGGGGTGGGGCCGGAATCCGAGGGGCCCGAGAGCGGGCCGGACGGAGGCCCGGTGGGGCGGCCGGATGGCGGTGGCTGGACACTCACGGGCTCTGCTCCCCGTTGTCGGGACCCGCCCCGGAAGCTTCGCCCGCCCCGTGAACGCGCCGGGGACAAGAGGTGGCAATCCAGGGCATTTCGCACCATTGTCTGCTCCGCCCCGGCAGTCCCCGCAAGCGGAGGAGCGAACCGTTTCCCCGAGGAGCGAAGCGTCCGGTCCCTGCTTAGCGTGAGGGCGTGAACGTCCGCGCGAGCAACGACGAGAACAGCGCACGCACCCCGCACGGCTGGCGCCAGGCGCTCCTGGCGGTCCTCACCGGTGTGCTGGCCATGGTGGTGACCGCGGCGCTCGGCCTGTGGGCCGCCGGGGCGACCGGGCTGCCAGGCGGAGCCTTCCCGGCCGTCGTCGCCGCGGTCGTGGTGATGGCGGCGGGCGGCTCGGTCGGGCTGTCCGGCGACGCCGGTTCCCTCGTGGGGACGCAGGCCGACCTCTCGGTCCTGCCCCTCTCGGTCACCCTGGTCGGCGCACTCCTCGTCGCCCGGGGCTTCCTCCGCCCGCTGCACCACCGGGCTGTCGCCGAAGCCCGCGAGCTGGCGGGCTGGGCGGGCCGCGTCGCCGCCCTGTGGATCGTCGCGCTGCTCGTCCTCTCGCTGGTCGCCCGGCACACCTTCACCCTCTCGGCCGAGGACCTCACCGGCGGTGGAGCCGGGGACCTCCTCGGGGAGGACCCGCGGATCGGATTCCGGGCGGAGATCCCCCTCACCCTGGTCCTCGGGCTGCTGTGGCTGGCCGGGGTCCTCGTGCTGGCCCTGATCGTCTCGCGCGGCGCGCCGCTGCCCGCCCGGCTGCTGCGCTTCCAGGAAGCCGTGCGTCCGGCGGCGTTCGCCATGGTCGCGCTGCTCCTCGCGTGCGTCGCGCTCGGTGTGATCGCCGGTATCGTCGTGATGATCACGCGCGGGCACCCCGCCGAAACCGCCGCGGTGCTCCTGCTCGGACTGCCCAACCTGGTCTGGCTCGCGCTCACCCTGGGCCTCGGCGCCTCCTGGGAGGGCAAGGTCGAAGGCCCCTTCGGGCTGCCCGTGCCCCAGGTGCTCGACACCGTCCTGCGCACCCCGGATCTCTCCACCCTGAACCTGAGCACCCTGGCCGAACAGGACGGGCGTGTCCGCTGGCTCGTGGTCGTCGTCGCCGTGCTGGTGTCGGCCGCCGCGTTCCTGATGGCGGCCCGGTCGCCCGCCCGGACGCGCCTGTGGCAGCACGCGGTCCACATGGCGGTGGCGCTCACCCTGACCGTGCTGTTCATCTGCCTCGCCGCCCGGATCTCGGCCCACTACGGGCTGTCCCTGCTGGGCCTCGGGGATCTGGGCGGGGCACTCGGCGGTGAGGTGGCGCTGCGTCCGCGACTGTGGACGGCGCTCGGGTTCGCGGTGCTGTGGGGTCTGGTCACCGGCTTCCTCGGCGGCCTCGCGGCCACCCGGGTGCACCGGCGCGGCGAGGTCGTGGAGCCGGATCCGGGCCGACGGCCTCCCGGGGCCGGGACCTGAACGCGCGCCGCTGCCGCGCTCAGCCCCTTCCCGGGAACACCGGGGCGGCCCAGCGCGGCGGGGCGGGTGGCGGTTCCGGTCCGGCCGGCCCGGAACCGGCCGGTGCGTCCACCCGGGTCGGCGGGTGCTCGCCGGGTCCGATGCCCGCCGCCGCGGCCCGCAGGGCGGCGACGAACCGCAGGCAGGTCTCGTACCGGTCCTCCGGCGACTTGGCGAGCGCCTTCGCCAGTACGCCGTCGACGGTGACGGGCAGTCCGGGCCGCAGCCCGCTCGGCGGGGTGGGCGGGTCGTACTGGTGGGCCCAGAGCAGCGCCATGTCGTCGTCCCGCCGGAAGGGCGGAGCTCCGGTCAGGCTCTCCTGGACGACGCAGGCGAGGCTGTACACGTCGCACCGCCCGTCCACCGGACGACCGGAGATCTGCTCCGGCGCCACGTAGTCGAGAGTGCCGACGAACTGGCCGACCGTGGTGAACCCGGTCAGCGACAGCGACTTCTTCGTCAGCCCGAAGTCCGTCAGGTACACGTGCTCGGGATGGTCGCTGTCGGTGCCCGCCGCCACCAGGATGTTGCCCGGCTTCACGTCCCGGTGCACCAGGTCGTGGTCGTGGGCCGCGTCGAGCGCGGACGCGACCTGGGCGGCGATCCGGACGGCGGCCGTCAGGTCCAACGGCCCGCGCCGGTCGATCAGGACGCGCAGATCCGCACCCGCGACGAAGCGCATGGCGATGTAGAGCAGCCCCTCCGTCTCCCCCGCCTCGAACACCGGCACGATGTGGGGGTGGTCGATCGCGGCCGCGACCCGGGACTCGTGCGTGAAACGCTGCCGGAAGGTGTCGTTGCGGGCCAGCTCGGGGGCGAGCAGCTTCAGCGCGACGGTCCGGTCCAGTCGCAGGTCCTTGGCGCGGTAGACGACGGCCATGCCGCCGCGGCCGATCTCGGCCTCCACGAGATAGCCCGCGATCCGCTTTCCCACGAGATCGTCCTCGCGACCGGTGGGCACCGAGGCATCGTGCGACGGGGGAGGCGGCGGCGCCATCGCCCGTCACCGCCCCGCATCGGCCGACGGCCCGCCGCCGGCGGGTCCGTCGGGCCCGGCGAGGGGGATCGCCCGGGTGGGTTCGGGGGCCTCGGGCGTCACCACGCGGGTGGGTTCGGGGCGGTCGGGTGCGGCTGCACGGGTGGGTTCGGGGTCGTCGGGCGTGGCTATGCGGGTGGGTTCGGGTCCTTCGGGGGGCACGAAGCGGGTTGCCTCCGGCGCTTCGGACGTGACCACGCGGGTGGGCTCGGGGCGGTCGGGTGTGACCACGCGGGTGGGTTCGGGGCCGTCGGGCGGGACCGCACCTACCGGCTCCGGTTCCTCGCCGGTTGCCGCCGGAGACGGCGCGGGGGCGTCCGTCTCCCCGGATGCCGGCGCCGCCACTCCCGGGCCGGCCTCCGCCGCGTACGTGCTCAGCCGGTCCCCGTCGCAGTAGACCCACCGCTCGTGCTCGGCGTCGTACAGCCAGACCGACTCCCCGTCCACCACCATCCCGACCCGCAGCCCCCGGGTCCGCTGCCGGAAGCCCTCCCCGTCGCTGCGGCCCTCGGCCAGGTCCTGGGCGGCCCGGCGGTACCGGCTCAGCGACTCCTCCACCCTGGCCAGCAGCGGTCGTGGGTCCGCGGTGCGGGCGAGCGGCGCCCCGGGGGCCGGGGGCGTCCGCGGTACGGAGACGAGGAGGCGGCCGTCGACCCAGGCCGACCAGCCGTTGGAGCAGGCGACGTACGCCCAGTCACCGCGCCGGTCCCGCACCTCCACGGGCAGCAGTGCGTCCAGCGGATCGGTGGGACGGGCGACGTCCGGGGACTCCCACGCGGGCAGCCCGTCCGGCGGGACGACGTGCGTGGGGCGGAACTCCGGGGTCGGGGTCGCCATGGAACCACCTCACTTCCGCATGACCGCGGGTTCGTGCCGCCTCAGCAGTTTCGCGACCACGTATCCGAAGACGAGCGAGAGGACGACCATCATGCCCATGTTGAGCAGCCAGATCCCCGCCGAGTGCTCGAAGAGCGGATCGGAGGTCAGCTCGCCCGGCACGATCCGGGCCAGATCGATCGTCCCGGCCATCGCGCCCAGCGCCCATCGCGACGGCACCAGCCAGGACAACTGCTCGACGCCCGGGACACCGTGCAGCTTGAGCAGCGCGCCGCAGAAGACGACCTGGACGATCGCGAGGAGGACGAGCAGCGGCATCGTCACCTCCTCCTTGCGCACCAGTGCGGAGACCAGCAGGCCGAGCATCATCGCGGTGAAGGACAGCAGGGCCACGGCCAGCGTGATCTCCACGAGCGGTGGCAGGAACACCCCTTCGCCGCCGGGCGCTCCGAGATCGACGCCCACCAGGCCCACCAGGGTCAGCACCACGGCCTGGAGGACGGTGATGGTCCCGAGCACCACGATCTTCGACATGAGGTACGCGGATCTGGACAGGCCGACGGCTCTCTCGCGCTGGTAGATCACCCGTTCCTTGACCAACTCCCGTACCGCGTTGGCCGCTCCGGTCAGCACTCCGCCCACGCACAGGATCAGCAGGGCGTTCATCGCCGTCTCCTGGGTGAGCCGGCTGCCCGCCAGTGCGCGGGCCATGGCGCCCATGACGAACGGCAGCGCGATCATGATGATCAGGAACGTCCGGTCCGCACTCAGCGCGGAGGCGTACCGGCGCACCAGGGTGCGCAGTTGCGCACCCCAGGAGCGGGTCTTCGGCGGAGGCGCGACCAGTGCTCCGGGCGCGGCGGCCGGCAGATGCGGCTGGGCCGTGGCGTTGTCGATGTACTGACGGCGGAAGGGCGATCCGGCGTAGGTGCTCGCCCAGTCGCGACCGCGGTCGTTCTCGAACGCCTCGAACGCCTCCGGCCACTCCTCGAAACCGAAGAAGGCGAGAGCGTCCTCGGGCGGGCCGTAGTAGGCGATGCGTCCGCCGGGCGCGAGGACGAGCAGCCGGTCGCAGACCTCCAGGCTCAGCACGCTGTGCGTCACCACGATGACGGTACGGCCGTCGTCGGCCAGTCCGCGCAGCATGTGCATGACCGAGCGGTCCATCCCGGGGTCGAGCCCCGAGGTCGGCTCGTCCAGGAAGAGCAGCGAAGGCTTCGTCAGCAGCTCCAGGGCCACGCTCACCCGCTTGCGCTGGCCGCCCGAGAGCGAGTGGATCGGCTGGTCGGCGCGCTGTTCGAGGCCGAGTTCCTGGATCACCTCGGTGACCCGTGCCTGCCGTTCCGCCTTCGCGGTGTCCTGGGGGAAGCGGAGCTCGGCGGCGTACCCGAGGGCTTTGCGCACGGTCAGCTGCGCGTGCAGGATGTCGTCCTGCGGTACGAGGCCGATGCGCTGGCGCAGTTCGGCGAAGTCCCGGTAGAGGTCACGGCCGTCGTAGAGCACGGTGCCCCGGTCGGCCGGGCGCTGGCCGGTGAGTGCGTTGAGCAGGGTGGACTTGCCCGCGCCGCTGGGCCCCACCACGCCGAGCAGGCACTTCTCGCCGACGGGGAAGGAGACCTTGTCCAGCAGGGTCTTGCCGCCCTTGCCCGCGCGGCCGACCGTCACCTCCAGGTCCTGGACGTCCAGCGACACCTCACCGGTGTCCACGAACTCCTGGAGAACGTCGCCGACCAGGCAGAACGCCGAGTGGCCGATACCGACGATGTCGCCGGGACCGACGGGGCCGCGGGCGACCGGCTGGCCGTTGAGGAAGGTGCCGTTGTGGCTGCCGAGGTCGACGATCTCGTGACGGCCGTCGGCCAGGGCGCGCAGTTCGGCGTGGTGGCGCGAGACGACCAGATCGTCGATGACGAGGTCGTTCCCGGCGTCGCGTCCGATCCGTACGGTCCTGGCGGGCAGCGGCCGAACCGTCGTCGGCTGACGGAACGTGCCGGTCGCCGCGGGCATCGACACGGCCGAGGGGCGTTCGGCGGAGGGCGCGGGAGCTTCCCGGCCCAGCAGCACGGCGCGCGGCCCGTCGCTCGGATTGCCGAAGCGGATCTCACTGCCCGCAGCGACGTCGGAGGCGTGGACGCGCCGGCCCGCGGTGTACGTGCCGTTGGTGCTGTGCTCGTCCTCGATCGTCCAGTGGCCGTCCTCGGCGTGCAGGATCGCGTGGTGCCAGGAGACCCGGTCGTCGTCGATGACGATGTCACTGTCGGGGTCGCGCCCCACGTGGTAGTCCCGGCTCGGACTCATCACCGTGGAGCCGCGATCGGTCTCCAGGACGAGCTCGGGCGCAGTCGGCGTCGCAGGCCGCTCTCCCATGCCTGAATTCTATCGATACGTACCGGCAGGCGCCCGCCGTCGAGGCGTCCGGCGTGGGGGAGCCGCTCCCCTTCCGGACGCGGTGTCCGGAGAGACACGGCGCTGCGGCCTCGGTGCGGTCCTCGGCGCATCACGGTGTTCCGGCCCCGGTGCGGCGCCCCGTCCTCCTGCGTCAGCGCGGGGCGGGTCTTCGGCCTCGGCGTGGGGCGCCGTGCTCCGGCGTCAGCGCGGGGGGCGCCGTGCTCCGGCGTCAGCGCGGCACGGTGGCGAGGATGACCTTCCCTCCGCCCACCGTCTCGCGGACCCGTACCTCCTGGGCCAGCCGCTGGACCATCGGCCAGCCGAACCCCCCGGCCCGGCCGGTCAGGTCGGGCGTCCGGTCCTGCGGATGGGCCGGGCTCGGGTCGGTGACCCGGACGTGGACGCCCCTGCGGTCCGCGGTCAGCCACAGGGCGGTGACGGCCCCCGCGTGCCGGACGGCGTTGGTGACCAGCTCCGACACGAGGATCAGGAGGTTCTGGACCATGTGCGCGTTCGGAGCGGGGTGCAGTCGGGCGACGAAGGCGCTGACGGCGTCCCGCGCGTCGGCGGCCCTCTCCGGCCTGCAGACGAAGTCGGTACGGGTCTCGCCGTCCGGTGCCAACGTCATCAGAATGCGGTCGTTCATAGCGGTCACCCCGTCGCGTGAGCTTTCTGGCTGCAGTTCGGATACCCGCGAAACGGCGTTTCACCGAGGCCCCCGGCGGAAGGCCTGCCCCGCAGACCGATCGGCTCGCTCCCCGCCCCGGGTCGATGCCGCGGCCGCATCGTCCCTGGTGTGGGGCCAGATCTTTCTATCGTTGAAAATTTCGCGTGCGCGACCCGTTGTGCCGTGTTTGGTGTTGTGGCTCAATGTTCGACCATGTGCAGTGCCTCGCAGGTTGGAGGCACCCCCGGCTCTTCGACGAGGACGACGCCTTGAGACGACAACACCCGCGCCCCCGTGCCCTGTTCAGGGCCCTGACCTGCGCTGCGGCGCTGCTCATACCGGTCGGCGCCGCCGTGGTGCCGACGGCGGCCGCCGCGCCCGCCGCTCCGGCCGGAGCCACCGTGAGGGCCTTCGCGGCGGACGACCCGGTCGCCGACGTGCACGGGCTGAAGGGCGAGTACTTCAGCATGTCCGCCCCGGGCGCCCGCGACTTCGCCGAGCTCGGCGCCACCACCCTCGACCCCGACATCAACTTCCCCGGACTCACCGGTGCGTTCGAGTCGGCGACCGGGAGGACCGAGCACACGACGGCCCGGTGGACCGGACAGATCGAGGCCCCCGAGACCGGCGAATACACCTTCTGGGCCGTCGGCGACAACGGATTCCGGCTCTTCCTCGATGGCAACGTTGTCATCGACCACTGGGAGCCGGACTGGGACAACGAGCGGCACAGCGAGCCGATCGCCCTGACGGCGGGGGAGAAGTACGACGTCAAGCTGGAGATGTTCCAGGACACCGGCGGCGCCAGCATGTTCCTGCGCTGGCAGAGCGACACGGTCGGGAAGCAGATCGTCCCCGAGTCCGCCTTCACCCCGCCCGCCGACTTCGAGGTCTACCCGGTCGCCCTGAGCGTCGCGCGGAACGGCAAGCGCCTCCAGGCCACCTTCAGGGACCGGGTCGCGGACTACCGGAAGGTGAAGGAGCACCTCACGATCGAGGCCGACACCTCCCCGATGCCGGTGAAGTCGGTGAATCGCGCCTCGGACAACCCGAACGCTCTGATCGTCGAACTCGACGCGCCCGTGCAGAAGGGCCAGCGCGTCAAGGTCGCCTACGACGGCAAGGGCGGCCTGACGTCCGGGTCCGAGACCGTCCCGGAGATCGGCCGCACCGCTGAGAACCTCTCCACGCACCGCCTCACCACCACCTGGGGAGACCGGCTGGACGAGAACCACCCGCTGCCCGAGTACCCCCGGCCGCAGCAGGTCCGCGATCAGTGGAAGAACCTCAACGGCCCCTGGGAGTTCGCCGGGGCCGCCGAGGGTGAGCAGCCGGTCTTCGGCAAGAAGCTCGACGAGAAGATCATCGTGCCGTTCCCCGTCGAATCCCAGCTCTCCGGGCTGGAGCGCGACGAGGACCACATGTTCTACCGCAAGCTCGTCACCGTTCCGAAGAGCTGGTCGATCGCCAAGGGCTCCCGAGACGGCAAGGGTGACGCCGGTGGCCGGGGCAAGCGGCTGAAGCTCAACTTCGACGCGGTCGACTACCGGTCCACCGTGTGGGTCAACGGCACCAAGGTCGCCGAACACACCGGCGGCTACACCGGGTTCAGCGCCGACATCACCGACGCGCTCCAGGGCGGCGGCCCCCAGGAGATCGTCGTCGCGGTCACCGACACGACCGGTCCGAACCAGCCGAAGGGCAAGCAGTCCACCAGCCCCGGCGGCATCGTCTACACCCCGACCTCCGGCATCTGGCAGACCGTGTGGATGGAGCCCGTCGCCCCCGCGGCCATCGACTCCCTGACCACCACCCCGGACATCGGCACCGGCCGCCTCGCGGTCACGGTCAACTCCGCGAAGGCCTCGGCCGACGCCCGGATCACCGCCGTCGCCCGCGACCGCGGGGGCAGGGTCGTCGGCACGGTGAGCGGCCCCGCCAACCGCGAGCTCGGCCTGCGGCTCAAGAACCAGCACCTCTGGTCGCCCGACGACCCCTACCTGTACGACCTCGACGTCTCCCTCGTCGACGGCCGCTCCGAGGACCGTGTCGAAAGCTACTTCGGCATGCGGCAGCTGAAGGTCGACGAGGTGGGCGGCTACCAGAAGCTCGTCCTCAACGGAAAGCCGTTCTTCTCCCTCGCCATGCTCGACCAGGGATTCTGGCCCGACGGGCTGTACACCCAGCCCAGCGATGCGGCGCTCACCTTCGACCTGAAGGCCCAGAAGAACCTCGGCTTCAACGCCGTGCGCAAGCACATCAAGGTCGAGTCGCCGCGCTGGTACTACCATGCCGACCGGCTCGGGCTGCTCGTCTGGCAGGACTTCGTCAACGCCGACATCGGCAACGACGCCGGCCGGAGCGCCTTCCTCGCGCAGGGCAAGGAGTTGATGAAGCAGTTCCACAACCACCCCTCCATCAGCGGCTGGATCGTCTTCAACGAGGGATGGGGCGAGTGGGACCGCACGGAGACCGGACGGATCGCCGATGAGGTCGAGGCGCTGGACCCGTCCCGCGTGGTCAACGCGCACAGTGGCGTCAACTGCTGCGCCTCCAAGGGTGATTCCGGCAAGGGTGGGATCATCGACCACCACGACTACCTGAACAACGACCCGGCCTTCCCGGACGAGCGGCGCGCGGCGATGGACGGCGAGCACGGCGGCTTCACGCTGCGGACCCCCGGTCACCTGTGGCCCGGAGCCCCGGCCGACATCTACTCCGGCGTGGCGGACAAGGACGCCCTCACCGCGAAGTACGTCGACAACACCCGTACCCACTACCTCGCGGCCGCCGGCGCCGAACTGTCCGGCTCCGTCTACACCCAGGTCAGCGATCTGGAGAACGAGCTCAACGGGTTCTGGACGTACGACCGCCGAGAGATCAAGGTCGACCCGAGGAAGGTCCGCGAGATCAACCGCCGGGTCATCGCAGCCGGGGCCGGCGCCGGCGAGCGTGATGATCTGGAGGGCGGCGGTTCCTGGTCGCTCGACGAGAACAAGGGCACGACCGCCCGCGACAGCGGCCCCAACAAGGCCCATCTCACGCTGGAGGGCGGTTCGTCCTGGGCCCCGGGCATCACGGGCTCGGCGCTGAAGTTCGACGGCGAGGGGGGCTACGCACAGAGCGCCGGCCCGGTCGTGGACACCACGAAGGACTACACCGTCTCCGCGTGGGCCTCGCTCGACGCCGTACCGGGCAACTACGCCACCGTCGTCAGCCAGGACGGCCGGCGCACCGAGAACCCCTTCTACCTCCAGTACGGCCAGGGGGCCTTCGCCTTCTCCACCCCGGGCGGCAAGCGCGCCCGTCTGGAGACCGTCCCGCAGACGGGGAGGTGGTACCACCTGGTCGGCGTGCGCGAGGGCGACGCGATCACGCTGTACGTCGACGGGAAGACCGCCGCCACCGCCGAGGCCGGGCCGGCCGACGTGAGCACCGGACCGCTCTCCGTCGGGCGGGCCCGGTACGGCGGTGCCACGACCGACTTCTGGAACGGCTCCGTCGACCAGGTCGAGGTGTTCGACAAGGCCCTGACCGCGGAGGAGGTCTCCGCGCTCCACGACCGTCAAAAGCCGTAGTCCGCAAGGACGTGAGGACACTTCCCGGAGCGCCCGCAGTCCCCGGGCGCTCCGGGAAGGAGGCGCACCCCGCGGTCTCCGGGTGTGCCGGGGCGCGGCGCACCCGCCATGGCGGAAATGGTTCTCCAACCCGCGGACCATTCACGCCTGTTGCCGTCATTCCCGAGAGGTAGCGGAGGTGAGGCCCCGGGAGGGATACGCAGGCGTACACAGGTCCGACAGGATCCTCCTGTCCGAACATGCGACCGGAAGGATCGATATCGTGCGCAGACGACGTCTCGCGCCTCTGGTGGCCGTGAGCGCCTTGGCGACGCTGGCCCCGGCGCTCGTCACCTCGACGGCCACCGCGGCCCCGGCTGCCGCCCCCTCGGCCGGGACCTCCTCGGCCGTCTCCTCACCCGCCGCCACGAGCGGGCTCGACCGGTATGTGAAGCAGAAGCCCGCGTGGAAGCGGTGCGCCCCGGAAGTGTCGGCGGCGTACCAGTGCGCCACCGTCAAGGTCCCGCTGGACTACCGGAAGCCCGGAGGCAAGCGGATCGAGCTGGCGATATCCCGGATCAGAACCGCCGAGCCCGGCAAGCGGCGCGGCATCCTCCTCTCCAACCCCGGTGGACCCGGTGGCGACGGGCTGTGGATGCCGCTGATGATGAAGGAGGAGCTGCCCGAGTCCGTGCTGAAGCGCTACGACCTGGTCGGCTTCGACCCGCGCGGTGTCGGCCGCTCCAGCCCGGTCTCCTGCGACCTGACGCCGGAACAGGAGAACTGGCTGAGGCCGTACAAGGCGGAGACGTACGCCAAGGACGTCGCGTGGGCGCGCACGGTGGCGGACAAGTGCCGCAAGAGGATGGGGAACCGGCTCCCGCACATCACGACCCGCAACACCGCGCGCGACATGGATCTGGTGCGGGCGGTCCTCGGCGAGAAGAGGATCTCCTACTTCGGCTACTCCTACGGCACCTATCTGGGAGCCGTCTACGCCCAGCTCTTCCCGGCCCGCGCCGACCGGTTCGTGCTGGACAGCGCGGTCGACCCGCGGCGTGCCTGGCGGGGGATGATCCAGTGGTGGGCCGAAGGCGCGGAACCCGCCTTCGACCGGTGGACCGAATGGGCCGCCGCGCGCTCGAAGACGTACGGCCTCGGCGACACCCCGAAGAAGGTCGACCGGACCTTCTGGGATCTCGTCGCGCGGGCCGACGAGGACCCGATCGAGGTGGACGGACAGCCCACCAGCGGCGACGACATCCGTCAGGGGATGCGCGCACTGGCCTTCACCCCGCAGGCCGCCTCCGAGGCGGTCGTGGAGCTGAAGAAGGCCGCGCAGGGCAGGCCCGCCTCCGCGCGGAAGCTCTCCCTGATCACCGAAGGCGGCGCTACCGGTGCGCCCGAGTGGGCCGGAAGGGCCGCGCTCGCCGCCGAGGCCCCCGCCGACAACATGACGGCCGCCTTCTGGGCCGTGGTGTGCGGCGACAACTCGGCCGCGTGGTCACGCGATCCGAGGACCTACCGGCGGGACGCCATCGAGGACAAGGGCCGCTACCCCCTCTTCGGGGACTTCGCCTCCAGCATCAAGCCCTGCGCGTTCTGGAGGAAGTCCGCCGAGCCGGTGACCGCGGTCAGGAACAGGGTCGGCTCCCTCGTCGTCCAGAACGAGTGGGACTCGCAGACCCCGCTGCCCAGCGGCCGGGCCCTGCACGCCCAGCTGCGGGGCTCGAAGATGGTCACGGTCCTCGGCGGCGAGGGCCACGGTGTCTACCCGAGCGGCACCACCTGCACGGACGGCGCGGTCAACCGCTACCTGGCCACTGGCAGGCTGCCCGCGAAGGACGTGACCTGCAGGGCGACCGCCGCGTCGAACGCCCGGGCCCGCGAGGACCGGAAGCCGGACGTGCTCCCCGGGTCGCCGGTCCCGGAACGCGCCCCGGACCGCTTCTGACCCGTTGAGCCCGGCGGGACGTCTCCCGCCGGGCGCCTCCCGCCGGGCTCAACGGCGGGAACAGCGAGCAGCAGGGGCCCGGCGGCGACGGGGGGAACGTTCTCCGCCGCTGCCGGGCCCCTGCCGTGCCCCCGCGCTCAGGTCAGGGCGCCCACGGTGCGTCCACCGCCCACGTCGTGTCCTCGGTGAACAGCGCCGGGCTGTCGAAGGGCCGGCCGCCGCCGGGCGTGGCGAGCCACACCTCGGAGTCGATGTGCCGCAGATAACTGCCGGGCAGATTGGCGCTGGTGAACCGCACACCGCCCACACCCGCGACCGCGCACCACGTCGCATCCGCCCGGAACAGCGCGGAGTTGTCGTCGGCGTCGCGGCGCACCCGGAAGTCCCGGTGGCGGAGGAATTCGCCGGGGTAGTTCCGGGACTCGAACGAGTAGCAGTTGCTGTTGGCGAGCCCGGGGACGATCTTCCAGGTGGCGTCCGCCTTGAGCAGGGCCGGGCTTCCGCCGTTCACCACCTCCGTGAAGGCCAGCCCGTCGTAGTGGCGCAGGTGCTTCGTGGTGTGCCCGGGTGTGGTGACCCGCAGCGACGTGTACCGGCCGGTGGGGAGTCCGACCGGCGGGACGGGGTCGCGCGACGCCTGGATGAGGGCCTCGTTGGCGGCCTTCACCCGGGCCGTGTCCACCTTCACCACCTGGCGGTCGTACGTCAGGAGTCCGTTCGCCTCGTTCTCGACGTCCGTGATCTCCGTGTACACCGACGCGGAGAGCCCGGCGGGCAGCTGGCCGATCCGGATGGCGTCGAGCAGCCCGACGAACCGGTTGCCGAGAGCCGCGACGCTCGGCTGGTCCTCGTAGCTGAAGCCGCCGCCCGGATACCACTCGTGGCCCGGCACCTTGTAGCCCAGCCCGCCGAACTCGCCCAGCACGGCCGCCCGGGTCGCGGTCGGCGCGGTGTTGCCGGGGCCGACGTAGACGTGGTGGTCCACCACGTCGCCGTTGCCGCCGTCGACGGAGCCGCAGCAGTTCACCCCGCTCATGTTGTTGACCAGCCGCGAAGGGTCCTGGGCCTTCACCTCGTCGGCGATCCTCGCCTGGTCGTACTGTCCCCAGCCCTCGTTCTGGTTGACCCACATGACCACGGAGGGCGAACTGCGGTGCTGGTCGATGATGGTGCGGTACTCCGCCTCCCACTGGGTGCGGGCCGGCCCGTCCGGCACCTTGCCGGTGTCCATCGACGGCATGTCCTGCCACACCAGCAGACCCAGCTTGTCCGCCCAGTGGAACCACCGCTGCGGCTCCACCTTGATGTGCTTGCGGACCATGTTGAACCCGAGGTCCTTGTGCGCCTGGAGGTCGTACCTCAGCGCCTCGTCGCTCGGCGCGGTGTAGATGCCGTCCGGCCAGTAGCCCTGGTCCAGGGTGCCGGTCTGGAACACGAACTCCCCGTTGAGAACCGGCCGCAGGATGCCGTCGACCTCGGCGATCCCGATCGACCGCATGCCGGTGTAGCTGCCCACGGTGTCGGTGACGGCCGAGCCGTCGAGGAGATCCGCCGCCACGTCGTACAGGAACGGATCCTCCGGCGTCCAAAGGCGGGGGTTCGGTACGGGCACGGAGATCTCGCCGCTCACCGCTCCGGTCGCCGTGCCCACGACCGTAGTGCCGCTGGAGACGGTGATCCGGGCGCTGCGCCCGGCCGCGCCCGACGTCCGGACCCTCACCCGCAGGGTGCTGTTCCCCAGGTCCGGCGTCATGTCGAGGCGGGTGATGTGCGCGGCTGCCACCGGTTCCAGCCAGACCGTCTGCCAGATGCCGGAGGCCGCGGTGTAGAAGATCCCGCCGCCCGGATGCGGCTTCACCTCGTTGACCCGCTGCTTGCCGACCGCCTGGCCGCCGGTCTGGGTCGGGTCGTGGACGGAGACGACGACCGTGTTCGTGCCGCCGTTCAGCTGCGGGGTGATGTCGTACGCGAACGAGTCGAACCCGCCCTTGTGCACCCCGGCCCGGGTGCCGTTGACCCAGACCGTGGTCTGCCAGTCGGAGGCCCCGAAGTGCAGCTTCACCCGGCGGCCGGCCCAGTCGGCGGGGACGGTGAAGGTCCGCTTGTACCAGAGCTTGTCGTTCTCGGTGATGCGGCGCTGGATGCCGGAGAGCGCGGACTCGGCGACGAACGGGACCCGGATCCGCTCCGGGAACGTGGCCGGCTGCCCGGCGTCACGGCCGGTGACGGCGAAGTCCCAGATCCCGTTGAGGTTCGTCCAGTCGGGGCGGGTCAGCTGCGGGCGCGGGTACTCCGGCAGCGGCTTGTCGACCGGGACGCTGTTCGTCCACGGCGTCGTCATGGGCGCGGGCTTCGGCTCCCAGGCGGCGGGGGCGGCGGCGGCCGGAGCGGTGCCGGTCCCCACGAGGGCGGTGGCCACCAGGGCGAACAGGCCGGTGGTGGCCGTTAATCTCCGCCACCAGGTGCGGCGTCGGGGTGCGGGTGCTGGTCGCATGGTCGGACATCCCTTTCTGCGGTCGTACGGGGAGGGGGCGGTCGGTACGCCGGGAGAGCTCTGGGCAGCCGCGGCAGATGCTCCGCCGCCGGTGGTACGCACGTGAACCGAGGTGCGGAGCAAGGCGGCGGGCGATCGGCCGGGCGCATGCCGAGGAGCGCCGTCGCGCGGCGGCGGGGGCGGACGAGGGGCCGTTCTGCAACGTTAGAAATCAGCTGTCCGGCGGTATGACAGCACGGGGTCGGGCGGGTGTCCATACCCCGCGCAGAGCCCGCGCCGAGCGGTGAGCCGTCGGTCGCGCCATGTCCCGGGCCGCCGTCCAACCCCGGTCGCGCAGCGCCCCGGGCCGCCGTCCGGCACTTTCTGGAAACGCATCGACAGCGCTCTTGCCGCCCGTGCCGCGCCGCCTATATAACGTTGTAAACCGAGCCGCCGACAGGCCGCGCACACTCTCACGACCGCTGTTGCCGCAGTCCGGAGCAGGGGTGTGAGGAGTGCGGCGGCACCGGCTGCCCCATGGCCGATGCCTCGTCCCGCATGCCCGACCGCACGCCGATCAGCGTGCCGTCAACCCGCCAAGGAGCGTTCCGCGCATGATGATCCAGCGTCGATCCCGTACCCTCGCCGTGGCCTGCGTCCTCGCCGCCACCACGCTGGCCGCCGCCGGCTGCGCCAAGTCGGAGACCTCCAGCAACGCGGGCGGCGACAGCGGCCAGGCGGCCCAGGAGGCCAAGACCCCTGAATCCTCGTCCGGCGCCGGCTGCACGCTGGAGACCTACGGTGCGCCCGGACTGGACCTGAAGAACGCCGTGGTCGGCTTCTCCCAGTCGGAGAAGGAGGCCAACCCGTTCCGGATCGCCGAGACCCGGTCCATCAAGGACGAGGCGAAGAAGATCGGCGTGAAGAAGCTCCTCACCACCAATGCCCAGTCCCAGCTGTCCAAGCAGATCAGCGACATCCAGGACATGCTGTCCCAGGGCGCGCAGTTCCTCATCGTCGCCCCGCTCAACTCCGACGGTCTGGAGCCCGCGTTGAAGGCGGCGGCCGCCAAGAAGGTCCCCGTCCTCACCATCGACCGCAAGGTCAACTCCACCGCCTGCAAGGACTACGTGGCCTTCCTCGGCTCCGACTTCGTCGAGCAGGGCAAGCGCGCCGCCGACGCGATGATCAAGGTGACCGGAGGTCAGGGCAAGGTCGCGATCCTGCTCGGCGCCTCCGGTAACAACGTCACCACCGATCGCACCAAGGGCTTCGTCGACCAGGTGAAGGCGGAGGCCCCCGGGCTGGAGATCGTCGCACAGCAGACCGGCGAATTCGCCCGTGACAAGGGCCAGCAGGTCATGGAGCAGCTCATCCAGTCCAAGCCCGACATCACCGCCGTCTACGCCGAGAACGACGAGATGGGCCTCGGGGCGGTCACCGCGCTGAAGGCGGCCGGCAAGGAGCCGGGCAAGGACGTCAAGATCGTCTCGGTCGACGGCACCCGCAATGCCGTCCAGGCCCTGGTCGACGGCGAGTACAACGCCGTCATCGAGTCCAACCCGCGCTTCGGTCCCCTCGCCTTCGCCACCGCGCAGAAGTTCTACGCCGGTGAGGAGATCCCCGAGAACGTCATCATCGCCGACCGCGCGTACGACGAGGTCAACGCCGAGGAGTCGCTCGGCGGAGCGTACTGACCCGGCCGGCGTTCCCGACGGAACCCGCACCGGCACCCCGACCGGCACGTCGGCCGCCGCCCCGGCCCCGGACATCCCCCGGGGCGACGCGGCGGCCCGGCACCGTTCCCGTACCACCGGAAGGCCAGGATCCATGGCACCCACCCACGCGCCGCCCCCGCATGCCGAGACCGCCGGGGCCGCTGCCGCCCGGCCCGTCCTCGAAGCCCGCTCCGTGAGCAAGCGCTTCCCGGGCGTCGTCGCCCTCGATGACGTCTCCTTCGCCCTGCGCGCGGGCGAGGTCCATGCGCTCGTCGGCGAGAACGGGGCCGGCAAGTCCACCCTCATCAAGGTGCTCACCGGTGTCCACCGGAGCGACGAGGGCGAGGTGCGCGTCAGCGGCGAACCCGTCCGCTTCGCCCGCCCCTTCGAGGCGCAGCAGGCCGGGATCTCCACCATCTACCAGGAGGTGAACCTCGTCCCGCTGATGAGCGTGGCGCGCAACGTCTTCCTGGGGCGGGAGCCGAAGAACCGTTTCGGGCTCATCGACTTCTCCCGGATGCACCGGGAGACGAGCGCGCTCCTCGACGGCTTCGGTGTCCGCGTCGACCCGAAGCGCCCCCTGCACACCCTCGGCATCGGCACCCAGCAGATGGTCGCTCTCGCCCGCGCCGTCTCCGTACGGGCGCGGGTCGTCATCATGGACGAGCCGACGTCGTCCCTGGAGCCCCGTGAGGTCGAGACCCTGTTCGGGGTCATCGAGAACCTGCGCGGTCAGGGCATCGCCGTCCTCTACGTCAGCCACCGCATGGACGAGCTGTACCGCATCTGCGACCGGGTCACCGTGCTGCGCGACGGCCGCCACATCCACACCGGCGAACTCGCCCCGCTGGACCGCATGCGGCTGGTGTCGATGATGCTCGGCCGTGACATGGCCGAGGTCCGCCGCGACGGTCTCACCGGCTTCGCCGCCGAGGGGCACGACACCGCCCGAGCCCCCGTGCTCACCGCGACCGGCCTCGAACGCCATCACCAACTGCACGACATATCTGTGGAGTTGTACGCCGGTGAGGTGCTGGGACTCGGTGGTCTGTTGGGCTCCGGGCGCAGCGAGACCGCGAAGGCGCTGACCGGGGCGCTTCCCCTGGACGGCGGGGAGATCACCGTCGGCGGCAAGCGCATCGGCCGGCCCACCCCGGCCGCAGCCATCCGCGCGGGCATCAGCATGCTCCCCGAGGACCGCAAGGCCGAGGGCATCGTGCCGGGTCTCTCCGTCCGCGAGAACATCGTGCTCGCCGCCATGCCCCGGCTCTCCAGGGCCGGGATCGTCTCCCGCGCCAAGCAGGACCGCATCGTCGGCATCTTCATGGAACGCCTGCGGATCAAGGCCTCCAGCCCCGAGCAGAAGGTCGGCGAACTCTCCGGCGGCAACCAGCAGAAGGTGCTGCTCGCCCGCTGGCTCTGCCTGGAGCCCACGGTCCTGCTGCTCGACGAGCCCACCCGCGGCATCGACGTGGGTGCCAAGGCCGAGGTCCAGTCGCTCATCGACGAACTCGCCCGTGAGGGGCTCGCCGTGCTGCTGATCTCGTCCGACATCGAGGAGCTGATCGAGGGCGCCGACCGCATCGTCGTCCTGCGCGGCGGCGCGGTCGCCGGTGAACTCGCCGGCGACGAGGTGGACGAGAGCCGCCTCCTCGAAGTGCTCGCCGACCACACGCCCGGCACCGTGCCCGCCGACCGGACTGCCGACGCCGTGGCGGCCGACCGCACGCCCGACGCGGTGCCCGCCGACCGCACTGCCGGCACCGTGCCCGCCGGCCGCACGCCCGACACCGGCGGGAAGATCCCGGCCGGCCAGGAGGACCTCCGATGATGAACAACCGACCGGAGCCCGCAGAAAGGAGGGTGGGCCAGTGACCACCCAGGCCACCCTGCCACGCCCCGCCGCGAAGCCACGGGCGCGGCTGCGCGACCCCGCCTGGTACCAGGAGTACGGCGTGTACGCGGCGGTCGCCGTCGTCCTGCTGTTCAACGCGCTGTTCACCGAGCACTTCATGACGGCCGGCAACCTGCGCACCCAGCTCGTCCAGGTCGCGCCCATCGTGATCGTCGCGCTCGGTATGGCCCTGGTCATCGGCACCGAGGGCATCGACCTCTCCGTCGGCTCCACCATGGCGCTCGCCGCGGCCCTGCTGCCGCTCTACCTCGGCTACGGACTGGTCCCCGCGCTCCTGATCGCCCTGCTCGCCGGGGCGGTGGTCGGCGCGGTCAACGGGACGCTCGTCTCCCTCGTCGGGCTGCAACCCATCGTGGCGACCCTGGCCCTGTTCGTCGGAGGCCGGGGTCTCGCCCTCGTCATGGCGGACGGCCGCCTCAAGCAGATCGTCAACCCCGATCTCCTCGCCCTCGGCACCGGCTCCTTCCTCGGCATCCCGACGGTCGTCCTCATCGCGGGCGTTCTCGCGCTCGCCGTCGCGTTCCTGGTGCAGCGCACCACCTTCGGCCGCCAGATCGTCGCCATCGGCGGCAACCGATCGGCCTCCGCGCTGTCCGGACTGCCGGTCAAGCGCGTCCTGATCGGCGTCTACATCCTCTGCGGGGTGACGGCCGCACTCGCCGGGATCCTCGCCACCGCACGGCTCACCGCCAGCGACCCGTCATCCCTCGGCACGCTCATGGAGCTGTCCGCCATCACGGCGGTCGTCGTCGGCGGAACACCCCTGAACGGCGGCTCCATCCGCGTGCTCGGCACCGTGGCCGGAGCCCTGCTGATGCAACTGCTGCGCGCCACCCTCGTCAAGCACGACCTGCCCGACTCCACCGCACAGATCGCCCAGGCGGCCATCATCATCGCCGCCGTCTACGTCGCCCGGGAGCGTAGGTCCCGATGAACAAGACCACACCGGCCACCGTGCCCGCGGCGCAGGCCCCGGCACTCCCCGGGAACGCCCCCTCGCGTCCCGATGCCCACCCCGGGCGCTCCACCGGCTCCCGCCTCGGGGAACTCGTCCGGCGTCAGGGCGTCCTCGCGGTCCTGCTGACCGTCATCCTCATCGCCTCGTTCGTCTACCCGACGTTCGCCGGCCTCGACAACGCCCGCGGCATCACCGTCCAGGCGTCGTTCCTCGCGATCGTCGCGCTCGGCATGACCCTCGTCATCATCACCGGCGGAATCGATCTCTCCGTCGGGTCCGTCTTCGCCCTCGGCGGAGTCCTCGCCGCCTGGGCCTCCCCGTGGGGCTTCTTCGCCGCCCTGCTCGTCCCCCTGGTGGTCTGCGGTGCGATCGGCGTGGTCAACGGGCTGCTCATCGCCCGCGCCGGCATGGCGCCCTTCATCGTCACGCTCGCCAGTCTCCTCGCGGCGCGCGGCATGCTGCTCGCCTTCACCGACGAGGGGGCCACCACGTACCTGGTGCCCAAGGACTCCGCCTTCGCCGAGCTGGGCCAGGGCAGTGTCTGGGGCTTCGGCCACCCGGTCCTCATCGCGCTGGGCCTCTTCGGCGCGGGCGGCCTCCTCCTCCAGCGGACCTCCTTCGGGCAGACGCTGTTCGCGGTCGGCGGCAGCAGCGACGCGGCCACCCTGATGGGGCTGCCCGTCGCCCGGACGAAGATCCTCGTCTACACCCTCAGCGGGCTGCTCGCGGGACTGGCCGGAGCACTGAACGCCGCCCGGCTCTCCTCCGGTGTCACCATCGTCGGGGTCGGCATGGAACTGGACGCGATCTCCGCCGTCGTCATCGGCGGCACGCTCCTCATCGGCGGTGCCGGATCGGTCAGCGGCACCCTCTGGGGCGTCCTGCTGCTCGCCGTGATCCAGAATCTGATCAACCAGATCGGCTCGCTCAACTCCTCGTACCAGTCGGTGGTCAGCGGCGGCTTCCTTATCGTGGTCGTGGTGGCACAGCGTTACCTCGCGCGCAGCCGGAGAACCACCTGAGCCGTACGGATCGGGCCGAGTCGAACCAGGAAAGACAGGGAGTGCCGTGGGCGTCAGCCTCAAGGACGTAGCTCAACGGGCGGGCGTGTCCATCAAGACCGTGTCGAACGTGGTCAACAACTACCAGCACGTCACCCCGAAGATGCGGGCCAAGGTGCAGCAGGCGATCGACGAGCTCGGCTACCGGCCGAACCTCACCGCCCGTCATCTGCGCAAGGGCCGTACCGGCATCATCGCGCTGGCCGTCCCCGAGTTCGGCAACCCGTACTTCGCGGAGCTGGCCGGCGAGGTCGTCGACGCGGCGGCCCGGCACGACTACACCGTCCTGGTCGACCACACCGCGGGCGAGCGGGAGAAGGAACTGCTGGTCTGCCAGGGATTCCGCTCCCACGTCATCGACGGGCTCATCCTCAGCCCCATCCACCTGGAGACCGAGGACCTGATGGCCCGCACCGAGACCGCGCCGCTGGTGCTGCTCGGCGAACGCGAGTACGAGGCCCCGTACGACCACATCGCCATCGACAACGTGGCCGCCGCCCGCGAGGCCGTCGCCCACCTCATCGCCCTGGGCCACCGGCGTATCGCCTTCCTCGGCTCCCGCACCGGCCGGGAACGCCAGCCCGCCCACCTCCGGCTGCGCGGCTGGCGCGAGGAGCTGGCCGCGTCCGGCATCACCCCCGACGAGTCCCTGGTCGTCGTCACCGACGGCTACGGCCGCGAGGACGGGGCCGCCGCGATGGCCTCCCTCCTCGACCGGGGCGAGCGGCCCGACGCCGTGTTCGCGTACAACGACCTGATCGCGATCGGGGCCATGCGCACCATCACCGAACGCGGCCTCGCCATCCCGGACGACATCGCCGTCGTCGGCTTCGACGACATCGAGGAGAGCCGGTACGGGGCCACCACCCTCACCACCATCGCCCCGGACAAGGAGTCCATCGCCCGGCTCGCCGTCGACAGCCTCGTGGAACGCCTCGCCGGCACCCCCGTCGCAGAACCCCGGCGGCCCCGCCCCGGCCACCGCCTCGTCCTGCGTGAATCCACCGCGCACCGCGCGGCCTCCGGGCCGACCAGCTGACCCTCCCCGCGAGGCCCTCCCGCACCCGGGACCCGGCGCAGCGACGCCCCTCCCCGCATCCTCCAAGGACTTCCTCATGCCCACCGTGCACCGCACACCCTTCGGCCGCGCCCACGGGCAGAGCGAGACCGATCTGTGGACCCTCGACTCCGGCACCGGCGTCCGGGCCGAGATCCTCACCTACGGCGGTGTCCTGCACAGCCTCACCGTGCCGGACACCGCGGGCGAACCCGGCCCGGTCGTGCGCTCGCTGCCCGCGCTCGACGACTACACCGACAAGAACCCGTACTTCGGGGCGATCGTCGGGCGGTACGCCAACCGCATCGCCCACGGCCGCTTCACCCTCGACGGAACCACCCACCACATCCCCGCCAACGACCGCGGCCACGCCCTGCACGGCGGCCCCGACGGCTTCCACACCAAGACCTGGCGGGCCACCGGGCACCGCACCGACACCACCGCCGTCCTCCGGCTCACCCTGCACAGCCCCGACGGCGACATGGGCTTCCCGGGCGCGCTCGACGTCACCGCCACCTACACCCTGGACACCGCCGGAACCCTCGCCGTCGACTACGCGGCCACCACCGACCGGCCCACCGTCGTCAGCCTCACCCACCACGCCTACCTCAACCTCGGCGACGACGACATCCTCGGCCACACCCTCCAGGCCGACGCCGACGCCTACCTCCCCGTCGACGCCGGCTCCATCCCCGAGGGCCCGCCCGCCCCGGTGGCCGGCACCCCCTTCGACCTCACCGTCCCCCGCCGCATCGGCGAACGCCTCGACCACCGCGACGCCCAGCTGGAACGGGCCGGCGGCTACGACCACTGCTGGATCCTGCGCCCCGCGGCCCCCGGAACCCTGCGCCGTGCCGCCCGCCTCACCGCCCCCGGCGACCGGCGCACCCTGGAGCTGTGGACCACCGAACCGGGCCTCCAGATCTACACCGCCAACCAGCTCGACGGCGCGTTCACCGACGGCACCGGCCGCCGCCACCGGCGCCACGGCTCGCTCTGCCTGGAGACCCAGCACCTCCCGGACTCACCCAACCGCCCCGGCCACCCGAGCACGGTGCTGCGCCCCGGAGCCGTGCTGCGCAGCCGCACCGAATGGCGCTTCCCGCACCTGCGGGCACGGTAGCCGCGCATCCGGGCGGCCGGGCCGGCCGCATCCGGAAGGGCCGGCCGGGGCCGGACGGGTCGGCCGGGGCCGGACGGGTCGGCCGGGGCCGGACGGGGCGGACGACGCCACCCGAGCACGGCAGGTGCGCCGTGGGATCCGGCACGCCCGGCCCCCGGGGCAGGCCCCCCCCGGAACGGGTCCCCCCGGGTGCAGGCCCTCCTGGAACAGGCCCCCCCTCGGTCCACCGGAATGGACGGCCCGGCCCGGTTGTTCGCACGGTCATGACCTTCTCCGTTGATGTGACCGTGCGCGGCTACGAGCTCGACACCCAGGGCCACCTGAACCAGGCCGTCTACCTCCAGTACGCGGAGCACGCCCGCTGGGAGCTGCTGCGCGCCGCCGGACTGCCCCAGGAGAAGCTGCTGGCCGGCGGAATCGGCCCGGTGCAGCTGGAGGTCACGGTCAGGTACCGCCGCGAACTGCGCGGCGGCGAGCGCGTACGGGTCACCTGCTGGTTCGACTACGGCACCGGCAAGACGTTCACCCTGGAGCAGCAGATCCTCAAGGAGGACGGCACGGTGGCCGCGGAGATCACCGGAGTGGCCGGCGTCCTCGACCTCACCGAACGCCGGCTCGTCGCGGACCCCCGGGGCCGCCTGGCGGCGCTGGCGGGCAACCCGGATCTGCTGACCGGCTGACACCGGGAGCGTCGTCCGGAGGACGGCCCCACCCGGACGGACGCCGGCGTCATCGTTGCCCCGCCGTGCGGGTGGCGGCCCCCGGTGCCGCCACCCGGCACCACGTGCTGGAGGGCGCGGACCGCACCGCGGCGGCGGCCTCTCAGGAACCGAGCAGGGCCGAGCCGTACCAGTCCGACGCGTCGGTCACCCCCGGCAGCGTGAGGAAGTAGCCGCCGCCCGTCGTGGTGCTGAAGTCCGCGAACCGTTCGCCCTCCAGCCGCCTCTGCACCGTCGCGAACTGCCGCTCCACATCCCGCTGGTAGCAGCAGAAGACGAGCCCGACATCGAGCGTGCCGTCGGGAGCGAGGCCCCGGTCGACGTTGTAGCTCCGGCGCAGCAGGACCGAGTCCTCACTCCCGGGGGTACGGGGATTGGCCCGGCGGATGTGGGAGTCCAGCGGCGTCACCCGGCCCTGCGGGTCGCGCCCGTAGTCGAGCGGGTCGCTCTCCTTCTTCCCGTCCAGCGGTGCCCCGGTCGACTTGCGGCGGCCGAAGATCCGCTCCTGCTCGTCCAGCGGTACCCGGTCCCACGCCTCGGCCCTCAACCGGATCGTGCGCAGTACCTGGTAGCTCCCGCCACGCGCCCAGCCCGGCCCCTCCGGCCCGACCCAGACGAGCCGGTCCATCTCCCGCGCCGACGCGGTGTCCGGGTGCGCGGTCCCGTCCTTGAAGCCGGTGAACGACCGGGGGCTGCCCTCGGGGCGCGGCGGGTTCACGAACCCGTCGGCCCGCCACCGGGCCCGCAGCAGCCCGCCGGTCTCCCGCGCCAGATCCCGTACGACATGGAGGACGGCGTCCGGGTGCTGCGCGCACACCTGCACCGAGAGGTCCCCGTGGCAGCCGCCCGGTTCGAGCCGGTCCCCGGGGAAGCGCGGCATCCGGGTGAGTCCGGGCGGCCGTGCTCCCCGCAGGCCGAAACGCCGGTCGAACAGCGAGGCGCCCACCCCGACGGTGATCGTCAGCCGGTCCTCCGGTCCCCGCAGCGCTGCCACATCCGGATCCTTCGGGGTGACCCCGGCGGTGAGGACGCGGCACCGGACGGTCAACTTCCGCAAGAGCGCCTCCAGCTCCGCCCGGTCCCGCGCCAGCACGTCGAAGGCGACGAAACCGCCGAACCGCTGCTGCGGAGTGAGGATGCCCGCCTGGTGCGGCCCGTGGAACGGCACCCGGCCCTCGTCCGAGCCCGCCGCCGGGGCAGCGGAAGCGGCGCCCGCCGCCCCGGCGCCGATCAGCCCCGCGCCTCCCACCACACTCGCGGCCCCCCGTACGAAGGTACGTCGACCGAGATGCGTGTCCCGGTGCTGGTCACTTTCCGTCATAGCCGTTCCTCTTCCCGCGAGTCGGACGGTCTGCTCTGGCTCTCATCTCTACCGCACGGAGCACCAGCTCAGCGCTGCTTCCTCCGTGCGGGCGGTACGCCTGGGCCCGGAGGCCGAGCGCCGGGGCGTGCGCCCCCCTGATCGGCTGATGGCGAACAGTGAGTGACATGTTTCCCGGCGCGGCGGGGGACACAGGGGAGGTCTGTTCCCGGGCCTGGCACCGGGATGCCCTGAACGTCCCGAACCGGCCATGGGGAGAACCTCGGTGGAGAACACCACGGTGCGACACGACGAAACCGTACGGACCTGCCCGTTCGACTACGCGGAGCAGCTCGAGTTCGACCCCCGGCTCAGGCACCTGCTGACCGAGGAGCCGGTGTCCCGGATCCGGATGGCGTACGGCGAGGGCGAGGCCTGGCTCGTCACCCGCTACGACGACGTCCGGACGGTCACCACCGACCGGCGCTTCAGCCGCAGCGCCGTGCTCGGCCGTGACTTCCCCCGGATGACCCCGGAACCGATCGTCCAGGCCGAGTCCATCAACCTCATGGACCCGCCCGCCAGCAGCCGGCTCCGCAGCCTCGTCGCCAAGAGCTTCACCCCGCGCCGCGTCGAGCAGATGCGCGGCGGGACCCAGCGCGTCGTCGACCGGCTGCTGGACGAGATGGCCGACGAGGGCGCGCCGGCCGACTTCGTCGCCCGCGTCTCCTCGCCGCTGCCGCTCATCACCATCTGCGAGGCGCTCGACATCCCCGAGGCCGACCGCCCCTGGCTGCGCGCCCACGCCATGACCATGATGAACGTCGGGGCGGCCGGCAAGCAGGACGCCGTACGCGCCAAGGCGGAGCTGCGCGGCTACTTCCAGGAGCTGACCGCCGACCGCCGCCGCTCCCCGGGCGACGACCTCATCAGCACGCTGGCCACGGCCCGGGACGGCGCCGAGCTGCTGGACGACGACGAACTCGCCGTCATGGCGATGGTCCTGCTCATCACGGGCCAGGACACCACCACCTACCAGCTCGGCAACATCGCCTACACCCTGCTCACCCGCCCGGAACTCCTCCACTCCCTCCGGGCCGAACCGGCCCGGCTGCCCCGCACCCTGGAGGAGCTGCTGCGCCACATCCCCTTCCGCAAGGGCGTCGGCATCCCGCGCATCGCCCTGGAGGACGTGGAGCTCGGCGGCGTCCTGATCAAGGCCGGGGACGTGGTGCACGTGTCCTATCTGACGGCCAACCGGGACGCCGCCAAGTTCGACCGCCCCGACGAGCTGGACCCCGACCGGCCGTCCATCCCCCACATGACGTTCGGCTGGGGCGCCCACCACTGCCTGGGCGCACCGCTGGCCACGATGGAGCTGGACGTGGCCTTCTCCACGCTGCTGACCCGCTTCCCGGCCCTGCGTCTGGACGTGCCGCCCGAGGACATCGAGTGGAACACGACGTCCATCTGGCGTTACCCGCTCGCCCTGCCCGTCACCTGGTGACGAGAGCCTCCGCTCCGAGATACGAGGAGAACCCATGGCGACCCTGTGCAGACCCGCCATCGCTGTGCCCGAGCACGTCATCACGATGCAGCAGACCCTGGACCTGGCCCGCGAGACCCACGCCGGGCACCCGCAGCGCGATCTCGTCCTGCGGCTCATCCAGAACACCGGAGTGCAGACCCGGCACCTCGTGCAGCCCATCGAGGAGACCCTGAAGCACCCCGGATTCGAGCTCCGCAACCGGGTGTACGAGGCCGAGGCCAAGAGGCGGGTGCCCGACGTCGTCCGGCAGGCCCTCGCCCACGCCGAGACCGAGCCGTCCGAGATCGACCTCATCGTCTACGTCTCCTGCACGGGCTTCATGATGCCCTCGCTGACCGCGTGGCTCATCAACACCCTGGGCTTCAGGCCCGAGACCCGCCAACTGCCCATCGCCCAGCTCGGCTGCGCGGCCGGCGGCGCGGCCGTCAACCGCGCGCACGACTTCTGCGTGGCCTACCCCGACGCCAACGTCCTCATCGTCTCCTGCGAGTTCTGCTCGCTGTGCTACCAGCCCACCGACATCGGCGTCGGCTCACTGCTCTCGAACGGGCTCTTCGGGGACGCCCTCTCCGCCGCCGTCGTACGCGGACAGGGCGGCACGGGGATGCGGCTGGAGCGCAACGCCTCGCACCTGGTGCCCGACACCGAGGACTGGATCTCCTACGCGGTCCGCGACACCGGATTCCACTTCCTGCTGGACAAGCGGGTCCCCGGCACCATGGAGATGCTCGCCCCGGTCCTCCAGGACCTGGTCGACCTGCACGGCTGGTCCGTCCCGGACATGGACTTCTTCATCGTGCACGCGGGCGGCCCGCGCATCCTGGACGACCTCTGCCACTTCCTGAAGCTGCCGCCCGAGATGTTCCGCTACAGCCGGGCCACCCTCACCGAACGCGGCAACATCGCCAGCTCCGTCGTCTTCGACGCGCTGGCCCGCCTCTTCGACGACGGCGGTGCCGCGGAGTCCGCGCAGGGCCTCATCGCCGGCTTCGGACCCGGCATCACCGCCGAGGCGGCCGTGGGCAGCTGGACCCACGACGACCTCCGCCCGGCCGTCGAAGCCGGCCTCGACGAGCTGGAGCTGACCGCCGGCGTTGCGCTGTCCGGCTGAACCGGCTAAGGCGACCGGCGGACGGAGACGAAGGAACGGGTGTTCGTGCTTCGCGGATGCACTCGCTCCGCGATCGGATCCCCATCCCGAGGAGAACGCATGCGCCTGCCCGCCCGATGGGCCGCGGCCGCCCTGCTGCTGATCGCCCCGATGGTCGCCACCCCCGCCCCGGCCTCGGCCGACAGCGGCCCGGAAGGGGTCGTGGTGGAGCAGTCCACCCGGGCCGTACCCGGGCAGTACATCGTCACTCTGGAGCCCGAGCTCTCGCCGGACGCCGTCCTGCGGGAGCTCGGGCTCAGCCCGATGTTCCGCTACGCGAACGTCCTGCACGGCTTCGCCGCCACGCTCACCGCCGCCGAACTCGCCGCGGTACGGACCGTTCCCGGTGTCCTCGCCGTCGAGGAGAACGCCGAGGTCGCTGTGGAGGCCCCCAGGGCGGGAAGCCTCTTCGGGGCTCCCGCGGCCGGCTGGGGCACCGACCGCATCGACCAGCGCACCCTGCCGCTGGACGACGCCTTCACGACCACGGCCACCGGCGACGGCGTCAAGGTGTACGTCGTCGACACCGGCATCGACGCCGCGCACAGCGAGTTCGGCGGCCGGGTCGTCCAGGGGTACGACGCCGTCGGGGACGGCCGCGACGGCATGGACTGCAACGGACACGGCACCCATGTCGCCGGTACCGCGGGCGGTGCGACCTCCGGCGTAGCCGAGGACGCCTCGCTGGTGAACGTACGCGTCCTGAACTGCCAGGGCCGGGGCACCTGGGCCGGCATCCTCGCCGGGTTCGACTGGGTCGCCAAGGACGCCGAGCGCACCAAGGCCCCCGGCGTGCTGAACGCCTCGCTGGGCGGGGCGCGTTCCACCGCCGTCGACGCGGCGGTCGAGGCCGTCGCCGACGCCGGCGTGCTGCCCGTCGTGGCCGCCGGGAACGACGACCGCGACGCCTGCGACGTCTCCCCGGCCGCCGCCGACGGCGTGGTCACGGTCGGAGCGAGCGACCGGCAGGACCGGGAGACCTCCTTCAGCAACTGGGGCTCCTGCCTCGCGCTGTACGCCCCCGGGGCCGACATCGTCTCCGCCCGGCTCGGCGGCGGCACCGTCTCGCTGAACGGCACCTCCATGGCCAGCCCCCACGTCGCGGGCGTCGCCGCGCTCTACAAGGAGGAGAACCCCTCGGCCTCGCCCGCCGCCGTCGCGCGATGGCTGACGGACACGGCCACCCCCGGCGTGCTCCTCGGTCTCGGCCAGGGCTCGCCCGACCGGCTGCTGTACACCGGCGGCCTCTGACGATCGGCCGGGCGGCCCGTCCGGCTCCCCGCGACGGGACCGGACAGGCCGCCCGGCTGTTGCCGTAACGGTGGACGCTCTCTCATTTCTCTGCAACTCTCTGACGACACAACGCAAAACAGGCCGCAGCATACGCAGAAACTCGTGTTCCCTGGCTGCGGTCACAGAGCCGCGCCCTCGGCGCGCCCTGCGCCGAGGCCGAAGATCGGGGAGCTATGAGAGCCCAACGCTGGAGATGGCGAGCGATATCCGCCGTCATCACGACCAGTCTTCTGATGATCGGTGTGCCGTCGTTCGCCGCCGCGGCGGCCGACGGCCCCAACCTCGCCGCGGGCCGGGCCGCGGCCGCGAGCAGCGCCCACGCCGAGTACGGCGCGGCCAACATCACCGACGGCAACCGGTCGACGTACTGGGAGAGCGCCGGAGGCGGGATGCCCCAGTGGATCCAGACCGACCTGGGCGCGGGCACCCGGGTCGACGAGGTGACGCTGACCCTCCCTGCGGGCTGGGAGGCCCGCACCCAGACGCTGTCCCTCCAGGGCAGCGCGGACGGCACCAGCTTCGCGACCCTGAAGAACTCCGCGACGTACACCTTCGCCCCCGGCGCCGCGAACGAGGTCACCATCGCGTTCCCGGCCACCCTGACCCGCTTCGTGCGCGTCGACATCACCGCCAACACCGGCTGGCCGGCCGCCCAGCTCTCCGAACTGGAAGTCCGGGGCGCCGGGGACTCCTCGCCCGACCTCGCCAGGGGAAAGACCCTCACCGCCAGCAGCAGCAACGGCTCACAGATCCCGGCCAACGCCAACGACGGCAACCGCGACAGCCACTGGGCGAGCAGGAACGACCAGTTCCCGCAGTGGATCCAGGCCGACCTGGGCGCGTCGCTGGGTGTGGACCGGGTGGTGCTGCGACTGCCCGACGGCTGGGCGGCACGCAGCCAGACCCTGAAGCTCCAGGGCAGCGCCAACGGCACGGACTTCACCGACCTGACCGCGTCCAAGGCCTACCGCTTCGACGCGGCGGGCGGACAGTCGGCGACGATCAGCTTCGACGCCGCGACCACCCGGTACGTCCGTGTCCTGTTCACCGCCAACACCGGTGCACAAGCTGCCCAGTTGGCGGAGCTGGAGATCTACGGGCCCACCACCGGGGACACGCAGGCCCCGACCGCGCCGAAGAACCTCGCCTTCACGGAGCCCGCCACCGGCCAGATCCGGCTCACCTGGAAGGCCTCGACGGACGACACGGGCGTCACGGGCTACGACGTCTACGCGAACAACACGCTGCTCACCAGCGTGAGCGGTGACGTCACCACGTACACCGACACCCGTCCGGCCGGGCAGAGCGTCAGCTACTTCGTCCGCGCCAAGGACGCGGCGGGCAACGTCTCGGCCGACAGCAACACCGTCACCCGTGACGGCGACAGCGGCGACACCCAGGCCCCCACCGCCCCCGCAGCCCTGGCGTTCACCGAACCGGCCGGCGGTCCGGTGAAGCTGACCTGGCAGGCGTCCACCGACAACAAGGGCGTGACCGGCTACGACATCTACGCCAACAACGTGCTGCGCGGCAGCGTCGCGGGCGATGTGCTGACCTACACCGACACCCCGTCGGCGTCCACCACGGTCAGCTACTTCGTACGGGCCAAGGACGCGGCGGGCAACGTCTCCGGGGACAGCAACACCGTCACCCGCAACGGGCAGAGCGGCTCCGTGTCCAACCTCGCCGTGAACAAGCCGATCACGGCCTCCTCCGTGGTCCACACCTACGTCGCCGCGAACGCCAACGACAACAGCACCTCCACCTACTGGGAGGGCGCGGGAGGCAGTTACCCCAACACGCTCACCGTGCGGCTCGGCTCCAACGCCGACACCGAGAGCGTCGTCGTCAAGCTCAACCCCGACAGCAGCTGGGGGCCGCGCACCCAGCGCATCGAGGTACTCGGCCGGGAGCAGAGCTCCTCCTCCTTCAACTCCCTGTCCGCCGCGAAGGACTACGCCTTCAGCCCCGCGTCCGGCAACACGGTGACCATCCCGGTCTCCGCCCGCGTCGCGGACGTCCGGCTGAGGTTCACCGCCAACAGCGGCGCGGGCGCCGGCCAGGTCGCCGAGTTCCAGGTCCTGGGCGCCCCGGCGGCCAACCCCGACCTCCAGGTCACCGGCATCACCGCCGCGCCCGCCACCCCGGTCGAGACGGACGAGATCACCCTGACCGCGACGGTCCGCAACTCCGGAGCGCTCGCCGCTCCGGCGAGCAAGGTCGAGCTGCGGCTCGGCTCCACCAAGGTCGCCACCGCCTCGGCCGGCGCCCTCGCGTCGGGCGCCTCCACCCAGGTCAGCGCCTCCATCGGGGCGCGGAACGCGGGCAGTTACGAACTGAGCGCGGTCGCCGACCCGGCGGACGAGATCATCGAGGAGAACGAGACCGACAACACCTACACCAGCGCCTCCCCCCTGGTCGTGAAGCCGGTCTCCAGCTCCGACCTGGTGGCCGCCGCGGTCACCACCTCGCCGTCGGCCGCGTCGGCGGGCGACACGGTCACCTTCTCCGTCGCCCTGAAGAACCAGGGCACGGTGGCCTCGGCGGGCGGCGCGCACGGCATCACGCTGACCCTCGTCGACAGTAAGGGCGCCACGGTGAAGACCCTCACCGGCGCCCACGACGGGGCCATCGCGGCGGGCGCCACGACCGCACCCGTCCCGCTGGGCACCTGGACCGCGGCCAACGGCTCGTACACCGTACGGACCGTGATCGCGGCCGACGCCAACGAGCTCCCGGTCAAGCGCGAGAACAACACCGCCACCCAGGCCCTCTTCGTCGGACGCGGCGCCGACATGCCGTACGACATGTACGAGGCGGAGGACGGCACGACCGGCGGCGGCGCCCGGGTCGTCGGCCCGAACCGGACCGTCGGCGACATCGCGGGCGAGGCCTCCGGTCGCAAGGCCGTCACCCTCAACAACACCGGGAACTACGTCGAGTTCACCACCAGGGCCGCCACCAACACCCTGGTCACCCGGTTCTCCGTCCCGGACGCCCCGGGCGGCGGCGGCATCGACTCCACGCTGAACGTCTACGTCGACGGCGTCTTCCTCAAGGCGATCGACCTCACCTCGAAGTACGCCTGGCTGTACGGGAACGAGACCGCTCCCGGCAACTCCCCGGGCTCCGGGGCGCCCCGCCACATCTACGACGAGGCGAACATGATGCTGGGCAGGACCGTCCCGGCAGGGTCGAAGATCCGGCTCCAGAAGGACAGCGCCAACACCTCCACGTACGCGATCGACTTCGTCAGCCTGGAGCAGGTCGCCCCGGTCGCCAACCCGAACCCCGCGACGTACACCGTGCCTGCCGGCTTCACCCACCAGGACGTCCAGAACGCCCTGGACAAGGTCCGCATGGACACCACCGGCACCCTGGTGGGCGTCTACCTCCCGGCGGGGGAGTACAGCACGGCCGGCAAATTCCAGGTCTACGGCAAGGCCGTGAAGGTCGTCGGGGCGGGGCCCTGGTACACCCGGTTCAACGCCCCGGCCACGCAGGACAACACCGATGTCGGCTTCCGGGCCGAAGCCAGTGCCAAGGGGTCGTCGTTCGCGAACTTCGCGTACTTCGGCAACTACACATCACGGATCGACGGGCCCGGCAAGGTCTTCGACTTCTCGAACGTCTCGGACATCGTGATCGACAACATCTGGAACGAGCACATGGTGTGCCTCTACTGGGGCGCCAACACCGACAACGTCACCATCAAGAACTCCCGTATCCGCAACATGTTCGCCGACGGCGTCAACATGACCAACGGGTCGACCGACAACCTCGTGACCAACAACGAGGCGCGGGCCACCGGTGACGACAGCTTCGCGCTCTTCTCGGCGATCGACGCCGGGGGAGCCGACATGAAGAACAACGTCTACGAGAACCTGACCTCGATCCTCACCTGGCGTGCGGCGGGCGTCGCCGTCTACGGCGGGTACGACAACACCTTCCGCAACATCCACATCGCCGACACCCTGGTGTACTCCGGGATCACGGTCAGCTCGCTGGACTTCGGCTATCCGATGAACGGATTCGGGACCGGACCGACGACGATCGAGAACGTCTCGATCGTGCGCGCGGGCGGTCACTTCTGGGGATCGCAGACGTTCCCCGGTATCTGGCTCTTCTCGGCGTCGAAGGTGTTCCAGGGCATCCGCATCAACAACGTGGACATCGTCGACCCCACGTACAGCGGGATCATGTTCCAGACGAACTATGTCGGGGGACAGCCGCAGTTCCCGATCAAGGACACCGTGCTCAGCGACATCTCCATCTCGGGGGCGCGCAAGAGCGGTGACGCGTTCGACGCCAAGTCCGGCTTCGGCCTGTGGGCCAACGAGATGCCGGAGGCGGGGCAGGGCCCGGCCGTCGGTGAAGTCACCTTCAACGGGCTGAAGTTCAGCGACAACGCTCAGGACGTCAAGAACACGACACCCGGCTTCAGGATCAACATCAACCCGTAGGCGAGAAGAGGGGCGGCGGAGTGATCGCAAGGGGGTGCTTCCCAGTGGCTGGGAAGCACCCCCTGTGCGTGCAGTCTTTGCATTGATAAGTCAATTGTTTGCGCAACTTGCGCTAACCTTGCGGCATGACGCGACGACTTGCTCAGGTTGCCAAGAAGGTCGGGGTCAGCGAGGCCACGGTGAGCCGGGTGCTGAACGGCAAGCCCGGGGTGTCCCGGGCCACCCGGCAGTCCGTGCTGACGGCGCTGGACGTCCTCGGCTACGAGCGCCCCACCCAGCTGCGCGGCGAGCGCGCCCGGCTCGTCGGCCTCGTCCTGCCCGAACTGCAGAACCCGATCTTCCCCGCCTTCGCCGAGGTGATCGGCGGCGCCCTCGCCCAGCAGGGGCTCACCCCCGTGCTGTGCACCCAGACCAAGGGCGGGGTCTCCGAGGCGGACTACGTGGACCTCCTGCTCCAGCAGCAGGTCTCCGGGGTGGTCTTCGCCGGCGGGCTGTTCGCCCAGGCCGACGAGGCCCACGAGCACTACCACCGGCTCGCCGAGCGCCGCATCCCCGTCGTGCTGATCAACGCTCCCATAGAAGGACTGGACTTCCCGTGCGTCTCCTGCGACGACGCCGTCGCGATCGAGCGGGCCTGGCGCCACCTGGCCTCCCTCGGCCACCAGCGCATCGGTGTGGTGATGGGCCCCTCGGACCATGTGCCCTCCCGCCGGAAACTCGCCTCGGCCCGGGCCGTCGCGTCGGCCACCGGCGGTGAGCTGACCGAAGCACACGTCGAACGGTCGATGTTCTCCCTGGAGGGCGGCCAGGCGGCGGCCTCCCGGCTGCTGGAGCGGGACGTCACCGGCATCATCTGCGCCAGCGACCCCCTGGCGCTCGGCGCCGTCCGCGCGGCTCGCCGGCGCGGCCTCGGCGTTCCGTCCGACATCTCCGTCGTCGGCTACGACGACTCGGCGTTCATGAACTGCACCGAACCCCCGCTCACCACCATCCGCCAGCCCATCGAGGCCATGGGGCGCGCCGCCGTCGAACTGCTCTGCGCGGGCATCCAGGGCGGAGCGCTCCCGCCGGACGAGCTGCTGTTCGAGCCGGAGCTGGTGGTCCGGGGGTCCACCGCGCAGGCGCCCCGCCGGGCCCGGACCGCCGGTCCGTCCGCCGTCGTCGGGGCACACCAGGATCGCGGAGCGCGTGCGGCTGCGGCACAGTGGGGCACATGGACGACATCAACGCCCTCGCCGAGGACCACCTGACCGCCGCCCGCGCCTCCGCACACGGCCGCAGCGCCCACCTCGTGCTCCAGCAGCCCCCCTTGCGGCAGACGGTGATCGCCCTCACGGAGGGGACCGCACTCGACGAGCACAACGCGCCGCCCGCCGCCTCGCTCCTCGTCCTGCGCGGCAGCGTCCGCCTCACCGCCGGCTCCGGCGACACGGAACTGTCCGCCGGAGCCCTGCACCCGATCCCGAGGGAACGGCACGGGCTGCTGGCGCTCAGCGACGCGGTCGTCCTCCTCACCGCCGTCAACGACTGACCGGCCGGCGGTCGCCGGGACACCTCGGCAGGTATGGCCCGGCCGCGACGTGGCAGGAGAGGATCGAGCGGGGCAGGTCCGTCCGGGAACGAGCGGGCCACCCCCGTCACCACAGCCACCCACGTCCCCGGAGCACCAGCTTGCCCACCGAGACCGCCTCCGCCGCGGACAGCGCCGCCCCCGCCGAAGGGCGTGCCGCACCGCACCACTCCTGGCTCACCGCTCTGCGCCGCACCCCGGTCTCGCTGTGGAACGACGACATCACCGACTGGGCCGCCGCCCTGACGTACTACGCCATCCTCGCCCTGCTCCCGGCGCTCCTGGTCACCGTGTCCGTGATCGGCCTCGCCAACCCCGACGCGACCAGCGCCCTGATCTCCGACATCACGGCGTTCGCGCCCGCCGAGTCCGGGGAGGCGCTGCGCAGGCCGCTGGAGGCGGCGACCGAGCGGCGCTCCGCCGTCTGGCTGCTCGTCGCGACCGGGTCGGTGAGTGCCGTCTGGTCCGCGTGCAGCTACCTCGCGGTCTTCCGCCGCGCGATGCACGCCATGCACGGCGTCCGGGACAACCGCCCGCCCCTGCGCCAGGCGCACCTCATCGTCGTCTCGGCGATCGGCCTGCTCCTCCTGCTGATGACCAGCGCCTTCGTCCTCGTGATGACCGGGCCGCTGGCCCGCTGGCTCGGCCGTCGCATCGGCCTGCCGCACGAGGGGGAGACGCTCTGGGCGGTGCTGAAGTGGCCGCTGCTGGTCCTTCTCGTCGCCTGTCTGATCATGGTCCTCTTCAGCACCGGACCCCGCTCCGCGCGGGGGGTCCGCCGAGGGCTGCCCGGAGGGATACTCGCCGCGTTCTGCTGGCTCACCGTCTCGGCGCTGTTCGCCCTGTACGCGACCCGGATCGGCAGCTACAGCAGGCTGTACGGATCGCTCGCGGGGCTCGTCGTCTTCCTGATCTGGATCTGGTTCGCCAACCTCTCACTGCTGTCCGGAGCCCAGTTCAACGTCGAGCTGCGGCGGTCCGCACCGGGGCGGGTCCCCGGCACGGGCGCGGAGAAGACCGAGGGATCCGGCAGCGGCTCCGGCGCGGACGCCGACAGGTCGGCGACGGCCGCGGAGTGAAGCGGGCCGGGGGCCTCGCCCGGCTCACCCCTTGGTGCGGTACCCGGCGACGATCGGCATGGTCTCGCGCAGCACCCGGACGCCGTCACTGTCCGCGTCGCCCAGCCGTTGCCCCTGCCATGTCCCCGTCGCGCTGGAGAACCGGCTGACGCGGCGGCAGTGGCTGCCGCACGCGGAGCGGTACGCCATGATCGTGTACCGGGTGCCGTCCCGGGTGATCCAGCCGGTGTTGTACGGGCGGTTCCGGCTCACGCTCATCGAGCCGTCCGGGTTGCCCGCCAGCGTCCTGCGGTCGTGGGCGAGGCCGAGGTTGTGTCCGATCTCGTGGCTCGCCGAGTCCAGGTCGATCCCGTCGACGTCGACGACCGCGTAGGCGTACTCGTCCGTGGAGCTGTCCAGTGCGGGCGTGTAGTCCGCCGTTCCGCCGCCCCGCTCCGGCCGGTCCACGACCAGCGTGACCAGATCGGCTCCGTACCGGGCCCGCTCTTCGTGCGCCCGGCGTCCGATCCCCGCCGACGCGTGGTCCTTGAGGAGGGCGTGCGCGGCACGGAACTCCTCCGGCCCCTCGTAGCCGGTGACCGTCCGCGGGTGGACGACACGGATGACACCGCAGAGCCCGCCACCCGCCAGGGACCGGTTCATCCGGGTGGCGATGCGCTGGGCCGAGGCGGGCACCCGGTGCGCGCCGCCGACCCGCCGCGCGGCCTTCGGCGTGTAGAGCACCAGGACGTCGACCACGGGACACGATGCCGTCCCCGCGGATTCCGCCGCAGGGCCTGCCGTGGTGGCGGTGGCCGGTGCGTCCGCCGCGGCCGCGCAGAGCGACGCGGCGATGCCGGCGGCCAGGACCGCCTTCGCGAGATGGGCGCGCATGGGAGTCGACTCCGTCCGGAGGGGCCGGCGGGGCGCCGCCCGATAGCTGAAAGTTACTCACTTCTAACACCCGGTGATGGTGCGCGCCTGTTGTGCCGCCTGGCCGGGCGGCCGGTTCTCCGCCGGTCGGAGGGGTGCGGCGGCGAGGAGGTGGGCAGGTACACGTGTGCGAACTCGCACGAACGGAACGGCAGTCGGCGGCAGAAGGGCGTGTGTGACGTGACGGAACAGAGCGGATGGCGGTTCTCCGACGACCGGGGCCGGCAGTCGACGGCGTCCCGGCCGCCCGCGCGGGTGCTGGCCTACGTCCAGGCCGGGGCGACCCTGTGGGGCCTCGGAGTCCGGCCGGTGGGCATCTTCGGCTCCGGCCACGACGGACCCGGCCCCGACACGGCCAAGACCGGGACCCTGCCGCTCGACTCCGTCGAGTACGTGGGTGCGGGCAGTGCCCTGGACGTCGAGCGGCTCATGCGCGCCGAGCCGGACCTCGTGGTGGCCGTGAGCTACGGCGACGGCCAGGTCTACGGGCTGGCCCCCGAGACGGCCAAGCCCCTGGAGGAGCGGGTGCCCGTGGTCGTCCTCGACGTCAGCCAGGCCCGCACGTTCGGTGAGATCGGTGAGCGGTTCGCCGAACTGGCCCGGTCGCTCGGCGCCCCCGGGCGGCCGGGCGCGGAGCACGACCTCGACGCCGCCCGGGAGCGGCTGCGTGCCGTCGCCGCAGCCACGCCGGGCGGCGGGCCCCGGGTGCTCGCCCTCTCCCCGGCGGGCCCGGACCAGGCGCATGTCGCGCGCCCCGGGATGTGGCCCGAACTGCGGGTTCTCGCCGAACTCGGCGTCCGGCTCATCGAGCCCGCCGAGGGCCCGGGTGCCAACTGGTCCACGCTCGACCGCTCCGGCGCCTTCGCGCTGCGCCCCGAAGTGATCCTGACCGACATCCGCGCCCACGCCGCGCCCCTGGAGGAGTTGCGGGGGAGTGGGGGCGCCTCGATACCCGCCGTCCCCTGGAACCCCGAACCCCTCTACGGCCCCCGCGACCACGCCCGCTTCCTGGGCCTGGTCGCGGACGCCCTGGAGGCGGTGCGGGCGGGCTGAGTCCCGGCTTCGGCGAGGTGTTCCCGGGTTCTACGGGGCAGGGGCGAGGCCGTCGGCGACCAGCCCGGCGAGGACCGCCTCGCCCAGGGCCTGGACCGCCGAGGCCGGGCGGACCATCACGGTGAACTCCTTGATGCGGCCGTCCTCGGCCAGGTGCAGCAGGTCGATGCCGTGGATCTCCTTGCCTCCGACCGTCGCCCGGAAGAGCAGGACCGCCGACGGGGCCTCGGTCCCGTCGGCGCTCGTCTGCGCGGCGCCCGCGAACTCGCCGACGTAGCGGAAGTCCTCGAAAGTGCGCAGCAGGACGCCGAAGAGCCCCAGCACCGCCGGCCTGCCCTCGAACGGGGTGAACTTCACCGGGCTGTAGAGCCGGATGTCCTCGGTGAACAGATCGTCCAGGGCGCCGAGGTCGCGGTTGTCGACGGCGGCGCGGAAGCGGTCCACTGCGGTGGTCATGTGCCCTCCTCATAGTCATGAAAGTGACTAGTCAGATGCATGACTATCATGGGTGCCGGTGTTCCGGACAGGGGCGGGGCGGGGGTCCGTCCCGGTCGTGCCGAGAGGGAGGCGGTCCGATGGCGTTGCGCCACGCGGTGCTGGCGGCGCTGCTCGACGAGGAGCTGAGCGGCTATCAGGTGACGAAGGCCTTCGCGGCGGGCGTCGCGAACTTCTGGCACGCCCTGCCGCAGCAGGTCTACGCGGAGCTGGCGAAGCTGGAGAGGGAGGGCAGGGTCGCCGGACGCGAGGTCGTCCAGGAGGGGCGCCCCAACAAGCGGCTGTTCCGCGTCACCGGGGAGGGGCTGGCCGAATTGGAGAGCTTCGCGTCCGCCGCCGCCAAGCCCGCCTTCCTCCGGGAGGATCTGCTGGTCCAGGTCCAGGCGGCCGACCATCTCGACGCCGCCGTGCTGATCGAGCGGCTGACCGAGCGGTACGCGTTCGCCGAGGCCAAGGCCGCGCTCTTCGAGGAGCAGTTGCGCAGGATGCGCGGGGGGCTGGACGAGGCGGAGTTCCTGCTCCGCGGCGCGTCGCGCATCGGCCCGTATCTCACCTGTCGCCGGGGGCGGGACTTCGAGCGCGCCAACCGTGACTGGTGCCGGGATGTGATGGAGGTGCTGCGGGCGCGGCGGACAGGGGCCCGGGAGGACGTCTGACGCCTGCGACGCCCCACTTCCCCAAAAAAATTCTGCAAAAACTATTGGGGAAAGTGCTCCCGCCGTCCTACGCTGCCGCCATGGACAGCGAAGACAGGCGTCGCGTACTCGACCCGGCACAGGACGGGGCCGCCCTCAAAGCCCTCACCCACCCCCTGCGCCTCACCCTGCTCGGACTGCTGCGGCAGCACGGCCCGGCCACCGCCAGCGAGCTCGCGGCCAGGACGGGGGAATCCTCCGCCGCCACCAGCTACCACCTGCGTGTCCTCGCCAAGTACGCGTTCGTCGCCGAGGCCGACCACCGCGACAGCCGGGAACGGCGCTGGAAGTCCGTGCACGACATGACCTCGTGGAGCAACGAGGCGATGCGCCGCACTCCCGGCGGCAGCACGATCCTCGGCGTCCTGCACCGCCGTCAGATCGAGCACCTCCAGCGGTCGCTGGAGCGGCACGAGGCCGACCTGGAGAGCGGCCGGCTGAGCCGGGACTGGCAGGAGCCGTCCGGTGTCAGCGACGCCATGCCCCGGCTGACCCCCGAATCGCTCGCCGAGCTGTGGGAGGCGTTCCGGGCGAAGACGGCCGAGCTGACCGCCCGTGACGCGGAGGACCCCCGTGCCGAGCAGGTCGTGCTCTTCACCGCCGGGCTCGCGCTGGCCCCGGACCCGGTGGCGGATCAGCGGACGGACGCCTCCGCCGGCCCCGGCGTGACGGACGCGACCGGCGCCGCGGACGCCTCATGACCGGCGAAACGACCGGCGGTCCGGCCCCCGTCGCCCTCGGCGGCCTGGACGGCGGGACCGCGCGCCGCCGCTACGCCACGGTCTCCTTCCTCTTCTGGCTCCCCATCGGCATGTCCATCGCGACAGGCGTTCTCCTCTTCACCGAACGCGGCATGGGCCTCGCGGCCATCGCCGCCTTCTACGCCGTGCACTCCCTCACGGCCGCCGCGATGGAGCTGCCCACCGGCGGTCTCTCCGACGTCATCGGACGGCGCCCCGTCCTCGCCCTCGCCGGCCTGCTCAACCTCACCGCCTTCACCCTCATCGGCCTCGGCGCGGCAGGCTGGGCCATCGCGCTCGGCATGGGCCTGATGGGCCTCGCCCGCGCCCTGTCCAGCGGGCCCGCCGAGGCCTGGTACGTCGACACCGTCCACGCCCACGCCGGCCCCGACGCCGATCTGCGTACCGGCCTGGCGCGCGGCAGCTCCGCCACCTCGGCCGCTCTCGCGCTCGGCACCCTGATCGGCGGCGGGCTGCCCTGGCTGCTCGGCCTCGCCCCGGGCGTGGGGGAGTGGCCGGCCGGTGCGACCGGCGGCCTGGTCATCCCGCTCTCCGTGCCCGCCCTGCTCGGCGCCCTGGTCGCAGGCGCCTTCGTGCTCTACGTGCTGGGCGCCCTGCCCGAACCGCCCCGGCCCCGGACCACGCTGCGCCGGGTCGCGGGCGGTGTGCCCGCCGCCATCACCGACGGACTCCGGCTCGGCGCCCGGGACGCCCTGATCCGGCGCATCCTGCTGACCGCGAGTGCCGCCGGGGCCGCCCTCGCCGCCCTCGAACTGCTCACCCCGGGCCGGGCCGCCGCCCTCATGGGCACCGCCGAATCCGGAGCCCTGGTCTTCGCCCATCTCGCCTGTGCCGGATTCCTGCTCTCCGCCCTCGGCAGTCAACTCGCCCCGCTCGTCGCCCGGATCACCGGAAGCAGCGAGCGCGCGGTGCTCGCGAGCCTCGGGCTGATGGCACTGGGGCTGGCCCTGCTCGGCCTCACCGCGCACTCGATGAGCCCCCTCGCCACGACGGTCGCCGTCACCGGCTACGGGCTCGTCTACCTGGGCCTCGGAGCCGCGGGCCCCAACGAGAACGATCTGCTGCACCGCCGGGTCGACGCCTCCGGCCGCGCCACCGCCCTGTCCGTCCAGTCGCTCTCCCTGCAACTGGTCGCGGCCGGCGCCGGACTGGGCGCGGGCGTCCTGCCCCCGGGGCCGCTCCCCTGGCTGCTGGCCGCCACCGCCGTGCTGGCCGGCGCGCTGCTCTGGGTCCGCCGGACCGCCCCGGCGGCGAGGCTCCCGGAAGCGCCGCCCCGCCCGGATGCCCCCGGGCTCCCGGACGCCGGGCCGGTCACGGCAGACGCGGCGCCCTGAGCACCGCGTCGTGGGAGTGGCGTGCCCCGCCCCCGGGCGGACAGCGTTCTTTGCGGAATTCGCACGACGCGGGCAGAGTGCGGACAACGCATCGGAGCGAGCGACCGCCCTCCGGGCCACGACCGTCCCCGAACCCCGGACCGCCGTCCCCCAGCGGCAGCCGCCGCCACACGGCACCACCCCGCACCGGCCACCCAGGAGATCCATCCCCATGCTCGACCGACTCGCCCCGCTGGTCATCGGCGAATGCGTCGCCGACATCGTCCGGCTGCCGGACCAGGGCGACCGGGTCCACCCGGGCGGCAGCCCCGCGAACGTCGCGTACGGTTTGGCCAGGCTCGGCCATCACCCCACTCTGCTCACCCAGTTGGGCGCCGACGGCCACGGACGGCTCATCCGGGACCGTCTGACCGCCGCCGGGGTCGAGGTCCGCACCGACGACGCCACCGCGCCGACCCCGTCGGCCGTCGTCACCCTGGACGGCCGGGGGCACGCCACGTACGCCTTCGACATCGGCTGGACCCTGGACCCGGTCCCGCTCGACCGGGTGCCGGGGCACGTGCACACCGGCTCCGTCGCGGCCGTTGTCGACCCCGGGGCCGCGACGGTCCTGGCCGCCGTCGAATCGCTGCGGGGAGCGGCCACCGTCAGCTACGACCCCAACGTCCGGCCCCAGTTGATGGGCGAGCGCAGCGGGGCCGTGGCCCGTGTCGAACGCTGTGTCGCGCTGAGCGACGTGGTCAAGGCCAGCGACGAGGATCTGCGGTGGCTGCATCCGGGTGAGGAGCCGGAGCGGATCGCCGGACGGTGGCTCGCCGCCGGACCCGCACTCGTTCTCGTCACCCGGGGCGAGGCGGGGGCGTTCGCCCTGTTCCCCGGCGGCCGGATCACCCTCGGGGCCCCGGCGGTCGAGGTCGCCGACACCGTCGGCGCGGGCGACGCGTTCATGTCGGGGACCCTCCATGCCCTCGCCGTGCACGGGCTCTTGGGCCCCGACGCCCGGGAGCGGCTGCACGCCGTGGACCGGGACGCCGTCGCCGACGTCCTGCGCCACGCGGTCGCCTCCGCCGCCGTCACCGTCGCCCGCGCCGGGGCCAATCCGCCCGCTCCGAACGAGCTCCGCACGGCGCTCGACGTCAACTGACGCCACGTCATGACCCGTTCGGCTCAGTCGAACGCACCCTCGTGAGACGTTCCGCCGTTCGTCAACCCGATGCAGTACGACAACGGGATCGGGGCGACGGGTGGCGAGGAGACGGGCGGCCGGCAGCGGGACGGAGCCGGGGGCGCGGGCGGGCGTCTTAGCGGCCGGTGCGCGCACGGCGGTGCTGCGGGACGTTGCGGGCTGGGTGCCGGGTGAGCCGGTCGGCAACGAACGGCTGCCCGCCGACTGGGGCGTGGACGACGCCTGGGTACGCCGCCGCACCGGCATCGGCGGCCGGCACCGGGCCGGACCGGGCGTCGCCACCGGCGACCTCGCGTTCGAGGCGGCCTCCCGGCTGCTGGCCCGCCCTCAGGCGGCGGGCGGGGTGGACGCGGTGGTCCTCGCCACCGCCACTCCCGACCACCTCTGTCCCGGCACCGCCCCCGCGCTCACGGCCCGGCTGGGGCTCGGGACCGTACCGGCGCTGGACATCGCCGCCGTGTGCAGCGGGTTCGTCTACGGACTCGCCGTCTGCCACGGTCTGGTCAGCTCGGGCCTCTACGGCCGGATCCTCCTCGTCGGGGCCGACGTCTACTCGACCTGGCTCGACCCCGCCGACCGTTCGGCGGGCGTCGTCTTCGGCGACGGGGCCGGCGCCGCCCTGGTGGCGGCCGGACGCCACGGCGATCCGGGGGAGCTGCTGGCCTTCGACCTGGGCAGCGACGGTACGGGCTACGATCTGATCACCGTCCCCGGCGGCGGGTCCCGCGCGCGGGCGGGCGGGAAGCCGCCGGGCCCGGCCGACGCGTTCTTCCGGATGCAGGGCGGCACCGTCTACCAGCACGCCGTGGAGCGGATGACCGGCTCCTGCCGGACGCTCCTGGACCGGGTCGGCTGGGACCCGGCCGACGTCGACCGCTTCGTACCGCACCAGGCGAACGCCCGGATCCTGCGCGCGGTCGCCGAGCGGGTCGGCATCGCGCCGCAGCGCTGCGCGACCCATCTGGAGCGGGTCGGCAACACCGGCGCCGCCTCCATCCCGCTGGCCCTGGCCGACGCGGCGGACGAAGGACGCCTGCACCCCGGCGACCGGGTGCTGCTCACCGCCTTCGGGGGCGGACTGACCTGGGGTTCGGCGGCACTCCGCTGGCCCGGGACCCCGCAGACCACGTGCATGGACTCTAGGGAAGGAACACAGCATGTCGCTCCCCGCTGATCAGGGCACCGAGGCCCGGGCCGGCACCGCCGTCGCGGTGACGGGGGTCGGCCTCGTGACACCCGCAGGGGCGGACGAGCACAGCTTCTGGGAGGGGCTGTGCTCCGGGCGGTCCACCGCCCGGCGGATCGAGGAACTCGCTGGCCTGCCGGTCGACTTCGCCTGTCCGGTCGACGGCATCGACCTGGACGCGGCGGTGGGCGGCCGGTCGGTGTGGCGGATGGCCCGGTTCGTGAAGCTCGCGCTGGTGGCCGCCCGGCAGGCCGTCGCCGACGCCGGCCTCGACCCGGCCCGGTGGGACGGTACCCGGGTCGGCGTGGTGCTCGGCGTGGGTGTCGGCGGCGTCTCCGTACTCGTCGACAACGCGGCCAGGCTGGCGGCTTCGGGCCCCGAGGCGGTCTCTCCGCTCCTCGTGCCGATGATGATCCCCAACGCGGCGGCCGGCGAGGTCGCCATCGCACTCAAGGCGGGCGGCCCGAGCCTCGCCCCCGCCACCGCCTGTGCCTCCGGGGCCACGGCCGTCGCCGTCGCCCGCGATCTGCTGCTCGGGGGAAGCTGCGACGTGGTGGTCGCGGGCGGCGCGGAGTCGGTGCTGACCCCGCTGGTGGTCACCGCGTTCGCCCGGATGGGCGCGCTGTCCACCCGCACCGGCGAACCGGCCGCCGCCTCCCGCCCGTTCGCCGCCGACCGGGACGGCTTCGTCATCGGTGAGGGCGCCGCCATGCTCGTCCTGGAGCGCGAAGAGGGGGTACGGGCCCGGGGCGGCCGGACGCGCGCCCTGCTCACCGGGGCCGGCGCCAGCACCGACGCCCACCACCCCACCGCCCCGGCCCCCGACGGACTCGGAGCCCAGCGGGCCGTGCGGGCGGCGCTCGACCAGGCGGGCTGGACACCGGGGGACGTGGACCACATCAACGCCCACGGCACCTCCACCCCCCTCAACGACGCCATGGAGACCACCCTCGTCTCCCGGCTCTTCCCGCACCGGCCGTCGGTCACCGCGCCCAAGGGAGTCACCGGACACACCCTGGCGGCGGCGGGCGCGATCGAGGCCGTGGCGACCGTCCTGACGCTGGAACGTTCCGCCGTGCCGCCGATCGCCAACCTGGACGCACTCCCCGACGCCTTCCCCCTCGACTGCGTGACGAAGGAGCCCCGTCACCAGCGGGTCGAGACAGCTCTGAGCCACTCCTTCGGCTTCGGCGGCCACAACGTCGCGCTGGCCTTCCAACGCGCTTGACGAACGGGGGTATTTCGGGACGGCGAGGGTGTCCTCGCCGTTCCTTGATCGTTACCTTGTCGTGACCGTAACCTCGAACGACGCGGCCTCGCCGTCCACGAACGACCTGCTGACCGCTGTGCTCTTCGGGCCGAACTTCCGCCAGGAGCACGGCTTCTGGCGCCGCCTGCTGACAACAGAACCGTTTCGCCGTCCCGGTGGCGGCACCCCCGACGAACGGCTGGCGCTCTCCTACCACCGGCTGCGCATCCTGAACAACGCCCTCGACAGCGGCGCCCGGCTGGCCGCCGACCCCCGGGCGCTGAGCGCCCTCCATGAATGGCTCGGTCCCGTCGACCCGGCCCTGACCACCGTGGCGGGCATCCACTACAACCTCTTCCTCGGCAGCCTCCTCGACCACGACGCGGACACCCGGCGCGACCTGTCGGACTTCCTCGCCCTGCGGCGCGTGGGCACCTTCCTCTGTACGGAGGTGGCGCACGGCAACGACGCGGCGGCCATCGAGACGACCGCAACGTACGACCGCGAACGCGACGGCTTCGTCCTGCACACCCCGCACGCCGGGGCGCAGAAGTTCATGCCCAACACCAGCCCCGCCGGCGGCCCCAAGTCCGGTGTGGTGGCGGCCCGGTTGCTCGCCGACGGCGCCGACCACGGGGTCTTCCTCTTCCTCACCCCGCTCACCGACGCCCACCGCTCCCTGCCCGGTGTCCGGGTGCGGCGGCTGCCGGCCCGGATGGGCTCTCCGGTCGACCACTGCCTGACCTCCTTCGACCGCTGCTTCGTCCCGCGCGATGCGCTCCTGGCCGGACAGCAGGGGCGGATCGGCGACGACGGCCGGTTCCACAGTGAAGTCCCCAACCGCAGAAGGCGGTTCCTCGCCTCCATCGGCCGCGTCACCCCCGGCAAGCTCTCCATGAGCGCCTGCGCGGTCGGCTCCGCCCGGGTCACCCTGGCCATCGCCGTCCGGTACGCCGGCCACCGGATGATCTCCGGATCGCGCGCCGCCCGGCGGATCCCGGTGTACGCGCACCGCACCCACCACGGCCCGCTGGCCGGAGCGATGGCCACCGTCTACGCGATGAGCCTGCTGCACCGCAGGGCCCTGGACGGCTGGGAGTCGGCCTCCGGGGCCGACCGGGACGAGGCCGAACGCCTGGTCGCCGTCGCCAAGGGGTGGATCACCTGGCAGGCTCGCGACGTCATCGTCGAATGCCGCGAACGGTGCGGTGCCCAGGGGCTGCTGGAGAACAACGGCATGACCGAGCTGGTCACCGGCATCGAGGGCGCGATCACCGCCGAGGGCGACAACCTCGCCGTGCACGCCAAGGCCGCCGCCGAGATGCTCTTCAGCGCCACCGACCGGGGCGCGGCCGAGCAGGACGGACCCGGCGACCTGGACGACCCCGCCTTCCTCGGGCGGCTCTTCGCGGCCGTCGAGGACCTCTGGTTCGCCCGCGCCCGCGCACGGATGAGCGCCGCACCGCCCGGCGACCCGCTGGGCCGCTGGAACGCCGCGTCGTCGGCCGCACTGCGCGGCGTCGAGGCGTACGCCTGCCGGCAGGCGGAGGAAGCGTACGCCGAGGCCGTCGCCGCCCTGCCCGAGGGGGACGCGCGCGACCGGCTGGCCGAGCTGCGCCGGCTCTTCGCTCTCCGGTGGATCGTCCGCAACAGCGGTGACCTGCTCGCCTCCGGACGGCTGTCCGCCGATCAGGTCACCCTGCTGCCCGACGCGGTGGACGAGGCGACCGCCGTCGTCGCAGCGCACACCCCCGCACTGGTGGCGACCTTCGCCCTGCCCGAGCGGCTGATGTCGGACTGGCCGATCGCCGGACCCCGGTACGCGGACGTCTACGACGACCCGGAGGGGCCCTGGCACCGGAGCCGCAGGACGGGGATCCGGGGCCGCGCGGCGGATTTCCGGCAGCCCGTCTGCGGCAGCAGGAGGCGCCCGCTGCGCGAGAAGGTCGCGGCCCTCGGCACCCGAGGGGTCCTCCTGGCGTACTGGGGAACCACATCGGTGCTCTCCCGATGGTTCGAGAAGCCGCAGGTGAGCGTAGATGAATCGGTTCGCCGGAAGGCGTAACCGGAAGATTGTCATCCAGTTATTTCGAGCGGTGGGCGACACCGTTCTGTCCCCGCCGCTGGGACGAACTCGATGAACCCGACGAGAGGAACCGTCATGAAGACCATTCACCCCAAGATCACCGAGGTGCTGACCGGGACGTTCAAGGTGCCCGCCCACGAGGTCCTGCCCGAATCCACCATGGACAGCCTGGAGATGGACTCTCTGGCGGTCGCCGAGTTCGCCGTCATCATCAAGGAGACACTGGGCGTCGACGCCGACTCCGAGAAGCTCTACAAGGACGCCACGCTGGCCGACATCTCCGCGTACATCGACGAGGCCGTCGGCGGCGCCGCGGCCGAGGCGACGGTGCCGGTGAGCAACACCCGATGAAGCGACCCGCCATCGCCGTGACAGGACTGGGGATGATCACCCCGGTCGGCCACACCACCGACACCACCTGGGACGGAGTCCGCGCCGGCGTCTCACCCGCCCGCACCGTCCCCGAACTGCGAGGCTGCGCGGTCGACTTCGCCTGTACGGTCTCCGGGATCGACCTCGACGAAGCGGTCGGCGGCCGGTCCGCGTTCCGGATGGGCCGGTACGTGAAGTTCGCCCTCCTGGCCGCCCGGGAGGCGGTCGCCGACGCCGGTCTCGACCCGGCGCACTGGGACGGAGCCCGGGTCGCCGTCGTGGTCGGCACCAGCAGCGGAGGATCCGCCGGACTCACCGAACAGGCCGTCGCCCTGGAGCGACGGGGCCCCGAGGCCACCTCGCCGTCGGGCATCCTGCTGACCATCCCGAACATGCCCGCGGCCGAGATCGCCATTGCGATGAAGGCCACCGGACCCAGCCTGGCCCCGTGCACGGCCTGCTCGTCCGGGGTGACCGCGCTGTCGGTGGCCCGGGACATGCTGACCCTGGGCCAGTGCGACATCGCCATCGCCGGGGCCACCGAGTCGATCGTGTTCCCCGTCGCCATGACCGGCTTCGCCCGCTCCGGCGCGGCGGCACCGCGGGACGGCGACCCCGCCCGCCTCTGCCGCCCCTTCGCCGCCGACCGGGCCGGGATCGTCATGGGAGAGGGTGCGGCGATCATGGTCCTGGAGCGGGCCGAGGAGGCCCGCGCCCGAGGAGCCGCACTCCGAGCGCTGATCGCGGGAACCGGGGCCACCACCGACGCCCACCACCCCACCAGCCCGCACCCCTCCGGAGAGGTCGCGCGGGCGGCCGTCGACGCCGCGCTGCGCGACGCGGGCTGGCGGGCCGAGGACGTCGACCACGTCAACGCGCACGGCACGTCTACCCCCCAGGGTGACGCCACCGAAGCCGCCCTCATCGGCCGGGCCTACCCGCACCGGCCGCCCGTCACCGCACCCAAGGGCGTACTGGGCCACTGCATGGGGGCCGCCGGGGCCATCGAGGCGGGCCTGACGATCCTCACGCTCCAGCACGGGGTGATCCCGCCGATCGCGAACCTGGACGCCCCCGAGCCCGGGTTCGCCGTCGACTGCGTCACCAAAACGCCGCGCGAGGTCCCCGTACGGCGGGCCGTCAGTCACTCCTTCGGCTTCGGCGGGCAGAACGCGGTGATCGCCCTTCAGGCCCCGTAGACGTCCGGTGGCCGAATCCGCGCGGCCGGTACGGCGGGTCGATCCCGCGCCGCACCGGCCCTGCGGACCGTTCCCGCCGGACGGAGGAGGCCGGCACCGGCCCGGTCCGACCGGCATCCTCGTCACCCCCGCGAACGACGCGGAACAGCCCGCCGCGATACGACGCGGAACAGCCCGCCGGGCGGACCCGTGGAACGGGCCCGCCCGGCGGCCGAGGACGTGGGAGCGGCCTTCCGGCCACCTGGGGTCGTGAAGGTCAGCGGCGTCGCCCCTGGCCGAACTCCCCGCCGGCGTCCTTGCCGGGGCCCATGTCCTTGCCGTCCGCGTAGTCGATCCTCTCCTTGCGCACCTCGGCGGAGACCTCCTTCTGCTCGGTGACCCGGTTGGTCTCCAGCCGGACCCGCTCCACCGGCACGGCCTCCTTGCGTACGGTGGCGCGCTCCGCGTGCAGCGTGACCTCGACGTCCTGCTCGCCGAAGTCCGTGGTCCCGGTGGTCTTCTCGCCGGGCCGGAGCGGTTCGCGCACCACCCGTACCTCTTCGTGGGAGACCGGCACGGTCCGGGTGACCTCCTCGGTCACCACGTACTTGTGCAGCCGCGCCCTGCCGCTCTCGTACTCCTCCTTGCCGACGTGCAGCTGCTCCTCGGAGCGGATCATCTCGTCCTTGCCGCTCATGTCGGCCGCCCGGGACGTGCCCGCACCGGCGCCCGCGAGCGGGCGTGCCGTGGTGGAGGCGTCCGTGTCGCGGTGCCTGCCCGTACCGCTGCCTGCTCCTGCCATGCCCGCAGCTCCTGTCGTCGCCGCGCCGGCTGTTCCGGCGCTGGTCCCGGCCGTGGTCGCCTTCCCGGTGGCCTTGGCGCCGGGGGGCGCAGCGGTGCCCTGGGCCGTGCCCGCGGCACCCGCCGCGCCCATCGCCCCGGTTCCGGCGACGGTCGGCGCGTCCATGCCGGCCGGACGGTTCTCACCGGGGCTGCCGGACTTCCTGCTCAGGCCGTAGTGCCGGTACAGCTCCTCCTCCTCGGCCACGGAGAGGTGCGCGTCCGCGTCCACCCGGGGTGCGTCCTTGACGCTCTCCTTGGGATGGGCGACGTGCAGGTCGGAGCCCACTCGACGGGCTCCGGCGAGCGGGACGAAGCTCTCCTTCATTCCGAACATGCCGGTCTTGACCGTGATCCAGTCGGGCTTGCCGGTGTCGTCGTCGACGTACACCCGGCCCACGCTGCCGACCTTCTCGCCGTCGTTGTCGTACACGGTCAGACCGTCGAGTTCCCCGGAATCCGTGAAACCGTCAGCGGCTCCCATAACCGATTCCTCCTCCCGGGCACGCCCTGTGGCTGGCTCCACCGGAGGTGGCGCGTCCGGCTTCCATCGCGCCTCACCCGCATGGACGCTGCAACCGCCCGCCCACCCCGATCGCGGCTGCCGGAAGCCCGGTGCGGGGCCTTGGCCCCGTGCGGCGGCACCGGCCCCCTGCGGACAGCGTTAGGCCAATCGGGTGAGCAGCCGCGGCTCGCATAGGATCGGCGGACCATGGCGGCCGCAGGGCGGACCACCCGCCGAACCGCCGAGCCACCAGGGGTGCGCCATGTCCTCCGTACGCCCCGGGCTGCCCGCGCAACGCGGCGAACTGCGCGACCGGCGCGAGGACGGGCACCGCCTCCATCACCTTCTGTGGCGGCTGGGGCCGGGCGTGCGGCTGTGCAGCAGCGCGGTCCTCGGAGGCGGCATCGGCACCCGGTCCTGGATCCTCAACGCCCAGGTCCCCGGCGGATACCCCCGCCTCGACCCGGACCGCCACCTCGCCGAGATCGCGGCGGCGGAAGGGCTCACGGGCCCGGGGGCCGGGCTGATGACCGCGGCCGACGTCGCCGCGTACACGACCGCCGAGGACGCCGGCGTCACGGCGACCGTGACGGCGGGCCTCGGTGTGCGGGGCTGGGCGGCGGCCCCCGACGCCGCACCGCTGGGGCCCGTGGCGGCCCCGGAGCGCTCCGGAACCGCCGCGGCGGTTCCGTTCCGGCCCGGCACGATCAACATCGTCGTCACCCTGCCCGCCGCGCTCTCCGACGCCGCCCTCGTCAACGCCGTCGCCACCGCCACCGAGGCCAAGGTCCAGGCGCTCCTGGACGCCGGCCTCGACTGTTCGGGCACTCCGACCGACGCCGTGTGCGTGGCCGCGCCGGAGCCTGGGGCCGACGGCGGCGCATCCTTCGCCGGCCCCCGCTCCCTCTGGGGTGCGCGCATCGCCCGCGCCGTGCACGGCGCCGTCCTGGCCGGAGCCCGCCCGGCACGGTGACCGGGCCCGCGCGCCGCCACCGGGTGCCGCACCCCCCCCGTGCCGGACGGACGGCCGAGGCGTGCGGGATCAGCCGACCGCCGGGACCACGGCGATCGAACGACCCGCCCATGCGGGTGCGGGCTCGACGAGCGAGGCCAGCCGTTCCCGCACGGAGTCCGGGAACGGCGTGGTGCGGCCGGCCCGTTGGTCCACATGGAGCGCCAGCAGCTCGGTCGTCGCCACCGGGGCGGCCTCCGGCTCCGGTACGTCGTCGGGGGCGCCGACCACGTACAGCTCGTGGCAGAAGCGCGCCTTCTTCGCGTCCACGCCCAGCATCCGGGTGCGGACGGCGAGATGGGCTCCCGAGGCCACTTCGCGCAGATAGCGCAGATGCGACTCGACGGTGTGGAGCGAGCAGCCGGTGCTCTCGCGGTATCCGGCGTGCAGACCCGTCTCGATCATCATCGCATCGGTGGCGTACCCGAAGACCAGGACGTAGAACGCCTCGCTCATATGGCCGTTGTAGTCGATCCACTCGGGCCGTACGGTCCGGTGGAACAGCGGGAGCGATGCGCCGTCCTCCGCAGGCACGGCGATCTGCTCGGGTACGCCGGTCTGCTCCGCCTCGGTGACCTGTTCGGGTACGGCCGCCGGCCCGGTCGGGGCCGTCTCCTCGTGCGTGTGCCGCTCGCTCATCGGGTCGCCTCCTCGGCGGAACGGGGCAGGCGGCCCGTCGCCCGCAGGATGTCGATGACGCCCCGGTCGCGTTCGGCGACCAGGTCCGCGATGCTCCGGCCGTCAGCGGCCTCGTCGCAGCCGGCCACCACCGCCTCGTAGAGGGCCCGGTCCAGTTCGGGTGCCTCCAGCCGGGTCCAGGGAGATTTCAGGGACGGGCCGAAGTGGTCGAGCATGTGGGCCATCCCGCCCTCGCCGCCCGCGAGCGCGAAGGTGAGCATCGGGCCCATCACGGCCCAGCGGAGCCCCGGCCCCTCGGTGATCGACGCGTCGATCTCCGCCACCGTCGCCTCGCCGTTGGCGACCATGTGCAGCGCCTCGCGCCACAGGGCCTCCTGGAGCCGGTTGGCGATGAAGCCGGGCACCTCGCGGTCCATGGTGATCACGGACTTGCCCGCGACCTCGTAGAAACGTGCGGCCCACGTGACCGCGGCGGGGTCGGTCCGTTCACCGCCGACGACCTCCACCAGGGGGATGAGGTAGGGCGGGTTGAAGGGGTGCCCGACGACGAGCCGCCCGGGACCGGCGGCCCCGGTCTGCATGTCCGTCATCGGATAACCGGAGGTCGACGAGGCGATCACCGTGTCGGCAGGTGCGGCGGCGTCGAGGCGGGCCAGCAGATCGCGCTTGAGGTCGAGCTGCTCGGGCGCGCTCTCCTGGACGAACTGGGCTTCGGCCACCGCCTCTTCGAGCGTCGCGGTGACGGTCAGCCGGTCCTGCGAGGCACCGTCGGCCAGGCCGATCCGCTCCAGCGCGGGCCAGGCCGCGGCGACGAGCCGGCGCAGCCGGACAGCCGCGTCGGGGGCCGGGTCCCAGGCGGTGACGTCGTAACCCCGGGCGAGGAAGTGGGCGGCCCAGCCGCCGCCGATCACCCCGGCCCCGACGCACGCGACACGGCGTACGTCCTCGGGGGCACAGAGGGAGAGGGGGCCGGGGGACGATGCGGGGGAGGGGATGACGGTCACGGGCGACACTCCGGGGGAACGGTGAGGGGGGAAGGGGTTCGGGGCCTTGAGGTGTCAGGCACGCGGACGCAGGCCGAGCTGCTCGCGGGCCTCGTCGGGTGTGGCGACCCGGGAGCCCAGGGATTCGGTGATCCGCACGGCCCGCTCCACCAGCTGGCCGTTGGTGGCCTTGACGCCCTTGCCCAGATAGAGGTTGTCCTCCAGGCCGACCCGCACGTGTCCGCCGAGCAGGATCGACTGGGCGACCCAGGGCATCTGCATCCGGCCGAGGGCGAAGCTCGCCCACCGGGCGTTCGGCGGGAGCATGGTGACCATCGCCTGGAGGACGCCCGGGTCGGCGGGCGCGCCCCACGGGATGCCCATGCAGAGCTGGAAGACCGTGGGATCGTCGAGCAGGCCCTCGGCGAGGAGCTGCTTGGCGAACCACAGCTGCCCGGTGTCGAAGATCTCCAGCTCGGGCCTGACGCCGAGTTCCTGGATGCGCTTCGCGCCGGTGCGCAGCATGTCGGGGGTGGAGACGTAGAGGTTGCTGCCGTCGCCGAAGTTCAGCGAGCCGCAGTCGAGGGTGCAGATGTCCGGCAGCAGCTCCTCCACGTGCGGCAGCCGGTCGAGCCCGCTGACCAGGTCGGTGCCCGGCAGCTGCCGGAGCGGGGCCGCCGGGTCGATGACCAGGTCCCCGCCCATTCCGGCGGTCAGGTTGATGACGACGTCGGTGCCGGTCTCCCGGATCCGCTCGACGACCTCCCGGTAGAGCCGGGGGTCGCGGGAAGGGGCGCCGGTCTCCGGCTCACGGACGTGGATGTGGACCACGGCCGCCCCGGCCCCGGCGGCCTCGACGGCGGAGGCGGCGATCTGCTCGGGCGTCACCGGGACGTGGGGGCTGCGGCCGACGGTGTCGCCCGCGCCGGTGAGGGCGCAGGTGATGATGACGTCTTGGTTCACGGGCATGCGGAAACTTCTCCTGTGGGGGAGTCGGCTGGGCTGGAAATCTGCGGGCTGTGGGGGTTCGGGTGTTCGGTGCGCGGGTGTCAGCAGGCCGTGGTGGCGGTCAGGCAGGCGTCCACATGGGCGATCAGCGTGTCGTGCATGACCTGTGCGCCGGTGCCCGGAAGGTCCCGGCCGGGCAGGCCGCTGTCCGGGGTGCCGCGGCCGGGAGCGCCGCTGTCCGGTTCGCCGGGCCCGGTGGCCAGGACCTGGGACGCCAGCCCGTCGATCAGCGCGGTGAGGGCGAGGGCCGCGCCGTCCGCGTCGACCGGGCGGAACACCCCCTGCTCGACGCCGCGCCGGATCACGTCGGCGACCGTTTCCCGCCACTGCCGGTAGTACTCCACGTGGAGCCGCCCGACCGTGGTGGACCGGGCGGCCTCGGCCCACAGGTCGAGCCAGACGGACCACTGCCGCCGCTGCTGCTCGGTGCGGGGCGTCTGGAGCTCGATCAGCAGGCGGAGTTCGTCCCCGGCGTGACGCGTACCGGCCGTGGCGTCGGCACGGCGACGGGTGTCCTCGTCCATGCACCAGCGGACCGCTGCTTCGAGCAGTTCGTCACGGCCGGGGAAGTGGTAGTGGATCGCCGCCGTGCTGGTGTGGCAGGCCGCGGCGATGTCCGCGACCCGGACCGCGTGGAATCCGCGCTCGGCGATGAGCCGGACGGTTTCGCGCACGATCTGCAGAGGTCTGCCGCCTTCCGGCGAGGGCGCCTGCGGGCGGGGGAGTGACGGAGAGCGTCCGGGCGGGGACGTCGCCGCCGCACCGGAGGCCGTGTCCGCGCTCGCTGCCGCGCCGGACCACGCGCGGTCCGCCGTGTCCGGGCCCGTTGCCGCACCTGACACCGAGCCGAGCAGCCAGCCGACGTCGACGCCGCCGATGTCCGCGATCCGGGCCAGTTCGGCGGCGGTGAAACGGCGTGTCCCGTTCAGGGACCGGGACAGCTTCGACGGATCGATGACGATCCGCCGCGCGAACTCGCGCGCGCTGACACCCGCCGCGTCGATCACCTGCCGGACCCGTGCGGCCACCTCGTGCTGCTGCATGGTCAGCCACCGTAACGACGTGTTGAGAAAATCTCAACATGAGCAGATGTCTTCCCGAGGCCTCCGCACAAGAAGGGGTGTTGCGGTTCTGACTGATGCATCAGTCAGAACCGCAACACCTCCTGCCCGGGGTTCGCCCCGGCGGTCACTCCTCGACGAGCATGCCGCTGCGCAGCTTGCCCAGCATCCGGCTCAGCAGCCGGGACACGTGCATCTGCGATATCCCGAGCTCCGCGCCGATCTGCGCCTGGGTCAGCTCCTGAACGAAGCGCATGTCGATGATCCGGCGCTCCCGCTCGTCCAGCTCCTCCAGCAGCGGCGCGAGGGCGTGGAGATTCTCCACGATCTCCATGGCGGGGTCCGGATCTCCCAGCACATCGGCGAAGGTCCGTCCGGCGCTCTGGCCGGGCCCGGACTCCGCGGTGTCGGTGGGCATGTCCAGGGAGCCCGCCGTATACCCGTTGGAGGCGACGATGCCCTCCGTGACCTCGGACTCCTCCATCCCCAGGTACTCCGCCAGCTCCTTCACCGTGGGGTCGCGGTCGAGTTCGCCGGCCAGGGACTCCTTGGCCTTGGCGAGGTCGACCCGCAGCTCCTGGAGGCGTCGCGGCACGTGGACCGCCCAGCTCGTGTCGCGGAAGAAGCGCTTGATCTCCCCGACGATGTACGGCACCGCGAACGACGTGAACTCGACCTCCCGGGAGAGGTCGAAGCGGTCGATCGCCTTGATCAGCCCGATGGTGCCGACCTGGACGATGTCCTCCATGTCGCCGCTGCCCCGGTTGCGGAAGCGGTTGGCGGCGAAGCGGACCAGGGACAGGTTCATCTCGATGAGCGTGTTGCGCGCGTACTGGTACTCGTGCGTGCCTTCCTCCAGGACCTGGAGGCGGTCGAAGAAGAGACGCGAGAGCCGACGGGCGTCCAGCGGGGCGACCTTCCCGGGATCCTCGATCCACGGAAGCTCTTCGGTGGTGTCCGTCCGCTCCGCACCGGCGGTCTGCGCGGTCTGCACGGTCATGTTCCTTCACGCTCCCTGGTTCCTGGTTTCCGTAGGCCCTGAGGTCTGTTCGCCTTCCCGGCCGTTCGGCTCTCATGCGTCGCGGAGGGAGTTGTTCTGGCCACCCGGATCGAGTGGGGCGGAAACGCGCCCGGTTCAGCGCTGAGGAACCGTCACGCTGGGCCGTCCGGCAGGGGTGAGAGGCGGGCGCGCGTCACGGCCGCCCCCGAGGGGTGTGGGCGCTGCGGCACGGAGAACCGCCCCACCGGTACGGGGGAGCCCGGTGGGGCGGTCGCCACCAGACTGCCACAGGCGAGCGGCTGTTGGGGCCGCACCGGCACGTATTGGCCTGGGGATGAGTCGTTTTCGCCGCTCGTCCGCGTGCGGCACGCCTCCCTGCGGCTCCCCGCGGACTGTCGACGGCTGCGGATTCCCGCACGGATGTGCCCGGCGGAGCACCCGCCGTATCCACTGGCCTTTCCTCCGGCGGGTGCGCTGCGCCGGAAGCCGGAAGCCGGAAGCCGGAAGCCGGAAGCCGGGTACCCGCAGCCGGGGAACTCGCGTGTTGGCCGGAACGAGACCGAGGAGGCCATGTCCCAGAACGACGCCCTGCCCCGGACGGACGCCCCGTCCCGGCTCCACCCGCTGGACAACCCCGCCCGGTCCTCGCTCACCGGTCCGCACGCCCACTTCGCCGAGAGCCGTGGACGGGTTCTGCGCTATCCCGTCGACGTCACCCCGTGGATCGCGCTCCCCGACACCCCGGACGCCCGGGACTGGGCCGATGTCGCGGCGCTCGCCGGGCCGGGCCGCCCCGTCGCCCTGGCCGCGTTCCAGGCACCGCCGCCGAGGGACTGGGAGATCGTCTTCCGGGCCGGCGGCGTTCAGCTGGTCGACGCGTCGGTGGACGCCGCGCCCGACCCGGAGGCGGTCCCGCTGGGCCCGCGGGACGTGCCGGACATGCTGGACCTGGTGGCGCGTACCCGCCCCGGCCCCTTCCTGCCGCGCACGGTCGAACTCGGTGCGTATCTGGGGATCCGGCGGGGCGGCGCCCTGGTGGCGATGGCGGGGGAGCGGCTGCGCCCACCCGGCTGGACCGAGATCAGCGGCGTCTGCACCGACGCGTCCGTACGGGGGCAGGGGCTGGCGAGCCGGCTGGTCCTGGCGGTCGCGCACGGGATCCGGGAGCGCGGCGAGACGCCGTTCCTGCATGCCTCCGCCTCCAACACGCGTGCCGTCCGGCTCTACGAGTCCCTCGGCTTCCGGCTCCGCCGGCGTACGGAATTCCTCTCCGCCCTCGCCCCCGCCGCGATCCCCTCGGCCCACGGGACCTGAGACACCCCCGGCCCGGGGCCGAGGTCCCGGGCCGAACGCCCCGGACGGGACCTTCGGCACCCGCTCGGGTCCTAAGGCCTCCTGCGCGCGGGCCCGCCTCCCGGTCAACTGGAAAAGACCGGCCGAAACTGCGGGCGGCACCGAGGCACCCCGGGAGGACAGGCCGTGCCCATGAGGTTGCTGGACAGGGCACAGAAGCCACGGACACGGATGCGGCAGCGCGGTGTACGGCACCGGGGCGGGGCCCTGCCGGGCCCGGACGCGGGCATCGCGGCGGCGTCCCGGGGCCGCATCGGCAACGGGGCGCTGTTCGGCGGGCTGGCTCTGCTGACCCTGCTGGTCGTCCTCCTCGACAACACGACGGGCAACGACCTGCGGGTCGTCCCGCTGCTCGTGGTGGTTCCGGCGCTGGCATCGGTGTACTGCAGCCTCCGCCAGACCATCTGGGTCGCGGTGTGGATCACGACGGTCGTCGTGGGCTTCCGGGCCGGCGCGGACGGCACCTTCTGGGACTTCGTCTTCGGCATCGGCTTCGCGGTACTGGCCTGCGCCCTCGGGGTCGCCGCCTGCGCGGCGCGTATCCGGCACGCCACCGAGATGGCGCGACTGCGGTCCGCCGCCGTGACCCTCCAGCGTCAGATCCTGCGGCCGCTGCCCGTCGTCACCGACCACGTGTTGGCGTACGGGCTCTACGAGCCGATCGAGGAGGACCGCTTCGTCGGCGGAGACATCTACGAGGTCGTCGAGTCGCCGCACGGGACCCGGGTGATCATCGGGGACGTCCAGGGCAAGGGGCTCGCGGCCATCGGCGCCGGATTCGCGGCCATTTCCGCGTTCCGTGAGGCGGCCATCCGCGAACCCGCGCTCACCGGAGTGGTCCAGGCGCTGGAGGACGCGGTCGTCCGGCACAACGAGTTCTCCGCCCAGACCGGCGAGGCCGAACGCTTCGTGACCGCGCTCGTCCTCGGGTTCGACGGGGGCCGCCGGGTGGAGACGGTGAACTGCGGACACCTGCCGCCGCGCCTGCTGCACGACGGCCGGGCCTCGGCCGTCACGCTCCACCGGACCTCCGTCCCGCTCGGCCTCGCCGGACTGAGCCGGGAAGCGCGTACGGCCGAGTCCTTCGACTTCCCGCGGGGCGCGACGCTGCTCGCCGTCACCGACGGGGTGACCGAGGCCCGCGACGCCGACGGTGCCTTCTACCCGTTGGACGAGCGGGTCGCGCCCTGGGCCGGGCACGGCCCGCGCGAGCTGCTCGACGCCCTCCATGGCGACCTGGAGACGTTCTCGGGCGGCATCCGGCGCGACGACGTCGCCGCACTGGCGCTGCACCGCGCCCCCGCGGCCGCCCTCTGACGCACCCACCTGATGTCCCTGCGAGACGAATGTCGCGTGGGGACATTTTCAGGTGTACGGTGCACCTATGACTCCGGAACGGAAGATCCCGGAACGGCGCAGCCGTAAGGCGCGCCGCACCCGCGACACCCTGGCGCAGGCCGCGTTCGAGCTCGTGCTCGACCGGGGGCTGCGGAACGTGACGGTCGAGGAGATCGCGGAAGCCGCGGATGTCGACCGCCGTACGTTCAGCCGGTACTTCCCGAGCAAGGAGGCCGCCGCCCTCGACTCCCTGCGGGGCGACGGCGACCGCATCAACGCGGCCCTGCGCGCCCGCCCGGCCCCGGAACCCCCGCTCCTCGCGTACCGGCGGGCCGTCCTCGACTGGCTCGCCGACCCCGGGGCGGAGGCCTGGCACCGCCGCCCCCGGATCTTCGAGCTGCTGGTGGTCGCGGAGGAGGAACCGACGCTCTACGCCGTCTTCCACCACATCCGGGTGGACGCCCAGGAGGACTCCATCGCCATCGTCGCGGACCGGCTCGGCGTCGATCCACGGCAGGACATCCGTCCCGCCGTGACCGTCGCCGCCGGAGCGGGCGCGCTGCTCGCGGCCCAGGCCGCCTGGGTGCGCGGGGGCCGCCCGGACGCCCTGCCCGAGCGGGTCGTCGAGGCCTTCGACGCACTGGCGGAAACAGTCGGAGCGGCCGAGTCGGCGGAAGCGGCGCAGGCGGCACGAGCAACAGAAGCAACAGAAGCAGCAGCGGAAACAGAGGCAAGCCCATGAGCACCGACCACAGCTCCACCCCCGCGCACACGGACACGAACACGAACACGAACACGGACACGGACACGGGCACGGGCACCGACCCGGCCTCGGCCTCGGCCGAGTTCGCGGGCCGCACGGCCCTCGTCACCGGCGGCGCCTCCGGCATCGGCCTCGCCCTGGCCCGGCGGCTCGCCGCGGGCGGTGCGGCGGTCGTCGTCGCCGACTACGACGAGGAGAGCGCGCGCAAGGCCGCCGCCGAACTGGAGAGCACCGGAGTCCGGGCCGCCGCCGTCGCGATGGACGTCACGGCCCCGGCCTCCGTCGAGGCGGGCGTACGGTTCGCGGTGGACACCTTCGGAGCCCTCCACCTGGCCGTGAACAACGCGGGTATCGCGGGTCCCAGCAGCCCCACCGGTGAGTACCCGGTCGAGGACTGGAACCGCGTCGTCGCCACCAACCTCAGCGGTGTCTTCCACTCGATGCGCTACGAACTGCCCGCCATCGTCGCGGCGGGCGGCGGCGCGATCGTCAACATGTCGTCCATCCTCGGCACCAACGGCTTCGCGGGCTCGCCCGCCTACGTCGCGGCCAAGCACGGCGTCGTCGGCCTCACCAAGACCGCGGCACTCGAATACGCCGCCCAGAACGTCCGGATCAACGCGGTCGGCCCCGGCTTCATCGACACCCCGCTCCTGCGGAACGCCGACCCGGCCGCCCGCGAGCACCTGATCTCCCTTCACCCGGCCGGACGCCTCGGAACCGCCGAGGAGGTCGCCGAACTCACCGCCTTCCTGCTCTCCGACAAGGCCTCCTTCATCCACGGCAGCTACCACCTGGTGGACGGCGGCTATTCCGCCCCGTGACCGGGGCCCGACTGGCGGGCGGGGGACGCGCGGGCGACAAAGGGAGCACGGGTACCGAAGAGACCGGGCAAGAGCGAGAACGAAGCGAGGAGACCCATGAAAGCCGTTCAGTACCGATCCGCCGGCGCCGCCCCCGAGGTGGTCACGGTCCCGGATCCCGAGCCCGGCCCCGGCCAGGTCCTGCTGAAGGTCACCGCCGCCGGCGTCTGCCACTCCGACATCGCCGTGATGAGCTGGCCCGCCGACCAGATCCCCTTCCCCCTGCCCCTCACCCTGGGGCACGAGGGCGTCGGCACGGTCGCCGCACTCGGTGACGGCGTCGACGGCTTCGCGGTCGGCGACTCCGTCGCGGTGTACGGCCCCTGGGGCTGCGGCACCTGCGTGAACTGCGCCGAGGGCAAGGAGAACTACTGCCTGCGCGCCAAGGAACTCGGCATCCTGCCGCCCGGTCTCGGCGCTCCGGGCGCCATGGCCGAATACATGATCGTCGACGACCCCCGCCATCTCGTCCCGATCGGCGACCTCGACCCGGTGAGGACGGTGCCCCTCACGGACGCCGGCCTCACCCCGTACCACGCGATCATGCGCTCCCTGGCGAAGCTCGTGCCCGGTTCCACCGCCGTCGTCATCGGCACCGGCGGCCTCGGTCACGTCGCGATCCAGCTGCTCCGCGCCATGACGGCCGCCCGGGTGATCGCCCTCGACGTCACCGAGGACAAGCTCGCCCTGGCCAGGACCGTCGGTGCGCACGAGGTGGTCCTCTCCGACGAGAAGGCGGCCGACCGGGTCAGGGAACTGACCGGCGGCCTCGGCGCCCACGTGGTCCTCGACTTCGTCGGAGCGCCGCCCACCGTGCGGACCGCCGGAGCCGTCGCCCGCGTGGACGGCGACGTCACCGTGGTCGGCATCGGCGGCGGCGCCCTCCCGGTCGGCTTCGGGACACTGCCGTACGGGACCAACGTCTGCGCTCCCTACTGGGGCTCGCGCAAGGAGCTCGCCGAGGTCCTCGACCTGGCCCACGCCGGAGCGGTGGACGTGCACGTGGAGACGTACTCCCTCGACGAGGCTCCGCTCGCGTACGAGCGCCTCCACGACGGCAGGATCAACGGCAGGGCCGTCATCCTGCCCAACGGCTGAACTCCCCGTCGCCGGTCACCGCCCCGGCCCGGGGCGGGCCGCCGAGGGCGGGGCCGGCTCCCGACCAGTACCGGGGCGCGGTCGTCGCCGTCTCGCACGACCGCAGCTTCCGGGCCCGCTTCACCGGCGACATCCGAGAACTGCGAGCAGGACGCCAGGTGAGCACGGCCCCGGCCTACGCATCGGGGGAGACGGCCGTCCCGCGCACCCGATCGCGCAGCCGGTCGACGAACACCCGCTGACCGGCGACCAGCCGTTCGACGGCCTCTTCCGGCGTGCACCAGGCGAACCGGTCCATCTCCGGGAACTCCTGCTGCACGCCGGACCCCCGCGGCCACTCCATCGTGAACGTCCCGGGCACGACGGACGCGAGGTCCACTTCGGCCTCCAGGGCCCACACGGTCACCGTCTTGCCGCTGCGCTGCCGCGCCTCGCCCAGGGAGATCCACTCACCCGGCGGGACGGGCACCCCCAGCTCTTCCGCGAACTCCCGCCCGGCGGCCGCCTCCGGACCCTCGTCCGGCCCGTACTCACCCTTCGGCACCGACCACGCGGCCGTCTCCCTCCCCGCCCAGAACGGTCCGCCCATGTGCCCGATCAGCACCTCGACATCCCGCTCGCCCGCGTCCTCGGTGACCCGGAAGACCAGGAGTCCCGCACTGCGCCTGCCTGTCGACATGCCGACAAGTCTGCGGCGACGGGGAACGGGGCGCCACCGGGGTGCGGGGGAGCCCCGTACACCCGTGCGGCGCCCCGCCAGGCCCCTGCGCGCATCCCCTACGTCTTGCGGTAGCCGTACGCCTCCGAGGCCGCCGCCTCCACGGCCGCGAGGTCGCCACCGGCCGAGGCCGTCACGACGGCGGCCACCGCACCCTCCACGAACGGCGCGTCCACGAGCCGGGTGTTCCCGGGCAGCTCATCTCCCTCGGCGAGCATGGACTTCACCGTGAGGACCGCGCTCCCCAGATCCACCAGGACCGCGACCCCGGCACCCCGGTCGACCGATGCGGCTGCCCGCCCGATCAGCTCCGCGCTCGTCCCGAGCCCCCCGTTGGGCAGACCCCCGGCCGGGGCGACCGGCGCGGTCACCCCACCGGCGGCAAGCCCCCGGGCCAGCTCGGCGACCGACTCGGCGACCGGACCGCTGTGGGAGACCAGCACGATGCCCACCTGCTGTTCGCCGCTCACCCGTCCACTCCGTCCGTCGCCGTGGCCGCCAGGGTCTCGACCAGCAGCGCCGCCGAGGTCGCTCCCGGGTCCTGATGCCCGATGCTGCGGTCGCCGAGATAGCTGGCCCGGCCCTTGCGCGCCCGCATCGGCACCGTCGCCACGGCACCCGCGCGGGCCGCTTCGGCGGCGCCGTCGAACGAGGTGGCGAGGGCCTCCGCCGCGGGCAGCAGCGCGTCGAGCATCGTCTTGTCACCGGCCTGCGCGCCGCCCAGCTGCCCCACCGCTGCCACCCCCGCCGCGAACGCCTGGGCGAACTGCGCCGGCGTCACCTCGCCATCGTCCCCGAGCGCCTTGCCCGTACGGCGCAGCAGCGTTCCGTACAGCGGACCCGAGGCGCCGCCGACCGTGGAGATGAGCTGCCGTCCCGCCAGGGTGAGCACCGCACCCGGGGTGGCGGGGGCGTCCTTCTCCAGCACCTCCGTGACCGCCGCGAAGCCGCGCTGGAGGTTGCTGCCGTGATCGGCGTCCCCGATCGCCGAGTCGAGCTCGGTCAGATGGTTCGCCTCACGCTCCACGGACGCCGCGGCAGCGGTCATCCAGCGGCGGAAGAAGTCGGTGTCGAGCACATGATCTCCTGTTCCTCTACCGGGCACGCATCCCGTCGGCGGCTCAGCGGCCCCAGCGGAGCGCGGCCGTCTGCACGGGCGCGTCCCACAGGCGCAGCAGTTCCTCGTCGACCTGGCACAGTGTCACCGAGCAGCCTGCCATGTCGAGCGACGTCACGTAGTTCCCCACGAGCGTACGAGCCACCGCGACCCCTCGCTCCGACAGCGCACGATGGACCTCGGCGTTGAAGCCGTACAGCTCCAGCAGCGGCGTCGCCCCCATGCCGTTGACCAGCGCCAGCACCGGGCCGGTGGGCCGCAGGTCCTCCAGGACCGCGTTCACGGCGAAGTCGGCGATCTCCCCGGAGGTCATCATCGGGCGCCGCTCACGCCCCGGCTCCCCATGGATGCCGATCCCCAGCTCCAGCTCGCCGGCGGGCAGGTCGAAGGTGGGGCTGCCCTTCGCCGGAGTGGTGACGGCGCCGAGCGCCACCCCGAAGCTGCGCGAGGCCCCGTTCACCTGCCGGGCGACCGCGGCCACCCGGTCCAGCGGAGCGCCCTCGTCCGCCAGTGCGCCGGCGATCTTCTCGACGAACAGCGTCGCTCCCGTACCGCGCCGCCCGGCCGTGAACGTACTGTCGCTCACGGCCACGTCGTCGTCCACCACCACCTGGGCGACCTGGACCCCCTCCTCCTCGGCGAGCTCGGCGGCCATCTCGAAGTTCAGCACGTCACCGGTGTAGTTCTTGACGACGAACAGCACCCCCGCTCCACTGTCGACGGCCGCGGCCGCCCGCACCATCTGGTCCGGAACCGGGGAGGTGAACACCTCCCCGGGACAGGCGGCCGACAGCATGCCGGGTCCGACGAACCCGGCATGCAGCGGCTCGTGCCCGGAACCGCCCCCGGAGACGAGCCCCACCTTCCCCGCCACGGGCGCGTCCCGCCGGGCGACCACACGGTTCTCCACATCGACGGTGAGCTCGGGATGCGCGGCCGCGATGCCCCGCAGCGCATCGGCGACCACGGTCTCGGGAACGTTGATAAGCATTTTCATGCCGGTCTCCTGGTGAGCGTAGCAGAGGGCTTCGTGACCTGCGTTTTTCCAGGTCAGCAAGGGTGTGGCCGGTTGTGGATCTTGGCGGTCCGTGGCGGCTTGCTGCGCCTCGTGGCGGTACTGATGCTGACTGCTTGCTGAGTTTCCTGACTGGTCGTCAACTCTGGGTGGGCGCTTTTCGATCTTGAGGAGGAGGCTCCCGGGTGCTCCAACGTGATGATGCCAACGTGGCGTGTCCGATGCCACCGCAAAGGCGGCCTGCAAACGTCGGAGCTTGAGGCAGTTGGCTTGGACCCAGGAGGAGGTGGGTGATCGTGGGCGTCTGAGTCCGAGGCTGCTGAGTGGTGCGGGTCAAGCTGGACGCAGCACTGAGGTGCTCTTGCGGCAGGTGGGGTATCGCGGGGCGGGCCGGACTTCTCCACGCGGAAAGGTCATGCGGGTGATGAGGAGACTGCGCCGGCGGCAACATCACCACGACGGGACATCCAGATTCGGCGTCCCGGACCGGATCCTGACCGAGTGGGGCAGCCGAGGTGTATCCGAAGGCGCAGGAGAGCTCCCGTGAACGCCTTCCGCTTCCGCCGTGCCGCCATCGCCGTCACCGCGGCCGTCACCCTGCCCTCACTCTGGCCGCCTGCGGCGGAGACGACAGCTCCTCCGACGCGGCTGCGGACAACGCCAGCAGCTCCGCGCCCGCCGAGGAGAAGTCGAGCCCGGCGGCGGAGGAGAGCACGGCCATGGATGGGCCGTTCGGCCCGGCGTGCGCGTCCGTTCCGCAGGACGGGGCGGGATCCTTCGACGGAATGGCCCAGGACTCGGTCGCCACCGCCGCCTCCAACAACCCCGCACTGTCCACCCTGGTCACCGCCGTGAAGAAGGCCGGTCTCGTCGACACCCTCAACAACGCGCAGAACATCACCGTGTTCGCGCCGATGAACGAGGCGTTCGCCAAGATCCCGAAGGCCGACCTGGACAAGGCCCTGGCCGACAAGGAGACGCTCACCAACATCCTCACCTACCACGTCGTCGGCGAGAGGCTCTCTCCGCAGGCGCTGGAGAGCGGCACCTTCGAAACCCTCCAGAAGTCCACCTTGACCACCAAGGGCTCCGGCGAGGAGTACACGGTCAACGACACCTCCAAGGTCGTCTGCGGCAACGTCCCCACCGCCAACGCCACCGTCTACATCGTCGACACCGTCCTGATGCCCAAGGCCTGACCGTCGTATTCCGCACCTGCCATGCGACGACGCGGCAACGCTCCCTTCCGTGAACCTGGAATGGCGGGCTTGCCGCGCGCCGCCGCCCGCTGGAGCCGCATGCTCCAGCAACCGATCCCGAGCCGTCTCCCCCTCCCCGGCTCGGGGCCCTCGTGCGCTGGGGAAGGCCTCGAGGGCGCCGCTGCGCGGTGGGAGCGGCTCCGGCCGAGTGGCGTTGCTCTGGCGATGGGTCGGCTGCGGTTCGGCGGTGGCTGCCTGGGGGTGGGCCGGGTGGCCGGCCTCGGTCTGTGGGCCGTGCCGGAGGCCGGGAAGCTCACCCGGGCCGACGAGCGCTCCGGCCCTTCGGCCCGTCGGCCGCCCGGGCGGCGGCTCCCAAGCCGAGTGCTGTCAGACCTCCGACGACAACAGGGAGGCCGGGGCCCGGAAGGACGTACATGGCCGCTCCTGCCGCAGTGGCGACGGCCCCGCCGGACATCGGCACGACGCCCATGAACGATGGCTTCACACCTCTTCCGTCAACAGTGTTGCCGCGACCTGTCTACCCGTGGTGGTCCGGCACTGCCCGGCCGGTCAACCCCGAGCGAATCACGTGGCGGGAAACAAAGATCCAGGGCTGGATTGCCGTCCACTGCGAGACACGCCGCGCCGGGTAGTCTGCCGCTGTTCCTGCCGTACGGATAGTCACAGGGTTCCCCTCCCGGCCTCGCCGGGCCAGGCTGCTTCGCGCAGGAGGCGCAGGCCGTTGAGTGCGACGATGACGGTGGATCCCTCGTGTCCGGCGACACCGAGCGGCAGCGGGAGGGTGCCGATCAGGTCCCAGGCGACCAGGGCGGCGATGAAGGTCCCGGCGATGGCCAGGTTCTGCAGAACGAGGCGGCGGGCCCTGCGGGACAGGGCCACGACGGCGGGGATGGCGGCGAGTTCGTCGCGTACGACGACGGCGTCGGCGGTCTCCAGTGCGAGGTCGGAGCCGGCCTTGCCCATGGCGATGCCGACGTGCGCGGCGGCCAGGGCGGGGGCGTCGTTGACGCCGTCGCCGACGACCAGCACGCGCAGACCCTGCGCTTCCCACTTCCGTATGGCGGCGACCTTGTCCTGCGGGAGGAGGCCGGCGCGCACGTCGGTGATGCCGAGTTCGGCGGCCAGTTGGCGCGCGGCACGTTCGTTGTCACCGGTCAGGAGGGCGGGGGTCCGGCCGGTCAGTTCGGTGAGCGCCGCCAGCGTGGCCTTCGCGTCCGGGCGCAGCCGGTCGGCGATGCCCAGCACGCCGGCCGGAGCGCCGTCGCGCAGGGCCAGGACGGCAGTGCGGCCCTGGTCCTCCAGGGCCCGCACGTCGGCGGCCACTCCCGGTCGGCCGGTGGCGTCCAGGTGGGCCGGGGACCCCACCTGGACGGTGGAGCCCACGATGGTGGCGCTCACACCTGCGCCGGGGGCGGAGGCGAAGTCGGTCGCCTCGGCGATGGTGAGGCCGCGCTCGCGGGCGGCCTGGACCACGGAACGGGCCAGTGGGTGCTCGCTGGGGTGTTCGGCTGCGGCCGCCAGCGCCAGCAGCGTGTCCTCGTCCAGGCCAGAGGCGGGCGTTGGACGGATGTCGGTGACGCGTGGGGTGCCCTCGGTCACGGTACCGGTCTTGTCCAGTGCCACCATGTCGGCCTGGCCCAGGCGTTCCATCACCACAGCGGATTTGGCGAGCACGCCGTGGCGGCCGGCGTTGGCGATCGCGGACAGCACCGGTGGCATCGTCGAGAGGACCACCGCGCATGGGGAGGCGACGATCATGAACGTCATCGCGCGCAGCAGTGCCGACTGGAGACTGTCGCCGAAGGCGAGCGGAACACCGAAGACGGCCAGGGTCGCGACGACCATGCCGATCGAGTACCGCTGCTCGATCTTCTCGATGAACAGCTGGGTCGGAGCCTTGGTCCGGGAGGCTTCCTCGACCATCTTCACGATCCGGGCGATCACCGAGTCAGCCGGGTCGCGATGGACGCGCACCCGCAGGGCGCCGGTGCCGTTCACCGTGCCGGCGAAGACCTCGTCGCCCGCGTGCTTGGCGACTGGCAGGGGTTCACCGGTGATGGTGGCCTGGTCGACATCGCTCGCCCCTTCCAGGACCTGTCCATCGGCGCCGACCCGCTCGCCGGGGCGCACCAGGACCACGTCACCTACTGCGAGGCGTTCCGCGTCCACCGTCTCCTCGGTCCCGTCCTCGCGCAGCCGGGTCGCAGTTGCGGGGGCGAGGTCGAGCAGCCCGCGTACGGAATCCGCAGTGCGGGCGGTCGCGACAGCCTCCAGGGCGCCGGAGGTGGCGAAGATGACGATCAGCAGCGCGCCGTCCATGACCTGCCCGATGGCTGCGGCGCCGAGCGCCGCGACGACCATCAGCAGGTCCACGTCCAGCGTTCTGTCCCGCAGGGCCTTGAGGCCCTCCCATCCCGGCTCCCAGCCCCCGGTGACGTAGGTCGCGGCGAAAAGCGGGCCCCACACCCAGACCGAGGCGTCCAGCAGGTAAACGGGAAGCGCGAGCAGGAACAGCACCACGGAGGCCAGGGCCCACCGCGCCTCCGGCAGCGCCAGCAGGCGCGTACGCCGCCTCGGTGCCATCGCGCGCGACACCTCGGCGATCGCCGACTCGGGCCTTTGACCCGCGACAGAAGACATGACAGAACAACCCTTCACGGGCAGACGACGGGCAACGCGCTCACCATACATGAGTATGTGAACAGGTCTTCATGTATTGCGCGTATGATGACGCCATGGGCCACGGAGCAGACGCCAGGAGCAGTGCCACTACCCGCGAGCGGCTCGACACGGTCGGCGCCACCGACGTAGCTGCCACCCTCCAGGCCCTCGCCACACCCTCCCGGCTGCACATCCTCGCCCGGCTCCAGGAAGGCCCGAGCTCCGTGGGCGACCTCGCAGACGCCGTCGGCATGGAAGCCTCCGCCTGCTCCCACCAGCTGCGCCTGCTGCGCAACCTCGGCCTGGTCACCGGGGAGCGCCGTGGCCGGTCGATCATCTACGCCCTGTACGACCACCACGTGGCCGAGCTGCTGGAGCAGGCCCTTTACCACGTCGAACACCTGCGCCTGGGTGTTCCCGATACGCCTGCGGAGGCGGCCGGGCCGGGCCTTGCCCGCTGACACTGCTTCCCGAACCGGGAACGGGCAACAGCTCGGGCCGCTGTGGCGAGTGGCTTCGGTGAACAGTGAAAGCCGGGGCCGTCAGTGCTCAGCAGCTGCACGCCGGGCGTGAGCGCCCGCCGACGGGGTGCAGGCCGGGTCGGCTTTCCGGGCAGTGGTGTGTGGGCAGTGAGGCCGGGCAGGCGGGTCGGCGCCGCGGACGTACTCGACCTTGAGGAGTTGTCGTTGGCCGCGCTCTGGGATCCGACCGTTCGCACCCACTTCATCAGCCTCGCGTTCGCGGGGCTCTGTAGGACTTCGGTGCGCCCTTGCCCCGAGCTGAGGCACGAGGACGTGTGCTTCGTCCCCTCGGTCAGCGCGGTCGCGGTCCGCGACATCGACAGGCAGGAGAACCTGTGCCGCAGCATCGGCGAAGCCGACGCGGAGGAAAGCGCACTGGACAGTTTCGTCTGCTCCACCACGACCACCGCGCACACAGCCATCACCGAGCAGCTGTGCACCTGGATCATGGACCAGGTGCACAGCTGCACGCCCGAGCGCGCGTCGGGACTGCCGACCGCCCTTGGCGAGGTCGGTCACACGGCATGATCGGAGCAGCGGTACCGGCGAACACTTCTCGCCGGTACGGCTCTCACACTTTCCGCAGGACCACGCTGTCAGCTGCACCAGCAGGACCCTGACTACCCGGATGCGGGCGTCGTGGCTGATCCTCAGGATCTGGCCCGGGCAGGAGGAACGTGCCGGTCCAGGTGGAGGCATACGGCCGACGACCTGATGAAGGCCCTCACCATGCCTCCCTCACGTACTGGTGGACAGAAGTTTCGGGGCGTCGGCGTAGGCAGCGACGAACTGGTCGATCTGCCGGTATCCGGTTCGCAGCAGGAAGGTGTTGAGGCGGCCGAAGGACTTGGCGCCCAGGATGAAGAAGTGCGGTTCGGGGTTGCGCAGGGCCTCGATCCCGACGGCCGGCTGGGCGAGGCAGTCGCCGCCCGCGGAGCCGAGGAGGGCGGCGGAGAGGTTCATGGGGGCGCCGGTGGCGTAGCACTCGTGGACCTGCAACTGCCGGTAGAGGGAGGTGTCGCCGGTGTACCCGGTCAGCGCTACGACGTGGTCGCAGACGACCGTGCGAGGGCCGTCGTCGGTGGCGAGTATGGCGCGTACCCGGTCGTCGGCGGGGTGCAGGGCCCGGACATGGGCACCGGTGTGGACGGTGACGCGGTCGTTGACACCGTTGGCGAAGGCCTGGGAGGTGTCGACGAGGTGCTGGCGGCCGGGCAGGGTGTCGTCGGGTACGGCGCCCCAGTCGGGTGTTGGTTTGCGCACCGCCCACTCGACGCGGGTGCCGGGCAGGCCGGCCAGGTCGCGGGCCGCGGTCTGGGCAGATTTTCCCGCGCCGACGAGGAGGACGGTTCCGGCCCAGCGGTCGGGCTCTTCGGTGTCCGGGAGGGTACGGGTGATGCGGTAGGCGAGGGCGCGTTCGCCGGGGGCGGGGATGCCGCCGGGCCCGAGGGTGTTGGGGTGGGAGTAGGTGCCGGTGCAGTCCAGGACGAGGTCGGCCTCCGCCGTGTCCTCGCCGCCGGGGGTGTCGAGCAGGAGGGTGAAGGGGGCGGCGGCGCGGGTGTCGGTGCCGATCTCTTCATGTTTGAGGAGGCCGGTGCGGGCGATGGCTGCGACGCGGCTGCTGTACCGAATGCGGCCTTCGAGAGCGGGGAGCGCGGCGACCGGGCCGAGGAGCTGGGTGGCCAGGTCGGTGCCCGTGGGGCAGTCGTCGCCGGTCGGGGCGGACGGCAGGTGGGCCCGCATCCTGCGGGAGACGTTGAGGTCCCATGGGGTGAAGAGCCGGACGTGGCCCCAGGCCCGCACGTGCGCGGCGGTGGTGTCCGCGGCTTCGTAGACGGTGAAGGGCCATCCGGCGTCGGCGCAGGCAAGTGCTGCGTCGAGACCGACGGGCCCGGCGCCGAGGATCGCGACGTGTCGCTGCATGGTGCACTCCCTTTCCGTACGGGTCAGATGGCGCAGTGGACGGGGCGGGGCAGGGTGCCGTCGGTGAGGCGGGCGGTGAAGAACCGCTCGGTAACGAGCTGTTGGCCCACGGCGAGCGCGGTGCCGGCGGGCGCGAGGTGCATGTCGGGGCTGGTGGTGAGGTCGGCTCCGGCGGGGTGCCAGTGCAGTCCGTCGGCGGTGGCGGTGAGTTCGGGGATGCTGGAGTCCTCGCCGATCTCGACGCCGGTGTCGGACAGGCCGCGTCGCAGCAGCGGGCGTACCGCGAAGTGGTCGGCAGGCAGACCGATTTCGGCCAGCAGCTCGGCGACCGCGGGGACCTCGTGCGTGTTGTCCGGTGTCTCGGTGAGGGCCACGCGCGGCGGCAGGCCGAGGTCGATCAGGTGGCGGATGCCGTCGATGGTGCGCTGCCATGAGCCCGAGCCGCGATGAAGATCATGAGTGTGGGCGGTGGCGCCGTCCAGGGAGGTCTGGACGGTGAGTCTGCGGTCGGCCAGGTCCGCGAGGCCGTCGGCGCGGCGGCCGCGGAGCAGCATCGCGTTGGTCATCACGACGGTGGGCAGTACGGCGGAGGCGTAGTCGAGGAGGCTGACGATGTCAGGGTGCAGGAAGGGCTCACCGCCGGTGAGGTACAGCTCGGTGAACCCGTCCTGTGCGGCCTCGTCGACCAGGGCACGGAAGGCATCGGTGGGCAGGGTGCGGGCGAGCGCCTTCGGGGAGGAGGCGACCGCGCAGTAGTCGCAGGCCAGGTTGCAGTGGAAGTTGGTGTAGATCCACAACCGGGAGGGGAAGTACGGGGTGCCGAACAGCGGGACCACCGGCCGGTCGCTCCGAAGGGCCTGGGGCGTGGTCTCTCCCCAGCCGTCGTCCGCCGGGCGGAAGCCGGAGGGCAGGGTGGAGCGGTAGAGGTGGTAGCGGCCCCGGGAGCGCTCGCGTGGCGGCAGGATTTCCAGGCAGGTGGTCCACCAGCCGGTCTCGATGGTCTCGGCGAAGATCTCGGGCAGCCCCGCGGCGCGCATCGAGCGGGCCTGTGCCCGCCAATCGTACGTGAGCGGGATCAGCTCGGCGGTGACGTGCCCGTCGGACAGGTCGAGCATCGCGTACCAGACGTCGCGGCGGCCGTCGTTGGCGGGTTTGCCGAGCACGCCGACGTTGACGGCGAGGGTGTCGCCGATGCGCCGCTGCCAGGGCAGGCCGCTGTGGGTGCACAGGACGACGTCGGCACCGGATGTCTCGGCGCGCAGGCGGTGCTGCTCCTCGGGCAGTGACTCCCACCAGAAGTCGTTCAGGGCGAGGGTCGAGCCGTGGACCATGTGGACGTCGACGCCGTCGATGGTCTCCCGTCGTTCGGTGGGCAGGGTGTCCATCCACGCGGCGAAGTCGCGGCTGGTGGTGGCGAGGGTGTGGTCGTAGATCAGTTGGGCGTACTCGTTGTCCTTGGGGTCGCGGTAGCCGCAGCCGCAGTCGGTGTCGCCGCGGGCGATGGCCACGTCGTAGTTTCCGGCGACGCACTCGACGGTGTTGTCGGTGAGGATCGGCCGCAGGGCATCGACGTCGGCGCCGAAGCCGCCGAGATCGCCCAGACAGAAGAGGCGCTCGGCGCCCCGGGCGCGGGCGTCGTCGACGAATGCCTGGAGGGCGTACGGGTTTCCGTAGGGCCCTCCGCAGACTGCGATGCGCATGAGGTCGGTCTCCAGGGAGGGGTGCAGATGGTGCGGGACGAGAGGCTCAGGGACGGCCGGTGCGTGGCACGGCCGGGGTTCTCTTCGGGAAGAGGCGGGGGCCGGCGGTGTAGCGGGCGCGGATGGCTTCGGGGTCTGCGCCGGCGAAGTACAGCAGTTTCAGGTACTGCATGAAGGCGATCATGCGCCAGGTGCCGTGGGCGGTCAGGCGTCGGGAGGAGGCCGTCGAGGTGGCGGGCAGCAGGCGCAGCGGGCCGTGGCGGTGCAGGCGCCGTGACATCTCCAGGTCCTCCATGATGGCCAGGTCGGGGAAGCCTCCGAGTTCGTCGAAGACGGTGCGGCGGATGAACATGGCCTGGTCGCCGAAGATGTGGTGGAGGCGGCGGGCCCGGGCGTTGGATGTCCACGCGAGGTAGTTCAGGGCGGGTGTTCTGCGGTCGAAGCGGAGGGTGAGGCCGCCTCCGACCGCGGCCGGGTCGGTGAGTGCGGCCCGGATCTGGTCCAGCGCGTCGGGGTCGATGTCGGTGTCGGCGTGGACGAACCAGAGGATGTCGCCGGAGGCGTGCCGTGCGCCCTCGTTCATCTGTCGGGCCCGTCCTCGCTCACTGGTGATCACGGTGGCGTGGACGGCGGCGAGTTCGGCGGTTCTGTCGGTGGAACCGCCGTCCACGACGATCAGCTCGCAGTCGGGGAAGTCACGGCACAGGCGGCTCACCGCACGGTGAATCGCGGCTTCCTCGTTGAGCGCCGGGACGATGATCGACACCTGTGTCATGGGCCCTCCACCGGCTGGATCAGAGCGGTGATCGGCGCGGGCAGCGCCGGATCGGAGAGGAGGGCGGTCGCGTCTGCGGGGGTGTCCAGGTCCCGCAGTGGGCACAGCGGCTCCACGCTCAGCCCTTCGCGCCGGGCGGCTCTGCGGGTCGCCGTCAGTACCCGGTCCGTGCTCCAGACGTCCGCGTCGAGGGCGAAGAGTGTGGTGGTGTGGGGGGCGCGCAGGCCGATCAGGTAGTAGCCGCTGTCGAGCGCGGGGCCCAGCACCACGTCGTGGCTTTCCAGGGCGGTGAAGGCGGCGGTCAGGTGGTCGCCGGTGAGAAGCGGCGCGTCGGTGCCGATGACCAGGAGCGGGCCCGCGCCGTCGGTGGAGGCGTCGGTGACGGTAGCAGCCAGGCGCCCGCCGAGGTCTTCGCCGCGCTGGAGGCGCAGCCGGACGCCTGCCGGTGTCGTGGTGCCGATCGCGTCGCCGCCGTCGGCCGGGGCGTAGGCGAGGTAGGTCCGCGGAGCGTGGACGGTGGTCAGTTCCACGGTGTGGCGGATGAGCCCGGCCTGGAGTTCGGCGCAGCGCTGCGGGCCGAGCAGGGGATGCAGCCGGGTCTTGACGGTGCTGGGGCGGGGCTCCTTGGCCATGATCAGGATCGCGGGGATGCCGCGGTGAGCGGTGGCGTTCACGTGTCGAACCGGTAGACGAAGCCTGCCGTGCTCACGCTGTCCAGGGATGGCAGTGCGTGCCCGGCCAGTGTTGCGAAGACCTCCTTGCTGGCCGCCATGCGGTCCAGGAGCGCCTGTACAGGTTCCGGCTGGGGGCCGACGCCGTTGGCGTAGTCGGTGACGAACCCGACCAGGGCCATGGGCAGTTCGGCCTCACCGGCCAGGACGGCCTCCGGGCCCGCGGTCTGGCTGATCGCACTGACCCCGGCTGCGGCCAGCGCGGCCACCTCCGAGCGCGAGTTGAACCGGGGACCGTCGACGTGTCCGTACACGCCCTGTGTCGCGACGGGCACCCCGGTCTGGTCGGCGGCGGTGATCAGCGCCTGGCGCAGGGGCTCGCTGAAGGGCCGGTCGAAGATCCAGTGGCCGCGTCCGGCTCCGCCGGGGGTGTCGTACCAGGTGCAGGGGGTGCCGTCGGGCAACCGGTTGGCGGGGAAGTGCAGGTCGTCGAAGACCACCAGCGAGCCCGGCCGCAGGTCCGGGTCGAGGGAGCCGCAGACGGTGAAGGACACCACGGCCTCCGTCTCGACGGCCAGCAGAGCGGCGAGGTTCGCCTTGTGGTCGACCTGGCTGGACAGGCGGTGGTGGCCGGTGCCGTGCCGGGACAGCTGCACGATCTCCGCGCCCCCGAGGCGCCCCTCGGTGACGGTGACCGCGCCGTGTTCGGTGACGACGGTCCGCTCGGCCGCACCCTCCAGGTGGGGCCAGTCGTAGCTGCCGGAGCCGGTGATGACACCTATGCGCATGGACTGCTTCTCCTTCGGTTCTTCGGTTACGTGCCGGATGTGCCGGGCGAGCGGCGTGTGGGGGTGCGGACCTCGACGATCGGCAGCAGGGTGCGCAGAGCGGCGTTCTCGGCGGGGTCGAGGACGGCGTGCTGTGCGCAGGCGGGGACGAGGGTGCCGTTCTCGGGGTGGGCCATGGCGTAGTGGCAGGCGGCCAGCCGCTCCTGGGTCTCGCGCAGCCGGGGCTCTTCTGCCTGTTCGCCGCGCTGCATCATCTCCCAGGCCGGGGCGACGACGTCGGCGTCCATGAACTGGTGCATGACGAAGGTGACCGTACGCACCCGCATCCGGTGGCGGACCAGCCGCAGCAGGCCGACGCGGCGGGCGGTACGGCCCAGCCAGCGAAAACTTGTCACCACGGTGGACGGATGGCGGACCGCCACCCGCACGATCCTTGCCGCGAGGAGGGCGGGCGGGGTGCCGGTGAAGGTCACCTTCCCGAAGTAGCGGAAGAACGCGTCGCGTACGGCGAGGTCGCGCGGGTCGTCGCCGTCGAGGAACGGATACCAGCGGCGGCCGACGTAGAAGCCGTAGGCGGTGCGGTTGCAGCGCACGTCGCCGTTTTCGAGGACCCGGTAGTCCAGGCGGGTTCCGGCGCCGCGCTCGATCTCCGCCCACACGGCGTCCGGGGTCGCCTCGCGGAACTTCTCCTTCCAGCGGCGTTCGTCGCCGAGGAAGGCGGCGGGCTGGAAGGAGAACATGCCGTAGCCCATGGCGTGGCAGTCGCGGATCATGCTCGCGACCTCGTCGAGGTTGCCGGGGGTGACGGTCATGTTGTGGGCGAGGAAGAACCGCACACCGTGCTCGCGCCGGAGGCGGCGGAACATGGCGGCGAACCGGGCGCGGTAGGGATTGAGCGACTTCTCATCCGGCGGGCGCTCGATGCCGCGCCGGCCGTACATGAACTTGTCGAAGTGCGCGGCGAAGGACAGCCGGTCCAAGCGCCGTGTGCCGTCCGGGCCGAGCGCGAGGCGGGTGAGGTAGTCGTCGTCGAAGTCGCCGTGGGTGAAGCTCATCGGTTCCCGGCCGTGGTCCCGCATGATGGCGAGCGCGGCGGCGTGGTCGTCGGGGGTGAGCAGGCTGACCTCGCCGCCGATGAGCTGGGTGTGGGCACGTGGGCCACGCAGGTCGCGCAGCAGGCGCATCTGTGCCGTGATCTGTTCGTGGGTGTGCGGGCCGTCGACGCGTACCTGGTTGGCGTCTCTGGAGTGGTAGCAGGGGGTGCACTTGAGGTTGCACTTGGGGAAGACGCCGTGGGTGCCCTCGCAGCCGACGCCGTGCCGGCCGAGGATCTGGCCGGGGCTCCGGGCGGTGTCGGGGAGCTCCTTCCAGCGGCGCTCCATCGCCGCGGCGAACTCGGTGTCGTAGGGGCGGGTGGCACGTTCGAGGGCGCGCAGTTTCGCGGTGATCCGCATCAGGGCTTCTCCTGCGGGGTTCGATCCGTACGAGATGTGGCGGGCGAGGACGTGGGCCCGGCCCGGCGCAGGCCGCGCCACAGCAACCCGGCGTACAACAGCATCAGGGCATCCTCCACGAGGACGTACCAGCGCAGCGGCTGGGCAAGGTAGGTACCGAAGCAGCCGCAGTTGTCCAGGACGAGCCCGCGGGCGAACGCCTGGGAGGCCAGTACCGACCACGCCACCGCGACAGCGGTGTAGAGCCACACGGGCGTGGTGGCGCGGGAGCGGGGCCGGGCGAGGAACCAGAGGGCCGTTACGGCCTCGGCGCTGATCAACGCCACGGCCAGGGCGGTCGAGGCCGCACCGGATGTCAGACCGTACGTGGTCAGGATGGCGGGCATCGCGTCGAACGAAGCGGCCTGGCCGAGCGCCATCGCCGCGAGGAGCAGGCCCAGGACGAGACGAAGGATCACCTGATCACTCCTCTGCGGAGTTTCAGCAGCGCGCCGATGGGGCCGCCGCCCCGGGCGAGACGGGCGTAGACGTCGGCCAGCGCGGTGTGCCAGGGGCCGTTGGCGTAGGTGGGGTAGGGGTGCACGGTGCGGGCGTAGTCGGAGGGTGTCCAGCCCAGGCGCACCGCCGCCGCGAGATGGGCGATGGTCTCGCCGGCCCTCGGTGACACGACCGTGGCTCCGACGATCTTCCCGCGCGGGCCCAGCACCAGGGTGGTGAAGCCCTCGGTGCGGCCGTCGGCCACCGCCCGGTCCACCCGGTCGTTGTCCAGGGTGTGGACGCTCGCGTGGTCGCCGTACTTCGCGTGTGCCTCGTCGGAGGTGAGGCCGACGCGGGCGATCTCGGGATCGGTGTACGTCACCCGGGGCACCGCCCGGTAGTCGATGGGGCGGCGCACCCCCAGCAGAGCGTCGACGGCGGCTGCTCCACCCTGCGTGCCGCCCAGGTGGGTGAAGGCCGAGCGGCCGGTGACATCTCCGGCGGCGTAGATCCGGTGGTTCGTGGTGCGCAGTCGCCCGTCGGTGCGGATATGACCGGCATCGGTGAGTTCCACGCCGGCCGCCTCCAGGCCGAGCCCGCGGGTGTGGGAACGGCGCCCCGTGACGGCCAGCAGAGCGTCGTAGGGGAGAGGACCACCGGGCCCGTGAACGGCGTGGGCATCGACTCTCTCGGCGCGGTAGTCGGTCAGTACGGTGGCGCCCTCGGACTGGAGCCGTTCGCGCAGGACTTGGGAGGCCCGGGGTTCTTCGCGCGGCACCAGGCGGTCCATCGCCTCCACGAGAGTGACCTGCGACCCTAGCCGGGCGAACGCCTGCCCCAGCTCGCAGCCGATCGGCCCGCCGCCGAGCACCACCAGGCGGCGCGGGAGTTCGGACAGCTCCCAGACCGTGTCGCTGGTCAACGGCCCGCTCTCGACCAGGCCGGGGATCGGCACCAGGGCCGGCGAGGAGCCCGTGGCGATCAGCGCGTACCGGAAGGAGACCTCCCGCTCGCCCGCGGTCAAGGTTCCCGGGCCGGTGAAGGAGGCGGCGCCGTGTGCCACGTGGACCCCGTTTGGGGCGAGTGCCTCGGCCGAGTCGTGGGGTTCGATCGCGCCGATCGCCCGTTTCACTTCCGACATGGCCGCTGTGAGGTCGGCCGGGCCGGACACAGGCGGGAGCCCGTAGGAAGCGGCGCGGCGGGCGGCCTGGACGTCGGCGGCGACATGCAGCAGTGCCTTGCTCGGTACGCACCCTGTCCACAGGCAGTCCCCGCCCAGCCGGTCGCGTTCGACGAGCAGCGTGCGGGCGCCGAGGCGTCCGGCGGTGCGGGCCGCGGTCAGACCGGCACTGCCGCCGCCGATGACCACCAGGTCATACCTCTTCATGGCGCGAACTCTCTGTCGGTGCGCCGTCGTGGGACGGCCGGCGCGCGGGCGTGGGACGTGAAGGGAACCCGTTGACGCAGTCGGTTCCTTCCCTTCCCCGCCCCCACAATCACGGTCACGATGGCCCTCCCGCTTCATCCGCGCGCCTGCGGCGTGTCCGAAACGGAATGCGTGAACAGCCCGGCAGGGTTCCCGAGGGAAGCACACGGGCGCGAGCAGCCACCATGAGCCACAGGAGGGGCGAGGGCTGGATGGACGAACCGGACTGGCGGCGCTTCATCACCGCGTACCACCAGGAGCACGCCGGCATCACCGAGCAACTGTTCTCCCTGGCCGACACCTCCCCCTACGCCTGGCTGGCCGAACCGCTGCGGGGTATCGAGGGCACGATCCTCGACCTGGCCTGCGGTTCGGCACCCACCCGACAGGAGTTGCCGGACGCCGACTGGGTCGGGGTCGACTTTTCGGCCGAGGAGCTCGCCGAGGCGGCTCGGCGGGGTCGCGGGCCGCTGGTGCGGGCCGCAGTGGACGCGCTCCCGGCTGCTTCGGCGAGCGTGGGGGCGGTCTGCGCGGCCATGTGCCTGCCGGTGGTCACGCCCCTGCCGCAGACGCTGGGGGAGATCCGGCGGGTCTTGCGGCCCGGAGGAGTGCTCGCGGCGCTGGTGCCCTCCCAGTCCGGGCTCTCCCCGTCCGGCATGCTCGGCTGGGTCCGGGTGATGGCGGCCCTGCGCGCCGTACGCCAGCCGTGGCCCAACCCGCAGGCCCGCGACGGACTTCCCGCACTGCTGCGCACAGCGGGATTCCGCGTCCGTCGCGACGAGCGACACGTCTTCACCCTCGCGATCGACTCGGCTGGCGCGGCTGCCCTGCTGGCCGATGCCCTCTACCTGCCCGGCCTCACCGCCCACCGGGCTCGGGCCGCCAAGCGCTCCCTCGCGAGATGGGCGATCCCGGGGCGGCGTCTGGAACTGCCACTGCGTCGCGTCGTGGCCGACCTTCCTACCGAACAGCTGTCACAGGAGAATTGATGACGAAGTCAAGCCGTCTGTGTGACCGGCGGGGCGGAGGTGAATACCCTTCCGTCACGCAGCAGGGCCCACAACACGCTCGCTCGTCGGCGGGCCAAGGCCATGACGGCCTGGACGTGCTTGCAGCCCTCACCCCGCTTCTTGAGGTAGAAGTCCCGGTTCGGGCCCTCGCGGATGATGCTGGTCTGTGCGGACATGTAGAAGACCCGCCGCAGGCGGCGGCTGAAGCGCTTGGGCCGGTGCAGGTTGCCGGTGCGGCGGCCCGAATCACGCGGCACGGGCAACCAGAACCGGCCGCCGAGGCGAGGTGGCCGGCGTCGACGTAAGCCGACAGGTCGCCGCCGCGACGAACTCGGCTCCGAGTATCGGGCCCATACTGGGCAAAGATCTCGATGATCTCTGCCTGGGGTGGCTGCGGAACGTCTCGCAGACCTGCTTGTCGATGCGCTTCAGCCGGTCGTCGAGATCCAGGATCTGAGTCGCCAGGTCGGCGACGATCTGAAATCTTCACCGGGCAGTGCGGTCTGCGGGGCCTGCGCGGCTTCCAGCGCGGTTGCGGCGACCGTGTCGGCCCCCGGAACTGCGGTTGGCCAGCCAGGCCGTCAGCCGGGCCCTGCCGCGGCGACGGATCACAACCGGCGTCTGGCAACCGGTCAGCAACACCAACGCACCCTTGTGGGCGCAGTAGTCGAAGGCCCGCTCCAGCGCGGGAAAGATGCCGGTCAGTACGTGCCGCAAGCGGTTGATCATCCGCACCTGGTCGGAGCGATGGGCGGTCAGCAGCGCAAGGTCGGCGGCCAGCAGGTGCGTCTACCCTCCGGACCGCAAGCACGCGCGCTGCTCCTCCAGCCCTCATCGGCCCCTGAACTGCATGACGGAGCCGAACGGATCGCCGCTCCGACCGCTGGTATCCGGCTTCTGCAACGGCAAGAGTCCGCCCCCGTGGGCGGGCGCGCCGCTAGCTCGGGCTCTGGAACTCCAACAGGAGAAGGGCCGAGTCGTCATCCGGCGGTCCGCTGGTGAACGTGGCGACGTCCGCGCGGAGCAGGTCGAGGGCTTCTTCAGGGGTGCCGCTTTTCAGCAGCCGAGGTACACGTTCATGCACCGGGTAGAAGTGTCCCGTACTGTTGCGCGCCTCGCTCAGGCCGTCGGTGTAGAAGAAGAGTCTGTCACCGGGGTTGAGGGTGAGTCGGGTGACGCTGTCCCGAAGGTCGGTGGTGCCTGTCAGTACCGCGAGTCCGAAGGGCGGCACTGGTTCGTCGGACTCGACGGGCATGGGGCGTCCGGCGCGCGGGAGCAGGAGGGGCGGGGGATGGCCGTGGTTGAAGACGAGGAGGCTGCCGTCCGTGCCGATCTGCGCGAGAATGCCTGTCACGAAGCGCTCACCGTCGGTTCTGCGTTCCAGGGCCTGCTCGATGCGCAGGCCGACGTCGGTCAGAGCGTGGGCTGAGGGGGCGGATTCCCTGAAGGCGGCAAGGGCGACCGAGGCACAGCGGACGGTGCCCAGCCCCTTTCCCTGTACGTCGGCGATGACGAGGCGTAGGCCCCCGGGGAAGGGCTCTACGTCGTAGAGGTCTCCTCCGATGCGGGTGGCGTGGTTGGCGGAGACGTAGGAGGCCCCGATGCGGACGGGGCCGATCGTCGGGGGGACCGGTGTGAAGAGAACGTCCTCAAGGGTGCAGGCCACTTCTCGGACATCGACCAGGCGCTGTTCGATCTTTCTGCGTGACCGCGCAGCGTAGGCGGAGGCCAGGGTCACGTAGGCGATCGCCGTCAGGGCGACCGGGAGACGCAGATCGTCGTAGCGGCCCGTTTTCCAGGCGGAGAGCAGGCACAGCACGGCAGCAGCTGCCCCCATGAGGGTGACACTGCGCACCGTTCCCCGGGCGGAGGCGATGGCCGGACCGGCCGCGTAGACGGGCAGCAGGACGTACATCGATCCTGTGGCAGCGTCCACGGCGGCGATGCCCAGCATGGTGGCTACGGGAAGCAGGTTCGGCGAGCTGCGGATCGTCGATCGCTCGGGCCTTCTCATCCGGCGTACCTCCGGCAGCGAGGACTCACCTACTTCCTCAATCGGCATGAATCGTCATGTTACGGACAGTTCGGCTGTGCCGTGAGTGCCGGGGCCGGGCTGGTGGCGTGGAGAGTGTCTGCTTCTCCCTGGTGTGCTGGGGCCTGTACCCGAACGGGGCCTATGGCCGTGCGGCGGGCGCGGCGCGGGGTGAGGCTGCTGTACGTGAGCGCTGTCTGTGGCGCACGGTGAAGGAGGAGCGTGTGACCGAGGAATGCCGGTCGCGGATGGCTGAGCCGTCCGTCGCCGAAGCCAACGCGAAGACCTACGGCCGGTTCCCGTTCGACGACATGCGCGACTTCGACGACGCGCGGCGCGGCTTCATCGCCACTGCCGAGGACCCCGTGGTCACCGATGCCGAGGGCAGGACGGTGTGGGACCTCTCCGCCTACGAGTTCCTCGACGGTGACTGTCCTGACACGGCGAACCCGAGTCTGTGGCGGCAGAGCCGGCTGGTCGCCCGCCACGGGCTGTTCGAGGTGACCAAGGGCATCTACCAGGTCCGGGGCTTCGACCTGTCGAACATGACTCTGGTCGAGGGCGATCACGGAGTGCTGGTGATCGATCCCCTCATCTGCGCCGAGACCGCCGCCGCAGCCCTTGCTCTGTACCGACGTCACCGCGGCGAGCGCCCTGTGAGCGGTGTGCTCTACACGCACAGCCACATCGACCATTTCGGGGGCGTGCGTGGCGTGATCGGCCAGGCGGACCTCGACGCGGGTGTCCCGGTCATCGCGCCCCAGGGCTTCATGCATCACGCCGCCAGCGAGAACGTCTACGCAGGTACGGCCATGGCACGCCGCACCGCCTACATGTACGGTCCCGCCCTCCCGCCGGGGGAACGCGGACAGATTGGCGCCGGCCTGGGACAGACGACCTCCACGGGCACGAGCGGACTCATCGCCCCCACCCTCGACGTCACCGCCACCGGACAGCGCGAGACCGTCGACGGCATCACCATGGTCTTCCAGCTCACGCCCGGCACGGAGGCACCTGCCGAGCTCAACATCCATTTCCCCGGTCACGCCGCGCTGTGCATGGCTGAGAACGCCACCCACAACCAGCACAACCTGCTCACCCTGCGCGGTGCCGAGGTCCGAGACCCCCGGGTGTGGGCCCAGTACCTCACCGAAGCAGTCCGTCTGTTCGTCGGCGACGTCGACGTCGCCTTCGCCTCACACCACTGGCCCACGTGGGGGCGCGAGAACATCGTCCGCTTCCTGACCGAGCAGCGCGATCTCTACGCCTATCTCCACGACCAGACGCTGCGCATGATCAACGAGGGGCTCACCCCGCTGGAGATCGCCGAAACGATGCGGATGCCGCCCGCTCTGGAACGCGCCTGGCACACCCATGGCTACTACGGTTCCGTCAGTCACAACACCAAGGCGATCTACCAACGTTACCTCGGGTGGTTCGACGGCAACCCCGCCCACCTGTGGGAACACCCGCCGGCCGAGGCAGCGGCACGGTACGTCGACTTCATGGGCGGATGCGACACAGTCCTGGACAAAGCCCAGGAGTCCTTCGCCCGCGGCGACTACCGGTGGGTCGCGCAGGTCGTGAACCACGTTCTGTTCACCGACCCCGCCAACAGCCGTGCCCGGTCTCTCCAGGCCGACGCCCTGGAGCAACTCGGCTACGGCTGCGAGAACGGGACGTGGCGCAACGTCTACCTCACCGGCGCTCTGGAGCTGCGTTCCCGCCCCGTCGGCACCCCGACCGTCACCGCCTCTCCCGACCTCATGTCGGCCCTCACACTCGAACAGCTCTGCGACGCGCTGGCGATCCGCGTCGACGGTCCCGGCAGCTGGGACACCGAACTCACCATCCGTTTCATCACCCCGGACCGCCCCGTCACCCTGCGCCTCCACAACGGGGTACTCACCCACACCATCGGCCCCCCCGACCCCTCGGTCCCCGACCCCGACGCCGAGGTCACCCTCACCGAGGCCGACCTCCGGGATCTTCTGCTGGGCACCACCGATCTCGCGACTCTCACCGGCCAGGACCAGGCCCGGATCACCGGCGACTCCAGCACCTTCACCCGGCTCCTCGGGCACCTCACCACTCCCGACCCCGACTTCGCCATTGTCCTCCCCTGAGCCCGGCCCACCCGACGGGCGACCCGGCGCCCCAGGAGAGAACCGCCCCCCAGCACCGCCCGCAGGCCGGCCCCCGCCCCCACGGCCTCCCGCAGGCGCGGCCGCCCGCACCTCCATGGCCAACGAACGCACCCTGCTGGCATGGCTGCGCACCGCCCTGGCACTTCTCGCCGCCTCCTTCGCCGTCGTCAAACTGATCGACATCACCCCCCGGGGCCTGCGCCTCGCACTGGGCGGCTACCTCGTCGCGCTGTCGATCGGCAGCATCACCGCCGGCTACGCCCAGTGGCGCGACCGCGAGAACGGCATCGCGGCACCCCGGGGACGTCTACCGGCTGCGGGCGGAGCCCTGACGCTTGCCATGCTCCTGCTCGCCGCTCTCGTCATCACCGTGATCGTCCTCGCCCCCTGAAAGCGGCAAGGCCCGCACATTCCGCCCCCACCCGCCGACCGCGAAGGCGAGTCACCGTGCCCCCATCGTCTCCGGGACGAGCCCCCGCACCGCTCAGCCGCACACAGCGCGTGTCATGGGCCAACCGGAGCGCCGCCGTCGCCCTCGCCGGCGGAGGAGCGATGCTCGGGTGGTGGCTGCCCCGGCTGGAGCGCACCCATCCCAGCCTGGGAGGGTTCACCTACGACTCCGCCACCGCGCTCGCCACCCTCAGCGCCATCTCAACCGGCGTCATCACCCTGTTCGGACTCGTCCTGGCCGCCACCACCATCGTCGTCCAATCCGTCCAGGCCGCTTCCCCGCGCCTCACCGGAGTCCTCGGCTATTTCGAGCGCTCCCTGATGCTGTTCGGCGCCCTGGCCGGAACCGCGCTGTACGCGCTGATCGTCCTCACCCAGATCCGCCCGGACTTCGCTCCGAACCTCTCCGTCACGCTCGCCGTCGTCTTCGTCCTGCTCTCCTCCGCCGCCATCCTGCGCAGCCTCGCAGGTCTGCGGGAAATGATCACCGGAGGCGGTCTCGTCCGCGCCGTCGCCCAGCAACTCCACGCCGTGCTCGACAGCGAATGGACCACCCATGGGACACACGGACCGGCCACCGCCTCCCTCTTCCAGCCGGACGAAAGCATCGAACTGGCAGTACAGCGCCGAGGGGTGGTGCGACGCATCGACAGCGCCGCTCTCGCAGCGGCAGCGGAGCGCATCGACGCCCACGTGGTGTGCCTCATCTCCACCGGAACCTTCGTGGAACCCGGTACCCCAGCGCTCCAGATCATCACCGCAGCGCCCGCCGGCCAGCTCGACACCGCACGACTTCTCAGCGCCCTGCACATCGGCCCCTCGCGCCGCCTGGACCACGACCCCGCCTACGGCCTGCGCCTCCTTGTCGACATCGCCCTGCGCGCCTTGTCCCCGGCGGTCAATGACCCCACCACCGCGATCCAGGCGATCGACCGGATCGAATCGGCCCTCCTGCGCCTGGCCAGGTGCCCCCTCGGCCCCACGACCCACCACGACCGCACAGGCGTACCCCGAGCAACCATCAACCATCCCCGGTGGACGGATCTCCTGGAACTCGCCCTGGCCGAAATCACCATCCGGGGAGCAACCTCACTGCAGGTCCACCGACGCCTCAGCTTCCTGCTCGCCACCCTCACCAAGCACCTTCCACCCGACCGCCTGGAATCCCTCACCCTCTACCAAGACGCCCTGGCACACACCGCCCGCACCTTCCCCACCCCGGCGCTCACCGCCCTGGCAGGCCAACCCGACCCCCAGGGACTGGGAGCGCCCGCCATGCCCTTCGGCCTCCCGGAACCCGGCCCCGACGGCAGCGGATCCGCACCGGACACACCGCACGGCTGAGCACCGGCATCCGACTGCCCCCGCCGACGGCAAAAGCGGCTGTCCTGGACACGACGAGGGAGGATCACGCGACGCCCTGGGCGAGGTGGGGCCAGGCGGCTTCGTGCAGAAGGCGCCGGCCGTTGAGGGCCACGATGACGGTGGCGCCTTCGTGTCCGGCGACTCCGAGTGGGAGGAGCGGGGTACCGGTCTCGTCCAGGCCACGGTGTCGATCTGCCCGAGGCCTTCCATGACGACGGCGGACTCGGCCGACACCCCGCGCTGTCCGGCGTTGGAGCACCACCGCACACGGCGAGGCCACTGCAGCGGCTCACCGGTGATGGTGGCCCGGTCGACGTCGCTCGTCCCGCCGATGACCCAGCCGTCGGCTCCACGTGCTCACCGGGACGTACCAGGATCATGTGCCCGATGGCCAGCGACCGCGCGTCGACGTTCTCCTTCGTGCCATCGGGCAGCAGACAGGTCGCCGTGGCGGGCGCGGGGCAGGACCTCGTCCTGGACGAGACGGTGATCAAGGACCCGGGGCTTCGGGAAGGAGCCGGGCAGCTCGGCAGCCTCCATCTGCTCCAGCGCCCGAAGTTCGGCGACCGGAAGGACTATCGGCAGGATTCCGCAGTTCCCCACCCCATCCTTCGACGAGTCTGCACCGAATTACACATGGGCGGGGCAACAGAAACCGAGGAGGCTCTGATGTCAGTCATTCATCTGCCCCGAGTGCCTCTGCGTGGTGTCCGTCTGGACGAACACCTGCCGGTGGATCACCGGCTCAGTCGCGTCTACCGTGTCGGCGCCGGCTTCTTCGGAGCATTCCTGGTGACATTCGGCGTACTCGGGCTGGTCGACCGGATCGGTTTCTTCAGCACCGGTGGTGACACAGTCCTCGGGCTGAACACCAACGGTGCGCTGAGCAGCCTCTCCATCATGATCGGCGTCGTCCTCCTCGCCGGTGCGGTCATCGGCGGGAACCTCGCCTCCACGCTCAACATGGTCACCGGAGTGGCCTTCATCGTCAGCGGGTTCGCCAACCTGTCCCTACTGGAGAGCGACTACAACTTCCTCGCCTTCGAGCTGCAGAACGTCCTGTTCAGCTTCGTGGTGGGCGTACTCCTGATGACCTTCGGCATGTACGGGCGGGTCAGCGCGACCCTCCCACATAACAACCCGTACTGGCGCGCCCGCCATCAGTAGTACTGCACCACGCCGGACCACGACCCCGGCGTGCTGCGGTGCTTGGTGGGACAGCGCAGGGCAGGGCTGCTGCACGTCCGTAACTGTGCCCCGGGCATGTCGGCTCCCGCGGTATGGGTTTCGGCTTCGGGACAGCTGCCCCCACGCGGCCAGGCTCGCGGGCCGGCCCGCAGGGCCGTATCCGGCTCACGTCATCGAAGCGTAAGCTCTGGCGGGCTCGCGGAGCTGAGAGGCGGTTCTAGAGTCGCTCTCATCCCGACCACACCGGAGTCCTCCATGCGCGCCCGTACTGTTTTGCCCGCTGCCATCACCGTCACCCTGCTCACTCTCACGGGATGCGGAGCCGACAGTGGCTCCGACGGTGATGCGGCGGGCGTGTCCCCCTCGTCCTCCTCGCCCCCTGTGCAGCCGTCCCCCTCCGACCCCAGCGGCGACACTGCCTCCGGGCCGGCGGTGCCGGAGGCGCTGCGGTTCACCGCGACCACGGTGGACGGTAAGCCGTTCGACGGCAGCACTCTGGCGGGCAAGCCGACCGTGCTCTGGTTCTGGGCTCCCTGGTGCCCCAAGTGCAAGGCCCAGGCAGCCGAGACCGCGAAGGTGGCAGCCGAGACCGCGGGCGAGGTGAACGTCGTCGGCGTCGCGGGCCTGGACAAGAACGCCGCCATGCAGGACTTCGTCGCCGACACGGGAACCAGCGGATTCCCCCACCTCTCCGACGAGAAGGGCGACATCTGGAAGCGGTTCGAGGTCACCGAGCAGAGCCGCTACGTCATCCTCGACAAGGACGGCGAGACCGTCTACGAAGGCGTACTGCCCGGCGGCGAGGGGCTGGCCGACAAGGTCTCCGGACTGACCGGCTGAACCACGATGTCCGACCTTCCCCTCGCCCTCGCGCTCACCGCCGGCATCCTCGCCGCCGTCAACCCCTGCGGCTTCGCCCTGCTCCCCGCCTACCTCTCCCTCCTCGTCCTCGGCGACGACAGCCCCACCCGATCCGTCGCCGTCGGCCGGGCCCTGACCGCGACCGCCTCGATCACCCTCGGCTTCGCCGCCCTCTTCGGCATATTCGGCCTGGCCGTCCAGCCCGTCGCCGGACAGGTCCAGGAACACCTCCCCTGGTTCACCATCACCTTCGGCATCCTCATGACCGGAGCCGGAGCCTGGCTGCTCGCCGGCCGTCAGCTGCCCGCCCTCATGCCGAAAGTCCGGCGAGCTCCCACCGTCACCCGGTCCGTACCGTCCATGGCCCTGTTCGGCATGGCCTACGCCACCGCCTCCCTGGGCTGCACCATCGCCCCGTTCCTCGCCATCGTCGTCTCCGCCTTCCGCAGCGGCTCCCCCGGTGAGGGAGTCATCCTGTTCGCCGCGTACGCGGTCGGCATGGGACTCATCGTCGGTGTCGCGTCCCTGACCGTCGCTCTCACCCGCAGCGCCGCAGTCAGCCGTCTTCGCCGCGCTGGCACCCTCGCACCCCGGATCGGCGGCGGACTCCTCCTCCTCGTCGGCGCCTACGTCGCCTACTACGGCTGGTACGAGATCCGGGTCCAGAGCGACCCCGCCACCACCGACCCCGTCATCGATGCAGCCGGCACCGTCCAGCGTGTCCTCTCCGACCTCCTCGACACAGCAGGGCCCGCCACCCTCACCGGACTCCTGGCCGCGCTCCTCCTGGCAGCCTGGGCAATCCACCGAAGGAACAGGCGCCGCTCCTCCCCTCAGCAAGACCGGACCGCCTCGGCCTCGGAGCACACCGACTGAAGCGACGACGGCGCACGACGGCGGACGAGCCGTGCCCTGTCCCAGGACTCTCCCCGCGGTGCGGCCGACGCCCGGTGCCCTTGTGCCGAGGCTGTGTGTGCTGACGCTGCTCGGCGACGACGCGTTCGCGCACCACCCCGACGCCCCCGTGCCGTCCCTCAGTCCGGGCTCGTACTTCTTGCCGCCGCCGGCGAGACCCTCTTCAGCTCCGAGACCAGAGCCCGGATCGAGCCCCGCCATCACACTCTGGAGCATCTGCCCCAGGTCCGTGCCGATGAGGTCCTTGTCCGCCAGGTACCCGAGACCCTGCTGGAGCACTGCGGGCGTAACACCGGCCGCTGGCAGGTTCTCGTCGCTGCCATGACCTTCGCGTGCGGCTCCTCGACTTCCTGGACGGCGCACCCGCGACGCACACCTCCTGGCCTGCCAGGGGGCCGAGGTCCAATGAGGGTGGAGGCCGTCACTCCCCGAGCGGTTCAGTACGCGAGATCTGGTCGCCCAGTTCTTCGGGGTCCATGGCGGCACCATCACCAGAGCCATGCACCAACGTCCAGCACTCCTGGCCAGGCACGGCCACACGGTCGCCCTCGGCAGCCAGGTTCCGCACGACTGTCGGCGTTGCCATGTCCGTCGCGAACAACGGCTCCACGGTGCCCAAGGCAGCGTGGTGATTCTTTGCGAGCCCAGGGAGACCGGTGAATCCGGACTCAGCTTTCAGCTTCCGGTAGTGGTCCAGATGTCGTGGAGACGCACTTGGAGGAAGGCAAGGACGAGGGACCCCGCCGCTACGGTGAGCGAGCCCCAGCGCGTCCGCTCGGCCAGGGAGAGAATCCCCGCAGCGGGTACGGCCACGAGGACTCCGAGGAGATAGGCGATGAACGTGACTGCGTCGCCCTGCGGCTGCTCGCCTGCGGCCAGACACCAGATGCCCACCAGCATCTGAGCGAGGGCCAGGAGGGTGACGATGGCCATTCCCGCGAAGTGCCAGTCCTTGGTCGGCTGGTCCCGCCACGCCGCGTGTGCGCACCAGAGGGCGAGCAGAGCGGCGGTCACACCCGTGGCCAGGGTCAGCGCGCCGATCAAGCTTCTGCCCCGCCTTTCCCACCGGTCGGGGGGCCGGGTGCTCTGGTGAGATGGACAGTTGCGTGAAGGACGGCGATTGCTGTCAGGCACGAACCGAGCAGGGGCAGAGCAAGGGGCTGTTCGGGAACTCCCAGCGTGCTCTGTGCGTAGCGGAGGGCTCCCTGTCCCGCCAGAGCGGCGAGAAGCAGGCGGGTGCGGCCGACGATCCAGCCCGGGGCGCGAGTCCGGTGCAGGTGCAGATGCAGGAGGAGGGCCAGGGCGAGGACGGTCCATCCGAGAACGGAATGCATACGTGTCGCCGTTGCCCAGTCGACGGACAGGTGGGGCATGGTGCCCCAGGGCCCGGCGTGCAGGCCGGTGACCGCTGTTCCCCAAGCCGTCAGCAGGATGCCCGTGGTGAGCAGGGTGCGGGCGGGGGTCCGTGATGGGGCGCTGGCCGCTGCCGCGGGCGCGGGAGGCAGCGCGGTGCGGCTGCGGGTCAGGCAGGCGAGAGTGATCAGCGCGGTGGAGAGCAGGAAGTGTCCGACGACCGCGTAGGGGGTGAGGCCCGTGAAGGCGGTGACGCCTCCGAGCAGGGCGCCGGCAACGATGACCGCGAACTGTCCCCAGCCCAGGAGCAGAACGTCGCGCCGTCCTGGTCCGGCGTGTCGGGCGGCGAGGATGACCCAGCCGACGGCGGTGGCGAGGACATAGGTGAGCAGGTGGTTGCCGAGCTCGATGATGCCGCGCCAGCCCGCCCGGGCCGTGGCGTTCAGACTCTCGCCGGTGCAGGTGGGCCAGGTCGGGCACCCCAGGCCGGAGTCGTTCAGACGTGCCGCTCCCCCCGTGGCGACGATGACCACCGACACCACCAGAGCCGCCGTAGTGGCACGGCGCAGACAGGGCGGTGCCGTCAGGCCGCCTTTCCGTGAGTCCGGGTGCGGGGACGGGGGCGGGGAGGTGGTCATGGCCACCATGCTAACTTCATGACGACACGTCGTCATGAAAGGGGTTTGTTGTGAGTCCAACGACGGCCGAGGTGGTACCGGTCAGGATCAGGCCGCTGACCGGGGTGCGGAAGTTCGGCATCCGGGGCGTGCGGGCATCGGCGTGGGCGGTGATCGGGGCCGCGTGCGCGCAGATCGTGACCGCCGGGTTCGGGCTGTTCGCGTTGGAGCGGCTGCCGGTCGGCGAGGCGTCCAGCCTGGACGCGCACCGGATGCTCGGCTACGCCTCGGAGGTCGTGGGCGTGGTCCTGGTCGTCCTGCTGATCGTCGGCCGTCCTTCCGGACGGGCCGTGGGGGCCGGACTGGGACTGTTCCTCGCGATGCTGGTGCAGCCCGTTCTGCAGAAGCACGGCACCGGTATCCCGCTGCTCGGTGCGCTGCACGCGGCGAACGCCCTCGTGATGATCGCGCTGGCGTGGGTGACGGTACGGGCTGTGAAGCGTCAGCTGGACGAGGTGGCTTCGGTGGAGGCATCCTCCGCCCTGTTCGCCGCCTCGGGCCGATGAGCCTGCCCGCGGGAACCGAGGCGCCCGTGACCTCTGCGGGCAGACGTGGACTGTCCACCGCGGTCCAGCAGCATGCCTCGCTGCTGGTGGCCGAGGAGCTGCGCCGGCTGGACCGCCGTACGGACCTGACGTCTATGGAGCGCGCGGAGGTGGCGGCGGCGCTGCGCCGCCTTGCCTCCCGGCTCGTTCTCACCCCGCTGGCAGCATGGGACGGCGATCCGCGGGTGGCGGCCGAACTCCACGGTCTGCCGGCACCGCGTCTTATCGAGGGAGCATGATGAGTCCGAAGCTGACCGGAGGCGCCACTCTCGCCGAGCACCGGGCGGCCACACGGGAGGCGATGATCGACGCCTTCGCCGCGCTGCTGCGTGAGGTCGGATGGCAGGACCTCAAGCTCCAGGAGGTCGCCAAGCAGGTCGGTGTCGCCCGTACCGCGGTCTACAACTACTTTCCCGACAGGACCGCGCTCCTGCTCGCCTGGTCGGAGCGGGAGATGAGCCGCTTCATGGCACTGGCCGAGCGGGAGCTGGCCGATCGCACCGATCCGGTCGACCGGCTGCAGATCCTCGTCAAGCTGGTCCTGACCGAGTTCGCCCTGGAGAGCGGCACGGGTGCCTCCGTCGCCGCGATGCTGCCGCCGGAGGACCGTGCGAGGTTCCTGGAACACGTAGCGCCGCTCGCCGCGCTCGTGGGCGGCCTGCTGGAGGACGGCATGCGGGAGGGCGTGTTCGTCCGCGCTGACACGGCCGCCACCGGTCAGATGATCATGGCGTGCCTGGAAACCCAGCGCACCGCACTCCTGGCGGGCGACAAGGTGCACACCGCCGTCCAGCGCACCCTGCCGTTCGTGATGCGCGCCCTCGGCGTACCCGGGGATCGTTGGGCGGACAGCCCGTGAGACTGTCTTCTCGCCTGGTGATACCGGCGCTCTGCTTGGTCGTCTTCACCGACCTCATGGGCTTCGGCATCATCCTGCCGCTGCTGCCCTACGCCGCCGACACCTTCGGGGGCAGCCCCAGCATGATCGGCCTGCTGTTCGCCGCCTACTCGATCGCGCAGCTGGTGTCCGCGCCGTTGCTGGGCCGGGCCTCGGACCGCTTCGGCCGCAAGCCTGTCCTGTTGCTCGCCCTGTCCGGGTCGGTCCTCTCGGCGCTGTTCATGGCGAACGCCACTTCCCTGAGCGGCCTGCTGGTGGCACGGGTGGTGGCGGGCGCGTGCGGGGGGTCGATCGCGGTCGCGCACGCCTTCGCCGCCGACCTCGCCCCACCCGAACGGCGTACTCACAGCCTCGGCATGCTGGGTGCGGCCGTCGGCCTCGGATTCGTCGCTGGCCCCGCCATCGGCGCCATGCTCGCCCACCAGGGACTGTCCGGCGCCGGCATCGTCTCAGCCTGCGTGGCCGCGGCCGCCCTGTGTCTCGCCGCCGCCGCACTACCCGACGCCCGGGGAATCGGTGCCGCGCGACAGCATGTTCACCAGCAGAGGGGAGTGCACCGTACGGCCCCGGCGGCGCCGCGGGTCCTGCTGGTGGCGGCGTTCTGCACGACGGCCGCCTTCTGCGCGATGGAAGCCACGCTCGCCCTGCTGGGGGCAGACCGGTACGGGTTCGGACCGCAGGCGCTGGGCTGGATGCTGGCCGCAGCCGGCGTCGCCATGGCTGCAGCCCAGGGCGCCATTGCCGCACCACTGGCCGCCCGGTTCGGCACCAGAACCGTCGCCGCGGCCGGTGCGCTCGTCCTCGGCACGGGACTGGCATGCCTTCCGCTGCTGCCCGCCTGGGGCACCGTCACCGCGCTCATGGTCGCCAGCATCGGCCAAGGGCTGCTGGCCCCCGCGCTGAGCACCCTCGTCGCCGACGCCGCACCTGACCGTACGGGCGCGGCCATGGGGGCCGTCCAGTCGGCGATGGCCCTGGCCCGCGCCAGCGCTCCCGCCGTGGCCGGCATCACCTACGACCTGCGCCCCCTCCTGCCCTACCTGAGCGCCCTGGTCCTGGCCGTGGTGGCTGCGGCCTGCATCCGAGCCCTGCCCGGCCAGGCAAGGAGGGCGGACGAACCGGTCGCGAAGGAGATTTCCGCATGACGGGCCTGGTACTGACCGGACTGCTGGCCGCCACCGTCGCCTGGACCGCACCGCGCCTGCTGGGCACCCTCGCCCGGCCGATGTCGAGCGCCTGGTGCGCCGCGGCGGGCACCACAGCCGCCCTCGCGATCGCCGTCCTCGCCAACCGGGCAGAACCCGGCGCCTTCGTCGACCCCGGCCTGCTCCTCATGGTCGCCGTCCTCGCGGCGATGGCCACCGCGGTCGGCCTGGAACTCCTCGGCGGAATCCGTCCACCCGGCCCTCTCACCCTGGCACGGTCACTGACCGGCTGGGTCCGTCGCAGCCGCCGCTACGGCCAACTGACGCACCTGGCATCCCGGCACGGTCTCTCACTCGCCCGCCGGCCCGGCGGACCGCGCGGCACAGCGCTCGGGGAAGCTCTGCGTGACTGCCTCGCCGAAGCCGGGCCCCTGTTCGTCAAAGCCGGCCAAGTCCTCGCCGCCCGGCCCGGCCTCCTGCCAGACGACGTCGCCCGACCGCTCTTCGACCTGCACGACACCGTCCCGCCCGCCCCTGCGGAACAGGTCGAGCGACTCCTTACGGAGCACTACGGCAGCCCCCTGGACGAGGTCTTCGCCTCCTTCGACCATGAACCACTGGCCGCAGCATCCATGGCACAAGTCCACCGAGCCACGCTCCACGACGGCACTCGCGTCGCGGTCAAGATACTGCGACCTGGCATCCCCGGCCGCCTGTCCACCGACCTCGACGTCCTGGCCCGCCTAGCCCGGACCATGGAGAAACGCACCGCCTGGGGCCGCGCCATCCGCGTCACCCGCCTCGCCGACGACTTCGCCACCGCCGTCCGGGCCGAACTCGACCTGCGTATCGAGGCCCGCACGCTCGCAGCCGCCCACACAGCGGCTCACCGCGGCCCCGTCATCGTGCCCGCCGTACACCCCGGCCTGTCCGGGCGGTACGTCCTTGTCCAAGACTTCGCCGACGGCCTCCCCGCTCACCGTGCCGCGCCCGACCTCGACGACCACACCGCACGCACCACCGCCCACACCATCGCCGGCGGCTACCTCACTCTCCTCATGCGCCACGGCATCGCGCACGCCGACCCCCACCCCGGAAACGTCCACCTCCACCCCAACAAGCCGCCCGCCCTCCTCGACTTCGGACACGCCGCCCGCCTCGACACCCTTCAGCTCGCCGCCCTGCAGCGCATCCTCACCGCCACCGCCCTCGGCAACCCCACCAACCTCGCCCGCGCCCTCAACGACGCCGCCGAAGACCCCGTTGACGAACGAACCCTCGAACGCGCCTGCGCCCAGCTCCTGCTCACCCTTCCCTCACCCGGCCACCGCGCATCCAACACCGACACCGACACCCTCACCGCCCTCGCCACTCTCACCCGAAGCACCGGACTCCTGCTTCCACCGGCCTTCCCCACCGTTCTGCGCGGACTCGCTGTCCTCGAATCCACCTGCCTGCGCCTGGACGCCGACTTCGACCTCACCGCCCACCTCGGCCACCACATCCGCCCAGGCCACGAGACGATCACTCAACTCGCAAACCTCTTCGGCTTTCCCGCCCTCCCACAGCCGGCACAGGACCTACGCCGACCAGGCAACCGCGGATGGCAGCAGCGCACCGCGGAACTAGGTGTCCTCACCCTGGTCGCTGCGACCACCGGCGGCATCTCCACCACCCTGCTCACCCGCCAAAGCGGCCCCGAGATCGCCGACGGCCTGCACTTGCTGGAAGCCATCGGCTCCCTCGGCCTGGCCGCCGCCGCAGCCCTCCTGATGCGCGTCGTCGTGCACGCCATCCGCCCCCACCCAGGGACCCACGACTCCGCCTGAACCCCACGGACCAAGCAGCTCAGCCCCCGCTCCCGGGTCCGTGACGCTCGGTCTAGTGCCGCATCAGACAACGTTAGCCCTGTCGGCATCCCTGCCCGGGCCAGGGTGGAGTCCTTCGTGATACGTTCCTGCCACCGTGCACCACTGCGAACTGAGGAGGTGAGACCGATCAACGCTTTGACAGGTCGGGCCTCCCTCCCTCGCATGGCCTAGGGAGTGCCCGCAGAGGCATCCCGAAAGGCATGAAACGCTATGCGCTTCATCTCTGAGACGTCGTCCGACGGCGCCCGCGAACAGCTCTTCACCCTCGGCGAGATTCCTGGCGTGTTGTGGACGCCGGAAGGTGCCGTCGCCACTCGTCCGCTCGTCTTGATGGGACACGGTGGCGGTCAGCACAAGAAGGCCCCTGACGTTCTGACTCGGGCACGCCGCTTCGTGACCGAATGCGGGTTCGCGGTCGTGGCGGTCGACGTTCCCGCCCATGGCGACCGGCCGAAGGTTGAGCAGTACGACCGGATCGCGACTGAGAACCAGGCTCGCGTGGAAGCCGGTGAAGAGTTGGCCCCGCTGATCGCCGGCTTCCAGGCGCTCGTGGCCCGCCAGACTGTGCCGGAATGGCGGGCGGTCCTGGGCGCGGTTCAGCAACTTGAGCACGTTGGCGCCGGCCCGGTGGGCTACTGGGGGGTTTCGCTGGGATGCGGACTCGGTGTTCCGTTCGTCGCTGCTGAACCGCGGGTCCGCGCGGCGGTACTGGGATTGGGCGGGGTGTTGGCGTCGGCCGAGGCCGCCGCGCGGATCACGGTCCCAGTGGAGTTCTTGGTGCAGTGGGACGATGAGCGGGTGCCGCGGGTTCAGAGCTTGGCGCTGTTCGACGCCTTGGCCTCGGCTGAGAAAACGTTGCACGCCAATCCCGGCAAGCACGGGGAGATCCCGGCATTCGAGCTGGAGAGCACGCTGAGGTTCTTCGCCCGGCACCTCGGCTGATACCGCCGACCGCAGTCCCGCGACGCGCCGATCGGGAACCGGATCCCGATCGGTGCGTTCACTGAAACTGGTCGGCGTGGCCGACAGAGTTCAGGTTCGACAGATCGACGATGACGAGGGGCAGCGCCTGCTGCGGATCATCCGCAGAGGCACCGGGGCAGTGGTGACATGGCGGCGGGCCCAGATGGTCCTGCTGTCCGCGCAGGGCATGCCGGTAGCGAAGATCGCGGAGGCGTCGTTCACCAGCGCGGACCGGGTGAGGGATGTGATCCACAACTTCAACGCGGACGGCTTCGACTCGCTGTACCCGAAGTACAAAGGCGGCTGGCCGAAGACCTTCACGCTGCCCGAGCGGCGCGAGATCAAGAAGATCGCGAAGTCGAAGCCGACCGAGCACGACCTGCCGTTTTCCACCTGGAGTCTGACCAAGCTGGCGGACTTCCCGGTTGCCGAGGGGGTGGTCGACGACATCAGCCACGAGGGCCTGCGCATCCTGCTCCGCGAGGAAGGCGTCTCCTTTCAACGCCTGAAGACCTGGAAGACCTCCCGCGATCCGGACTACGCAGCAAAGAAGGCCCGGGTCGAGCACCTCTACGCGATCGTTGACGGCGAGGTCATACCGGAGGACGGCGAGCCCGAAGTGGTCTTCTGCATGGACGAGTTCGGGCCGTTCAACCTGATGCCACCCCCCGGCCGTCAGTGGGCAGAACGCGGGGGCAAGCACAAGGATCCCGCCCGGGAACCGCGCCGCAGGCGGCGGGCCACCTACAACCGCTACGGCGGCGTGCGCCACCTGTTCGCCGCCCTGGACCTGGCCCGGGACAAGCTCTACGGCCACATCAAGCCGATCAAGAAGCGTACCCAGTTCCTGGAGTTCTGCCGCTACCTGCGCACCCTCTACCCTGCCCAGGTCCGGATCGCGATCGTGTGTGACAACTTCTCCCCGCACCTGACCACGAGGAAGTGCCAGCGCGTCGGCGACTGGGCCACCGCGAACAACGTCGAGATCGCGTACACGCCGACGAACAGCTCCTGGCTCAATCGCATCGAGGCCCAGTTCACCGCCCTGCGCTACTTCACCCTCGACGGCACCGACCACACCACCCACAAGGAGCAGGGCAGCATGATCCGCCGCTACATCATTTGGCGGAACCGCCACGCCGACGACCAACGCCTACAGGAGGTCGTCGACAGGGCGAACGTTGCCTGACGGGGCACTAGGTTCTGTCGTCAAATGTCACGCCCACATCAGGAGTGACGCGAGCGTGACGGCCGCTTCGTAGGACTGGGCGGTTTTGTCGTAGCGGGTGGCGATGCCGCGCCACTGCTTCAGGCGGTTGAAGCACCGTTCCACGACGTTGCGGTGCTTGTAGGCCTCGCGGTCGAAGGCCGGCGGGCGGCCACCGCGACTGCCCCGCCTGGCCCGGTTGCCGACCTGGTCGGCACGCTCGGGAATCGTGTGAGGGATGCCGCGGCGGCGGAGCCAGGCGCGGATCGCTTTCGAGCTGTAGCCCTTGTCGCCCAGGACGTGATCGGGCCGGGTGCGGGGTCGCCCCGGTCCGATCCGGGGCACCCGGATCGCTTCCATCACGGCGGTGAACCGGGTGCAGTCGTTGGTGTTGCCGCCCGTGACGACGAAGCCGAGCGGACGGCCTCTGCCGTCACAGGCAAGATGAATCTTGCTGGTCAGGCCGCCCCTGGACCGCCCGAGGGCCGGGTCGCGGAGCCCCCTTTTCGAGCCCCCGCCCCATGCTGGTGGGCCCGGACGATCGTGGAATCGACCGACGCCAGCCACTCGATGTCGCCCGCCGCGTCCGCTTTCGCCTGGGCGGCCCGCAGCATTCGGTCGAACGTCCCGTCCGCCGCCCACCTGCGGAAACGGGTATGCAGCGTGGCCCACGGACCATAGCGCTCGGGCACGTCCCGCCAGGCCGTCCCGGTCCGGAACTTCCACACGATCCCGTTCAGGACCCTGCGGTCGTCCAGCCGCTTCCGCCCCCGCGACGACACGGGCAGCAACGGCCGGACGAACTCCCACTCAGCATCGGACAGTTCATGGCGACGTATCACGACACCATGATCCACCAGCGATGATCATTTGAAGACACTGCCTAGAAGACTGACGATCCCTATCAGAGCAGGTGGAGGTTGGGCGCCTGCGCAGCATTCGCGTACTCGGCCAGCGCAATGACGGTTACGCCGACGGCTTCCAGGACCTTGGTACCCGCGGCAGCCGTGACGAAGGTGTCGGGCTCGCTCCACGCGGTGACGACGCGGCGGAGGCCAGCGTCCTGGATGAGCTGGGCGCAAGGGCGGGGGCGGGAAGCCCGTTTGGCGCAGGGCTCCAGGGAGCTGTAGATCGTGGCGGTGCTGAGCCTGGCGTCACCAGCTGAGAGCTTGGCGAGGGCTCCTTCTTCTGCGTGGTCGCGGGGATCGCTCTCACGCGAGTAGCCGCGGGCGAGTTCGGTTCCGTCGGCCGCGACGATGACGGCTCCCACGCTGAAGGCGGTCGCCGAGGGCGGGCAGAGGGCGGCCAGTTCGCAGGCGAGTGCGAGCCAGTTCCGGTCCGCGGTGTTGGCGGTACGGCCGGTGCCGGGGGTGCTGGCCGAAAGGGTGGGGTTCATCGAGGCTCCGTGGAGGTGTCTTTGGGTGCGTACGTCAGAAGTACCACGTCGCCGATCTGACGAGCTTCCAGGAGTCGGAGCCGGGAGGTCGGGCCGCCGGGGTAGCTGGCTGAGCCGAGCATCCGTACCGCGTCCGGCTGGCCGACCAGGAGCGGGGCGACGACGAGCTGGAGTTCGTCGGCGAGCCCTGCTTCGAGGAGCTGTGTGTGAATGGTGCCGCCGCCTTCGACCATGAGCCGGTTGACGGCGTAGGCATCACCGAGGACATCGAGAGCGGAGGGCCACGTGCCCTCTGCAGGGATGCTCTGAACGGTGGCCAGGTCACCGAGGTTGGAGCGAGCTTTCGCCGTGGCCGCGTCGCCGACGGCCAGGACGAGCTTGTCCCCGCCGTGGTGCCAGAACTTCCAGTCGGGGTCGAGGTCTCCCGTACCGGTGATGGTGACCTTCAGTGGGTACTCCGGCTGACCGGCTGCGATTCGGGAGGCCCTGCGATCCTCTGAGTTGACCAGAAGTCGGGGGTTGTCGGCTCGGAGTGTGCCGGCTCCCACGAGGATGGCGTCGACGCCGGCCCGTACGGAGTCGACGCGGTCGAAGTCTTCCCTGTTGGAGAGCAGGAGCCGGGCCTCGCCCGGGCGGGTGTCGAGGTAGCCATCTATCGAGACAGCTGCGGACAGCAAAACATGAGGGCGGGGCACGCTATCTCCAGAAGGTGTGTTGGTGGGTCAGGCGGGGTGCAGGACGATGCGATCGAGCGAGGCTCGGAACTCTGCGACGCAGTTCTCGCTGGCTGCGGGGGCCAGCGCCTGGTCGAGACGGTCGAGCTGGTAGACGATCCGTGCGGAGCCGGTCTCGGTAGCGATGCCTACAGCCTGCGTACCGATTCGGGCGGCCAGGACGTTGTTGCCCGCCCCCGCATGGGCACGAGCGGCGCGAGCGAGGTAGACGCCCCTGTCTCGGCGGTACGCGGGTGGAAGCATCGCGATGGCGTTGTCGAAGCCTGCCGCGGCCCGCTCGTAGTCACCGAGCGCAGCGAGGGAGCGGGCTCGGGCTGTGCTGACGTACGCGGTATCGAGCCAGGAACCCCAGACGCCGTCGGAGTCCGCACGGTCGAGAAGGGTGAGCGCGGTGTCGTATGCCTTATGGGTTTCACTGGCTTCCCCGAGCACGGCATGTGCGTGAGCCTCGTGCAGAACAGCGATGACCTCCAGGCGGCTCCCGGGCCGGGCGGTGCGTCGGGCAGCGCTGGCGAGCCCGAGGGCATCGGCGGGATGTCCTGTGTCAACGGCGAGTTGGGCCTTCCGGCCGAGAATGTAGGCCGTGAGGTCGGTGTCGCCGGTGATATGGGAAGCGTCCAGCGCTTTCGCGGTGTGACCGTGCGCAGCGCGTTCGTCGCCGATGTCCTGGGCGAACCAGCCTGCCAACTCTTCGTAGCGGGTCTCCAGCGCGAGGAGTTCGACGGCGTCGGCACCACGGGCTGCTCGACGCCTTGCGGCAAGGGAGAGGAGATTTTGCTGCAGGGCGGGCAGAACGTGCCGAGGACCGATGAGGTTGTCGGTCTGAATTATTACTCGGCGGAGCTGTGCGAAGTGCTCGAAAGGCGAGCCCATGTCGGCCAAATCGCTCTCGGCCGTCGCCGTCGTGGCCGGAACGGCAGCCGCAGCCAGTCCGGCGAGCCCGGAGGCGAGAACGACACGGCGAGGCACGGGCACGAAATGGATCCTTCCGTTGATTCGTGCGGGGACGACGACCAAGTCCATGTCGTCTCCGAGTGAGACTGCCTGCCCGGGGCCGCTCAATGCCAGAGGTCCCAGGCCGCTGGCCCCATGGCTTCGTGTATTGGCCTCATGAACCTCCGTCTCGGCTCTGGACGTCATGGCCGAGCCGTCCTGTGGGGACTCGTATTCCGCCTCGTCCCAGTAGCGAACCAACGCGCCGGCGGCATCCAGGACCCGGTCAAGGACGACGGCCGCAGGCCGAGGCACGGGGCGCTCGGCGCGCTCGAAGCGCCCGAGATGCGAGCGGTCGATCAACGCCTTGCGAGCGAGTGCCTGCTGGGACAGCCGGCGGGCCTCGCGGAACTGGCGTAGCTCGTACCCCCAGCGATGCCACGGGCCTGCACCCGGAGTCAGGTCGTTCGGTTGCTGCCCCACGCTTCCTCCTCACCCGCGAACGTCCCTCGTGCCACGGATTGATCCAACGAAGTCGGCCAGCTCTCGATGGGGCCTGTGGAGCCAGCGTGCGGGGCTCCATCCAAGGACTCCCGGCTGGGGCGCCCAGCCGTTTTCATCGTTGGCATGAGTTGGCCACACGGTATCCGAACGGTCCGTGTGACGACTCGGATTCACGCCATGAAACGCGAGAGCCAGCGAACGCACCCCGCGCTCCTCTCCCGACTCGGGAGGCACACCGTGTCCCAGGCACCACACCTGCGCAACACACTCACCTTGGCCGACACACCCAATGCCGTGCGTCTGGCGCGGCTGCACACGGAGGACCTTCTCCCGAAGTGGGGCGTGCCATCCGGCACCGTGGAGACGGTGCGGCTGCTGGTCTCGGAGCTGGTCACCAATGCCGTGCAGCACCCGCAGGATGACGAGACGCAGGACTCGGTCCTCGCCATGCGGAACGCGGCACGGACCTTCGAGCTGACGCTGGAGAGGCTCCGGGACGGGGTGCGGGTAACGGTCTGGGATCGCGACCCGAGGCCACCCCTCCTCAAGAAAGTCGGAGTCGAGGCGGAGGGTGGCCGGGGGGTCTTCATCGTCGCCATGATGAGCAGGACCTGGGGTAGCCGCCCGGCGGTGAACGCGTCCGGGAAGGTGGTCTGGGCGGAGGTCGGACTTCCCCTTGTCGGCCATGTCGTCGCGGACGAGGAAGCTGTGAATCCTCCCAGTCGGCCGGCGGGAAGTGACTCCGAAGCGCCTAGGGCGGCACCTGCGGACCCGACCCTGCTCGGTCGCGTGCTCGTCGGGGTCAGGGAGTTCTGAGCCGTGGCAAGGGAGCTGTCCTCCTGGGAGCGCCAGTTGTTCACGGGAGTGCGGATAGTGAGCCCGGTCGAACGGGAAGCGGTAGCCGCTATCTTCCGCCATCGGCCGGACGCAAAGTGCCCGGCTCCTGGGGCTTCAACGAGGGCGGGGTTGATCGCCGGCCCCCGGATGCCTGATTCCCACAAGACCCCTCTCCGGTGCCGGGCGGGGTTCCCCGTGACGCCCGCCATCGGAGAGGACCCAAACACCGAGCATGTAGGGGAGGACGGCGTGTTTGATGTGCCCTCGTACCCCCCGTGTCCCAGGGCTGAGGCGGCCGACCGCCGGGCCGCTTGCGTTGCCGTTGCCTCCCACGAGCAGGGGGTTGCTGCCTGTGCAACGGGGTGGTGCGGCTCGACGTAAACCGGCGCGCTGCTGTCGGACAACCAGCAGACCCCGCCCCACCGCACGGTGTCCTTGCCAGGCGGTCCTTGTGACGTGCCCTGGCCAGCCGACCGACGAGCCACTCCTCAAAGGACCTGTCGTGAATTCCGCACCCGACGTTCTCGATTCCGCTCACGTACCGCCGTTGCCGTTGGCCTTGAAGGTGAGCGGGGCGCCCCGGCCGATGGTTCGATCCCGTTCGATGCCGGGGGAGCGCTTCGACGCCGGCCTCCAGGTCCGCGTCGACCGTGACGGAAGCCCGGTGATCCAGAGCGACCAGTACCGAGCATCCAACACCGGGGTCAGTTTTACGCATCTGCGGCCCGGGGACTGGGTCGTCAGCGATGTGGACGGTGCGGCGTGAGCCCGATTCGGACCAACGACGACACCGTCCTGGTCATCACCGCCCGTGACTCTGATACCGGGGACGCGGTCACCTTGGCCCTCCAGGACCTCGGTGTCCGCACTGTCCGCTTCGACCTCGCCGACCTAAGCCGCACGGTCAGCGTGAGCGCGCGGTGCGACGGTGGCCAGTGGCAGGGATTGCTCACCGTCAGATCCCGTGCCACCAGACTGCGCGACGTACGGTCCGTGTTCTGGTGCCACCCGAAGCCCCCACGGGTCTGGGTCGACGGCATGACCGAGGCGCAGACGCAGTGGGCCTCCCAGGAGGCGCTTGCCGGACTGGCCGGAGTGCTCGGCACCCTGGGCTGCCTGCACGTCAACCACCCGTCGGACACGCGACGGGCACAGATCAAGGCTGGTGTGGTCGCTGCCGCTGAACGGGCCGGGCTGACCGTACCGCCCACCTGGATCGGGAGCCTCCCGTCCGGCGCTCGCCGGTTCTACCTCGGTTCCCCGGACGGCATCGTCACCAAGACCCTCACCGTCCCGCAGATCACGGAGGGCGACCGTTACGTCCGCCCGCTCTATACCATGCCGGTGGTGGACAGTGACCTGGACGCCGCCGCGACCGGTATCACCCACCTCCAGCACCGCGTCGTCTCCGACTACGCCGTGCGCGTCCACACCATCGGCACCCCGGACCATCGCGGTCCGGATCGACGCGCACACCACGGCGGGCCGGACGGACTGGCGAGCCACCCCCGAGTCCCTGACCTACACGCCGATCACCCTCCCCACCGCGGTCGAGGACGCGCTGAACGCACTGGTGCAGGGCTACGGACTCTCCTACGCGGCCAGCGACCTCCTCGTGGACAGCCACGGCAGGTGGTACTTCGTCGACTGCAACCCGGCCGGCCAGTACCGGTGGCTGGAGAACGAACTGCCAGACCTCGGCATCACCCAGGCGCTGGCACAGCTGTTGGCCGGAGATTCCGAACGTCCCAGGCGGAACGGCCTCACCGCAGCGGCGTAACAACTCACCTTCAACCGGGCACGTCCCGCACACCGTCTGAAAGGCATTCGATGGCACGGCTGAGGTTCGTCTGCTGGAACCTGGAGAGAAACGAAGCGGGTGACCCGGAGATTCGGCGGGACGCCGCCGAGACGCTGCGCCGCCTCCAGCCGGACATCGTTTTCCAGCAGGAAGTGTGCCGTGCCGACGAGCGCGGGCACACGATCTTCAACGAGCAGTGCCGCGAGCTGGACATGCAGGGCGTCCTCGGCCCCGGGGCGTGCACCGCCATCCTCTTCAACCCCCGGCGGTTCCACCTCCTACGTGACTGGTCGGGCGACCGAGGCCCGCACTTCGTGCTTCCGCCCACCGCGATCACTCTGAGCTTCCCGGAGGCCGGACCCGACGCGTCGCCCTTCAACGCGGTCAGCTTTCACTTCGCCTACGCCAGCGCGGAACAGCGCCAGCTGGAGGCCGAGTGGACGACGACTTGGGCCGACAAGGGGTGGCAGGCTCCTGACGGCAGCCCCCTCGTGCTGCCGGCTATCTTCGGCGGCGACGGCAACAGTTTCCCGGAGCCGGGGACGGCGGGCGACCTGCCCCTGCCCGACCTCACCGCTATCCAGGACCGGCCTCACCGACTCCACTGGTCGCGCCGAGGCCCCGGCGGTGTCCGCGTACCTGACATCGAGCCCGACCACACGCTGCGCACCGCGGGCCTTGAGGACGTCGCCCGCCACTGGGCCACGGCCGCGGGCGGCAACCCGACCGCGCTGGCCCGCACCGTCAACTCCATCGCGACTCATGGCCCCGACAGCCGGATCGACCGCGTGTATGTCACCACCGGCCTCCTCCCCGCCGTGACCGGCTTCGAGGCGCACGAGGTCCCCCTCCGCGTGTCCGACCACCACATCCCCGTCGTAACCGTCGACAGGAGCGTCTTCGCCGACCTGCTCACCAGCTACCCCTGCACCTTGGCCCGCACTTGACCTTCTGAACTCCGCCGCACGCGCTTGCCCATGCAGGCGGTACAGCGGACCAAGCCGGGGTTCCCAGGGAGCAGAGTCCGCGTGCTGCACGGTCACGCAGGACCGCGAACTGAGGAAACGGCGCCTCCTCCGCGCCCCGGTCGATGCGGGCTTGAACAACCCGGCTCGACCGGCCCGACCGCTCGTCTCCGCCTCAGCTGAGGGTCTGGGGCGGAGACGAGCGGCCCCGGCAGCGAAATCCGCCGCCCGTTCTCGATCGAGGGCCGGCGGCACCACCCACCAGCGCCCCTGTACTCCGCTCTGCCGGAGCGGCCAACCGAAATCGAACGAAGGATGCACATGAAGATCAGTACCGCCGTGCTCGCGGCAGGCGTATCCATCGCCGCCGTGGGCGTCGCCCAGCTCGTCCAGAGGAGCCGGCAGCACAAGCAGCGCAACGACCTGGCGCTCTCACTCATCCAGATCGAGTGGCTGTCGCGTGCCTCCAGCGACGAGAAGGAGGCCGCGTACTGGGCACCCGAAGGGGTGGAGCCGGAGCAGTACCTGCCGATGCTGTCCGGCAACCGGATGTTCTGCCAGCTCAGTCTCCGTTTCAGGCTCGGCCTGGTCACCGACCGGCAACTGGTCCTGTATGCAGACAAGTTGATGGAGAGCGCTGCTGCCTGCGCCTACTGGGCGCGGTTCGGCGAGCACCGCGAGGCCGAGGCCCTGGGCAAGAAGACCGACGAACAGTTCACCCGGGTCATGAACGAGGCGTTCACCCGGGCCACGATGGTGGCGTAGTGGCCGGCATCGTCATCGGCTTGATTGTCGTCGCGGCCTTCGGCTTCCTCGTGCTCTTCGGCGCGAAGTGGGGGCAGGGCCAGTGACGACGCCGAGCCTGGGCTTCCTCCTACGCCACGCTGTCCGCCATCCCGTCCGAACGACTCGCCGCAACAACCACAAGACGGTCGACGCCACGGGCTGCGGCCTGGGACTTCTGATCGTGGTTCTCGGCTTCAGCGGCCTGGTCGCGACGTGGGTGGCCAGCATGATCCTTCCCCTCCTCATTTGACCCGGTCGTATCTGCCCAGCCCCCCGCCCGGCAGATACGACCTTCCGAAGGGGCCTCTCCGGCTCCGCAGATGATCCCTGCGGAGCGCGACGACAGGAGGGGCGTGGCACCGCTGCGGATCAGGCCGCGCGGAGCCCCGGTCGGCCGTCGACCTGAAGTCGGCGGCCGACCGGCCCGACCATCGCGCTCCATCCCGCATCGTTCAGGAGGCATCGTGCAGAACCGCTCCGCCCTGTCCGAACTCAACGGCGCCACGGTCCTGGTGACCGGGGGCGCCGGGCTCATCGGCTCCCGGATCACGGCTCGGCTCAAGCAGCTCGGAGCCCGCCCGATCGCCCTGTGCAACATGAACGCCTATCCCGAGCACGTCTACTCTGACGTGTTCGGCGTCGACACCAGCCACCCCGACACGGTGATCGGAGATGTACGGGAGACCGCCCTGGTGCGGAAGCTGGTCGCCGAGTCGGACTACGTCATCCACGCCGCCGCCCTCGCGGACGTCGCCGCCTGTACCCGGGAGCCGGCGGACGCGATCGACGTCAACATCGCCGGCACCCAGGCCGTCTTGGACGCCGTCGCCGCGAGCCACCGCGTGCGCCGCATGGTCTTCGTCTCCTCGGCCAGCGTCTACGGAGACGGAGAACCGGAGGAGACGGAGAGCCGTGACCTGCTCGCCATGCGGCAGCTCCTGGAGAGCGTCCATGGCCGGATCCCGCGCCAGTTCCATGAGTTCGACTCCATGCGCCCGGTATCGGTGTACGGCGCCACGAAGGCGTGGGGCGAGCAGCAGACCGCGATCGTGCTGGGCCAGGTCGGCATCTCGTACAGCATCGTGCGGTACTTCTCCGTGTACGGGGAGCCGCAGACGATCAAGCCGAACAGCCACTCCTGGGTCGTCGCCTGGTTCGCAGCCCGCGCCTCGTTCGGCCTGCCGCTCCATCTGAACGGAGGCGGCGGCCAGGTGAGAGACCTGACCCACGTTGAGGACATCGCCGAGGGCACGTTGCGCGCCCTGGTCAGCCCCGGGGCCCACAACGAGACGATCAACATCGGCACCGGCGTCGCCACCAGCATCCGGGCCGTGGCGGAACTGGTCCAGGCCCACTACCCGGACACCGAACTCCTGGAAACGCCCCTGCCGGCCGGCGACCCGCTCGGCGGCTACGCCTCGGTCCGCCACATGGAGAACGTCCTGGGCTGGACGCCCAAGGTGCCGCTCACGGACGGGGTGGAGCGCTACGTGCGGTGGCTGCAGGCCACGCCGCAAGCGGCCCCGGACTGGCTCTTGCAGGCAACACCCCTCTAGGAACACCGAGTTTAGACCCCGCAGCGCCGTACGGCGTCGACCGCCGCCCCGCCCTCCCGAGGGCGAAACCCCTCAAGACCTTCCGCCGCGACCAACTCAAGGAAAGCCGAAACTCCATGAAGCCGCTCCCGCTCGGCGAATACGTCACCGCGCCCGCCTACGGACAGCTCGCCGCCACCCCGTACGGGCGCCTGCACACCTACGACCTGGCCGACTTCCTCGCCCGGTGGCCGGAGCTGCACGAAGAGGCCCTCGCCCTGCTCGGCGACGACCGCATCCACCCGACGGCGTGCGTGCACCCGCAGGCCATCGTCGGGGACGACGTCATCATCGGCCCGGACGTGAAGGTGCACGAGTTCTCCACCGTACGCAAGGGCAGCGTGCTGTGCGCCGGAGCCTCCATCGGCTTCAACTGCGAGGTCACCTCCGCATTCGTCGGCGAGGGCGCGGTCCTGGGCCATCGCATCGGCATCAACCGCACCATCGTCGGCAACCGAGCGCACCTGTCGGCCGGGGTAACGGTGGCCGCTATCGCGGTGAGCGCCGACATGTCCGCGCCGGACCGCGAGATCCGCCTGCGCACCGAAGGCGGCGCGTACCGGTGCGGGACCGCGCAGTTCGGCGCGGTCATCGGCGACAAGGTGCAGACCGGCAACAACATCAGCCTCGGCCCCGGCGTCCTCGTCGGCCGCAGCAGCCAGATCGACAGCGGCGTCACCCTTGCCATCCGCGCCGTGCCCGAGCATTCCGTCGTCACGGCCCCGCACACCGCACAGACCCGCATCCGCAGCCGCAACGCGGGCGTCGAGGAAATGCTCCCGTGACCGCGCCCCGCAGGGATCCCGATGCTGGCCCCGACGCTCTGCCTCCCCTGCACCTGGTCATCGGCGCCGATCGCGCCGGCCAGGCGTACAAGGACGCGCTCGGCGAACACCTACGAAATCACCCCCTCGTCGCGACGGTGCTCGACGTCGGCGCACACCTTCGTTCCGAAGGCACGTACCCGCAGATCGCTGAGGAGGCTGCTCGGCACGTCGCTGAGGCTACCGTCGACAGGGCCCTGCTCATCTGCCACACCGGCCTCGGGGTCGCCATCGCGGCGAACAAGGTGCCCGGCGTCCGCGCCGTCACCGCCCACGACTCCCTGTCCGTGCGGGCCTCCGTGCTCTCCAACAACGCCCAGGTCCTCACCTTCGGCGCCGGAATCATCGGCCTGGCCCTAGCCAAGCAGCTCGCCGAGGAATGGCTTGCCCACCGCTTCGACCCGACCGCGTCCGCCGCTCGCAAGGTCCAGATGATCCGCGACCTGGAGTGCACCGGCCGCATCATCTTCCCGCCCGTTCCCTGACCCGTACGAGGAGCGCCAATGCCGACCAATCGCAGCACCGTTCCCCGCACCACCGCAGCGTTGACGATCCCGTTCGAGCCGGCCCAGGGCGGCTGGTACACGGGAGCCGAGCACGACGCCATCCGCATGGCCGTCTCCGGTTCGGAGAGCTGGCGTACGGGCTGGCGCGGCGCCGAGTACGTCACCAGCTTCGAGGACGCCTTCGCCCAGTACACCGGGGCGAGTCACGCCCTTGCGTTCAACTCGGGCGGCACCGCTATGGAGATGGTGCTCCGAGCCCTGGAGCTGCAGCCGGGGGACGAGGTGATCTCCTGCGCGATCAACTTCGTCGGACCGCACATCGCCGTCATCGGGCAGGGCGGGCGACTCGTCCTGGCCGAGCCGGACCCGGTCACCCTCAACCTCGACCTCGCCGACACCGAGCAGCGGATCGGCCCGCAGACGAGGGCGATCCTGGTCACCCACTGGAACGGCGCGAGCGCCGACATCGGCCGCTTCGTCGAGCTGGCCGCCCGCCACCCGCACCCGGTGCACGGGCCGCCGGTCGTGATCGTGGACGCCGCCCGCGCCTGCGGCGGCCAGACCCCGTCCGGAGCCCGCGTCGGTGCTGAGGGCTGGGCGACGGCGTTCTCCTTCGAGTCGAAGAAGCTGATGACCACCTTCGGCCAGGGCGGCATGGTCACCACCGACGACCACGTCCTGGCCGAGCGGCTGCGCGGGCTGCGGACGTACGGCGGACGCGCGGGCTGGGGCACCAACCAGCTGCTCACCAAAGCCCAGGCCGCGGTCGGGCTGATCCAGCTCGCGCGCCTGGACGAGATGAACGCCGCCCGCGTCACCCGGGCTCACGAGCGTACGGCGGCCCTCGCCGATATTCCCGAGCTGACCCTGCCTCCGACGCTCGACAAGGACCTGCACCTCTACTACCGGCACAACCTCCTGGTCCCCGAAGCGTGGGCGGGCCGTGGCCGCGACGAGCTGATGGACGTACTCGCCGACCGGTACGGGGTCGGCAGCATCGTCTCCGACCCCGTCACCTACCTCGGCCACGACCTCATCCGCGCCCACACCGCCGGCCAGCACTGTCCGCGCGCCGAGCGCCTCGCCGCCCGCCTGCTCTGCCCCTGCCTCCACCCGCAGATGACCGAGGACGAAGAGGCCCAGGTCCACGACGCGATCCGCCGGGCCACCGCCAGCATCGCCCAGCTCCACCCCGCAACCGCCAAGGAGAACGACTGATGTCCCAGATCCGAGTCGAAATCGACGGCATCCGCGACCGGGAGATCCACCTGGTGGACCCGTACGAACCCAAGGACCTTGGCGGACTGCTGCGGATGGTCTTCATGATCCCGTACGGCCACGCCTTCAGCCTGATGGGCAACGGCCCCATGGGCCTGCACGACCTCATCAACCGTACGAAGGACGTCCCCGCCGTCGCCGAACGCGCCCTGCACTACGAGTGCCTGGTCCACGAGGGGAATCGCGTGACCACGCCGGACGGGGAGGTCTACCGCAGCATCGAGTCGCCCTTACCCGTCGGCACGGCGGACGTGATCGGCGTCTCCGTCATCAACTCCGGCAGCCTGCACTCCGTCTTCCAGCAGCTCGACCTCGCCGGAGTACCCCGCCGCAGCGCCGACCGGATCCCCGGCGAGCACCCACTCGTCGTCGGCGGCAACTCCGGCCTCGCCGACCCCGAGCCCATGGCCGACTACCTCGACGTCATCGCCCTCGGCGAAGCCGAAGAATCCCTGCTCGAACTGCTGCGCGTCGTCCACGCCCACCGTGAGGAGCCCGGAAGCGGCGTCAGCCTGTACGAGAAGCTGGCCCGCATCCCCGGCCTGTACGTGCCGTCGCTGTACACCTGCGAGTACCTGCCCGGCGGCGGCGTCGCCGCGGTCACCCCGAAGAAGCTCACCGTCCCCGCGAAGGCCAGCCCCGCCTACCTCCCCGTACGTGAGCTGCACCCCGCCCACTTCGTCTACCCCAAGAGCGACGGCACCGCCGCCGGCATCCACCCCACCCTCGGCTGCCGGCACTCCTGTGACTTCTGCAACCTCGGCGTACCCCCGTTCCGCCACGCACCCATCGGCATGCTCAAGGACTACATCGACCGGCTCGAAGCGCAGAAGATCCGGCGGATCATCATCAGCTCGCCCACGTTCACCCAGTACCGACACCGCCGCGAACTCCTGGACCACATCAGCGCTTACGCCCGCGGGGCGGCAGCCGAAGGGGAGACGGTTACCACCATCATCGGCTCCATCCGGGCGGACGAACTCACCGCGGGCTACCTGGAGTCGGTCACCGAACTCGAAGAGTTCGGGCACCTGTTCACCGAGCTGAACCTGGACCAGGCCCGGGGCATCATCACCATCGCCCCCGAGTGGGCCTCCCCGGACCTCGTCGCGATGTACGGCAAGACCCAGCGCCGCGAACGCGTCGACAACGCCATCGAACTGTGCCGCAAGAGCAAGGACGTCAACACCGTCATGCTCTATTTCATCGTCGGCGCACCGGGCGAGCGCGACGCGGACCGCCTCGACATCGCCGACTACGCCCAGGACGTCCTGGACCGGCTCGGGCACCCCGACGGCACGGTGATCGTCAAGCTCCACCAGTTCATGCCCAAGCCCGGCACCGCCAGCCAGCGCCTGCGGATGAGCGACCCCGACCTCGTCCACACCTACACCGCGCAGATCGAGGACCGCCTGCGCGCCCTCGTCGGCGACGAGAAGTTCGAACAGCACTTCCGGGTCCTCGACCTCGGCGCCAGCCACATGCACCTCGAAGTCATCTGCTCGCGAGGCGACCGCCGGATCGGGCTGGTCCTAGAGGACCTCTACGACGCGAACGTCGACCTGCGCACGGTGACCAAGGACCAGCTCGTCGAGGCCCTCGCCCGCCGCGGTCTGTCGTACGACCGCCACCTGCGGCACATGGACGAGCCCGTCCTGCCCTGGCACACCCTCAACCACGTCAACACCACCGCCGAGAAGCAACTGGCCACCGCCCTGTACGAGCGCGAGAGTACCCTCGGGTGAACGGATTCCCTCTCCACCCGGGCAAGCACGCCCTGCCCGCCGTACCCGACCCGGCCGAGCACGCCGCGTACGTCCGCACCACCGACTCCGATGCGGACCTCTCCACGTTCGACGGGGTGGTCCTCCTCTACCAGGGGCGGCTTCTGGAGCACGCTCTGCGTACGTACCGCACCAGTCCCCGGCCGGGCTGGGTGCGTGGCGGCCTGCACCTGGTCGAGGCCCAGGGCCGCGGATTTGCCCTGTGCGGCGGCTTCGGCCTCGGCGCCCCGGCCGCCGCCCTCGTCGTCGAGCAGCTCGCCGCGCTCGGCACCCAGCGGATCATCACCGTCGGCACCGCCGCTTCCCTCCAGCGCGACCTCCGCCCCGGCTCCCTCGTCGTGGCTAGGAGCGCGCTGCGCGACGAAGGGCTCTCCCACCACTACCTCGCGCCCGGCCGTACGGCCTCACCCTCGCCCGCCCTCACCCAGCACCTGACCGAAGCGCTGGCCTCGTACGACCCACCGGTCACGCGCGGGCCGATCTGGACCACGGACGCCCCGTACCGCGAGACGACGGCAGAAGTCACCCGGTACGAAGCCGAAGGCATCCTCGCCGCCGACATGGAAGCCGCCGCGGTCTTCGCCGTGGGCCACTGCCGTACGGTCGCCGTCGCCACCGTCCTCGCCATCGCGGACTCCCTCCTCGACCGCCGCCCACGCCAGCACTCGCCGGACACCGAACACGCACTCCACACAGCGCTTGCCGCAGCGGCGCAAGCGCTCCACACCTCGACGGCGTCACCGCCGCCCCTCGGCGAACACTAGGGTTGAACTCCTCGTGAACAGAAGCAGAAGGGCACCCTTGTGAGCACCGGCGCCTCGCGTCCCACGGTCGGCGCGGTCGTCCTGACCATGAACGACCGGCCCGAGGAGTTCCCCCGGGCCATGGCCTCGCTCCTCGCGCAGGAAGGCATCGACCTCGACGTCGTCGTGGTCGGCAACGGCTGCGAACCTGAGCAGATCCCCGCAGGCGTCCGCACGATCACGCTGCCCGAGAACGTCGGCATCCCCGAAGGCCGCAACGTGGGGGCCGACAACGTCAAGGGCGATTACCTCTTCTTCTTCGACAACGACGCCCACCTGCCCGACACCGACACCCTCGCCCGGCTCATCGCCGAACTTCACCGCGACCCCCAGCTCGCGTACGTACAGCCGCGCATCAGCGATCCGGTGACCGGTGAGACCCTCCGCCGTTGGGTACCCCGCCTCCGGGCCTCGGACCCCACCCGGCCCGGCATCGTCACCGTCATGGCCGAGGGCGTCGTCATGGTCCGCCGCGACGCCTACGACCGCGCCGGAGGCTGGCCGGGAGACTTCTTCCTCTTCCACGAAGGCGTCGAACTGGCCTGGCGGCTGTGGAACCTGGGCTGCACCGGCCGGTACGTCCCCGATATCGTCGTCCACCACCCCGCCACCAACCCGGCCCGGCACGAGACCTTCTACCGGCTCAACGCCCGCAACCGCGTCTGGGTCGCCCGCCGCAACCTGCCCCGCCTCCTCGTCCCCTTCAACCTCGCCACCTGGAGCCTGATCACCCTGTGGCGCATCCGCGACCGACAGGCCCTCCGCGTCACGCTCGCCGGCTTCCGCGAGGGGCTCGCCGGCGGACAGGGCCCGAGGCAGCCCATGTCCTGGCGAACCGTGCTCCGGCTCACGACGGCCGGGCGACCGCCTGTCTTCTGACGCTCTCGAATCGCCACGGTCGGGTAGTCGCGCTTGCCGCAAAAATCGAACAAATGGCCTAATAGATGTATGGCACCTCTCCCCTTCCCTCGTGACCTGGTACTCCTTCAAGCGGACTGGGAGCGGACGTACGCCCGAGCTGATCGACGGGCAACGGGCTCCCCTGGGGTGGGCGGCCAAGTCGAGGCTGCGATACCTCTCGGCCCGCCTGGCGGCACACCCCTACTGGGTGGCGCGATCCGGGCGGATGACCGGCTGGGCTGACCTGCGTCGACAGGCGCGAAGGTTCATAGAGGCGGAAGAAGCGTGAGCCTCCGTGGGCCTTCCGCAGTCGAGACCGTGGGACGGCCGCCGCGCTCCTTCGCGCTCACGAGCCTCCGCTCGGCGAAGTTTGCGACTGGTGACGGACGGATCGGCGGTGTTCGGCGGAACGCTGGGCGGCGAGTCGATCGTCTGACGCTTCCTCCCGGACCGCCCATCGAAGTCAAGAGGCTGGCTGGATCACGTCTGTTCGGGCGGTTAGCCCGGTTAACGCCTTATGCCTCATGGTGAGGCTATCCGCGTGTGATCACTTGGGCCATTTGCGTTACTTGTAACCGACCGCATGTCGGGTTCTGGTGTGACGTATCTCGGATTGACAACGGGGTGACCGATCAGTCCCTGGGGGTGCGCGCTCGGCAGTGACAGGTGAAAGCGCACGTCAGGGGGTGATCGGCAGGCCCTCATGGACTTTTTGTGCATTTTGACCGAAGCGCGAATGTCCTCGCTGAACCGACCGCTGCTGAGTTTTCGGTCAATCTCTGCCCAACCTTTCGCGTACCGTCCAAGAAGTTCCCGAAGCCTCGGCGAGGCGAGTGGCGAATGCGTTGCTCATTCGCTAGAGCGACATGATGCGTCGATGCGGTTTAGGCCCTTGCTGGGCTGCGGCGGTGTCGCGCTGGATGCAGCCGAAGGGCAACTCCGCTCGCCGGGCCAACGCGGAGGGAACTGAGAGTCAGCGGCGCGGTCGCGCCTAGCTCGGGGGGAGCTAAACGGTAGAAGGGATTTGTCATGTGGTCTGGGAAGATCCTTCGCACTGAGCCCACGGGTCCGACCCGGGGCGGAGAGCCCCGAAGAGGACCGGGCCGCCGTCGGGCGGTGGAAAAGGACCTGCATCGCTTCCTACGTCGGGAACTTCGAGACCTCGGTATTCATCCACCGCTGGACGTGGAGGAGCTGTGCAAGGCGCTCAGCCGTCGGCGTGGTCGGCCCCTCTACCTGCGGGAGGCACCGCTGCCGAAGCCAGGACCGACGGGGATGTGGGTCGAGTACGACGACTACGACGTGATCTTGTACCAGCAGGAGACGACCCGCCTGCATCAAGATCACATCAAGCTCCACGAGATAGGACACATTCTCGTGGCGGAGGCCGAGGACGCCGAGCAGGCGCCGGCCGAAGCGGCGGAGCAGCCCCCCGTGCTCGATCCCGAAGAAGAGTCGGCCGTCCTCGTGGAGGGCTGGGCCGCCATGCTCCCGGTATTCGACCCCAAGACGATCAAGCGCGTCGCGCGTCGTTGCTCGTACGACGACGGCGAGGAGTGCTCCGTCGAACTCGCGGCGACGATCGTCCTGGAGTGGGCGTCAGTGCTGGACGACTCGACGCCCCTCTCGGAGGACCCGTCTCTGCGGCGTGTGCAGTCGGCCCTCGGAGACCGGCGAGGATGGCTGTAACCCGTGGAACTGCTACTCCTGGGGCTCGTGGGCGCCCTTGCCTGGAAGCTCTGCAAGCTGTGGCGAACCCCCCACGACGCACCTTTGCGGTCGGTGACCCTCTGCCTCCTCTGCGCCACGCTTTCCTACCCCATCGCTATGCCGGGAGGCGCGACCGGCGTCGACACGGTTGCGGGGCACGGGGCGACAAAATTGGTCCAGAACGTGCTGCTGCTCGTCTCGATGTACTTCCTGATGTGTTTCTACCTCTACTCTGCGGCTGACGAGGAGGCGAGCCGTCGCAGGGCGAACAAGGAGGCGGTCGCCGTCGTGGCCGTCGTGGTGGTCATCACCCTGGCTGCCGTATCGGTGCCGCACGAGGTCTTCGCCGGCAGTTTCAGCACCGCGGACATGACGGTTCCGCAGATCGCTGTCTTCTACGGCGGAGCCGGGTGTTACCTGACGTACGTCCTGGGCATCGCCGCCAGGTGGACCCGCACCTACGCCCGAATGTCCCGTCGCCCCCACGCAACAGGACTGTGGATGGCGGCTGTTGGTCTGGGCGCGATGGCCGTGGCCTGCGCGATCAGGGCTGTCATCGTGGCCGTCCGCTGGGCGGACATCGAGGTACCCCAGCGTCTGATGGCTGCGGTCGCGTTCCTGTTGGTCGCATCCATCCTTCTGTTCACGGCCGGGATCACCTACTCGGGGGTCCGCGCCCGAATATCTTCTTCGAAACTCTGGCTCCAGCACCGACGTGATTACCGCCGCCTCGCCGCCCTCTGGGAGTTGTTGGCCGAGGCGTTCCCCGACAACGTTCTACCGCCGGCGTCCTCGTCCGCCCACGACCGACGACGCGCTCGGGGAGTCCACCGCCGCTACCACCGCCGCATCGTGGAGATCCGAGACGGCCTGGTCGCCATCAGCCCGTACCTCCTGGTGGACGGCACCGGCATCCCAGCGCCCGATGTCGACTCGGATGAGCTGGCAGCTCGGCTACGGCGGGCTTCTGCCCGGGTCAAGGAAGGGGCCCCCGTGCCCCGCCGGGCGGTCCCCCTCGCCATGACGCTGGGGAGCGATCGAGCGGCAGATGTGAAACAACTGATTGCGGTGTCCGACGCGCTGGTGACAGACCGCGCGACCCCCCTCACGATCAAGGAGGCACCATGCTGATCAGCGGACGACGTGTGCTCGTCGACACGGGCACGTATCTGGACGACGGCGCCGTCCTGATCGAGAGCGACTCGATCGTGGCTGTGGGGCCGCGCAAGGAGATCGAGGAGCAGACCGCCGCCGACGTGCCGCGGTCGGTGTTCGACGGCACGCTTCTGCCCGGCTTGATCGACGCCCACGTACACCTCGTCTTCGACGGGGGCCCCGACCCGGTATCCGCTCTCCAGACCTCGACCGATGAGGCCCTGCTCGCGGACATGCGCCGCCGCGCGGAGGAACTGCTGCTCAGCGGCGTCACCACGGCCCGTGACCTCGGAGACCGGAACGGACTGGCACTTCGCCTGGATTCGGAGATCGCCGACCAGCGCACGCCAGGACCGAGGATCGTCTCCGCAGGCACGCCCCTGACCACCCCCGGCGGGCACTGCCATTTCCTCGGGGGTGAGGTCTCGGGCGAAGCCGAGATCCGCGCCCTCATCCGTCTCAACCTCGAACGAGGTGCTGGGGTCATCAAGTGCATGGTCACTGGCGGCGGCCTCACCCGGGGCGGGCCCGCAAGTCACCAATCCCAGTTCTCCGAAACGGAACTGCGCCTTCTCGTAGATGAGGCTCACGCGGCAGGCGTCCCCGTCGCGGCCCACGCACACGGAGCCGACGGCATCGCCGCAGCCGTGGAGGCCGGAGTGGACACCATCGAGCACTGCACGTGGATGACCGGCGACGGCCTCGACTTCCGCCGGGACGTGGTGCAGCAGATCATCGACCGCGACATCACCGTCTGCCCAGCGGTAAGCCCTCACTGGCGGATGCTCCCCGCGATCTTCGGCGAGGAGCGCGCCGCCGGGATGTTCGACCTGGTACGTCAGATGGCAGACGCGGGTGTGAAGCTGGTCGCCGGCACGGACGCCGGAGTGCAGCGTGCCACCTTCAACGGCCTGGTGCCGGCCCTCTCGTTCTACGCCCACCTCGGCCTGGCGAACGCCGAGATCATCAACATGGCGACAACCGCCGCAGCCACGGCCCTCGGGCTCGGCTCCACAACCGGCCGTATCGCTCCGGGCTACCGCGCGGATCTCATCGCTGTCGGGGGAGACCCGCTCTCGGATCTCGACGCCCTCAAGAACGTCACGGCCGTATTCGCCTCCGGTCGGCGGCACGATCCGAAGGCACCAGTCGAGTAGTCGGGGCTGACCGAGCCCTGCCCTCTGGAGCCTCCGGAGGCCCGGAGGGCAGGGCCCTACTCGTCGTCCGTGGAGCCGACCTGTTTCTCGAACTCGGCCTGCAGGTCCGTCAGGAGCGAGAGAACCTCGGGCGACAGACCCTCCGGGCCGAGGCCACGAGCCCGAACCCGTCCGATCGTCCCGTTCCGGGATGCGAGCAACACACGAATCCCCTGGTACACCTGACGGGTGACGGCCTCGTCCGGCTCGAAGTACATGCGCTCGACGCCGAAGAACTCGGCAAGGCCCTCCAGGACAACGGGGTCCGGGCCGTCGGCGTCACCGGCACCTGTTCGGAGGGCCTCGACCTCCTTGGCCGTGACAACCTCCGCCCCTGCATGCCGGTTCACCGCCTCTGCGATTTCTCCATCTCCCGGAACTGCGCCCGCCGGGTAGGAGTGTTCCAGTAGGAAGCTGATCTTCTCCCCGAGAGCACGAGGATGCTCGTCGGCCTCGGCCGCAGCGACGCTCTCGTCCCCGTCCTCTTCGACGATGTTTCCGAACGAGCGCTCCTGAGCTTGCTCCAGCGCCTTCTCCGATACGCCGTACGCCGCTGCCAGCTTCGGCACGTACTTCTCCTTGAGCCGCCGTACGCCGTTCTCGGCCGCAGCCACCGGGCCGTCGCTCTTCGTGCCGATGAACCTCGCCACCTCGTACCGGTAGAGGCCCGCGTCGCACCGCAGGTCGATCAGGTCGGGCGCGCCTTTACGGGGGAACAGCTCATCCAACGGTTTCCGGAGTACGCGCGCGATGCCCGGCAGCTTCTCCTGGTCCGGGACGCTTGAGCCCAACTCCCACCCCGCCACGGTTGAGTCCGCAGCGTCGACGGCAGCCCCCACCTCGGCCTGCGGGATCTCTGCAGCCCGTCGTACGGCGCGCACCACTGTTCTGTCGAAGTGGCGAGCTGACATCGAGACCTCTTTTTCGTGCGAGTCGAAGAACTATCGGCTCGTTGACCTTTCGTGCGAACCGGGATAGCTTCAGACTACCGAAAAACGGGGTGCCGTGCATCCCTCCCGGTCAGGCTGCGTGCCTGCCGAGGGTGTGAGGCTGAGGAGGAGAACACCTCCTTCGGCGTGCCCGGCAAGAGGGGGTGCCGACCGAACGCGGGTCAGGGAGGGGGCAGGGGATGCACGCCAAGGGCCCGTAACGCGACGAAGCAACGAAGAACCGGCGCCCGGGAGTTACCAGCTCCCAAGCGCCGGGCCGGCACCCCGAAGGGCGCCGATTCACATCTCGCGGGCGGCGGGGCTTTTGCACGAGAACCACCGCACCGCGCTCCTACAAACCACGGAGTATCGCATGCCTGCCATGCCGAGCGGAATCCCGGCCTGCCCGGACATCAGCCGCCGACACCGCCTCGCCGCCCAACTCGCCGACATGATCCCGGGCGCAGCCGCCATCCGGGTCAGCCTCACCGACCCGGCGCAGGTGTGGCCCCACCCGCACACGATCGTGCAGGACGAGGCCGGTCGGTCGATGGAGCTGGGCCGGACGACATCCAGGGTCGCCGCCCGCTGGATCATGAGGGTCTGGCCGGACGAGGACTGGACCTGCCCGCACACCTTCCGCCTCGCCGACGTCACCCTCACCCGCAGCGACTCGATCGCCGCCGAGCGGGTCCGCTGACATGCCCAGGATCCGAACCATCAAGCCGGAGGCGTTCACCTCCGAGTCACTCGCCGAAGTGACCGTGACGGCCGAGCGGACCTTCTTCGGCATGCTCACCCAGGCCGACGACCACGGTCGCCACCGGGACAACGCCGCGATCATCGCAGGGCTCCTCTGGCCCTTGCGCGCCGAGCACACCTCGGTCCACGTCGAAGACGACCTTCACCAGCTCGCGAACGCCGGACTGATCTGCCGGTACACCGGATGCGACGGCCGCCGCTACCTCCACATCGTGACCTGGTCCGAGCACCAGAAGATCGACAAGGCGAGCCAGTCGCGCCTGCCCTCGTGCCCGCAGCACCAGGCTGCCGACCGGTGCGCACCGTGCAAGGGCTCCTGCACCCGGCGGACCGAGGGCTCGCACACGGCTCCCCGAGGACTCTCCGAGACCTCCGGGAGGTCTCCCCGAGCCCTCGATCTGCCTGCCGTACCCGCCTCCCAGACGTCGGGCCACGCAGACGAGTCCGTCGCCGACCGGGAGGAGGCTGCCGGCGGCGCGATCGGCACAGCGGGGCGAGCTGATGCTAAGAGTGCAGGTCAGACGGGATTCTCCGAGGACTCCCCGAACCTTGCCCGAAGCCTCTCCGAAGGCTCGGCGCCTGGATCTAGGATCTTGGATCCTGGATCTCTTGTCCCTACGGGGCGCACAGCGCCCGCACCCAGCGTCTCCGCCAAGGACCTCGTCGGCGAGTACGTCGCCGGGTGCGACCAGCGCCCCCCGAACGACGTGATCGGACACCTCGGGCGGATCACCAAGAAGCTCCTTGACGAGGGCATCGCTCCGGGACACATCCGGGCCGGGCTGGCGAACTTCGCGGCCAACCCGAGGCACCCGAGCGTGCTGACCAGCATGGTCAACGAGGCAATGAACGCTCGCCCCGGCGGCTTGGCGCGGCCGGGAATCCGGCCTAACGTGCCCGCTCACCAGGCGTGGACCAACCCGGCCAACGCTTCCGCCGCCTACGCCGAGGAGCTGTGATGCACACCCATCACCGCGAACCCCAGCTCCTGGGCAACGAAGGCACCCTGGAGCGCATGGCCCGGATCCTGGCCGCCCGCAACATCGACCCGGCCGCCGCCGCCGCGCTCCCCGACGACCCCGAGCCGTTCTCCCCGCTCGACGCCCTCCTGGCCGGGATGCCCCCGCGCTACCAGACGGCTGCCGCCGACCACCCGATGGTCCTGGACTGGGTCGGGAAGGTGACCGAGGCGGCCGTCGCCCCCAGCCGGGGAGCCCGGCGGCAAGTCACCACCGGGCCCAGCCTCCTGATGGCCGGAGTCGTCGGCGCGGGCAAGACGCATCAGGCGTACGGCGCGGTCCGAGCGCTGGTGCGGAACGGGGTCGGCGTGCGCTGGCGCGCGAGCACCGCTGCCGACCTGTACGCCGATCTCCGCCCCCGGCCCGGGGTGGACAGTGAGCGGGAGCTGGCGGCCGTCAGCCGGTGCCCGCTGCTGATCATCGATGACCTCGGCGCGGCCAAGGCGAGCGAGTGGGTCGAGGAGATCACGTACCGGCTGATCAACCGCCGGTACAACCTCATGCTCCCGACCTTGATCACCACCAACCTGGCGATCAAGGACCTCCGCTCCTACCTCGGTGACCGCGTTGCCTCCCGACTCGCGGAGATGACCACCCGGGTCGAGTTCGAGCCGCTCGACCGCAGACGCTACCGCGCAGCAGCCTGACCTGCCGCAGGTCACCACGTCCGGGCCGCGCCCCTCTGCGCGCCGCCACGAGCAACTTCACGACCAGCGCACCTCTCCGCCGACGCCCCTGCGCGCGGAGAGCGATCGGAGCAACCCGCATGACCAGCACGACGAACAGCCCTGTCCACCACCGTCAGCTCGGCGACCAGACCTGGCAGGCCGACGCCGTCTGCCAGAGCACCGAGTACAACCCGGTGGACCCCGAAGTCTTCTTCCCCGAGCCCGACGAGACCGCCAAGATCGCCACGGCCAAGGCCCTGTGCGGCCAGTGCCCGGTCCGCCGAACCTGCCTGGACGCCGCTCTCGAAGGAGGTGACACCGAGGGGATCCGAGGCGGCCTGACGGAGGAGGAGCGCGGGCCGCTGCACGAGAAGCTCCCCAGCCGCCTCGACTACAGCCGCGTCAACGCCACCATCGCCGGGCGCGACGTGCACCTCACCCATACCGAGCGCCGCGCGGTCGAGCACGCTGCCTACCGCCACGGGGTGAGCGAGCAGCGCCTGGCCTGGCTTCTGAAGGTCACCGAGGAGCACGCCAAGAAGCGATACCGCGAGATCCGCCGGGCCGAGCGCAACCGAACTCTGAACCAGCCCAAGGAGACCGCCCTGCCACCCGCGGTCGACGGTGAGCACCCGGTCCGCGACGACTTCGGGACGGCGGCATGACCACTACGAGCACACCGAAGACGGCGCACATATCCGCCTGGGACCGCGCGGTGGTCATCGCCCTGGGTGGCGCGGGATGCGCGCTGTCGTACGACGCCCTCCAGCAGATGGCCGTCGCCATCCATGTCCGGGGCCTGTTGACCTTCGTCTTCCCGTTGGTGATCGACGGGTTCATCGCCTACGGCGTCCGCGCGCTCCTGGTCCTGCGCGATGCCCCGCTGCGCGCCCGGCTCTACGTCTGGACGCTCGTCGGCACGGCCACCGCCGCCAGCATCTGGGCCAACGCGCTCCACGCGGTGCGGATCAACCAGGACGCGGTCGCCGGCACCGGCCTCCGGCTCGGGGACACCGTGGTCGCGGTGCTGTCCACCATCGCCCCGCTGGCCCTGGCCGGAGCCGTCCACCTCTACATCCTCATCGCCCGGGGGCCGGTCAAGGACAGTGATCGCGAGGACCTCGGTCAGGCCGGTCACCTCGGTCAGGCCAACCGGAGCGACGGCGCAGAGGTCACCCGGACCGACCGGGTCGGTCAGCAGCCGGAGGCCGGTCAGCCGGTCACCGCCCGGACCGACCGGCAGCCGCTCTCCCTGGACAAGCCGGTCTCTGCCCCCCGGTCGCTGAGCGGGGGCAGGGCTTCGGCGGACAGCAGCGCCCCGGTCACCGGTGACCGGAGTCAGCGGCACGAGGCCGCTGACCTGCCCGGACAGCCGGACACCGCGCGCCCGGTCACTGACCGCCCCGACGACACCACCTCGGCGACCGGCGACGAGGACAGCCGGGGGGCGGCCACCGTCCTGCCGGTCACTCCGTCGGTCACCGCCCCGTCGGTCACTGACCGGCAGGCCCGGACAGCCGGTGACCGGCGATCCGACCAGGACACCGAGGAGCTACTGAAGATCGCTCGGTCAGCGGTCAGGGCCGAGGGCAAACTGACCCGCAAGGTGGTCGGACAGGCAATCCGAGACCGGCAGATGACGCTCTCCAGCGACACCCTGACCACCCTGATGGCCCAGCTCCGCAAGCAGAACGGACAGCCGGTCAGCTCCGCCCGAACCTGATCGGACACCACGGAGCGGGTGACCGAGCAGGTCGCCCCTGCAGGTCACCCGCTCCGCACACCCACCCCACCTTTCTCCCCGAGCAGAAGCGGAGTGCACCCGATGCGCATTCACCCGGCCACGCCCGCCGAAGTCGACTCCTGGCTGACCGTCCTGCACCAGCGCGGCCACCTCCACCGCGCCCAGTCCGGCCCCGACACCTCCTGGATCGTGCAGCGTGAGCAGCATGACCGGCCCTGGACCCTCCACCACCCGGTCCTGGCCATGGACTGGATCGAGGATCTCGTCCGCGAAATCCAGCAGCAGGACCCGGAGACGAGCCGGTGAACACCAACGACCCGGCGGTGGTCACCGCCGGACAGCAGCGTGACCCCACCACGGCTCCTGGCGGAGCAAGCTATCGCGTACGACGGTCCTACGGCCCGTCGTACGCACTTGCCCCCGCCCAGAGGGGCGGGGGAAGCCCGGCTGGTCCCCGAGCGAGGGCGCACGGGGACCAGCCGGGCAACCGGCACCAGGGGGCGCCGGTCACGGGGGAAGAAGCCGAGTGCGGTGACCAGCGTGCGCTGCCGAGCCCGAGCACGCCCGCCTTCCCCGACCGTAAACCGCGCCGCCGCACCCGCAACGCCAGCGAGCGCACCCGTAAGACGACGACCCGCCTCTCCGACACCGAGAAAGCCGAGATCGCCGCCGCTGCCACGCAGCGCGGCATCACCGTCGCCCGCTTCCTCGCTGGTGCCGGCCTCGCCGCCGCCCGCGGTTCGACCGCCCTGCACACCAACGAACGCTGGGACACGGCCATAGACGAACTCGCGTCCCTACGAACGGCCTTGGCCCGGATCGGCAACAACATCAACCAGATCGCCTACGTCCTCAATGCCGGCGGGCAGCCCCGCCCCGGCGAACTCGACCACGCGCTGAGCACACTCCTTCGACTCCTCGCTCGCGTCGACGACGCGGCGAACAACTTGGTGAACAGGCGGCTGTGATGGTTCCCGACATCGGACGCGGCTCCCGGACCCACGGTCTGCTCGTCTACCTGTACGGCCCCGGGCGACGGGAGGAGCACACCGACGCTCACCTCGTCGGCTCGTGGGACGGCTTCGCCCCGGACCCCGGCCGCGACACCAGCCCCGATCCCGATCCGAAGATCACCCTCGCCCGGCTCACCGCCGCCTTGGACCTGCGGGTCAAGCAGGCCGGAGACCGAGCGCCCGCCAAGCACGTCTGGCACTGCTCGGTCCGCACGGCCCCCGGGGACCGGCGGTTCTCCGACGAGGAGTGGAACGCCGTCGCCCAGCGCATCGTCCACGCCACCGGCATCGCACCGGACGGGGATCCCGACGGCTGCCGGTGGATCGCCGTACGCCACGCGGCAGATCACATCCACATCGTCGCCACCCTCGTCCGAGGAGACCTGCGCAACCCACGCCTGAACTACGACTTCAATAAGGCCCAGGCCGAATGCCGCCGCATCGAAAAAGAGATGGGCCTGCGCCGCCTCAACGCCGGAGACGGCACCGCAGCGAAGAACCCCACCAGCGCCGAGAAGTTCAAAGCCGAACGCACCGGCCGCCCCGAAACCGCCCGGGAAACGCTCCGCGAAGCCGTACGCCGGGCCCTCGCCGGAGCTGAAGACGAGAAGGAGTTCTTCACCCGTCTCCACGAGGCCGGCCTACGGGTGAAAGTGCGCCACGCCCCATCCGGTGACGCGCTCGGCTACAACGTCGCCCTGCCCGGCGACCGCAACCGCGACGCCGAACCGGTCTGGTACCCCGGCTCCAAACTTTCCCCCGACCTGTCCCTCCCCAAGATCCGCCGCAGGCTGGCCGACGGCACCGTCGAACACACGGCGACCCCGGCCTCGGGCGGACGAGCGGACTCGTCCCCACCTGCCCGAGAACGACGCAGCGCCACCGCCATCGCCGAACGTGCCACCGTCCTCCTCGACCAGGGTGACGACGGAGCAGCCGCCGCCCAGCTCGTCGGCGTCGGAGAACTTCTCGACGCCGTCGCACAGACCTCACCGGCCGCGACCCGCACCGAGCTGGCTGCCGCCGCCCGAACCTTCGAACGGGCGACCCGCAGCCACGTCCAGACGGAACGCGCCGACACTCGAGCACTTCGCTCCGCCGCACGAGGAATCATCCGGGCCGGCGGCGCGCTCGGCCGGGGCGAGGACGGCGGCACCACCGCCATGCTCCTCTCCACCCTCGTCCTGGTCACCCTCGCCGCCGCCCACTGGCACTCCGCCCGGGGACATGCCCAGCAGGCCCACGCCTCCCGGCAGACTGCCGAGCACCTGCGCACCGCCTATCGACAGGCCGCCACCACCCCGATGCGAACACTGCACGAGCAGGGCCGCGCCCTCCCCGACGCCCAACGGCGGGCGTACGAGACCACCATTCGCGCCGCCCTACCGAACCATGGCGTACGAGAGGACGGTGTACCGGCGAAAGCCGACGCCCTGGCTGCCACCCTCGCCCAGGCCGAGCAGGCAGGCCACGACCCCGAAGCTCTCCTTCGTCAGGCCATCGACATGCGCGAACTCGACACCGCCACAGACGTCAATGACGTCCTGGTCTGGCGCCTGCGCCGCATCGCTCAGCTCCCCGCCCACCCGGGCGTAACTCCCCGCCGCCCGAAAGACAGCACCAGCAACCCGAAATCCTCGGCCAACCGCACCAGCAACCGAACGACACCCGCGATCGGAGTTCGTCCCGTCGCCCCCACTCCACGAAACCGCCCACCACGCCGCTGACGAAGATCCGGCGGGCTGGCCATCGTCCCGCCGGACTCCGAGAAGTCCCTGGACAACCGGTTCCACCGGCTGTTACGGATGGAAACAGAAGGACCTCGAACGGGAGATGACGCTCGTGCTCAGAACCACCGACCGCCCCGCGGAGTCGACACCCGCGCAGCCGGTTCTCCCCGCCGGCACCGATCCCCTGCTGCAACTCGCATACGAGACGCAGCCGCCCAGCGGCCCCGGCGCGACGCGCTGCCTCAGCCACCCTCGCGAACTCGCCCTTCGCGGGATCCCGGTATCGTGCACTGCCTGCCGCGCCCGGCGCGACTGGCTGCTCATCAACCACGGGCGCAACGTCTGGGTCTGCTGCCGCTGCAGCAACCAGTGGCTCGAACCCGAGATCAGCCGCGCCGACTTCGACGCCCTGATCGCGATCCCGGACGGAACGATCTACCCCAGCGTCGAGCAGGGCCTGGCCGCCTTGGGGTTCGACGGGGCCTTCGCCGGCACGTACCTCGACTAGGCGAGCGCGAGCGCATAACGAGAAGGGGCGACACCGACGGGTGTCGCCCCTTCTCGTCATAACTGGTCAGCTGTCGATTCCGTCTCTCGGTAGCTGACCCCGGAAGCTGCAGCCAGGGCACTCGTCCTCGCCCTGAATGTGGCCCTCGTACCAGCCATGGACAGCGGCATGCAGAATCGCATCCTCCACCGAGGCTTCACCGCTTCTGACCGACGCGATGGCGTTGCCGACGACCAGTCGGAGCACGGCGCTGTCCGGTGAGGGGAAGGGGGCGATGGCATGGGTGAGGCGGTCATGCCCTGAGCCTAGAGGCCCACCCTGCCCCTATTCAGAGGAACCGGCGTTCGAGCGAAGCTCGCCGGAACTGGTCAAGCGTGTCAAGGGACAGTAGGAGTTCCCCGCTCGCGGACAGTTGATCTCCCCACTGGCGGACGTTGAAAGTCCCCGGTGGACAGTTGATCTCCCCGCTTGGGGGTCAGCCGAGCGGGACGACGCCTCGTCCGGTGGTCGCCTCGGCGAGGCGGTGGCTGTCGCCCTGCGTGACGACGACATGGGCGTGATGCAGGAGCCGGTCGACGGTCGCAGTGGCGGGGGTCTTGGGCATGATCTCGTCGAATCCAGAAGGGTGAAGGTTGCTGCTGACCGCCAGACTCCGCCGCTCGTAGGCCGCATCGACCAGACGGTAGAAGCCCTCGGCGGCGTCCGGCGAGACGGGCACGAGCCCGATGTCGTCAACGATGATCAAATCGGTTCGGGTGATCCGGGAGATCGCCTTCGAGACGGAATCATCGACGCGATGACGGCGGATCAGGGCCCCGAGGTCCTCGATGGTGAACCAGGCGACCGTCATCCCGGCGTCGACCGCCAACTGGCCGAGCGCCTCGCTGAAGTGCGACTTCCCGGTCCCGGAGGGGCCAACGACACAGAGGTTCTCGCGCCGCCCGACCCACTCCAGGGTCCGCAGCGCGGACTGCGTCGGGATCGGAATCGAGGACGCCTCCTCGTACCAGATGTGGAAGGTCTTGCCGGTCGGGAAGGCCGCGCGGGTGCGACGGGTGCGGAGGTTGGCTGCGTCGCGGCCAGCCGCTTCCTCTGCGAGCAGGGCCCGCACGATCTCGGCGGGATCCCAGCGTTGGGCCTTCGCGGTCGGGACGATCTCGGCCATCGCCCGGCGAATGTGCGGCAGCTTCAGCCGTCGAGTCAGGGCGATCGCCTCGTCGAACGCGGCGCCGGACGTCGCGGCGACCGCGGAGGCCGGTGCTTGCATCCGTGGCCGCGTCGCGGCCGGTTGGGCGGGACTGTCGTTCATGAAACGGTGCTCTTTCCAGGTCGGGGCCGACGCGCGCTGCCCGTCGGCCGAGGTGGTGGTGCTGTCGTGGGGGTCGGATAGGTTGCCCGGATGACTGACACGGACCCGCTGGTGCCTGTGCTTGCCGGACTCGTCGTCGACGTCGTCTGGTTCCTCGACAGCTGTGAGGACGACGAGGTCGACCCCGACTCCGCGGTGAAGATGACGGAGAGCGTGAGCTGGGTGCTGACGCGGCTGCCGCAGGACCAGCGCGACCGGTTCCTGACCGTGCTCGCCGACCTGGCTGAGGCGGAGACGGAGCCGGGCCGACGGGAGTTCTTGGAGGCTTTCCCCTTCGCCTGCGGCCTGGTCGAAGAGGACTCAGGTCGAGCCGAAGCCTGACCAGGCGGAGGTGTCCGGCTGCAGGCTGTGGGTCTCGCTGCGGCGAATCGGCTCTGCGTGGTCGTGCTCACCCTGGTGGTCCAGGAGCGACAGCAGGTCGCCCTCGGCGAACCGTCCGACCGTCGCGGCGGTGCCGAGCGCGCGGTCGACGTCGGCGGTGCCGTAGAGCTTGGCGAGCGCGACCGCGTCGGTCATCTTCGCCCTGATCCGGCGGACACCGGTCGCCGCGGCCTCGACCAGCCAGGCCGCCGCCCCGGGTCCGATCGCCAGGAACTGGGCCTCGGCCGGGTTCGTCGGCTTCGGCGTGCGCTCGCCGCGCGGGGCGTCGGGATAGTGCTCGTCCGCGATCCGCGGACTGCCCGGGATCGACCGCGGATGGCGGGCGACCTCGACCGCACTGCCCGCCACCATCGCGGTGACGATCAACTAGTCGCCGTGGAAGCGGACCCAGACCCGCTCGTCGACGAACCGGTGTGGGACCGAGTAGCGGACCGACTCGACCGAGATCGTGGAGTCCTTGCCGACCCGGCGGGTCTCGCCGAACGCGGCGGTGAACGGCTGCTCGGGCACCGGGTGCAGCCGCAGCCGCTCCTCGGCCAGCAGCTCGGCCGGGATCCTGCGGGTCTCGCGGTGGATCCGGCCGTTCACCTCGGCCATGAAGTCCTCGCAGGCCTGCTGCAGTTCGGCGAAGTCGCCGTAGTCGGTCCGGAGGTTGACCGCGGTGGGGACCAGGTCCCGCTTCGCGATCCGGACCGTTGCCTCCGTCCCTCCCTTCGAGGCCGGGTCGGCCGGCATGCACGACCTGACGACCGTGCCGTAGTAGCGGGCGATCGGCACCGCTCGGGGTTGCGGACCGCGATCCGGGCCACATGCTCGACCGTGACGGTCTTCTCGTTGTCGGTCAGGCAGTAGGTCGGGACCCCGCCCAGCGTGCGGAACGTCGCGTCCAGGCAGGCAGCCACCGTCGGCAGGGTCATGTCGAGAACCGGGATGACCACCCGGAACCTCGACCAGGCCAGCCACGCGCACCACAGGCTGTTGCGTCTGCCGTCGATGCGCGGGCCTTCGCCCCAGTCCCACTGCAGCCACATCGCCGGCTCGGGTATCCACGGCCGGAAGATCCTGCGGTTCCCGGCCCGGTAGGACTCCTTCGCCGCCGCGACGGCCCGCCGGGTCGTGCGGTCGGTACCGCCGAAGCCCATCGCGGCGATCTTCTTGTGAACAGCGTCGGCGCCGACCCTGCCGCGGGACCGCTCGACCAGTTCCTCGACCTTCGGCAGGAAGTCGTCGATCAGCTTCGACCGCACCGCCCGCTCGGTCGGGTCGACTCCTTGCCCGCGCAGCTGCACGTATCGGCGCACGGTGTGGTGGTCGCAGCCGGCCAGCTCGGCCGCCTTCCGGTAACTCCCAGTGAGGTCGTACGCCTCAAGAATCTCCATGATCTCCTCATCGCTCTTCACCATGCCCACTGTGCGTGATGGGCTTGGTGGGTCTGCGGGGAGATCAGCTGTCCGTCACCGGGGAGGTTTCATGTCCACCAGCGGGGAGGCCAACTGACCGCCAGCGGGGAGTCTGCCGTGTCCGCTGACACAAGCGGTGGATGCTGAGCCGAACTGCAGCAGGGCGAAGCCCCAGTTCGCTCGCGAGAACGTCGACGGGCTGGTGGGGAGACGCTCGTAGTCGGTGGAGGACGGCGCGGTCGTTCGCGGCATCCTGGTACCGGCTGACGACGTAGGCACCGATGCCACCGGACGCTACGGCGAACAGAGCGACGCTGCAGACGGCGTAGTTGTCCTGGACAGCGGCGACGATGGCGGTGACCGCCCCGGCAGCGCTGAGCAGTGCCGAGCCTATGAACAGCCTGGTCACGAGGTCCCTCGTGCGGGAGACGGTGTTGAGCCAGAGGGAGACAGGCTGCCCAGGCTGTTCCGGTTCCGGGCGGTGCGGACGCTGATGCCCCGGTGGGCAGTGCCGCCTCGATATCCCCAGAACCGCATTTCGTCGGACATCGGATCCTCCATGTCGGTCAGGACGAGAGTACGCATCAGGTGGCTGGGCGTACGGCAAGGCCGCCCCTGCCTGATCGGCGTGGGGCGGCCTTCTGCGGTTCGGTCAAACGTGGGCGAGGCGGTGCGAGAGGTCGAGGGCGGCGGTCGCGACCGAGAGAGCGGCGCAGAGGCCGAGCACCTCGTGGAGGGTGGGGCGGACCAGGTGCGGCCAGTCGTCCGGGGCGGCGGGCCAGGAAGCGAGGTGCACCTCGGTGGTGGCCAGGCCCAGGTGGGCGGTGACGTCCCAACCTGTGTGGAAGGCGGGCTCCCAGTGCAGGCGCACGTTGCCCTGAGGGAGTCTCGGGGTATCGGCGGCGAGCCAGGAGATGTCGAGGGGCCCGTCGGGCAGGCCGGAGACGCGTTGGACGAGCGCACCGCGCACGTCGTCTGGCATCGGGCGTACGGCAAGGCGGTGCAGCGGAAGGGTCTGCGGTGAGTGGGATCGCGGCGGGATATGAGCCTCCAAGGTGGTTCGTGTGACAGTCAGGCCCAGGCCAGGGCATCGCTGACGGAGGGCGGGAGGTAGTCCTCCTGTCCGTCGTCGGCGATGAACGCTTTGCCGTCCCGGACGACGATCTCGGCTCCCAGGTAGTGGGCGAAAGGAAAGTCGGGGTTGATGGCGAGGCGGATCGGCAGGCCGGGGTCCAGGTCTTGGAGCTGGCGAAGCAGGTGTCCGACGGTCAGGTAGTGGGGCAAGAGGACCTCCGAGAGCGGTACGGGATGAGGGGGCAGGATGCCGAGGGGACGTTCTGCCCTCGTGGAGGTGTAGACGGGCATCCGGAGCGACAGGCGTGGGGAGCGCGCCGTCATGCGAAGGCGTCGCGCCGCCGCTGGCGTGCCACGGCAGGGCCCCGGTGACCGGAGGAGTCCGCTATGACCAGGCCGTCGGTGATCAGGCGCTGAAGCGAGCTGGCGACGCGATCGTGGTTCAGCCCAGTAGCGGAACTGATCTTGGAGAGGGGTGCGTTGGGGTTCTCGGACAGGCAGGCAACGACACGGGTGTCGCGGCGGCGGAGATAGTCCTGGAAGATCCCGGCGGTGTACAGCAGCAACACCGCGCAGCAGACCTGAGGGATACCGCGCGAGGCCGTGCCGGAGCCCGAGATGGCGTCGTACGCCGCGAGGACGGCGGTGCCGGAGCCGACGATGTGGCTCGCGATTCTCACGAGGTCATCTGAGTGGAACGTCATTTCAACGCCTTTCGGTCAGGAACAAGAGGTTCGGCGGGTCTGCCGGGGTGGGCGGGTCGTTGTCGGCTCGCTCTGGTCGTTCGGCGGTCAGCGCGAGGAGTGGGCGACGAGGGCGGCGAGGAATCCGGCGACGGCTTCGGAGGGGGTGTGGATGCCGAACTCCTGAACCCACGGAGCGCCGTCGGCGGGCAGCACCTGGACGCGCCAGACGATGTCGCGCTTCCAGGCGGCGGGGTCTTCGGGGAGCCAGCCGACGTAGACGTGACCGTCCGGGCTGGTTGCGTGGACGTTGGCCTCCGGGGTGTCGACGACGGCCCAGCCGAGGCTGTCGAGAAGGTCGAGAACAGGACCGGCGCAGTGGTCGGAGGAGAGCCAGCAGCGGTCTTCCGGGGCCGGGCGGACGACGGCGGGCAGGAGGGTGGCGGAGGTGGTCACGGTTGAACGATCCCTTCGTTGACCTGCGGTTTTCCCAACACCCGTACGTTGACATGGGGTGTGGCGGAGTACGTAGTCGATTCCCAGGAAGTGGCGTCTGCCGTGGGCGAACTGGCCGACGCCATCAGGGCCGTGCGCCGGGAATGGAACGGCGAATGGAGTTGTCGTACTGGGGTTGCGGCAAAGGGCCGCACGGAGCCGAAGGGGGAGCAGGGATGGCGAAGCCGAGCAGACACGAGGTCGGGACCGGGCTGGAGCACAAGGTCCGCGCCGCCGGGCGACCGTGGACGGTGGGCGACATCGCGATGGTCGCCGACGGCCAGTGGGCTGTCGGCGTCCAGCCCGAGGCGCGGTGGGACGACGGCGAGGTGGTCCTGGACCGCAGCGCTGACGGATATCGCGTCGAGTTGACGGTGGAGGAGCTGGCCCGCGCGGTGGGCTCCAGCATCTGGATGCGCACGGAGGGCCAGAGCAATGCCGCCCACCGCGACGAGTACCACGACTGATCGATCAGCGACCTGGCCCCGGGCCAGGCGCCGGCGGCCCGACGACGGCCGGAGGAGCGGCCTGGTCCGGTACCTGGTCGAGGACGTGTTGATCGTGCCCGGAGCGGGCAACAGCGGCCTGCGCCAACCGGGTTGCTGGGGCACGGTCCGCCGTCGCGGCGGCTTCACGCGCCTGGACCACATGGCTGATCGCCTGAAGGGCCGTACGGCTTTCGGCTTGGGCGACGCGAAGGTCGGCTGCGGAGCTGGTGATCCGTTGCAGGTCGTAGAAGGCCGGTGCGTGGCCGGGACGGGTGAGGGCGTGCAGGCGCTCCTGGTGCACGGCCACGGAGCTGTCGGCGGTGACCAGGAGGGCCGAGCGGATGTGCATGGCCGAGCGTAGGAGAGGGTCGTCGGTCGGGCGGCGGACGGCGATCGACTCCAGAGCTTCGATCGGACGGCCCCAGGCTTCCTCGATCATGGTCGTGGCCTGGTCGAGTGCGGTGGCGTCGGGCATGGGGGAACTCCCGGTATTCGAAGGGGGGTGGAGGCGGTGCTCCGGAAGAGGAGCAGGGGTCAGCGGCTGCGGCGCGGGGTCGACGCGCTGGCCGACGGCCTGGCCGCGAGAGCAGGCGCGGGACTCCCGGACGGGTTCAGGGCCGAAGCCGACGTGCGGCTTCGGGCGGCCATGACCCGGAGGTCGGCGGCCGACCGGGGGAATCGCGCGGCGCGTTGGACGGCCTGCGTGACAGCAGTGCGGCGTACGTCGAGGGGAGTGGGAGCCCGGGGAACCTGGGGCGTACTCGGAGTGACAGAGGTGAGCGAGACCAGGTGTGCCACCTCACGGTGGATCTGGTGGCGCTCGCGTACCACCGGGGCTGGATCGGCCATGACGGATGCCGTCGCGGCGATCAAGTGGGTGGGCGTACGGGCCGAGAAGATGGCCTCCGCACGGGTACCCCAACCGGGTGGGCCCGACCAGAGGGTGACGGCTTCGTCATCACGACGTGAGAGACGGTTGTCGATGAGGACGCCTGCCTGTCCGTCCGGGGCGGTGATCTCGACGGTGCCGAGTTCGGCCCCGCCGTGGCGGGTCCAGCCGGCATCGGTCAGCGGCTGGACGGCGTCGGCCCAGCGGTATGACGGGCTCGCCAGAAAGCGCCCGTTGCCCTCATACGCATCGGCTTCGGCGTAGTCGTGAGCGAGAGCGGTGGTCAGCCCGGCGACGATCTCGGCCGGGGTGACATGGTTGAAGGTCGCTGTCCAGCGGGGTGAGGAGACGGCTTCCTCGGATGCGGCGATCTTCCACAGCTCGAAGTCGTCGCCGAACCAGCCGATACGGATCCTCTGGTCGGGCGACGTGACGAGGAGCTGGCAGGGACCGTCATCGAGGTAGTGGTGCGGCCAGTGAGCGACAGGGGCGAAGCCGGCGTCTCCGACTCCGTTGGAACCTGCCAGGTACATCGGGCTGACCAGTACCTCCTGGTACAGATAGTTGTCGTTGGGCTGCTGGACGCTCATGGTCGAGACTCCGGGCACGTAGGAGGGGAACGCGCCCGCGTGCGCGGCAGGGTGAAGTGCTGCGGCGCACGCGGACGCGGTAGCAGCGGCGAGACGGCACTGGCTCTCAGCACCACCACCCGGCTCACCGCCCCCGGCCCGGGGCCGACCGGGCGGTGACAGCCGCCGACACCCGCGGCTGGGGCCGCGTCGCGTGGCTGAACAGGTCGTTCGGCGCGGCGGCACTCCGGCGCAGGGCCGCTGCGGTCCGGGCACCGTCCCCCGTCAGCGGGACATTCGTGTGAGTCCGCGTGGCCGCCGCGACGTGGACGGGGCTCGACGAGGTTTTGAGCGCGGTGAAGGGTTCGCTCCAGTGCTCGATGGTTGCGTAGACGGCCCCCAGCGACTGGCCGGCATCGGTCAGGACGTAGGGGGCGCCGTGGTGCGAACCGGCGCGTCCGACCAGGCCGTCGGCCTGCATCCGCAGAAGCCGTTGCCGGGCGGAGGGGCGGTCCACGCCGACCTCCTCGGCGATGTGACTGAACCGCAGAGGGCCGTTAGTGCCGAGGGCCTGGATAACGCCGGTCGTGTGCCGAAGGTTTAGACGGCCCAGAGCGTCCTCGACGCGTTCGGCTTCGGCCATCGTCTGGAGCGGCAGGTGGGCCCGGGACCAGTCCGACAAGGTGCGGTGCACGGGGGCGAGCGACTCGCCGAGCGCGCTGAGCTGGTAGGTGCCCCTACGACGGACATCGGAACGGGTGATCAAGCCGTCGGCCTGCATGTACATCAGCCGCTGGCTTACTGACTGCTCGCCGACGAAGGGGAGCTGGGCGGAGATCTCGCGCACCCGCATGGGGCGGTTTTCCTGGGCGAGGATCATCGTGGACCAGGTGGTCCACTTCGGCCCGATCCGGGCAATCGCGTGGTCGATGCGCTGAGGGTCGACCGAGTCGAAGGAGAAGGCGGGGGGCTGCGTGGGGCTGGGCATGAGTGCGTTCTCTCCGGTAGGGGTCATCGGGAGCGGGGGTGGGAAGCCGTGCCGGAGATACCGGCGGAGGGGGCTGCAGCTGGGTGGGCAGGGCGGCCAAGGTTCGCCGGGGCACCGCTGCGGCCGAGGGCAGCGGCCACACGCGACGTCGCCGTACGAGCCGCACCAAGAGCGGCCTCGCCGCGGGACGTGAGCGAGAGGAGTTGCCCCAGCCGGTACGGGCTCTCGCTGGTGTCCTGGTGCAGTAGCCCGTCGGCGATCATCCGCCGGACGGTCGAGGGCAGCACCTGGGGACGTCGGCCCGTCCCGTCAGAGAGGAAGGGCTCCTCGCCGAGCGCGGTTCGGCACAGGCGTAGATCGCCAAGTTCGACCACTTCGAGAGCCCTGAGCTGGCGCTTCACCTCTATCGCCCAGTCGTCGTCCCGGCCGGCACGCTGTTCCCGGTTCTCTTCGTGGGTCTTCGTCGCCGAGGGCTCGGTATCCGGATCGGGGAGAAGGCGCTGGTACGCGGAGACGGCCTCGATGAGCTGGTCGTAGGCCCGATCCTGCTTGGTGAGGAGTTCTCCGAGCGTCGGGATCGATGTCCGCAGGAACGCGTACGAAGTGCGGGCCCTGCCGAGTTCGCCGCGCCCGATGGATTCGAGGAGCGGGAAGGCATCCCTGGCCGCATCCGTCACTCGGTCGTGCTGCTCGTTCAGCTCGTACGCGGACGTGATCACCCGAGTCGAGGCTCGGTATAGCGGATCGGCAGGACGATACGTGGTGTTGAGCATGTTGACGTTCGAGATACCGAGCGCGTCGGCGACGAAGTGCGTACCGGGCTCGGTGTTCGGGTCGTAGGGGTTCACTTGGCCGTCTCCATCCGGGCGAGCAGGGAGCGGACCAGGGTGGGAAGGCTGTCGGGACCGTCGCCGAGCCGGACGTGGTCAGTCACCTTGTCGAGGACGTACGTGGCGTCTTCGAGAAGGCCGCCGGAGATTTCCATGCAGGCGTCGGTGATCCGGGAGGCAGCGAGCAAGGACTCGGAGAGCACCTCGACGTAGTCGTCCGGCGCGAGACCGGCGGCGTCGGCCGCAGTACGGATCGCCTCCAACTCCAGCGCGCTGAAACTGAAGTCGAAGTCATGGCCCTGCTTCATGCTGGCCGGGGCGGAGAAGGCGGAGTCCGGTGGTTCCGTGGGTATGCCGACGCGCGTGCAGATCCGGTCGACCGAAGCGGTCAGCTCGGCCAGGGACTCGGTGAGCCATCCCAGGGCGGAGGCGTAGGAGGCCAGGGTGAAGAGACCTGCCGGTGTCGTGGGGAGCGGATCGTCGGCCACGAACTCTTCGAGCCGGTCGTTCAGCTCGCAGATCACCTGGGGCCCGGCGGACAGAGCACCGAGTACGGGATGCAGGTAGGAGCGGCTGGCGGCCGTCGGATAGTCGGCGGTGAGGATCCCGGAGACGCGGTGCGCAGCATCGGTGAGCAGGCTCGCCAGTTCGGCACGCGTGAGCGGGGCGTGATCGGGGGTCATCGCTGGGGAGCCTTTCGAGAGGCAGCGGCCGGAGACTGGACTGCTGCTGGAGAGGTCGACGGAGCAGCCGCCGACTGGTTCGCAAGGGGCGAGCGGGCGCGGGCGGCCTGCACCCGGGCCGCCGTACGGGAGTCCGCCTCGGTACCTCGCTCAGGGCCGGTACGGAGGTGAGCGGAGCGGTAGACCGCGTAGTCCTTCCGGCTTCCGGCGGCAACGAGGTAGACCTCGCGCTTGTGGTTCGAGCTGGGCGGGGCCGGGCGGAACTGGATGACCATCCGGTAGGCGACGGACGGATCCACGTACACCTTGTGGTATCCGGCGAGACGCCCCTTCAGGGGTAGGCAGTCGTTGCTTCCGTGGACCAGGTTCTGTAGCTCCAGCAGCGCCAGATCACGGATGCGATCGGGGAGGTTCCGCAGATCCTCAATGGCGTCGGGATGCGCCGCGAAGGCGAAGCGTGCGCTCACAGCAGCCTCCCCTGTACCGAACGCTGTACCGGTACGGCTGCCGCGGACTGGTGGGCTCCAGGGGCGGTCTTCGGTATCTCGGAGCTGCCGGCCGAGCGGGCGAGGGCGGCACGGGTCCGGAGGGCGGCAGTTTCACCGAGGTGGTCCGGTGGCTGCGGCAGCGGGGTGCTGCGGTCGTCCAGCCAGCGGAGAGCGGTCTCCTCATCGGGGAAGGTGCCCTCGCGCAGCGTGTACGTGTGGGCGTTGGAGTCCCCCTCTTCGAGGAAGAGGCGAACAGGTGCCTGAGCGGCCTGACTGTCACGGGTCAACGTCCATGCTTCGCACGGGTCGTCGTCCGAGGTCTGGCTCTCGATGACCTCGTACCGCGTGCCTGACTCCCGGATCTGTGTCTCGATACGAACGGTGAGATCGTCGGCGGGAGTGGAGAATCCGGCGCCTACTTCGGTTATCTGCTCGGGTGGGCAGCCGTGCTCGATCAACCAGTTCTGGGCGAAGGGGACCGTGGCGTGGTAGGCCGTCTCCATGGTGAACGTGTTGAGGCTGAGATCCCGCGCCACCTTGATCGCGGCTACCTGCGGCTCGCCGGGGACACCCCACGTGACCGACCCGTCGTGAGCGACGACGTAGGAGTGTGCGCCGTGAGGAGCGGTGTGGTGCTCGGTCAGGACCGTCAGGTCGCCTGACCAGAACTGCTGCTCCGCGTACTCGGAGTCAGCGTCGGCGGGTGCAAGATCGTCGAGGTGAAAGTCGAGTTCCGTGCTCATTCCGTCGCTCCCGACTGTTCGGGCGCCGGGGTGACCAGCACTCGGTGGTTCGGCCGGGTCGGGCTCGTCGTACACGCGGCGAAGGGGCCGTCGGGCGCACGCAGGTGCGCCAGGGTTTGGTCCAGGTGGTCGCGGTGCCAGGTCGAGGGGCCGGACAGGCCGGCCTCGGTATCAGTGAGCTGCTGCCACGCGAGCCAGAGCGCGTGCAGCCGGGCGACGGCCTCCGGGTGTTCGTCCCACCGCGCGCACCACGGACGGGAGGAGCTGATCTCTCGGCCGTAGACGGGGAGGAAGAGGTAGTTCACCCAGTCGCTGAGTGCGGTGAGTTCGGCGGCGTACGCTTCCCCGCCCAGGGCGAGGATGAACACCGAGGCGGGGCCCTCCGCCTGCGCGGCGTCGGCCGCCTCGGCTTCCGGAACGTCATCCGTGTGCTGGCTGGCAACGGGTACGGGGTCGGAGCCGAGGCGGTCGAGGAGGGCGCCGTGCTGCCTGACCTCGGCCATGGTCTTGGCGAGGGTGCTGGCAAGGTCGTCGAGATCCCCGTCGGGGATGCGGAACGGCTCGGGGCTGGGGGTGGTCGGGCTGGTGTCGGACATCGGGGCGTGCTCCATCTGTGAGACGGCGACATGCCCGAGAGGATCCGGAGAATCCGCGGTTTGGCGCGGCCGGAAAAGTCCGGTAGTGGGGCGCTACCCGCCCGCGCAGCAAGGACAACGAGGGAAGGGCGGCGCCAGCAACTGCAAGGCACGGGCGGCTTGTTGAGGGACGACGCCGTTGCCGAGCGCGGTGAGCTGCGCCGGTCGTCCGAGTCCCGGCGTGGCGGTGACCCAGCCGTCGTCGAGGCCCTGCATCCATTCCACGAAGTCGGCGCGGAGTCGTCCGGCCGCGTCGGTGGGCTCGGGGACGGGACGGGTGAGCATCTCCCATCGGGTGATCGCTGCTGCATACGGCCCCCATCGCCGGTCCGCTCCGCGGACTCCGTCGACTCCTCCGTCCAGAGCGGCAGGACCACCGCCGACAGGGGAGGACGCCACCCCTTCCCCGGGCGGCGGCCCGGAGTCCCCGTGTCGCTGGCCCTCGGCGTGGGCAGCAGCGACGCTGCCGCACTGGGCAGGGTCACGTCCCCGTTGCCGTGCCGCTGGTTCGGCGAGCCCTTGATCCCGTCCGACGCCTTCGGGGTCGGCAGTAGGAGCCACTCGACCTCGTCGGCCAAGTTCGGCCCGTGGCCGCCGATCTTCCTCTTCGACGGGTGCTGGGAGCCGCCGTTCTTGCCGATGTTGCTGGTCGGCGTTTTCAGCAAGGGCTCCGGTGGGCCAGGCGGCGAGGAAGGTCCGTTCTCGGCGGTGCGGGGCCCCGACGTCGGAGGCACGAAGCACGAGCCACTTCGCGTCGTACCCGAGGTCGGCCAGGGATCCGAGTACGGCACCGAGTGCTCGCAGAGGAGGCTGACCTGCGGTGTCTCCCAGACACCACGGGCAGAATTCCACGTCGCCAGGGGAACCGGCGGGGGAGGTGAGGAGGCCGCGCACATTCTCGATCACAACCAGGCAGGGTCGGAGGGCCTTGACCGCACGCGCGACGTGCAGCCAGAGCCCGGAGCGGGTCTGGGCGTTGAGACCGGCCCGGCGGCCGGCAACGGAGACGTCTTTGACAGGGGAAACCGGCCGTCAGGACACACACCCGGGGAACGAGGGACCAGTCGACGGCCGTGATGTCGCCCAGATTCGGGATGCCCGGCCAGTGGCGGGCCAGGATGCGCGAGGCGTTCGGATCAACCTCGGCGTGCCAGGCCAGCGTCCCGCCGAGGGCGGACTGCACGCCCAGGTCCAGCCCCCCGTACCCCGAGCAGAGCGACCCGATGAGCGGAGGGCGCACGATGGTGGTCCGCATGTCACCGCCCCCGTGTGGTCCGGCTCAGGGCAGCAGCAGCCGGTGGAACGGTGGAGGGCGCTGCGGCGGGAAGCGGGGCTGCGGTTGTGGACCGGCTGAGGGCGGCCCGGAGCTGCCGGGGCGGAGGCGACGCCGCTGCTGCCGCAGCGTAAAGGGAGTAGGAGGCGTCCCGGAGGGATGCGTCCGCCAGACCGAGCGCGTCACCTATCACCAGCGTGGCCGATTCGCGCGCATCCATCGCGTCGGGCTGGTCGCGCATGTGCTCGGTTCGCTCCAGGAAGGAGAGCTGGTGGGCCACCGAGCCGAGCGCGGATGCCACCTCCCCGGCGGGTTCTACAGCGGCGGCGAAGTCGCTGATGACCCTGGCCGTGTGGGCGTCCAGGTCCGGAGACACGGTGCGGATGAGGATCTCGTCGCCCAGGGCAGTGATCCTCTTACCGAGTTCCGAGATCTGCTTGGCGACCGACACGCTGTCCGGTCCGCGGTGAGGATCTCCGGGGAAGGGGAGCTTGCCGCGTAGGGCGTCGAAGTTCTCGGCTGCGGTGCGCAGGGCGCGGGCGTCGGATACGGGGGTGGTGTTCACGGTGAGTTCCAGTGGAGAAGGAGTGACGTGGGGAAGGCTTCAGCTGGGGCCGAGGGACCGTGGTCGTACGGCGGCGGACCTGGGCGCACCTCGGGAGAGTGCCGAGGGTGGCGAGGGGAGGCTCGGTGAGCTGCGGGCGAGGGCGGCCTCCACCTGGGCGGGGCGAGGCACGTTGTCCGAAGAAGCTGGGGTCTTCGGCGCCGGAGGCGGGTCGCCGGTCGCCAACTGCCAGCGGGTGCGCACCTCGTCGAGCGGACCGAGTACGTAGAGCGCGTGGTTGATCAGTGGCCCGGGGCCCAGGGCCTCGTCCTGGGCCAAGGCTCGGACGGCGCGCGCGGAAGCGGCTGCGGTGCGGGTCACGGAGGACCGCATGACCCGTTCACCCAGCCATTCCGCGCTGCCGGGGCCTACGCCGTCGCAGATCGCGGTCAGGTGCTCGCCCGACATCGTGCCGTCCGCCAGGAGGCCCCGCCGCTGGGCTTCCCAGAGCAGGGTGATCCGGTCGATGGGCTCGCCCCGGTGGTGCAGGGCACCGAGACACCGGTAGAGCCGCCCGTTGCCCGGGTCGGCGAAGTCCCCCGGCCGCAACCAGCCCACCACCTCCTCCATGCCCTTCGGCTGCTCGGCGAGGACGGCGAGCAGGAAACGCTCGTCCTCGGCAACCTGGTCGGCCTGAACCGTCGGCGTGGTCGGAACGGTGGTCGGCGGGGCGGGCGGCGCGACCGGACGCGGTTCGGTACCCCAGCGCCGCGCGAGATCGGTGAGCACCCCGGCCAGGACATCCGCCGACCGCAGCGCACCCTCGACCTCTCCCCGCAGGACGTCGGCCCGAGCCGCCTGGTGGAGACGGATCGCGTGCTCGGCAACGGTCCGGTGGATCGCCCCCTCCAGCACCATGCGGCCGTACACCGGAGCATGCTCGGGACGCGGGCAGGCCGAGACCAGAGTGTGGGCGTACACCGCGGTCACCCCTCGGACATGACGGTCTGCCTCGACGACGGAGTCGGTCACCCACGACAGAGGCACCGGTCCATCAGCCGCTGCCGCCGGGTGACCGTCGTTTCGGAGCTTCCGCAGCGCGGCGAACAGCGCCCGGTGAACCGGACGGTCGAAGTGATCGGGCGCGAGCCAGTCCAGGTGCGCGAGCTGGTTCGGGTCGAGCAGTACCGAGCCGAGGACTGCCTGCTCCGCCCGCAACAGCGGGTTCATCGTCGCCCTCGGCTACGAGAAGCCGGCGGATCGCCCGGCGCGGTGCGCAGTACGGCGACCGACTGGTTGGCGGCGGCCATCAACGCGGCGAAGCGGTCCAGTTCGCTGGTGAAGGCCGGATCGGTAGCGATGACCGAACCCGAACCGACGACTAGGCACCACTTGCCGTCACGCCGTACGGCCGGCGACCCGGCGAGCCGTCCGGAGCGAGGCACGGAGAAGGGCACGGAGGATGAGTTACTGCGCGGGGACACGATGGGACTCCTGAACGCGGAGAGGTGGGGGGCGCCCGACTGCCTGGACGAGGGCGCCGGATCGGCAGGGAACAGCGGTCCGGCTTGCCGTTCTCCGGGGTGGCGTCCGCGACGGCGTCGAAGACGTCGACCGTCGCCCCGACCGCTCGTGGACAGTGCCCCGGTCGATCGGTGCCTGATCCAGAGGCCGCCGGCTGCGATGCAGCAGCGCCTCGGGGACGGGGGCGATCATGCCGACAGCTCGAAGTCGTCGTGGCCGATGGCCTTGGCGAGGGCTCGCTCGGTGATCGCCTTCGTAGCACGGGCGGAGGCCGGCCCGACGACCTTGGCGGAGGGCTCCTTGTACCAGGGCTTGAGGTTGAGCATGGCGACCCGGATCCCGGTGGCCAGCAGCAGCACCTTGCCCTTCGGGAGGGCGCGGATCGCGTCGGGCGGCAGGATCCGCTCGGTGCGCATGCTCACCGAGGTGGACTTGCCACCCTCGCTGGTCGACACCGAGGTGGTCTGGACGTCGTGGTCACCGACCTGCCGGCTGAGACGGTCGGCGAAGTCGGCGTCATCAATGCCCGAACCGATGATCTTGACGGTGGCGGCGGAGTACAGGGCGTCCATCCCGGCCTCGCCCCAGCACAGCTGGCCCTGCCGATAACTCTGCAAGATCGTCATCGGGATCACGCCCCGGCTGCCCAAGTGGCTGTAGAGATCCGGGAGATCGGATATACGGCAGACGTTCGCGGCCTCGTCGAGCACGCACAGAGCAGGCGGGTCGAGTCGCCCGCCGGAGCGCTCGGCGACGATGACCGCCGCGCGCATGACGGCGTCGGCCGCCGCCGCGATGATCGCGCTCGCGCTGCCGCCGCCGTCCTTGCTGAGGAGGTACAGCGTGTCGCGAGACGTGGCGAAGGCGAAGGGCTTGAACTCGGGGAGGTCCTCGTTCGGGGTGACCCAGGCGGCGACGTCGGGGTCGAGCAGGCAGCTCGCGTACTGCCTCGCGGTCTCAAAGATGCCATCGCGGGTTTCGGTTGCGCCGGAGACGGTGCCCTGGAGCTGGGCGGCGACCGCGTCGTGGCCGGCGTCGGTGAGCAGGTCCACCGGGGTGCGGTCGGCCGGGGTGGCGAGCCAGGCCAGGACGTCGGTGATCGGCCGCCGGTGGCTGGCGGCGGCCAGGAACAGCGCGCCGAGGGTGTTGCTCGCGGCGGTGGACCAGAAGTCGGAGCCCGACGACTCGTCCACGCTCGCGGAGACGAAGTGCCCGGCCAAGCGTTTCGCCCCAGCCAGGTCGCGGGCGTCGGCCAGGATGTCCCACCACATCTCGCGCGGATGGTGAGCGATCTGCTGCGGATCGAGGACCCAGACCGTGCCGACCTCGGCGCGGGCGTCCACCGTCGCGGTGAAGGCGTCGTTCGCGGCCTTGTTACTGGTGAGCAGGACCGGGCCGGGAGCCGAGAGAATCGCGGGGATCGCCAGTCCGGACGTCTTCCCGCTGCGCGGGGCCATGATCGCGACGATCACGTCCTCCCAGGAGGCCCGGACCTCGGCGCGACCGGGGTCGAGGGTGCCGAGCAGGATGCCGCGGTCGGCGGGCGCGACCTCTTTTACGCTCCCGGTCGCTGAGGGAGGGCCGGAGACTCTTCGCCTTCGCGGTGCTCTCCTTGTCCAGCAGCGGTGCCAGCTCGCCCTTGCGGGCGAGGCCGGTCCTGGAGCCGGAGCGCCAGCGCATCCACAGCACGAGGCCGGTGGTGGCCAGGGCCAGAGTGATCAGGCCGGGGACGAGGCGCACGCCGACCAGCAGCGCTGTGGTGCTCAGGGTCGGCCACAGCATCTCGGGGTGCAGCAGGGCGTCCGTCGCGCGGAACGGGATCCACGGTCCGCTGCCGACAAGGGAGTTGGTGACGTTGCCGGTCAGCCAGGCGAGGGAGCCGAAGGATATGGCGGCGCCGAGGACGCCGAAGAGGAGGTAGAGGAGCGCGTCCGACCCAGTGGTGGTCGAGGGCGCACTGGTACGTGGGGGCACGGCGGTTCCTTGAGGGTGCGAGCGGGCGACGGCGGGGCGCGCTCGGCTCTCGTGTCGTTCACGGGTCTGCTCCTTGACGGCCGGAGGGGAACGTCTCAGCGCTGGTGGCCGGCAGGCCGTGCAATGGACGGGGGCGGCGTGGCGGGCGCCGGGGCACTGGTCTCGACGCCGGCCAGGACGACCTGAGTCACAGTCGAGGGCCTGGCGCGCGCGGCGGGATGCCAGCCGCGCTGGGCTGCGTCGATCGAGAGTCGGGAGACGCGGAGACCTGAGCCTTGGCCGCTGCAGGTGAAGCGGCGACGGCGGCGCCCCGGAATTGGGGGAGCCATCGAGAGCGCGTCTGCGCCTGGTCCGAGGGCTGTTGCGGACGGCCGACACCGAGCAACTCGTCGTCCGAATCCACGAGTTCCGACATGGCCGAGTGGACGAAGTCCTCGGCGAAGCCGAACCGGTCGGCGAGCTGGAACGCCTCATCGTCGAGATCGGTGATCTGCTCCCCTGCCGCCTCCAGCGCCTCCCGGATGCGCTCCAGCGCGCCGTGCTCGGGATCAAGGAGGTGGTCAAGAGCCTGCTTCAGGTCGGCGCCGGTCTCGGCAGACCTGATCTGTTCGGTGAGCCGGAGGAGTTCCGCCCCGGCGGCGTAGGGCCCGAGCGGATTCGCCGAGGTGAACGCCTTGGTGGTGTCCAGGGCAGGGTCGAGGTCGACACCGTAGCGAGCGGCGCGGAGCATCTCGGCAGCGTGGGTGGCGATGGCCGCCCGGTCATCGGTCGGGGTAGTGGTGGGGAGGCGGTGACGTCGGCCGTTCCAGTCGTCGATCTGCTGGAAGCCGGCGTGCTTGAGGAGCGTGGCGGACAGGTCGTCGCTGGCGCCCTTGGCCGAGACGCTGCCGCTGGGCTCGGCGGTGATGGTGATGGAGGGAGAAGGCATGCGGGTCTCCTGGGTGCGGGGCGTCGATTGCGGAGCGATGGGCAGGTGGCCCAGCTTGGCGGCGAGAAGATGGCACGCGGATTGCAGACGGAAGGCGTCGCGATAACCGTTGTGCAGGCTTCCGTCCTCGCGAGCGATGGTGGCCACGACGTGCACCTGCCGTGGCCGGTTACGTACGGCGATCCACCGACAGGCATCCGGATCACCTTCCGGAGCGATCCCGGTGACGTCCACCAACCGCCGGGCGACAGCGGCCCACTGCGAGTCGGTGAGGTCCGGCTGCCGAGGATCGGAGCGAACCGAGCAGATCCACGTCGGCTGCGCGGGTACACGAGTACCGAGCCGTTCGACGGGTGCGTCGAGGGCGTGCGCCAAGTAGGGCAGCGAGCCGGGCTCGGCAAGCAGTTCGATCGGGGCTCCGTGGCCTTCGCCCGCGATCAGCCGAGGGCTGACGTGGTCGCCACGTTCGCCGGGACCGTACAGGTACGAGAGCAGCCCCACGGTGTTGCTGGCACGCTGCAGGTGAGCGATCACGGCGTCTACCTCGAAGGAGTAGTGGACACGAGCCGGGCGTTCGGTCCGTCAGACGAAGAGGATCCGCAGAATCCGCGATTTGGACCGGCCGGAGTTCGCTGGTAAATGCCGCCGCCTATCCCGAGCGTCGGGGCCACGTGAGGCGACACGTTCGAGTGCGCCCGGCTTCCGCTGGTACGTGGCGAGGAGCGGTGGCGGGGCCGTCAGAAGTGAGGGTTCTCCGTCGGCCGGTCCGCCTCGCTGGCGGCCTGGAGCAGCTCGGCGAGGTCTCCGGGCTCGGAGGAGCGCTGGTCGATCCACCAACCGGCGCGAGTGACGAAGCGCGCGGCCTCCTCGATCGCCTCCCACTCCCTCTCATCGGTTTCCCCTTCGAGTACCAGGGCGGTGTAGGCAGCGGCGAGGACCTGGTGACGACAGCGCACGCCCCAGGCGACGGCCCGCTCGGTCCCCTCCAGCGGAGGCATCCGGTACTGCTCCGACCAGGCTTCCGACTCGGCCTGCTCTTCGGCTCGCTTGGTCTCCAGCCAGGCCGCCTTGTCCTGCTCGTCCCCCTCCTTGGCGGCCCGCCAGCAGTCCGTGCACTCCTGCTTGGCGAGCCATTCGGCGAAGCCCGCGCGGCGATCGGCTGCCCGGCCGGACAGGTCGCGCTCGGTGTGGTGGCCGCACGAGTGGGTGTTGGGCCAGATGGTCTTCACGGCCATGAGAACTGCTCCTTATGGAAGGTGAGTTAGCGATCTCGGGAGAACGCGATGCGCGGGTCGACGGGGCGACCCGAAGCTCCGGAGGCAGCGGCGGCGGGAGTCGGCGCCTTGTCCCGGAGGCCCGAGCGCGCTGGGCTCGCTGCGAGCGCGGCGGCGTTGCGAGATTTGTTGGGCGTGGCACCCTGACCGGGGAGGAGGCGCTCGGCGCTCGTGGGCGCGGGAGCGCGGCGCGGCGCCGCGTCGTTGGCGAGGCGGGGATGAACAGCGACCTGGAGACCGGACCGCTGCATCGCCACCGTGGCGCTGGCGACCTTCTGCACGGACTCGGTGCGGTCGGCGGTGACGGGCAGCGTGTAGATGTCCAGATTCGGGTCCAGCCGCCAGCCGTGCTCCTCCAGGATGAGCTGGCCGCCGAGCGCCGAGGAGTGGTCGCTGGTGGCCGCAACGATGCCGAGCTGCGGATGCTCGGCGAACGCCACCTCGGGATCTGTGCGCGGGGCCCGGTCACGGGTGGAATTCGCACGGGAGGCCAGCGAGGGGTCGTATGCGGCGTCCACGTCGACCTGGTAGCCGGCCTCGCGCAGCAGCGCGACTGCCCGGGAGGTACGCCCCGGTCCGTCACGCTGTTGATCAGCCAGTGCGTACAGCGTCGGCTGGTCCGGTACGGGGTGGAAGTCGAACCGAGCCAACATCCACGCGGTGGAGACGAGTTGCTTCGGGTTCGCGGCGACGATGCCGTGGTCAGGGTGGTGACCGAAGGCGACATCGGGAAGTGATTGGTAATGGGTGGGCATGGCTGATCCATCCGGTGTGGGCGTGCAGGGCAGGGGCCAGGTCCGGGATGGTTCTGGTGGTACGAGGCACGTAGGACTCCGAGAAGGGGGGGGCGATCAGCGACCGGGGGCGGACGAGGAGCGGGCCGGAGGTACGGGACGAACGCCCGCCGCCGTGGCAGGGAGCGCCGAGGAAGCACAACGCTGCGCAGCCGTCGGCGAGGGCGCGAGAGCAGCACGTACCCGTGGTGGCGCAGGCGTCGACGCAGCGACCTGGTTCTCGCGGACCCGGTTCTTCCTGGGGTGCACGGCATGGCGGTCGGCCAGATCGCCGCGTATCGCGCGCAGCTCGATCGCGTAGGAGTCGAGGCTCTCAGCGATGGTACGCAGACGCTGTGCGTAGCGGTGATCGGCTGGTTCGCCGAACCCTTCCCACCACTCGGCCGTCGTGTCGAGGATCTCCACGACCCGCTGCGGCGACGTACGACGCATCTGCGATCTCTTCGGGCTCACCGTCGCAGGCGCCATGCGCTACACCACCGGACTGGATGCCCTCGACCTGACCGGTCAGCCAGTTGTCGACCCGCGAAGCGAGGACCGGACGAGTCCGAGCTGATCCAAGAAGCGTTGCCTGATCTGCTGCGGTCAGTACTTCCGAAGCCGCTAGACGGAGGCCGGAAGAAGCTGGACCAGGCCCACTGACGTTTCCTCGCCTACCGAGGTGTGGACCGCGCGGACCGTCCAGCGACCAGGCGGTATCGAAACCGGGGCCTGATCCGGCATCCCTCCACCGGGGTACTCGACGTCCAACTCGGCTCCATCGGTGGCGGAGTCCATCAGTACCGCCGGCCCGTCCGTCTCCCAGACGCCACACTCCTCCCACTCGACAGCAGGGTCCGTGAGGACAGCCTGGGCCGCGGCAATCAGATCGGCCTCGGAGTTCGCTCCAAGCCAGCGGACGAACGCTTGGTGTTCCGGCAGATAGCAGGTCATGGCAGGTTCGTCCGCCAGCACGAGCCCGAGCACACCCTGCCCACCAACACCAACCACTCCAGCCAGACCATCGACCTCGCAGGCACGGTCGTAGTCGTCCGCGACAGCCCCGTCGCTGATGACCATCCCCGACATCGTGCAGCCGCCCCACCCAACCAGTCCGGAAACGGGGATGGCTATCAGAGGGCCGCCCATCGACTCGACCCAGGTGGGGGGAGTCTCGGCTGAACCGGATGAGGTGAACGAGGGGGTATTCATGGCGCCAGTGTCCCCCCGGCCGCTGACAATGCCGCGCCGAGCTGCGGTCCAGCCCTTCGTCTAGGACGGTCTCTTTTGGCCCCGCTGCGACGGTGTCGTCGGGCCCCTGCTGAAGAACGGTTTGGAGTGGCCCCACCTTGGCTGTGATGACCTCGACGCCCCTCCTGGAAGCCCTGTCCGACCGCCTTGATACAACTTCGTCATGACGTACCGATTCACCGCTCGCGTCGCCACCACGGAGATCGATCCTGACGGCTACTTCACCGAAGCCGCTCTCGCGGAGGGCGAGGACGGCAGCGGCTTCATCATGATGTTCATGGCGGGTGAGGAGGAGCCCGACGACCAGGAAGTCGCGCTGGGATTGGACACGCACTGTCTCGTCACCGCAGATCAGGGCACGGCCTATGGATGCGTGCGCGAGGCCGTCCTGGACGGCGACGTCCTCCGCATCTCGCTGGATCCCGAGGCGCTGGACAGCCTTCGGCTGGACGACGGTGAGATCGAGGCCGTCCTGGAGGCGCCGGCCGAAGACGTGGCCCGGTTCCGCGAGATCCTTGCCAAAGTGCTCGCCTACGGGCGGGCAGATGCCGTACCCACGAGGCTGGCAGTCTGACGAGAGGGGTGGGGCCAGCCCAAACCGTTCCTCCGTGACACTGCTTGAGCCGATCACCCAAATAGCCCAAAACTGGGGCCACCTGAAACCGTTCTGATGGGGCCAAACCATGCCGTCGAAGACAAGCCCATCGATGACATATGAGCAGGTGCCTCGACACGGACCATCCACCCCCTGGGTTCCTCCCACTTGACGCTTCAGAAATGACGAACCCACGGGCTTAGGCGGCCATGCGGGCGTCAGTGTCGAAGAGTTCGCGTTCGGAAGGGTGGAGGAGGTGTTGGGTGACGAAGCTTCGTCCGGCGACCTTCCACAGGCCCCTGCCCTTGGTAAGGGAGGAGACGGCCTGGGTCTCCACTCCGGTCAGCCCCAGCAGCGATGCCGCTGCCGCCAGTTGATCGCTCTCCTGCCGGTAGATGATGCGTGTGCTGCAGTCCGCGAGGAGCCCCTCGGCCAGTACCCGGCCGCGCGATCCGGCGTCGCCCGCGCTGAGCAGGTCGGAAAGCCTGTGTATGACCAGCAAGTTCGCGATGCCGAGCCCTCGGCTGAGCTTCCACTGGCTCTGCATCCGTTCCAGCAGCGCGATGTGCTTCAGGACGCGCCATCCTTCGTCGTAGATCACCCAGCGTCGTCCGCCGGCAGGGTCTGCGAGAGCGGACTCCATCCATGCGCTGGCGCAGGTCATCGCCAGCACCAGGCCGGTGTCGTCGCCTGAGTTACCGAGCCGGGAGAGGTCGATCGAGAGCATCGGCGTCGTCGGGTCGAAGGCGACGGTCGAGGGGGCGTCGAACATCCCGCTGAGGTCGCCGTGCACGAGCCGACGCAGGGCGTGGGCAAGGTCCTGAGCTGCGTGACCCATCCCGCCGGCTGGGCTGACGAAGCCGCGGTCGAGGCGGTCCGGCGAGCCCATGACATCGGCGATGTCGCCGAGGAGCGGCACCGTGCCGCGGACCTTGGCCTCGGCGACGACCAGGTCCAGGCCGAGGTCGAGAGCCGTGTGCTCCATCGGCAGCAGATCGCGGTTCAGCACGGTGCGGGCAAGACTGGCCAGCAGCGCGAGACGCCGTTTGCGTACTTCGGCGGACCAGTCCTCTTCGGTCACCGACGCGGGCCGCGCCGGGGCATCCAGAGGATTAAGACGTCCGGGGAGCCCCGGTCCCAGGGCGATGGTGTGGCCGCCGAGAGCCTGCGCCACGTTCGACCATTCACCCTTCGGGTCGCTGGGCACATAGATCTTGTACCCGTGGGCGACGGCCCGCGTCGCGATCGACTTCGCCAGCGCCGACTTTCCCATGCCGATGATTCCCGCGAGCACGGCGTTGGGGTTGGTGAAGCCCTCGATCCGCCCGCTGGTGTACAGGGCGAAAGGGTCGTAACAGAACGTGGCCTCCGCGTGCACGTCCCTGCCGATGAAGATCCCGGACGAGCCGAGACCGCCCTCGGCAAGGAACGGATAGGCCCCGCTGACCGTGGCGGTCGTCATCCGGTGAGCGGGCAGCCGCAGCTTGCCGCCGCGCGCCGAGGCAGGTCCGGGGCGTCCGGACGCCGGGTAGACCGGCCGCAGCTCCGGGTCGAGGGCGGCCTCCTTGCGGTGCTTGGGCGGTGCCCCGGCCAGTTGTGCCTGGCGGCGGGCGGCGGCGAACCCGGCGCGAGCTGCGCGCTGTTGGGCGCGCGACGCCTTGCGGGGGACGAACAGGTGGGAGGCGCTGGCGCGGGTCCTAGGCATGAGCGTTTCTCCAGAGGGCGAGTGGTCAGTGGCGGATCAGGCCGGTGAACGGCGCGCGCAGGTCAGCGGGGGTGGAGTGGCGCCGTACCAGGCGGGCGGTGCGCTGGTGGCGCTGGCAGATGGTGAGTTCCGGAGCGCCTTCGGGCAGGCCGGGGCGGCACGCTTCCCGGGTGGGAAGGTCGCCGGAGCCGGGCCGGGGGGAAGCGTGGTAGGCGCGGTGGATGTGGTCGGCGGCCTGCCAGATGCGGGTGCGCGCACCGTGGAGGTGATCGCCTTCGACCGGTACGAGGGGACCGGTGCGTGAGGTGTGCGCGTCGAGCAGCCCGTGCAGGGAGACGAGGTGGGCGTGCAGGGCGTCCAACTCCTCCCGGGACGCGACGAGCGGGCCGGCGGGGAGGTTGAGCGCTCGGTGGAAGTCGAGCGCGGCGGTGGCGAAGGGTACGAAGTCCTGCGCGGACGGGGAAGTGGTGCGGGACATGAGGGTGCTCTTTCCGGACGCGGTGAAGGTGCGGGCGTCAGGCCGCGAGCGCGAGCGGCATCGCAGCAGCGGTGAAGGCGCTGGCCTGCTGCCAGGTGAGCGGACGCAGGTCGAGTCCGGCACCGACCGCCGCGGTTTCCACCACCGCGCAGTCGGTACGCAGCTCCTCTTCGGAGTCGGCGGATACGGTCAGCAGACCCGTCAGAGCCACATCCGCATGACCGGCGATGAGCTGACGCTCACGCGCCTGGATGTCCTGGTACTCGATCGCGTCCGCCTCGGATTCCACCTGGCCACGCCGCGCGCGCTCGGCGGCGTCCGCGACCACGCTCGCCTTCTTGCGCTGGATATCGCGCAGGGCAGCGTCCACGCTCACCGGCTCGTAGGCGAGCGAGAGAGTGCGGCGAACGCCCGCCGTGAACAGGAGCTGGTGCAGGAACCCGGCTCCGACGGCGGTGCGGGGCCAGTTCTCCACCCAGTAGGTGGAGTGGAACGCGGAGTCGGAGACGATGTGGTCGCCCTTCTCCACGACCACGACCGGGCCGGCGGCAGCGGGCTCGGCCTCGGGCCGGCCGGAGGCGGACCAGCGGTCCAGCGCGGGAAGGGCCTTGGGGTCGTAAGCCGTGCGCACGACGGCCGCTATCTCACGAGCAGTGAGCCAGCCGGTGGGGTTGAGACCGGCGGTCCGCGCGGCCTGTTCGAAGGTCGACGTCAGCTGGGCCAGAACGCTGAAGCTGCCGGTGAGACCGCCGCCAGCCCGGTTGATCAGCCGCCGCGCGGCCTTGGCGTCCAGGCTGATGGCGACGTACGCCTCGTGCGGCGCGGCGGCGGGGCCCGCGCTCTGGATCAGCTCGGTGTAGATCGCACCCGCGAGCGGGGTGTCGGGCCGGCCGTGTTCCTCCCAGTACCGGCGAAGGGCGTCCCCGCTGTCGGGGACCGTACGCTCAACGACCTGGATGCGGGCGACGTGCCCGGTACGGGCGAGCGCGGCGAGCGCCCGGCCCCACCCGGCGACGTTCGCGTTCTGCATGCCCGGGTCCAGGAGCGCGTAGGCGCGGGAGGAGACCTTGACGACGGCGGTCAGCGAACCGGTGTGGGGGTCGTGCACGGCGCCGTACCGCCGGTCGGGCGCGGTGACGACACGCAGGCTCGCGGAGGTGCCCGGCAGATTGAGGTGCCCCTCGCGTACGGGACGTCGGGACGGGCGGGCGAGCCAGATCAACTGGCCCCGCATCCGGCGCAGCGCGTACCGGAGGACGATCGGCGTCCAGTCGGCCAGGGACCGACCGCGCTTGCGGACGAACACGAGCAGGGCGATGGCGCTCCACAGCGGGATGAGTTGGAGCGCGCCGACGACGCCACGGGTCATGATCACGGCGAGTAGCAGCAGCCCGGTGAGCCCGGCGACGATGAGCTGGGGGACGGTCAGGCCGAGCAGTACGCCTCGGCGACTGCGGTGCGGGAACTTGACGGTGGCCGTGACGGTTTCGGCCTGGGATCGGGCAGACATGGCGGGTCCAGACAGTGGGTGCGAGTGCGGCAGGGCGGAGGGCGCGGCGCTCTTCTGGACGACATGGCAGGGCTCCTTCGGTGGCGATCGGGGGAGGCGGGGGCGGACTGCTGGGTGGCAGCCCGCCCCCGTACTCGTGGCGGGTCAGGATCCGGACGGCGGCCGGGTCGGGAAGACCCAGTTCGTGTCGGACCCGGTGGGCGATGGACCGGTGCCGGTCGGGGGCGGAGACCCGGGGCCGCCCGGGGACGCCGAGCCGACGCGCGGCATCCTCCCGCCCGGAATCGGCACTGCAGCGGGCTGGGCTGCGGAGCCGTCCTCGCCTTCGGCGGCTTCGGTGCCGCCGGGGCGGTTGATCAGCGGTGGGATGCCGGGCCGCTGGATGAGGGCTCGTCCCTTGTCACCGGTGGCGTCCGGGTCTTCGCCGTACCGGAAGTTCGTCCGTGCCTTCGGCGGTCCGGAGTCGATGCCCTCCTTGCTCAGGTTCCCGCCGGTGGGGTTGATGCCGGAGGTGACACCGTCGCTCCCCGCGCCGGGAACCTCGCTGGGCCCCTGCGGGGCGGGGGTGCCGGTGCCGGCCTGCATCGCGAGGGTGCCGGCCGTCTTCGCGGCGCCTGCGGCAACCGCCACTCCGGCGACGCCGGTGCGGTGCAGATCGTCGTTGCCGCCGCCGTCGCTGGCCCAGTGAATGAACTTGTACGTCGCGTAGGGGCAGAGCAACACCAAGATCATGACGACGAGTCCGGCCAGTGCGTCGGAGAGAGCGGCCATGCCGTCCTGCGAATCGGCCTTGCCCATCGCCGAGACGCCGATGAGGAAGACCACGGTCATCAGGAGCTTGGAGACGACGAGCGTTGCGGTGGCCTCGATCCAGCCGCGACGCCAGCGCTTCGCAACCTCCCAGCCGCCGCCCGCCCCGGCGAAGACTGCCAGGGAGACGAGGATCAGCACGCCGACCTTCCGCGCAACCATGACGCACCAGTACATGAATGCGCCGATGGCACAGCCGAAGGCGACCAAGGACGGGACGCCCCAGCCCAGGCCGTACATCGCTCCGAGTTGCTGCACGTTGATGATGCGGCGGATGGCGTCGTCCACCGAGGTGTTCGCGGCTTGGAACAGGCCGTCGGACAGCACGTCGACGACCGTGATCGCGACGGATGTGAAGGCGACGGCGCAGAAGCTGAACAGGACCCCGGTCATCGTGCCGACCGCAGCCTGCGCCAGGGCGCGCTCGTCCCGCCTCCAGGCGGCGGACACCAAGGCGATGCAGAAGAAGCCGACGGTGAGCGCGAGGCCGATCGGAAGCAATAGCTCGTAGTTGGTCCTGAACCACTGCGCGTTGAGGTCGATCGCGGTGGTCGAGTTCACGGCGTCGGCGGCGAGATCCGCCGCGCTCGCGGCGAGTTCGCCCGCGGACTTCGCGATCCACGCCCCGATGCCGTCGGTGACGGCCCCGGCCGGGTTGCTGGCGAAATCGACGGCTCCGCAGACCTTGTCCATCAGCGGAAAGTCGCAGACTCCCATGGCGATACCTCCTTTCTGAGGGTGGGGTCAGGGCGCGACGGCCGGCAGAACACCGGCCAGCGTGCAGGGAGAGGAGGGGCGGCACTGGACCGCGAGGGTGGTGACGCGGCTCTCCGCGCCTCCGGCCGGGGAGCCCTTCCACGCAATCGATTGCTTGCCGGAGACCGTCACGGCGTACAGGTAGGTCTGCGTAATCGCTCCGGGGTCGTCCTGGAGAGCCCGGGTGAACGAGTCGGGGAAGTGCCCCTCGTTCACAACCCCCTTGGCGCGCTGACCGTTGTCCGCCATCTGCTCCCAGAGCACGGGCGACGGGACGAGCTTGGCGACCGAGGCGGTGTCGACGTACTTCTTCTCTCCGGTCATCCACCCGCGCAGCGCGGACAGCAGCGCCTGCTGGGAGTAGGCCCGGGTGTCGTACGACCACAGCGCCGCTGCCGCCGCCTTCCCGTAGGCGATCGGGTCGTGCGTCTTCGGCGGGCGAGGCAGAGCCCGGTGATTCTCCTGCGGAGGCGGCGAGGCCGACGGTGCCGCGCCGGAAGGACGCGGTGTCGCCGAACTGCTGTGTGGTGCGGGCGTGGAGGGGCCCCTGGCGTCGCGTGTGAGGAAGGCGAGCAGGCCGGCGAGGGCGACGAGCACCACTAGGACGGCGGTGCCGAGCAGCGCCCGGCGGCGCACGCGAGATGCGTCGCCGGGGTTGGAGGAGTGGGCAGGCATCAGCGGACCTGCGTTCCCAACGTGCTGAAGAAGGCGACGATCCCATTCGCCGCCCCGAGCAGGAGGGCCGCTCCAGAGCTGACCAGCACGCCCTTCTTCCCGTTCGCCTCCGCCTGGTGTCCACCGCTGTGATGGCCCCAGGCCCAGACGCCCGCACTGACGGCGAGCGCGCCGACGATGGCCACGAGCCCGAACAAGTTGATGGAGCCCATCACCTGCTTGAGGACGGACAGGCCGGGAAGTCCGCCCTCGTTCGGCTTGATGCCGGGGTCGTAGGCGAGCTGGATGACCTTGTCGGCCAGATACATAGCGAACTCCAGTTTGATTTAGTGCACGCCGAAGCCTGAGAGGTGGAGCGACGACGCGAAAGGAGAAGAAGAGGGGAGGGAGAGGCCGGGTCAGACGACGCGGCGGGCCGCGAGGATCTGCGGCTTCCAGGAGGCGAGGGTCGTGATGCGCACGATGTCACCGGTCTTCGGCGCGTGCACGATTAGCCCGTGGCCAATCGCCATGCCGACGTGCTCCGGCGTGGCGGCGGACCCCTCGGTGAACAGGAGGTCCCCCGCCCGTACGGAGCCGACCGCTACCGGCTTGCCTTCCTTGACCTGCGTGTAGGTCGTCCGCGTGAGCGAGACCCCGGCGGCCTTGTAGGCGCCCTGCATCAAGGACGAGCAGTCGCACCGGCCCATCGGGTCCTTGCCGTGCGAGTCGGCGCAGCTCCCACCCCACTGGTACGGGGTGTCGAGCTGGCCTAGAGCCCAGCGGATCGCCGTCTGGACCTTGGCCGGAGCGTCCGCCGGGATCTGGTACTCGTCGGGTACCGATCCGGGCGGGATGGTGCCGAAGTCGGTCCCGTCCGCACCGGTCGTACAGCCCCCCGCAGCGGCCGGAACTCCACCGGGGCCGGAAGGAACGGACGACGCATCGTCGCCCTTCGCGAGCAGCGGCTCGATCGCGCGCTGCAGAGCGGTCGCCAGCGGCTCCCACTTCGCGTACGCCTCGGGGAAACCGCTCAGCTGCACTGCCTGGGCGGCCTGGGTCACGGACAGGGATTCCCAGCCCGAGACCTTCTTGAGCCCCTCGTAGAACTTGGTGCTCGCGTGGACCGGGTCGAGGACCTCGGTCGCCGAGCCCCAGCCCTGGGACGGGCGCTGCTGGAAAAGCCCCAACGAGTCACGGTCGCCGTAGTTCAAGTTCCGCAGGCCGCTCTCCTGCAGAGCGGTGGCCAGGGCAACGACCTGCCCCCGGGGAGGGACGTTCATCGCGACGCCGGTGGCCTGGATGGTCTTGGCGTGCGGGATCTGCTCGGCGGGCGCGTCCATACCCGGCACGGACACCGAGTCCTTTTCGCCCCCGTTCAGAATCGCCTTCACCTGCTTGGCGACGGCCGCACTGTCCACCGACTGCTCACCGCCGACGGGGCAGGTGGCCGCCGAGGCGTTGCTGGCGGCGTAGCCGAGAAGCGGGAGGGCCAGCAGGGATCCGGTGGCGCAGAGACCGGCGACGGCTCCCAGGGCCTTCCTCATCGCGACCGCCGGTCAGCAGCGGGGCGGGGTACGTCGTACGACGTGGGCGTGGAGGGGTGTGGGCGTATCAGGGCATGCTGCATCGCAGCGGCTCCTCATGTTCGTAGGAGGCGCGGTGCCGACTTCTCGTGCAAAGCCGTCGGCACCGCGCCGATGTGCGTCCGCCTCTCAGGGCGGGCCCGGATCAGGGGAGTTGGTAGCTCCCGGACGCCGGTCTCCGGTCAAGCGCGGCAGCCAGCCGCGCTCGTAATCTCAGGCGGTACACCTGGCCTCCTGACAACGAGTGGAACGAGGGGGAAGCGTGCCGCCCCGGGGTGCTCGATAGGACGAGACAACACGGATAAGCACAGGTCAGCAGGGGTGAAGCGAGGCTTCGTCCCGGTGACACGGCGAGACAGTAGACCGGAAATCCGGCCGCACCAAACGCCTCCCGGACCCGGGGCCGCAGCACGGCACACCTCGTTGGGCCCGGCCGGAGATCACGGCTAACCTCCGGCACAACCCCGCCCGAGATGCACGCCGTTGAGCATGATCCGGAGCGGGAACAGCCCCGTCATGCCCTGAAAGAGGCCCTCCACATGAGCTACACGCTGCACCGAGGCGACGCCCTCACCGTGATGAAGACCCTCCCGGACGAGAGCGTCGACGCCGTCATCACCGACCCCCCGTACAACAGCGGCGGCCGAACCAGCTCCGAGCGCACCGGCCGTACGGCGCGAGCGAAGTACGTCACCAGCAACTCGGCGCACGACCTCGCCACCTTCCCCGGCGAGAACCGTGATCAGCGCTCGTACCGCTCCTGGCTGACCGAGCTGATGACCGAGGCATACCGGGCATCGACCGAGCACGCGGTCGCCGTCGTCTTCTCGGACTGGCGCCAGGAACCGACGACGTCCGACGCCCTCCAGATGGCGGGGTGGACCTGGAGCGGAACGATCCCGTGGATCAAGCCCGCCAGCCGGCCCCGCAAGGGCGGGTTCAAGCAGTCCGCCGAATTCATCACCTGGGGAGTCAAGGGCAGTCTCGCCAAGGGCCGGGACCTGTACCTGCCCGGCCACTTCATCGCGTCCCAGCCGCGCAAGGGCCGGGTGCACATCACCCAGAAGCCGGTCGAGGTCATGCAGCAGCTCGTACAGATCTGCCGCGAAGGCGGAACGGTGCTCGACCCGTTCACCGGCAGCGGCTCCACGGGCGTCGCGGCCCTGCGCGAAGGCCGCCGCTTCGTGGGCGTCGAACTGTCCTCTCACTACGCCGACGTGGCTGAGCAGCGGCTCCGCGCCGAGCTGACCCAGGACGACGTCGCCCTGGCCGGACCGGAGGCATGATCATGAGAGCGAAGAGCGCCCGGGGCCAACGGGCCGCAGACGCCGAAGGGCGGCTGGAGCATCGAGAACCGATGCTCCAGCCGCCCTTCTCGTTACGTCAGGCCGCCTCGAACGCCTTCCGGATCAACGGCGTTGCCTTCTCCAGGTCGCCCGCCGACGCGAGGCGCAACTCCACGTCCCCGGTGCCCAGGTGCCCGATGCCGCGCATGTCCCGGGAGAAGCCCTCCTCCAGCACGACCGAGCCCGGGTCGAGTCTGAGGTAGACCAGGATCGCCTCGTGCCTCCGACGGAACAGCACCGATGCCACGTTCACCAGCCGCCGGTAGGCGATGTAATGCCGAAGCGCTGCCACCTCGACCTCGCCCCACGCCGTCAGGGCGTCGTCCAGTTCCGCGTACAGGTCCCGCAGGCACTCCGGGACGAAGCCGGCACTTCCCGCCGCTGGACCTGCCGGCACCGTCGGCGCGCTGACGACCGCGGCGTCCCGCTCCCGGTGCCGCCGGGACGCAGCCGGGTTCGGGGAGCCAGGCGAGGAGTCGACGAGCAGCAGGCTCAGCAGGCCGCCGTCGAAGACGCGGTAGCGCACCAGGTCGATCCGCTCGGGCAGTCGCTGCACGGCCACGCGATCGTGATGGGAGAAGCCAGCCGCGATGCAGACCATCCGCGGTCGACGCCAGTCGATCGACTCGGCGGCCTCCGCGCCCAACACCTTCCGCACCAGCGCCTCGAACTCGTGGTGCGCCGACTCCAGCCAGGACAGGTACGACACGGCTTGCGACAGCACCCCGCTGTCGGAGCCCTTCTTGAACTCGATCACCACTGGGGCGCCGTTCTCGTCCAACCCCAGGGTGTCGATCCGCCCCCGGTGCCACGGTCCCGTCGGGTACTCCGACGCCAGGAACCGAATGCCGAGCATCTGCTCCAGACCGGCCTCGACCCGCCGCTGCAGCTCCACCTCCAGCGCCACCGTCGATCCTGGCAGCTCGACGTCCTGCCCGTCCGTGTCTCGCCGGAACAGCATCAGCTCCGCCACCAGCGTCTCCCTCCCATCAGTCCTGCAAGAGAACTAATCGACTAGAGGAGCGAGATATTCCGCATTGAAGGGGCCGGAACGGCTGTTTGCCCAGCTCTTGAGACTGCCGCCCCTGGCGGGGAGCTCGATCCCGCCGTGTCTGCCCGTATGCCCTGGCGGCGGACCTGTGGTGATGAACCATGGGCGGTCGTGCAGGTCGGTGGAGCGTCGGGCCGGGTGAATCTGCGGGAATCAGCTCGAGAGTGGTCCTGTGAGTACCACCTTCCGCGGTGCTGGTGTCGGGCGGGCGATGGCTACGCCCGCCACTCCGGACGAGGCTCTCTGCCGTCACAACGCGTGCTCGAGAGAGGGACTTCACCCATGACGGTCACCGACACCGTACCGACCACTCCCGGCGAGGGCGCCCCTGGCGAACTTCCGGCGGGGCCGGCTTCGGTGGGGGGCGCCCCCGGCGCGGACGCCCCTGTTGGGGACGCCCCGCCCGCGGCCCCGGCGACCTCTCGGGCCAGGGCGGCAGGAGCGGCTCGATCAGCGCCCCCAAGTCATCGTCCACGATCCACGGTTGGGTAGTCACACCATCCCGAACAGCCGAATCGTCACACCGATCACGGCCGACCAGGGCCGATCAACAAGGTCGTGTTACGAGCTCCTAGCGGGTCGGCCGGGATCTTCCGATACTGTGCGCGCTCCGTCGACTTGGAGGGTGCACAGTGTTTCGTCGATATCTTGATGTGTCCGAGGCTGCAAGGTATCTGGATATGTCAGAACGGTGGATGTACCGAGAGTCGCGTAAGTATGGAATACCGCGCTACTACTTTGGTGGGCGGCTAAGGTTCAAGCTGGATGACCTGGATCGGTGGGTCAAACAGCAACGGGTTGCGTGACAGGGCGGGGCTGCGGCCCCGCCCTGTCGGTCTTCTAGCAGAGACCCTCGTTGAGTAGCCGAGCTGCACGGCCGATCGAAGCAGGCATGAGATGCCGGTAGATGCGAAACGTCATTTGGATATTCTTGTGTCCCATCCACTCTGCGACATCGGTGATGGGAATTCCCTTGGATAGGCAGTTCGAAGCGAAGAAGTGGCGCAATGAGTAGGGATTGAGCTTGCGAGTGATGCCTGCCCCCCTCTTTGCGGTGAGCCACTGATAGTCAAGTGTCGAATGTCCCCAGTAATTTACTGCGTTGGGTCTGCAGAATGTAGCCGTCCGGGCTTACGCCGTACTTGTCGACATAGGTGAGTATCGACTGGCGCACGAGTGGCGCCATTGGCGTCTCGCGGTATTCTCCTGGCTTGCGGTGCTTGAGGCGGGCAGGCTCTCGAATTTTCCCATCGATTTGTTCGGTAATGCGGTACACGTCGTCGGCCACCAGGCGCTCGGTGTTGGCGGCGTACGCTTCACCGTTTCGGTGGCCGCACCCGGACATGAGGTCGATGACGACGCGCAGCCCATCCGATCCGGAGGCCTTAATGGCGTGAATTTCTTCGATGGTGGGGATAGTTATCGGATTGGGTACGTACTCTGGTGGGACGACGCCATCGAACGGATCCTCGTCCATGCCGCCTCGGTGAAGCGCGTCAAGGAGGATCTTCTTGAGCGTGTCGAAGGCGTTCTGTTGCGTGGCGAGCCCGACCCCCCGGTCTTCCATGGAGAGAATAAAGTCTTCGATGACCGTGGAAGAAAAGGTGTTGACGCGACGGGAATCGAGAATCGGTAGGATCTGGCTGTCCAGGAGTTGATTCACCGTGCGTATACTGCCGGGCGCGTAATGCCGCTGCCGTGGGAGCCATGATGCGGCGTACTGACCGAACCGCTGCTTCCCTATTTCCCGCTTCAGTTCGGCTTGCTGGACGGGTGTGCGACGCTTCTCGCTGTAGATGGCCGTCAGGCGGTCGAGGGCGTCATCCTGTGTCGGGAAGCCCGACTCTTCCACCTGACGCCCCGAGCTGTTGCGGAAGCGAATGGTGTATAGGTGTGAGCATCGGCCCTGGTGCTTGCAGGCGCAGGACTTGAAGAAGCTGCCCATGCCGCGGACAAGTTTGGTCGCCAAGGTGTGCCGCTCCTGACTCATGCTGGGTGTTTGCTGACTTGGGGTCCCACAGCATGGCCCTGAACTGCGGCCGGACCAAACTAGGGGACGTTGATGAGCATTTTCATGCCGGTCTCCTGGTGTGTGCGGCAGGGGGCTTCGTGACCTGTGTTTCTGCAGGTCAGCAGAGGTGCAGCCATGGGTGGACCTCGGCGGTGGGCGGCGGCTCGCCGCGCCGTGTGGCGGCACTGATGCTGACTGCTTGCTGATTTTCGTGACTCATCGCCGTGCTGCCGGTGCATTGTTTTTTGATCTTGAGGGATGGCTTCCGGGCGCTCCAACGTGATGATGCCAACGTGGCGTGTGCGATGCCACCGCAACGGCGGCCCGCGAAGCCCCAGGGCCCGTACGCGCCACCCGAGCGAGGTACGGCCTTCGGCACTCCCTCACCCCAAGGCCGCTGGGTAGCTGGTCACGGTCGATTCGTGCGGGGGCGGCGGTATTGCGCCGGGGAGTTCCTCGTCGCCTCGTCCTCGTACGAGCCCACCGTGCCCCGGTCCACGTGGAACGTGGTCAGGGTCGAAACGGGGGACGCCGGGTCCCGCCGGTCCTCGATGACCCGCATGTGGGTGGAGAAGCGCTCCGGGGTCACCTCGTACACGTCGTACCCGTAGCGGTTGCCCTCGAAGTACGTGAGGTGCGGATTGGCCTGGCCCATGCGCGGGCCGTTGGTCCGGTTCCAGTCGGCGGAGTACGCGCCCGAGGTCACCGAGTGCGCGGTGAACTCCGTACCGACGACAGGTGACGAAACATCGTCGAAGTCCGTGTGGATGTCGTCGACGAAGGCGGAGTGCCAGTCTCCGGTGATGACGACGAGGTCCTCCAGTCCGCTGCTGTGCACATGCCCCAGGACCTCCTTGCGCTCGGCCAGGAAGCCGTCCCACTGGTCGGTGAACATGTACGAGCCGCCCGGCGAGCCGCGCAGCTGGCTGAGCATGATCGAGTTGGCCCAGACGTGCCAGGCGTCCGGGGCCTTGTCGATGCCCTGCTTGAGCCAGGACTTCTGCTCGGCGCCGAGGATGGTGCCGTCGGAGAGGTTCTGCGCCGAGCGGTACGAACGCAGGTCCAGGACTGTCAGCTCCAGCAGGTCGCCCCAGCGGCGTACGCGGTGGATCTCGGGGTCGGGCAGCGCAGCCTCGCCGAAGCTGTCGCGGTGCGGCATGTGCTCGAACCATGCCTGGAAGGCGGCCGCCTTGCGCTGCATGAAGGGGGCGCCGCCGCCCGTACCGCTGAAGTCGTTGGCCACCTCGTGGTCGTCCCAGGTGAGGAACCAGGGGTGGGCGGCGTGTGCCTCGCGCAGCGATGCGTCCCCCTTGTAGAGGGCGTGCCGCTTGCGGTAGTCGGCGAGGGTGAAGGTCGCGCCGCCCTCGTGGTCACGGACATGGCTCTCGGGGACGCCGCCGACCTGGCCGTGCTCGTAGATGTAGTCGCCGAGGTGGACGACGAAGTCGACGTTCTCCCGGGCGATGCCGCGGTGCGCCGCGTAGAAGCCGTCGTGGAAGGCCTGGCAGTTGGCGGCGGCGAAGCGGACCGCGCCGACGGCGCCGGCCGGGGCCGTCTTCGTCCGGCCCACGCGGCTGGTCCGGCCGAGCGCGGTGAAGGCGTAGAAGTAGTGCCGCCCGGAGCTCAGTCCGCCGACCGGTACGTGCACGCTGTGGCCGAGGGTCGCGGACGCCGGGGCGGTGCCGCGGGCGACGACCGTGCGCAGTCCGGCGTCCTCGGCGACGACCCAGCCGACCTCGACGACGTCGGGAAGGTCCTGCTCGGCGGCGAGGGGTTCGGGCGCCAGGCGGGTCCACAGGACGACGGACGAGGGCTGCGGGTCGCCGGAGGCGACGCCGAGGGTGAAGGGCGCCGGGTCGTAGTCGGCGCCCAGCGCCTCGGCTGCCTCGCGGGCCTGCGCGGGCGAGAGCCCGGCGGCCAGCGGCCAGGCCACGCCGAGGGCGCCCGACGCGGCGGCGGCCTTCAGCAGATCACGGCGGTTGAGTTTCACGACCGGCCTCCGGCGGTGTTGAGGGTGGCGGCATCAAGGGTGAGGGATATCGCGTCCGCGTAACCGTCGTTGGACGTGCCGCCGGAGCGCGTGAAGACGAGCAGGACCCGTGCGCTGCGGGCGCCCGGCGGCACCGTGGAGGCCGCCTCGCGCTCCAGGAGAGCGGTACGCCCCTTGCGCTCGCCCGCGGTCACCGGCCCGAGCACGCTCAGCGCGACCGGGGTCCCCTTGGCGTCGCGGAACTCCACGGACAGCCGCACTCCGTCTTCCTGGCCCGCGTACCCGCCGAGCCAGCCGCGTACGGCGTACCGGACGCGGCCCGCGTCGACAGCCGCGCGCCCGGTCGCCCCGGCCCGGGGCAGATCGATGTCCTGGACCAGCGCCGTACGGGGCGCGTTCCCCCCGGAGAAGAACCGGCTGCCGCGCTGGGCGGGGCCGGGGTCGGACGGGCCCGGGTAGCCTCCGCCCAAGCTGTAGTCGATCAGTGCGGGTGCGCCCTGCGCGATCCTCCAGCCGTTCACCGAGCCGACCGGCTCCGCACTGCCTCCCGGTCCGCTTTCCGCGTCGCCGTTCACGACGAGATTCATCCATGTCTCCCGTGGGTGGTCTGCTGTGTTGTCGCGCCACGTATCAGACCAGCCCCGCATGAACCTCAGGAAGCCCTTCACCAAACTTTCTCAGCAACCTGTACGGACAAGTGCGAGTCACAAATGCTCACAACGCAGGGAAGATGCCATCAAGGGATGATCCAATAGCGCACAGCAGTGCCATCGCGTCACGGAAGTAGGATCCGCCAAGCAGATGGGCCGGTCCCGGATACCTGTGGGCATCGTGGGTGTCCGACCAGCGGTGCCCGCAGAACGGCGGGACGGTTCGGGTGCGTCGCGGCCACCCGCGGGCCGTTCGGGCCGCATGCCAGCAGAAGAACGGGACCGCCCACGGTTCACGGGGGCCGAACGACAGGCCCTGGGTCAAATGGCGTAGGCCGGCCCGGTGTTCACTGTGCCTGACGGTCCGTGCGGGTGGCGGTCTGCTGGTGTGGGAGCAGGCTGGCGACGGCTTGCATCATGTCGCCCAGGTGCTCGCATCGGCCGAGCACGGGACGCTGGATTCGGCGGGGAACGGAGCAATGATGGCCAAGCGTATTCATTTCACGGCAGAGGACCTCGCGCGGACCAGGGTGAAGACCACCCTGGGTGTGGCCGCCGAGACGGTGGACGGTGTCAAACGACTGCGGGAGAGGGACAGGGCCCCGGCCTTACGCGGCTGGCGGACGTCGGTGACCAGTGGGCTGGGCGGGTCTCTTCGCGAACAGGCTTTACCCCTCATGGCGTTGATGCCCGCTCAAGGGCCGCAGATCGATATCGCGACCCTCACCGGAGGCGCCACGGGTATCGACGAGGCGGTCGACAACCTGCTGACGGCTTCCCCCGCGATGACACGTCTGGAAGTGGAGTACCTCGACATTCATCCCGCTCACCGGGGGTGGGCCCGGGCACTCGCCGACGGCGACCGCGGAGCCCGTCGGGAACTGGCCAAGGCGTTACGGGCTTGCCACACGGTGGCTGTCGCACCGTACTGGGCCGAGATGCACCTCCACCTCGCCTCGACCCGGGACGGCTATATGCGCACGATGGCCGAGGACGGAGTCGAGGGGCTGTTGGAGACGGTGGGTGCTCCGCTGGTCCGGTGGCGGCCTCCTGTCCTGGAAGTGCGTCATCCACACGACGCGGACATCCACTTGCGGGGGCGAGGGCTCGTCATCGCTCCGACGGTGTTCTCCTCCCGGCAGGTGGAGGTACTGCACAACCTGGCGGACCCGGAGCAGCCGCCCATCCTGGCGCTGCCGACGGCCGGCGGGGAGATGAACGGCTCCGCACAGTGGCTTGTCGGAGAATCTGCCGAGGGGGCGCTCGAGGACCTGGTCGGGCGGACCAGGGCCGCCGTACTCGCGACCGTGGCCGACGGGTGCAGCACGACAGAACTGGCCCGCCGCCTGAGAATCTCGCCCGCGACGGCCAGCCAGCACGCGAGCGTACTGCGCCGGGCCGCTCTGATCACGACCCGCCGCGACGGCAAGGCAGTGCTGCACACGACCACACGCTTGGGCGCCAGCCTGCTGGCCGCCACCAACCATGGTTTCGGACCCTGACGAAAGGATCGCCGGGTCCTGTCAGCCGGGCGATAGTCGTCTGTGTCGCACCATCCGAAGCGACGGTACGCGCGGTCGGGGGATACGCGCGTGCCGTCGCAGCATCAACGACCGGTGGGCAGGCTGCTCGCAGGCAACCGCAAGCACTGCACCGGGGAGGAGTCCGGCGCCGAGGCGGCCGTCGGCAACACACTGACGACGGCCGACGGTGGCTGCACGGGCACCGGACTCCTCCTCCCGCACGGCCGCGAGCGCGGGCAGAGCGACTCCCGGGCGGGAAGGCGGAGCAGAAAGAATCCGACAAGCAGGTCCGGGCCCGGGGCCGGCACGTCCCGCCCGCATGAAGACCTGGAAGATCCTCATTGTTCGGCGCGCAGCCTGGCTGGGGGCCGCCGCCCCGCTCCAGCGACTCGGGGTCACCATGAGCACTGCCGTGGGTGACACCGCTCACGGTATCCAGGGCCTGATCGACGATCAGCCGTGCTTCCTCGACGGCGGTCAGAGGCGGTTGACGACTCCTCCGCTCACGGCTGTCCGAACACCCTATGATCTAGGGGCCTTTACGAGTGTGGATGCGTCCCCATGGCGAAGTCGCGGAGGTTCGATGGATCCGGCCAGCGTCGGTACGACAGCTCGTATCGCCTCGTCAGTCGCACGGCCGATCATCGCCAGACTCTTCGTCAAGGAGGGACCGGGCGCCGGACTCGTCGACAAGCCGGTGCGTGTGTCACGGCTGGTGAGCTGGGGCGAGAAACGCAGCCTGAACCAGCTCGACATGTGGAAGATCGCCCGCGAACTGGTCAAGGCGGCCATCGAGGCGAACCCTCATGAGCCGCCGATCGCGTCCGACGAACGCGAGGCGTTGGCGGACGCCCTCGCGGCGACTCTGAGCGCTCTGGGCAGCCTGGAGATGGACGACGTCCAGGCTGTCCGGCTCGGTCAGGAGGAGCTGGCCCGCAGACTGAAGGGAGAACGTCCGGACGCCACCCGCGACCTGTCCGCCGACGCCACCACTCTGTACGACAGCCTCGTTGATCTGAGCTGTCTGCACATCCTGCACTTCTTCACCCAACGCTCGACCTTCGTCGCTCATGCGCTGGTCGCACAGACCCGCATGCTCGACGAAGCCCTGCGCACGCTGGACGCGCTGGCGGACCGGATCCCCCGCCCCGGCAGCGCTGATGAGGAGTTCGAGGCTCGCTATCTCGCACACATGGATCGCAAGTACGGCAAGCTGAACATATTCGGCCTCGACCTCAGTGACCCCAACCGGGCCCGCTGGCCACTGGACACCGCCTATCTCAACCTGGAACTGGCTTCGCAACATGCCGGAAGCTCGCCCTCGGCGAACCGCCAGCGTGTGGAGGAAGCCCTCTCCGGCTGTACCCGGGCGATGCTGCGGGGGATGGCGGGGTCGGGCAAGACCACCCTGCTCCAGTGGATTGCTGTAACCGCCGCACAGGGGACCTTCCCCGACGGGCTGGCGTGGCTGCGAGGCCGCGTGCCGTTCATGCTCCCTCTGCGCGCACTGGATCAGCAGCCGGGACTGCCTCGTCCCGAGCAGTTCCTCGGCGCGGCCGGCAGCATCCTGCACGCCTTGCAGCCCGAGCACTGGGCGGACCGAGTACTCGCGAGCGGCCGGGGCATCGTCCTCATTGACGGCGTGGACGAGGTCTCCGAGAGCGAACGTCCCGGATTGCGCCGCTGGTTGCATGATCTGGTCGACCTGTATCCGAAGACGTTCTTCCTCGTCACTTCCCGCCCGTCGGCCGTGGACACGCACTGGCTCGCCGAGCTCGACTTCGCCGAGTTCAATCTTCTCCCGATGACCCGGCACGACGTCGACCGCTTCGTCGACCGATGGCACGAGGCCGTCCTGACCACGCTCGACGAAGCCGAGGAGCGACAGGCGGTGGAACGCTGCCGCGACGCTCTGAACACAACACTGCGGCAGAAGTACGACCTGTACCGGCTGGCCACCAACCCCCTGATGTGCGCTCTCATCTGTGCCCTGCACCGCGACCGGCTCACCCATCTGCCCGAGCGCCGCATGGAGCTGTACGCCGCCGCACTGACCATGCTGCTCGTGCGTCGCGACAAGGAGCGCGAGATCGCCGCGCCCCAGGGGTTGGTACCGACGGAGGAGGCCCAGGTCCAGCTGCTCCAGCGGATCGCCTACTGGTTGATCCGCAACGGACGTTCGGAGGCGGCCCAGACCACCGCGGTCCGCATCATCCGCGAGAAGCTCCCGGCCATGCCACACCTGGCACCGCCCGACCGCGCCGAGGAAGTCTTCAGGTACCTGTTGCTGCGCAGTGGGCTCCTGCGGGAACCGGCGACCGGCATGGTGGACTTCATCCACCGTACGTTTCAGGACTATCTCGGGGCCAAGGCCGCCGTCGAGGCAGAGGACCTCGACCTGCTCGCCGAGTCCGGCCGTGACGACCAGTGGGACGACGTGATCCGCCTCGCCGTCGGCCATGCCAGGGACGGCGAACGCGCCTATCTTCTGCGGAAGCTGATCGAGCTGGGAGACCTGACCACCGACCCGCGGCTGCGCCGGCGCTACCACCTGCTGGCTGCGGCCGCGCTGGAGCACGCCACCACCCTCGACCCTGCGGTCCGTGCTGCCGTGAATCTGCGGGCCTCGGCCCTCATCCCTCCTGCCACCGCAGTGGATGCCGAGGAACTCGCCACCGCCGGGGACATCGTCCTGGACTTCCTGCCCGGCCCTGAGCGGATATCCTCGGAACAGGCCCGAGCGACGGTGATGACCATCGCGCGGATCGGCGGCGAAGCCGCGCTGGACCAGCTCGCCCGCTTCAAGCGGGTCGCCGACCGCGACGTGCGCCAGGAAGTCGCCCTGTCCTGGCCGTACTTCGACGCTCGCGCCTTCACCGAGGAGATCTTGGACGGGCTGCCGATGGACGATCTCACGCTGCACCTGACCGATCCCGAACAGGTCACGTGTCTGGAATCGCTGGACCGGATTCCGAGTCTCTTCCTCAGAGGGCAGATGCTGACGACCGAGCTCGTGAACGTCCTTGCCCCGGCGAAGGTCCATTCTCTGACGATCGCGCCGTCGAGCGCCGTGTCCATCGTGCTCCCTGGTCTAGCCCCGCTGAGCGGCTTGAGGCGACTGGTGATCGAGTCCTGTGACGTCATCACGGACCTGACCGCGCTCGGCGAGACTTCGGTGGTGGAGCTGTTCTTGCACCGGCTGCCGGACGGAGTGGATCTTTCGTTCCTGACGCCGGCCTCGAACCTGAGGTGCCTGACCCTGTCCTCTCCACACGGTGTTCCGCTTCCCCCGACGCCACTGACCCACGTCACCTCGCTCACCATGGAAGGTGTCCTGACGGGAACGGAGTTACCGGACTTCGCGGCGGCCTTCCCCTCGCTGGCTTCTCTCACCTTGCGTCTGGCGTGCCAGAGCTATCAGTCGGCCGTCGACCTGTCGCTGTTGCGGAACGTGCTGCGCGCACAGATCGACGTCACCCTGGTGGACGGCGGGAAGGTTCACGGCCTGGAGGACCTGCCCACCGAGCGTGTCGTCGTACGGCACGAGGGGCGGCGCAGGCAGGAAGGCCGCACCTGGAGGCACCTCCGGCGGTTCCGCACATAGTGCGTTGGCGGCAAACACCGCAGAGGGCGGCCCCTTTTCGTGTGGGCAGGGCCGCCCGGTCCGGCTTCCCGTCGGGGCAGAGGGATGGCGCCCAGGGCGGCCCAGCCGGAGGGGACCACGTACGCCGGCAGGGGGCGACCGCGTTCCACCCACGGATTCAACCGCTGCTCGCTCGCCACGCGTACCGTGCGCCCCCTGAGCGGCGCCGGCCATGAGGAGGGCCCCGAGGCGGTGAAGACGCCTCGGGGCCCGGCCCGTTCGGGGCATCTCGCGCAGTGCGTGAGGTGTGCCTCAGCTCTTGGGCATGAGGACGGTGTCGACGATGTAGACGGTGGCGTTGGCGGTGGGGACGTTGCCGCAGACGACCTTGGAGGTGTCGTTGACGGTGTAGTCCTCGCCGGAGCCCTTGGTGGTGAGGGTGGACTTCTGGAGGGTGTCGTAGGTGCCGCTCTCCAGCTGCGTCGGGGAGAGCTTCTCGCCGACCACGTGGTAGGTGAGGATGTTGGTGAGCATGTCCTTGTCGGCCAGGACCTTGTCCAGGTCGGCCTTCGGGATCTTCGCGAAGGCGTCGTTGGTCGGCGCGAACACGGTGATGTTCTCGGCGTTGTTGAGGGTGTCGACGAGGCCGGCCTTCTTCACCGCGGTGACCAGGGTGGACAGGGCCGGGTTGTTCGAGGCGGCGGTGGCGACCGGGTCCTGGGCCATGCCGTCGAAGGATCCCGCGCCGTCCTTCGGTACGGAAGCGCAGGCCGGGCCGAACGGGCCGTCCGCGGGGGCCGCGCCTTCGGCCGGCGCGCTCGACGTGTCCTCCGCGGGGGCGGAGGAGGCGGCCTTGTCGGCGGCGGCGTCGGAGGAGCTGTCGTCCCCGCCGCAGGCGGTCAGCGTGAGGGGGAGGACGGCGGCGGCGGTGAGGGCCAGGGCCGCGCGGCGGTAGCGAAAGGCAGTCACGGGATTCTCCTGCGTGTTCGGTTGGTAGCGCTGCGTGTCCGTCGGTGGGTGGAGCTCGGTGACGGGGGGTGGTGTTCCGCAGTGCTGACGTCAGGTCAGGTGCCGCTCCGGTACGGGGCGGCTCGGGTCAGAGCGATCGTCCGTGGAGCGGTTCGGGGGCGAAGGCCGCTGCGAGGCGGATGGGTTGTGCGGCTCTGATCCTCATGTCAGCTATCCGGAGCCGCCACGAGAACGGATTGGTCGGAAGGCGGGAAAACTTCGAGCGGTCGTGCCCCGACGTCTGATCGACCGCCCGGAGGTTAGCCCGGCCGGGTGTTGTGCAGGGACCGACCAATCCGGCGTACCGGCCGTGGCGAATACCCGGTGTGAGCGGCTGTTGGGAGGAAACACCGCACACGCCGAGGCTTCCGTCGGATCTGGTTGCCTCATCCGTCTCCCACGGTGGTAAGGCCCGTGGGAGACAACTGTCGCGGGGCGCCACTCTCCTGGGCGCCCCGCGACAGCCCTCCGGGACGTGGTGACCCGTCCCCTCGCTCCGTACAGGCCGCCTGTACTCCCGGCACCGCGTGTGGCGCGGTGCGATGATCCGCAGGAATCAGCCGTTGCCGGCGGCTGCCCGCAGCGTCAGGCCCAGGCCCACGGCGATGACGAGGACTGAGGTGACGACGGGGCCGGTCCGCGCGAGTTTCCTCAGCAGAGGGTTGCGGCGGAGGGTCCGGGCCCGGTCATGGCTCTCGATGCGCTCGCGCAGGCGTACGAGGAGGAGTCCGGCGAGGGTGAGGGTGGCAGCCATGCCGAGTCCGTAGCCGATGACCAGGAGCACGCCGAAGGCCGTGCGCCCCAGGGCGACGGCGCCGAGAAGCACGACGAGGGCGGAGGGGCTGGGGACGAGGCCGCCGGCGATTCCCATGCCGATCAGGCCGGATCGGCTGGTGCGCCGCGCGTCTCGGGAAGCCGTCTGCGTGCCGGCCGGGCGGTGTTCGTGGTCCGGCGGGGCGAGTGTCGCGATCGCGGCAGTGGCCTGGAGTTCCCGGACCGGCGCACTGTCGCGTGCGGAGACCGGGGCGGCGGGCCCATGGGGGTGCGGGCTGTCGGCCCCGTGGGCGTGATCATGATGGTGGCTGTGGCTGTGGCTGTGGCTGTGGCTGTGGCTGTGGCCGTGGCCGTGGCCCGGTCCGTGGTGATGGTGGTTGTGCTGCGGCCTGCCCCGGACTGCTCCCGTGAGGAGCCAGAGGCCGATGCCGGTGACGAGGAGTCCGCTGGCGGCTCCGAGCCACATCAGGACGGTTTCTCCTGCCAGGTGGGTGGATACGGGCAGGGCGAGGCCGAGGACGAGGACGCCGGCGGTGTGCGTCAGGGTGACGGTGGCCCCGACGGTGAGGGCGTCCCGCCTGGTGCCGCGACGGCCCGCGAGGTAGGCGGCCATGATGGTCTTGCCGTGGCCGGGCATTGCCGCGTGGGATGCTCCGAGGACGAGCGCCAGGAGCAGCGCCAGCAGCCCCACGGGCAGGGTGATCTCCCGGGCGCCGACGAGCGAGTCGAAGGCCCCGGTGACCCGGGCGAGCACTCCGCCGATCACACCCGCGCCGGGGAGGTCCGCCACCACCGCCGGTACGGCCGCCCGGCCCTGACCGGGCTCGCTGCGCAGGGTCGCCGAGCGCTGGTCGAGCGGGGAGGCGAGGGGGTCCGCCGGATACCGGCGCAGCTCGCGGGTGGTCGAGGTCGCCGGTACATCGGTCCGGGTGATCCTGACGTCCTGGCCGGTGGCGGTCATCTCGTGCCAGCCGACGCGCCTGGTGTCGTAGTCCGTCTCGGCGCGGATGTCGGCGGGCTCGGTGAGGTCGGCCGGGCTGGTCAGTGAGCAGGTGAGGCGGCTTGTTCTGAGGCCCGCCTCCCCGTTCTCGTACACCAGGGTGGCCGAGGACCGCCTCCACTCCGCCTGGGTGCCGCCCACGCTCAGGCGGAGCTGCCCGCTCAGGTCCGAGCAGGTCTTCTCGGCGTGGACGCGTGCTTCGTCGTCGCTGACCTTGCCGTCGTGATCGGCGTCGATGGCGGAGCGTTCCTGGAGTGCCGAGATCTCCGCATGGTCGACCACCACGTGGGCGTCGATCCGGTCAGGCCGAAGGACGAGGCCGGTGTGGTAGTTGACACTGAAGTTGCCCAAAGGGTGGGCAGTGGCGGCGGGGGCGGACGCCACGCTCGCGACGGCGACGAGAGCGCCCGCGGCCAGGGTGGTGAGGGCTCGGCGCAGGGTGTTGGTCATGGTGTGGTGTCGATTCGCTGGAGCAGGTCGCGGGCGGCGTCGGCGTGCAGGGGGTGGAAGCCCGGCTCGCGCAGCGCCTCGGTCAGGTCGCGTCGGGCCGCTTCCGGGTCGCCGAGGGCGTGGTGGATGGCGGCGCGGTGGTAGCGGAAGAGTGCGCTGCGGGTGCCCTGGGCGAGGGCTTTGTCGGCCTGGGCGAGGGCTTCGACGTCTCGGCCGGCGCGGTGCAGGGCCCAGGCGTACGCATCGTGGACGGCGACGAAGGGGCGGTTGCGGAGGGTTTCCTCGGACAGGGTGACAGCGCGTCGCGGGTTGCCGTGATCCGCTTCGAAGAGGATCACGTCGGTGTCCGCCGGGTCGCCGGCTGCTTCCCGGATACGGTCCTGTGCGCGCAGGAGTTCGTAGTTCTCCGCCGCCCGTTGGCTGTGGCCCAGGGCCTGCTCCAGTTCACCCAGGCCCAACAGGTAGTGCGGCAGGGGGGCGATCGCGATGGCCGCCCGGTAGTCGGCGGCGGCCTCGGTGGTGTCGCCCAGGGCCAGGTAGGCGCGGGCACGGGTCTCCAGGAGGGCCGAATCCGTCGGGGCGGTCCTGAGGGCGGTCCGCGTCCTGGCCAGGGCTTCGCGGGGGTTCGCGTCCTGGAGGTCCAGGTCCGCCAGAACACGCTGGGCGAAAGCCCTGTCGGCCGGGGTGGCCGCTGCCGCCAGGGACCGTTGCATCAGGGCGCGGGCCCGGGCGGTGTCTCCCTTGAGCTCGAAGGCGTAGGAGGCACGGGCGAGGGAGGCGGCGTCCGGACGGAGATCCGTCATCTTCTGGACTGCCTCGTCGGCATCGTCGTAGTGGCCGAGCTGGGTGTGGGCGTCGGCGAGGACTCCGTAGGCGGAGGAGCTGTAGGGTCCGCTGGTGGTTGCCCTGCGGGCCCAGCGCAGCGCGGTGGGGAAGTCGTGGCGGGCCGCTGCCAGGGCGCCCATCGCGGTCTCCGCGTCCGTGTTGCCTTCGCCCTGTACGGAGAGGGAGGTCCGCAGCGCCTTCTCGGCCCGGTCGTAGGTGGCCGGGTCAGCGGTGCTGCGCGCCTGCTGGACGTAGGCCATTCCCAGGGCGGCCCAGCCGCCGGGGTCCTTCGGCAGCCGGGCCACCCGGGCCTGGAGCGCTTCGATCGACCCTCGGGGCGTCCCGTCCGGCCCGTGGTGGCCGACCGGACGGGGTGCGGTGTTCCCGCCGGGGGTCAGCATGACCGCGCCGACGGCGAACATCGTCGCGCCCAGGGCCATGGTGGCCACGATTCTTCGCAGCCGTCGGCCGCCGCGTGACGGGGCCGGCGGCTGAGCGGACGTGGGTGCGGTGTGGTCCGGGTGCACGAAAGGCCCTCCCCATGGTTCGGCGATGCCCGGGCCGGGGTGTGCTCCCCGGCCCGGACACCTTCATCGCCTCGATCGGTGGTGCGCGGGGGCCGGTTCAGCTCTCCTTGCGGCGGCGGCGAAGGCGGAAGCCCCCGACACCGAGGAGGAGCGCGCCGGCCCCGGCGAGCGCCGCCGCTTGGGTGGGCCGGATGGCGGTGCTCGCCGCTGTGTTCTCCGCAGCGGTCTGCTCGGCACTGCGGCCGGTCGCGCCGGGGCCGCGGTTCACGTTCTTGGTGTGCGGGAGCGCGACGTACGGGAACGAGGTGCCGAAGGCGACCTCGTTGGTGTCGACCTTGTCGCCGTCCGCGAGCGCCGGGACGAGAACGCCGGTCTGCGCGGCGCCCTCGACGGCCTGGAGCGAGATGTCGATGACATCGTCGGCGAGGCGGCGCCCGTTCGGGAAGCCGGCCAGGTCGCCCGCGAGGACACCGAGCCGCTGGGGTTCGGCCGTGGGGGGAACCGCCATGTTCAGGCGCAGCTCCTCGGCCGGGACGATCTTCCTGAGCACCGCGTCCTTGTTGAGGCGGTGGGCGTTGAGGTCGGCCTTGATCGGACCGCAGACCTTGCAGATCCCCGTCAGGTAGATCTCGGCGAGGTCGTTGCGGGGCGTCTTGGGCGCCGGGACGCCGTACACCTGCTGGATGAGCTTGGGCAGGATCGGGTCGTACACCTTGTCGACGACCGGCTGGACGGTGCGGTCCTGGCTGGGGTTGAGGGTGTTGAACGCGTCCTTGAACCTCAGCGGGACGACGACCTCGTTGACCAGCGGGTTCCCCAGGCGGGACACCTGCTTCCACAGCTTCTTGACCTTCGCGTCACGAGAGTCGTTGACCGTGACGCCCGCGCGCTCGGTGGTCGACCACACCCCGATGACCGGGTTGCGGGAGGAGTTGCCCCTCAGGGCGAGCTGCTTCTTCGGGACCTGGATGGCGATGGTGTTGACGTTGTAGCCCGCCAGAGTGTCCTGCCCCCGTTCGCTCAGGTCGCCGCCGTACAGGAGGTCGAAGACGCGCAGGTCGGCGAAGAACGGGTCCTCGGCCTGGCCCGCGTACGTCTTGCCGCCGCCCGGCAGAGCGAAGGTCGCCTGCTTCCGCAGGGCCGCGTAGTCGGGCATCGACGCCTTGCCCGTACGGGACGGCGCGGCCGGGACGCCCCGCAGGACGGTGCGGCTCTTTCCTCCGGTGGTGACGACGAGGTCGTAGACCTGGCGGAAGTTGAGGTCCGGGTCGTTCAGCGAGGTGACCTGGCCGGTGTTGTAGAGGAACTGGTTCGCGTCATCGCGATAGCTGCTGCGGAAGCGCCAGCTGTAGGTGACGTCGGCGACTCCGTCACCGGTGTTGTCGATCTTGATGTTGTAGCGCAGGTCGTCGCCGAACGCGTAGAAGTTCGGTCCGCCGTTGGGCTCCTCCATCGGGATCCAGTTCGCCACCATCGTGACGGTGTCGGACTTGTCGGGGCTGGTGAACGCGTACACGTCGGTGTTGTCCGCCCGCGGGTCCCCGGCGATCAGGGGTGCCTCGCGGTGACTGGACGCCGCACTGAGGCCCGGGGCGAGGGTCATCGCTCCGAGTCCCGCGGCCAGGGTGGTGGTACCGAGGACGAGCAGGGACCGGTCCAGCACGTGCCGTGAGCGGGGCTTTGACTGAGAATCCTTCACGCTGTTCCTTCTGTCTGCTGTTTCCCCGCCCGGCATGTGTGAGGGCATGCGGAAGCGGGGGTGGGCGGATGAGCGGTGTGGCGTTTCGGCGCAGCGGCGGAAAGGCTCGCCCTGACCGAGTGACAGGAATGGGGCGGATCAGCGAAGTGATCCGTGACCTGGTCCCTCGTCGAAGAGCTGCGCGTGGGAGGCCGCGCATGGAGGAAAGACGCGTCGAAGACCCGCGCATCCGTAGACAAGCACGTCGAAAGCACCGCTCGTGCGCACTCCGGCCCCCTCCGCGGGGTGTCCGAGCGGCCCACGAAGAGAGAAAGGGCCGGTGGGACGGGATATCGGTGCGACGGACACCCCGCGAAAAGTCGGGGCGACACAGTTCCGGACCGCTGGGCCGAAAGGGTCACGGCCCTCTTGTTGCAAGGTGTTCGCAAGAGGGGGGTCGTGGGTGTGCGCCCCGTCAACTCAGGGCGTTCATCGGATATTCGGAAGATGAGGGGCGTCGTCCGGTCCACCGCATCGATGCTTGGGGGATGCAACCGCCTCTAGAAGGCGGAGTCCGGAAGGAGCTGTCATCGGCTTTGCCGGTCTCCGCCCCGGTGTCGGCGTCACCCGCCCGCACCTGATCGCCACTCACCCCGGTTCTTGGCTCCGCTTCGCCATGCTCAACGCGGCTTCTCGCGGACCCGCCCGGCGGCTGCGGGGGCCTCGCCCCGCTTCTCGCGATGGAAGGCGCTGGTCGGGCGCGGTGCTTTCTGATCCTGACGGCCGGCTCCGGGGCTCCAACGCGATGATGCCGACGTGGCTGGTGTGCTGACACCGCAAGGCGACCTGCCGATCCCGGACTCACGACGTCGGACGGGCTCCTCCCGGCGGCGCCTGCTGCATGCTCGTCACGTGAGGCATGCGGATGGCTCTGCCTCGAACGACCCGGGAGCGGGGAGGTGTCCGAGGCCGGGCAGCTGCTTGATGCGGGAGGCCATCACCGTGCCGTAGCGGTGCACCGAAGGCGGATCCCGGCAGTGGCCGGCGGCGTCGAAGGCTGCCGCCGCTTCATGAGCGCCGCCGCCGCCACCCGAGCCCGGAGCCGGCGCGGTGTCCCCGTGGCCGGTCCGACGCCAGGCCGGCCACCGCGCAGAGCGCACCCCAGCCCCCTGCGACCGCCGCGGCTTTGCGGCGGGCGGCCGGATCGGGGAGTCGCGTACCGAAGAGCACCGCGTCGCCGAGGTCGGCCACGACCCGGCACGCGGTTGCCGCTCGTCGTCCGGAGCGGTCCTTCGCGGCCATCATGGCGATGCCGATCGCGGCATCCCGAACCCCCAGAGCACGGATCAGCAGGGCGGTGGGGGCCGGGACGGCCCCGTCCTCGCCGTCCAGGCCGCACGGACGGGCCATCAGGGCCGGTCGTACGAGAACGGCCACCCCGTAGGCAGCGGTCGCCGCGCCCACCCATCGCATCGGGCCGGTTTTCACAGCATCCTCCTCGGATCACCCGCGCTTCATGGACCACGCGTACCCCGGCTGCCCCTCGTCCGACACCTCGGTACGCGCAACCGGCGGAGGCGGGCGGACGCCATCCGCTCCGTCAGGCAGGCGTGAGGAGGCAGAACTCGTTGCCCTCCGGGTCAACGAGGATCGTCCAGTGGATCGCGGACTGGTCGATACCGGGGTCGGTGGCGCCCAGGGAACGCAGCCGGGCCGCTTCCGCCGCCGGGTCGTCGCCGGGGTAGGGGCGGACGTCGAGATGGACGCGGTTCCATCCGCTCTTGTTGCCGGGAGTGCGGAGGAACTCCAGATAGGGGCCGACGCCCTTGGCGGAGCGCATGGCCGCACGGTCGTCGGTGACCTCGTGCAGCGTCCAGTCCATCGCCTCGCCCCAGAACCGGGCCATCTCCCGCGGGTCGGTGCAGTCGACCACCACGGCGGCGATCGGCCCGGTTCCCCGGTAGACCGGCCGGGGCTCCAGGACGCAGAACTCGTTGCCCTCCGGGTCGGCCATCACCGTCCAGGGGACGTCGCCCTGCCCCACGTCGACGAGCGTCGCGCCGAGGCTCTTCAGACGTGCGACCAGCTCCTCCTGATGGGCGGCCGAGGTGGTGGCCAGGTCGAGGTGCACGCGGTTCTTGACCGTCTTGGGTTCCGGGCGGGCGATGATGTCGATGCAGACGGCCGCGGCGTCGGGGTAGCTGAAGCCCACGGGTTCGAGGTTGGTCACCCCGGGGCCCTCGCTGTGGATACCCCAGCCGAGCGCCTCCGCCCAGAACCGGCCGAGTGCGGCGTCGTCGTGGGCCTTCATATTGATCTGCACGAGTCGTGTTGCCATGCCGCAGATCCTAGAAGTCCGGTCGGCCCCCGCCGTTCACCGGGTGATAAGGACGCGATGGTCACGTCCCTTCACCGTTCCGGCGGAAAAGTGGCGTCCTGTTCTACCGGTCGGGCCGTGCGGTGCGGGGCGACGCCCGGGAGGCGTTCCAGTCGGCGCGGCCCCCGACGCCCAGGACCTCGGCGGGGGAGGTGGTGTCCTCGTCGCGAAGACTGCGCAGTTCGCGGCGGGAGGCCCGTGCGACGAGTGCGGGGAACAGGGGGCGCAGAGGCTGGCACCAGCGGAGCCAGGGCGGGGCGTAGATGTTCGGGGTGCGGCGGGTGATGCCCTGGGTGAGCCACTGGGCGACCTGGTCGGGGGAGTGGACCCGGCGGGCGGGGCGGGGCTGGTTGCGGCGCAGGGCCGCCAGGACCGGGTGGTCGTCGATGCCGGTGAGCATGTCGGTGCCGGTCCAGTGCAGATAGGCGATACCCACCTGGACCCCGTCCGGTTCGGCCTCGCCGCGCAGGGCCAGGGCGAACGACTCCGCTCCGGCCTTGGACGCGCAGTAGGCGCTCATCATGGGCGCCGCGCCGAACGCGGCGGTCGAGGCGATCTGGAGAAAGTACCCGCGGGTCGATCTGAGCTGCGGAAGGAAGGCGCGGGCCGTGTTGGCGGAGCCGATGAGGTTGACGTCGATGACGCGTTGCCAGAGTTCGCCGGAGGTACGGTCGAACGGGCCGCTCACCGCGATGCCGGCGTTGGCCACCACCACGTCGGCGGGCCCGAGTTCGGCCGCCACACGGCGTGCGGCCGCGGCGAGCGCCGTGCGGTCGGTGATGTCGCACTCGACGCAGACGCTCGGACCGGGGAGGGACCCGGCCGCCCTCTCCAGGGCCGTCCGTTCCCGCCCCAGCAGGGCGACACGCATCCCGTTCCGGGAGAGGCTGTGGGCGAGCGCTTCACCGATGCCGCGAGCGGCGCCGGTGACGACGGCGGTCCGCCCGTCCAGAGGGCGGGAGCGGACGCGGCGGACCCGGCGCCCGCCCGGACTGTCGGGCATGTTCTCTCCTGCCTTCGGTCAACGGTGAACGCCCCTATCGGACGCGAGGAGAGCTTCCGCCCGAGCCGCCCTGATCGTCGGAATCGTCGTCGTCGTCATCGCCGGGGATGTGGACGTCGAAGACGACGATGTTGATCTCGACGACCTCCAGCCCCGTCATCGTCTCCACGGCGTCGGTGACGTTGGTCCGGATCCGGTCGGCGAGTTCGTGGATCGGTGTGCCGTACTCCACCTTGACGTCGACGTCGATCGCGGCTTGCTTCTCTCCCACCTCCACCTTGACGGCGCGCCCCGCGGCGGAGGAGCCGCCGGAGCCGGGCATGCGCCCGGCGACGGCCCCCAGGGCCTTCGAGGCTCCTCGTCCTGTGGAGTGGACGCCCTCGGTCTCCCGTATGGCTATGCCGGCGATGGCGGCGACGACGTTGTCGCTGATGGTCGTCCTGCCGCGGTCACGGGATCCCTCCGAGCGCCGGCCGGTCGTGGTGCCTGTGCCCAGGTTTTCGGTGTCGGCCATGTCTGCCTCACAGAGAGTCATGGTCACGGGCCTGTCCCCTCCCGGCCCGTGCGGTCCCCTCACTCACTCTGCGCCCGACCGACCGCGCACGCCATTCGGGTCGGCCGGCCACCAGCAGGTGGTTCCGGCCCGTCTTCGATTCGAACGAATATGCGAACATGGAGGTAGAGTGCTTCTTCCGGTCCTGATGAATCGGGATGAGATGGCAGAGATCCGTAAAGGGGGGTCATGAGCAACAGGAGGTGTGTATGTCGTTTACGCACCTCCATGCCGCGAGCGGCTATTCGCTGCGGTACGGGGCCAGTCATCCGTCCGCGCTGGCCGAGCGGGCCGCCGAGCGGGGCCTCGACGCCCTGGCGCTGACCGACCGGGACTCCCTGGCGGGCGTGGTGCGCTTTGCCAAGGCGTGCGCGGAGGCCGGGATCCGGCCGCTGTTCGGCGTCGATCTGGCGGTGCCCGGCGTGCCGGCGTCCGGCCCGGTGCCGCCGGAACGGCAGCGGACCGCTCCCGCCCGGGGCGGTGCGTTCGTCACGGAGCCGCCGCGGCGCGCGGTCTTTCTGGCCCGGACCGAACGCGGCTGGGCCGAGCTGTGCCGGCTGGTGACGGCGGCGTCGGACCAGGGCGTCACCTGGGACGACCTGTCCTGTCCGGACGACGAGCTGTTCGTCCTCCTCGGGGCGGACTCCGAGGTGGGGCAGGCGCTGGCGTCGGGGCGGCCGGACCGGGCCGCGACCCTGCTGGGCCCCTGGCGGACCCGGTTCGGCCGGTCGCTGCGCATCGCGACGTCCTGGCACGGGCGGCCCGGCACCGGCCCGGGGTCGCTGCGGCTGGCCGCGCGCCTGCTGGGTTTCGCCACCGAGCAGCAGGTGACCCCGGTGCTCACCAACGCCGTGCGCTACGCCGACCCGGACCGGGGCGAGGTCGCCGACATCCTGGACTCCGCCCGCCTCCTGGTGCCGATCGACGACCGTGACGCGTCCCGGCTCGACAGCGGGCAGCGGTGGCTGAAGGACACCGGGGAGATGGAACGGATCGCCGGGCGGATCGCGGAGGCCGCGGGCGGCCGGAGCGGGGACGCGCGGCGGCTGCTGGCTGCCACCGAGGAGACGGCCGAGGCCTGCGCGGTCGATCCGGGCGGCGCGTTCGGGCTGGGCCGGCTGAACCTTCCGGAGCCCGAGCTCGTCGGCGCGAGCGCCGACTCGGCGGACCGGGCGCTCGCGGACCGGTGCGCGGCGGGCATGCTCGGCCGCGGCTACCACCGGGAGGGGGAGCGCTGGGACCGGCTGGAGGAAGAGCTGCGGATCATCGCAGGGCACGGCTTCGCCGGATACTTCCTGACCGTCGCCGAGGTCGCGGCACAGGCCCGGCGGCTCGGCGTCCGCGTGGCCGCGCGCGGCTCGGGGGTGGGTTCGCTGGTCACGCATCTGCTGGAGATCAGCCCGGTCGACCCGGTGGCGCACGGCCTGGTGATGGAGCGCTTCCTCTCCGAGCACCGCACGTCCCTGCCCGACATCGACCTGGACGTCGAGTCCGCCCGCCGCCTGGAGGTCTACCAGGCGGTGCGGGAGCGGTTCGGGGGCGACCGGGTGGCGACGCTCGCCGTCTACAAGACGTACCGGGCGCGCGGGGCGATCGAGGTCGTGGCCCGCGCCCGCGGCATGGCCCCGGACCGGGCGGCCCGGCTGGGCAAGGCGTTCCCGCACATCCGGGCCAAGGACGTACGGGCCGCCCTCGCCGAGCTGCCGGAGCTGCGCGAGGTCGCCGCCGAGGACCACGGGCGGCTCTGGGAGCTGGTGGAGGCGCTCGACGAGCTGCCGTTCGAGGCGGCGATGCACCCGTGCGGGCTGCTCGTCTCCGACGCGGCGCTGGTACGGCGTACCCCGTTGGCGCCGACCACCGTGGACAACATCGCCATGTCCCAGTTCGACAAGGAGGACATCGAGGACACCGGGCATCCCAAGATCGACGTCATCGGGGTACGGATGCAGTCGGCGCTCGCCCACGCGGCCGCCGAGATCGAACGCGTCACCGGCGAACGGCTCGACCTGGACGACCCCGCGCAGGTGCCGCCGGACGACCCGGCCACGTACGACCTGATCTCCTCCGGGGACACCCTGGGCACCTTCCAGCTGGAGAGTCCCGGCCAGCGGGAGCTGGTACGGAACCTGCGGCCGCGGTCGTTCGGAGACCTGGCGCTCGACATCAGCCTGTTCCGGCCCGGACCGGTCGCGGCGAACATGGTGGATCCGCTGATCAAGGCCAGGGACAGTGGGAGCGGGACCCGTTACGCGCACCGCGACCTGCGGACGATCCTGGCGGAGACCGAGGGGCAGGTGGTCTACCACGAGCAGGTGATCGCGATCATGGTGCAGCTGACCGGCTGCGACCGGGGCACGGCCGACGAGGCCCGCCGCGCCCTGTCCGTCCCCGAGCGGCAGGGCCGGGTCCGCGCCTGGTTCGCCGACCGGGCGCGCGGGCGCGGCTACTCGGTCCAGGTCGTACGGGACGTGTGGAAGACCCTGGAGAACTTCGGCAGCTTCGGCTTCGCCAAGGCGCACGCCGCGGCCTTCGCGCAGCCCGCCTACCAGTCGAGCTGGCTCAAGGCCCACCGGATGGCGGCCCTGCTCGCCGGACTGCTCACCCACGACCCGGGGATGTACCACAAGCGGGTCCTGGCCGCGGACGCCCGACGGCACGGGGTGCCGCTGCTGCTGCCCGACGTCAACCACTCCCGGGCCGCACACATAATCGAACTGGTGTCTGGTAAATGGGGGGTGCGGATCGGTCTCGCGCAGGTGCGCGGCATCACCGAGGCCGAGAGCGGACGCATCGTGGCGGGGCAGCCCTACACCTCGGCCGAGGACTTCTGGCAGCGTGCCCGGCCCAGCCGCCCGCTGGCCGAACGCCTCGCCCGGGTCGGCGCGCTGAGCGCGTTCGGGTCCCGCCGCGAGCTGCTGCTGAAGGTCGCCGAACTGCACCGCTCGGGACGCGGTGCGGGCGGATCCGCGGCCGGTCAGCTCCCCATGGCGGAGGCGGGGAGCGCGCGGGACGCGGGCAGCCCGGAAAGCGGTCCCGGGGCGGAGGGCGACAGCGCGGACGACGCTGCCACGGGCCTGCCGGCCATGGACGCGTCCGAACAGCTCGCCGCCGAACTCGACGTACTCGGCATGGACATCTCCCGCCACCTCCTCGACGAGCACCGCTCCCTGCTCGCCGACATCGGCGCAACCCCCGCCGCCGGTCTGGCGGGCCTCCGGCACGGCGCGACCGTGCTCGTCGCCGGCGTCAAGGTCGCCACCCAGACCCCGCCGATCCGCTCCGGCAAGCGGGTCATCTTCGCCACCCTGGACGACCCCACGGGCCTGTCCGACCTGGCGTTCTTCGAGGACAGCCACGGGCGGTGCGCCCATACGGTGTTCCACAGCAGCCTGCTGCTCGTGCGCGGCACCCTCGCCCGCCGTCCGCCGCGCGCCTTCAGCATCACCGGCACGGCCGCCTGGGACCTGGCCGAGCTGATCGACCTGTACCGCGAGGGCGGCCCCGCCGCCGTCGCGGACCGGCTCACCCGCGCCGATCCCGCGCCGCGCAGGGCCGCGCCGCGCCGCACCCTCACCCAGTCGAACGGCTTCGCCCTGCACCCCTGGGCCGACCTCCAGCCGCCCGGCGCACCGGCCTCCGCCGGTCTGCCCGCCCTCGACGCGCTCGACGGACGGTCCTTCCACCACGCGAGCCCCGGAAGCGCGGGGTGACCGGGATGATCCTCTACCTCCACTTCGGCGACCCGCAGCCGGACCCCGCCTACCGGCGACTCCTCGACATGGTCGGCGAGTTCACCCCCGTCGCCCAGGCCCTGCCGCCGGACGCGGCCCTCGCCGACGTGTCCGGGAGCACCCGCTACTTCGACCGCGACGCCGCCGGGCTCGCCGCCCTGATCCGGATGCGCGCGGCCGCGCTCCACGGCCTCGACGTGACGGTCGGCATCGGCCCCAACCCGCTGCTCGCCCGGCTCGCCGCCCACCGCGGGGAGCCCGGCGCCATCCGCACCATTCCTGACGACCCCGAGGCCATCACCCGATTCCTCGCCGGGCTCCCCGCCGCCGCACTGCCCGGCGTCGGCCCGGCCACCGCCCGCACCCTGGCCTCGTACGGACTGCGCACCGCCGACCGGATCGCGGCCACCCCGCTGCTCACCCTCCAGCGCATCCTGGGCGCGGCCTCCGGGCGTGAGCTGCGCGACCGCGCGGCAGGCATCGACCCCACCCGCGTCACCGCCGGCGCCCCGCCCCGCACGGTCGCCGCCGAACACCGCTTCGGCCGGGACGAGTCCGACGCCGCCCGCCGGCAGGCCGCCCTGACCCACCTGACCGAACAGCTCGGCGCCCGCCTCCGCGACCAGCGGCAGACCTGCCGGGCGCTCACCCTGACCGTCCTGTACGCCGACCGTACGGGTCAGGCGTCGATCACCCGCAGCCGCACCCTGCCCGAAGCCACCGCGCACACCCCCCACCTGCGCGCCACGGCCCACGCGCTGCACGGCGCTCTGGGGCTCCAGCGGGCCCGGGTCCGCTCGCTGGCCCTGCGCGCGGGCGAACTCGGCGACGCCGCGTCGGCCTCCCGGCAGCTGACCTTCGGCCCCGACGACGACCGGGCCCGCCGCATCGAGGCCGCGGCCGACCGCGCCCGCGCCCGCTTCGGGGCGGGCGCGGTACGGCCCGCCAGCACGGCGGGGATGCGGTGAGTGGAGGCGCGCTGTGGGGGCCTCACCCTCCCAGGTGCTCCGCCCGGTGCGCCGCCCACCGCTGCATCAGCGAGCCGAACTCCTTCTCCAGGAACCGGAAGAACTCCAGGGTGTCGTTGATCCGGCGGCCCTGCGGGGTGTCCGGCCCGAACTGTTCCACGCCCTCGCGCATCGTGGTCTGCCAGTTCCTCAGGATCGCGTCCCGTTCGAGCAGCGCGTCGTACCACTGGTCGCCCTGGACGCGATAGCGCTCACGCCGGGACCCCGGCTCCCGCTCGCGGCTGACCATGTTGACCTGGGCGAGGTAGCGGACGGCCCCCGACACGGCCGCCGGGCTGACCTTCAGCTGCCCGCTCAGCTCGGCGGAGGTGAGTGCGCCCTGCTCCGAGGAGAGCAGGGCGGCGAAGACCCTGGCCGGCATACGGGCCATGCCCGCCTGGACCAGCTGGGCGGCGAAACGTTCCACGAACCGGGAGGCGGCCGCCGCCTCGTCGTCGCCGTCCGTGCGGTTCTCCGTCCGCCGCTCATCCATGTTCCGACCTCGGTCTCCGTGGTTCCCGGCGCTCGCGTGCCGTCCGCGCCCCGGGCCGGGCCCGCGAGCGATTCATACGCTTCTTTAACTTCACGCATTTCTGAAAGAAGCGTAACTTCGGAACATGAAGAAGGCCATCACCGTCTCCGGACTCCACAAGTCGTTCGGCCCGACACACGCCCTCGACGGCCTCGACCTGGACGTGCGGGCCGGCGAGGTCCACGGCTTCCTCGGACCCAACGGGGCAGGCAAGTCCACGACGATCCGCGTCCTGCTGGGGCTGCTGCGTGCCGACTCCGGAGGCGTCCAGCTCCTGGGCAAGGACCCGTGGAAGGACGCGGTCGAACTGCACCGGCGACTCGCCTACGTCCCCGGGGACGTCGAGCTGTGGCCCGGTCTCACCGGAGGGGAGGCCATCGACCTGCTGGCGAAGCTGCGCGGCGGCCTCGACCGGCGGCGGCGCGACGAACTCATCGACCGGTTCGACCTCGACCCGCTCAAGAAGGGCCGCGCCTACTCCAAGGGCAACCGGCAGAAGGTCGCCATCGTCGCTGCGCTCGCCTCCGATGCCGAACTGCTTCTCCTCGACGAGCCCACGGCGGGCCTCGACCCCTTGATGGAGGTCGTCTTCCAGGACGTCATCCTCCAGGCGAAGGCGGCGGGGAAGACCGTGCTGCTCTCCAGCCACATCCTGGCCCAGGTCGAAAAGCTCTGCGACCGCGTCAGCATCGTCCGCCAGGGCCGCACCGTGCAGTCGGGCACGCTCGGCGAGATGCGCCACCTCACCCGGACGACCGTCGAGGCCGAGACCGAACGCCCGGTCACCGGACTCGACGCCCTGCCCGGTGTCCACGGTCTGAGGGCGATGGACCTGAGAGTGCACTTCGCCGTGGACGGCGCCCACCTCGACGCCGCGATCCGCCGGCTCGGCGCGTTCGGCATCCGGAGCCTGACCAGCCACCCGCCGACACTCGAAGAGCTGATGCTGCGTCACTACGGCGACGAGATCGCGCCCCCGGCCTCCTCGTCCGCCTCGGATGGCGCTGCCCGATGACCGGTACCCCGACGCCCCTCGGCACGTCCCCGAAGCCCACGCCCGGCTGGATCCGCCCCGCCGCCTTCACCGGCACCGGGATCCTCCTCCGGTTCGGCCTGCGGCGCGACCGCGTCCGCCTGCCCGTATGGCTGCTCGCCCTCACCCTGGGCACCCTCGTCACGGCGGCCGAGTACACGACGCTGTATTCCACCCCCGAGGAGCGCGCCGCGGCCGTCAGCTCCATGGACAGTCCGGCCGCGCTCGCCATGACCGGCCCCCGCGCCTATCTCTCCGACTACACCGCCGGCGCGATGCTCGGCCACCAGATGCTCGGCTTCATGGCCGTCCTGGTCGGCCTGATGAGCGTCCTGACCGTCACCCGGCACACCCGCGACGAGGAGGAGACCGGCCGCGCCGAACTGGTCCGCTCCACCGTCGTCGGCCACCACGCCCAGCTGGCCGCCGCCCTGTCGGTCGCCGTCGTGGCCAACCTCGGCCTCGCCCTGCTGCTGGCCCTGGGCCTCACCGCGACGGGCACCGACGGAGTCGGTCCGGGCGGGGCCCTGCTGTACGGCCTCGCGCATGCCGCGATCGGGCTCGTCTTCGCCGGTGTCGCCGCGATCACCGCGCAGATCACCGCACACACCCGGGGCGCGTCGGGCATGGCGCTCGCGACGATCGGTGCGGCCTACGTGCTGCGGGCCTCCGGCGACGTGGGCCAGGACGCCCTGTCCTGGCTGAGCCCGATCGGCTGGATCCAGCGCACCTACGTCTTCGTCGACGACCGCTGGTGGCCCCTCGCCCTCTGCCTCCTCCTCGCCGCCGCGACCGCCGCCCACGGCTTCGTCCTGAGTACCCGGCGTGATGTCGGCGCGGGCCTCCGCCCCGCGCGGCTCGGCCGGCGCACCGCGTCCGACGCACTCACCCGGCCCTTCGGCTTCGCCCTGCGGCTGCACCGGGCGACCTTGCTCGGCTTCGCCGCCGGACTGTGCCTGATGGGCGTCATGTACGGCTCGATCCTCGGCCAGGCCGCCGACATGGTGGCGAGCGTCGAGCAGCTCCAGGAGGCGCTCGAGGACATCGGCGGCGCCTCCCTGGCCGAGTCGTTCGCGTCCATGGTGATGGTCGTCGTCGCGGTCGTCGCCGCCGTGTACGTGGTGATGGCCGCGCTGCGACCGCGCGCCGAGGAGAGCGCCGGGCGCGCCGAACCGCTCCTGGCCACCGGGCTCTCCCGCAACCGCTGGCTCGGCAGCCACATCGCCGTCGCCCTGACCGGCGGCACGGCCCTGCTCGTCCTGGCCGGGCTGTGCTTCGGCATCTCGGGCGCGGCGTCGACGGGGGACGCGAGCCTGGTCCTCGAACTGACCGGGGCGGCGGCCGCGTACGCCCCGGCCCTGTGGGTCACCGTCGGAGTGGCCGTCCTGCTCTTCGGCTGGGTCCCGCGGGCGGGGACGGCGGCCTGGATCGTGCCCGTGTACGCGTTCCTCGTCGGATACCTGGGGCCCATCCTCCAGCTCCCGGACCGGCTGACGAACCTGTCGCCCTTCGGCCATGTGCCCCGGCTCCCGGCCGCCGGAATGACCTGGACCCCCCTGCTGCTCCTGACCGCCGTCGCGGCCGGACTGATCGCGCTGGGCCTCGCGGGCTTCCGCCGCCGGGACCTGGAGACCAAGTGAGGGGAGCGCACCCCGGACCGGGCCTCACCACCCGGTCCACAGCAGGTGGTTGACGAGCAGGGCCGGCACCACCGACGCGATCAGCCACCACCGCGCACCGCGGCGGGGCAGCAGCGCCGCCGCGGGCAGCAGCCACAGCAGGAACGGCTGCCAGATCCGCTCCGTCTCCGCCTTGCTCATCCCGGAGAGGTCGGCGGCGAGCAGCGCCACCAGCGCCGCCAGGGCGAGCAGCGCCAGCCTCCCCTCCGGGGAGCCCCCCGAGGAGCCGCCCCGCAGCGCCCGTACGGCGCCGGGCGCGGCCATCGCGCTCCGGCGCAGTCCGGCGACCGCCGCGAGCCCGGCCGCGACGGTGGCGCAGGCCAGGTTGCCCCAGACCCAGTAGGCGTACGGGCGAACGCCCCCCGCACCCTGGTAGTAGCGCTCGACCAACAGGTGGTAGGCGGTCCACCAGTTGAACCCGGCGAGGGTGAAGGCCACCGGGACCACCAGCGCGCCGAGCAGGAACACCGGCACTGGGCGCGCGGTCCGGGCGAGCACGAGAACCGCGAGCAGGACGGCCGCCATCAGCCCCAGCCCGTAACTCAGGTAGCAGGTCCACCCGAACAGCAGACCCCCGCCGGCCGCGGCCAGGGCCGGGAAGCGGACCCGGCGGGTGGCGGCCAGGGCGAGCAGCGCCACCGACCAGGCGACGACAGCGGTGAAGTACCCGTCGGCGGAGACGCCCGCCCAGACAGCGGCCGGAGCGAGGACGAGGAAGGGCGCGGCGCGGCGCGCCAGGCGCTCGTCGGCCAGTACCCGCACGGTGATCAGGGCGGCCAGCACCGCCGAACTCCCCACCACGACACACCAGACCGCCGCCCAGGCGCCGCCGCCGAGACCGATGCGGTCCAGCCAGACGAAGGTCAGCGTGGCGCCCGGCGGGTGCCCGGCGACATGGGCGGGCCAGTTGCCGGGCGCGTCGAGCAGGATGTGGTCGGTGAAGCCGCGCAGGGTGGCGGGGATGTCCTCGAACCGGTCGATGACCCGCAGGTACTCGTGCTTGGTGGTCAGCCGCTTCGCGACCCCGCGGTACCAGCCGTCGATCAGCGCCATCGAGAAGACCCAGGCCATGGAGCCGGCCCAGGCCGATGCCAGCAGCCCCCGCCAGGGCAGCCGGGCGGCGAGCGGCGGGCCGTACGCGATCACCAGGACGGCCATGGTGAGCGCGGCGGGGGTGCCGGGACCCAGGTGGGGGTCCCAGGAAGCCAGGAAAGGCGGCCACTGGGCGAACAGGGTGCCGTCCCGGTCCTGGATGACCCGGCCGATGATCACGGCGGCGGCCACCAGCAGCACGCCTGCGGCGGCGGCGATCAGGTCGGCCCGCCTCGCCCGCCGGGCGCGTTCGTCGATGCGGTCCGACGGTGCGGGCCGGCCAGGTCCCGTGCCGTCGGCGGTGTCCGTGGGGGTGACGTCCTCGGTCTTCACGCTGGCACGCTATGCACTGCGAGCGGCGATCGGGCGTTACGGCGGGGCCGCGTCACCGAACCGTCAGATCCGGCCCGCCCGGCACGTCCTCCTTTCGCGGTGCTCCGCGGCTCCGGCCCCGTGACCCCGGCCCCGTGGCCGACCGCTCCATGGCTCCGGCCCTGTGGCCCCTTCCGCGCCATCGCTCCGGCCCCGCGGGCCGGCTGTTCCGCGGCTCGGGCGTTGCTCCCTCCGACGGTTCTGCCATCCGGCCGATCGCATCCCCGGCCCGTTCCGCCACCGGGCCGATCGCCTCGCCGGCCCCATCTGCCATCCGGCCGATCGCATCCCCGGCCCGTTCCGCCACCGGGCCGATCGCCTCGCCGGCCCCATCTGCCATCCGGCCGATCGCATCCCCTGCTCCGCTCCGTCCTCCGGCCGACCGGTCTCCCCGGGCTGTCGTGCCGTCCGGCCGGTCACCTTCCCGGCCGTCGTGCCGTCCGGCCGCGGTGCCGGATGCCGCTACGTCAGAATTCCGTCAGGAGTCGCAACCACCCTTCGACGGTGTTCCGCGCATAGCGTCGGTCCCATGCCCGAACGCCGCCGCATCCGTTCCCTCCCCGGCGCCCTCCGCGCCCCGCGTACCCCCGCCGACCCGGGTTTCTGGCGCAGCCCCGTCCGAGGGGCGCGCTTCACCGCCGTACTCGGTGTCGTGCTGCTCGCCGGACTCACGCTGCTGTTCGTCACCGGTCTGCTCTCGTACGCCGCCTACAACCCGGACCTGAATCCGGTCAACGACAAGACCCCGGACAAGGGCCTGCTGGGCTTCTACCTGTTCTCCTGGCCGACGAGCCCGCACTGGCTCTACCGGCTCACCCAGGGCCTGCACGTCACCGTCGGGATCGTGCTCGTGCCCGTCCTGCTCGCGAAGCTCTGGTCGGTGATCCCCCGGCTCTTCGCCCTGCCGCCCGCCCGTTCCGTGGGCCACGCCCTGGAACGGCTCTCGCTGCTGCTGCTCGTGGGCGGGGCGCTGTTCCAGTTCATCACCGGACTGCTCAACATCCAGCTGGACTACATCTTCCCCGGGTCCTTCTACCCCCTGCACTTCTACGGCGCCTGGGTCTTCCTGGCCGGGTTCGTCACCCATACGGCCCTCAAGGCGCCGCAGGCCTTTCGGGTGTTGCGCAATGGTGTTCCGCGCGGCGGGGCCGACACGCTCGCCGCCCCCGACCCGCTCCCCGCCACCGTGTCCCGGCGCGGCGCGCTGGCCATGGTCGGCGCCGGTTCGCTTCTGCTGCTGGTGACCTCGGCCGGCCGCAGCTTCGACGGGCCGCTGCGCCGTATCGCGCTCCTCACCCCGCGCGGCGGCACCGACCCGGGGCCGGGGCCGAACGCCTTCCAGATCAACAAGACGGCCGCCGCCGTACGGGTCACCCCCGCCGACACGGGGGAGCGCTGGCGGCTGACGGTACGCGGGCCGGCCGGGGAGTTCCGCTTCTCCCGGGCCGAACTGCTCGCCATGGAGCAGCACAGCGCGGCGCTCCCGATCGCCTGCGTGGAGGGCTGGTCCACCTCGGACCAGCAGTGGCGCGGGGTGCGGCTGCGCGACCTGGCGGCACTCGCCGGACACCCGGACCGGCCGCCGGGCGTGTTCGTCGAGTCGCTCCAGCGCAGCGGCTCCTTCCGTAAGGCCGCGCTGCGCGACAACCAGGTCCGGGACAGCCGCTCGCTGCTCGCGCTGGAGGTGAACGGCGCCCCGCTGTCGCCGGACCACGGCTACCCGGCCCGGATCATCGTCCCCGCCGCGCCCGGAGTCCTGAACACCAAGTGGGTCGAGACCCTGACGTTCGGAGAGCTGTGATGTCCACCCGGGCCGTACCGCCCCGCCCCACCCGGCCCCGCCGCTCGCGCTTCGCGCCGGGCCGCCTGTACGGCGAGGGCCCGCTCCACCTGATCCTGCTCGTCGCCACGTTCTGCCTCGCCGGCTACGCGGGCGTACGGCTGCTGGACGGGGACACCGTCGGCGTCCTGCTCTGGTTCGCCGGATCGGCCGTCCTGCACGACCTGGTGCTGCTGCCGGTGTACGGCGGGGCCGACCGGGCGCTGCGCGCCGCGCTCGGCCCCCGGACGGCCCTCGTGAACTTCGTCCGGGTACCGGCGTTCCTCTCCGGGCTGCTCCTGCTGATCTGGTTCCCGCTGATCGCCCGGCGGACCGAGCGGCGGTACGAGGCCGCCGCCGGCACCACCCCGGACGTCTACTTCGGCAACTGGCTGCTGATCACCGGTGCGCTGTTCGCGCTCTCCGCGCTCTGGCTGCTGGTCCGGGCGCTCCGCTCCCGCACCGGGCGGCGCAGGGACACGAACGTCCGCCCCTCCGCGCCCCACTGATCGGCGGTCTGCCAGCCGCACGCGCGGGCGTGCCGCAGCAGGGCGGGCGTCCCGATCCGCGCCCAGGGGAAGGGCTCGGAGGCGGCCCCGCACACGGCGGCGGGCGAGGGTTCGCCGAGCGGCCCGCCCCGGCCGTCGTCGAGCCGGACGCGGACCCGTTCGTCCACGTCGACGGGGGCGGTCTCGGCGATCAGCAGCCCCCCGGCGCCGAGCAGATCCGCCGCCCGCGCCAGCAGCGCGGCGGGGTCGCCGCCGATGCCGATGTTGCCGTCGAGCAGCAGCAGGGTGCCCCAACGGCCTTCCCCGGGCAGCGGGTCGAAGACGCTGCGCAGCAGGGCCGCACCGCCGAGCCCGCGCGTACGGGCCACCGCCGCCTCGCTGACGTCGATGCCCAGCGCCCGGTGCCCGAGCGAGGTCAGCTCGGCGACCAGCCGCCCCGGCCCGCAGCCGATGTCCAGCACCGGCCCCTCGCACCGGTGCAGTGCGGAGAGGTCGGCGGAGCCCGCGCCGGAGCACCAGCGCTCCACGTCCAGGGGCAGCAGCCAGCCGTCGCTGCGGCGCAGGAACAGCGGGCCCCGGCCGGTGCGCAGGGCGTTGGCGTACGGGTCGGCGCCCCAGGATGCGGAGCGCCGCTCGGTCGGGCCCGAAGCGGTCGCGGGGGAGTCGGAGCGGGCCGACGCCGTGCGCTCGGACGAGGGTACGGTCGTACTCATCGCACCCCCGCCCCGGTCAGCCGGCCGAGCACGGCGGCGAACCGGCCGTCCGGCGCGGCCGACCCGACCCGGTGGGCGTCGGCCGCCGTGTCCACGTCGACCAGCACCGGCAGATCGCGCACGGCGAGCCCCGCCTCCACCAGCCTGTTCCGCTGCACCGCGCCGGTCTCCGGGAGGGACATCGGCACCCCGCGCAGCAGCGCCGGATCGGGCTTCGCCAGGCCCAGGGCCCAGAACCCGCCGTCCTCGGCCGGACCGAACCAGGCCCCGCAGCCGTCCCAGGCGTCCGGCGCGAGAGCCGGGGCGAGCAGAGAGGCGGTGAGCTGCGGGGTGTCCATGCCGACGAGAAGAGCCGGTCCGGTACACCCGCCGAAGGCCGCCGCGAGCCGCTCGTCCAGACCGCCCGCGCTCTGCGGGACCACCTCGAACCCCGGGGGCGCCCAGGGGCCGGGCCGCCCGTCGAGGACGAGCACCCGTCGCCGGGCGGGAAGGGAGAGAAGCGTCTCCAGCGTGTCGGCGAGGGCCGCGGTCGCCAGCTCGGCGGCCTCGGCGGGGGAGAAGGGCGGGCAGAGCCGGGTCTTCACCCGGCCGGCCACCGGCTCCTTCGCGATCACCAGCAGCTCCGTCGGCCCCACGGGCCCGTATGCGCTCATCGCAGGGCCCCCGTCTCGGCGTGCTCGACGCGGCCGGGCGCAGGGGTTGCCGGTGGTTCGCGCAGGACGCCCCGCATGTCGCGCACCGCGTGCCAGGTCCCGCGCCAGGTGCCGGTCACCTTGGACTTCCCGGTGCGCGGCCGGTAGGGGACGTCGGTCTCGGCGACGCGCAGCCCGGCGTCCGAGGCCCGGACCACCATCTGGAGCGGGTAGCCGCTGCGCCGGTCGGTGAGGTCCAGAGCCAGCAGATCGGCGCGGCGGGCCGCTCGCAGCGGGCCGAGGTCGTGCAGGCGCAGACCGGTACGGCGGCGCAGCATCCGGGCCAGCGCCAGATTCCCGGCGCGCGCGTGCGGCGGCCAGGCGCCCCGGGTCTCGGGGCGTCGGCGGCCGAGCAGCAGATCGCACTCGCCGTCCGCGACGCGCCGGACGAACCCGGTCAGCAGCGCCGGGTCCAGCGAGCCGTCGCAGTCGCAGAAGCAGACGAACTCGGCCTCGGCGGCGAGCAGCCCGGCGTGGCAGGCCGCGCCGAAGCCCCGGCGTTCCTCCGTGACGACGCTCGCGCCGAGGGACCGGGCGAGTGCGGCCGAACCGTCGGTCGACCCGTTGTCGACCACGATCGCGCGCCAGCCGTCGGGGATGCGGCCGAGCACCCAGGGCAGAGCGGCGGCCTCGTCGAGGCAGGGCAGGACGATGTCGGCCTTCGGGAGGCCGGGCTGCGGGGCGGGGGGACGCGGAGGAGTGGCGGAAGAATCAGTCACCCTCATCACCCTACGGAGGCAAGTCGGGCATTCAGGGCATCAGCTTCTTACGAAACATGGACATCGGCCGGATGGGTGGAGGCCGGGACCCGGTCCGCCGCGAATGGGGTGCCACAGTGGAGCCCATGGAGACCACCCCGTCCGACAGCTGTCCGGCCCCCGTCCCCCAGCGGGCGCGCGGCCGGGTCCTCGTCGTCGAGGACGACCCGACCGTCGCGGAGGTCGTCGTCGGCTATCTGCATCGCGCCGGTTACGCCGTCGAGCAGGCCGACGACGGGCCCGCCGCGCTGGCACGGTTCGCGGCACACCGGCCCGACCTCGTCGTCCTGGACCTGATGCTCCCCGCCATGGACGGGTTCGAGGTCTGCCGCCGGATGCGTGAGCACGGGCCGGTCCCCGTCATCATGCTCACCGCCCGCGGAGACGAGGAGGACCGCATCCTCGGGCTGGAGACCGGCGCCGACGACTACGTCACCAAGCCGTTCAGCCCGCGCGAACTGGTCCTGCGGGTCGACTCCGTACTGCGGCGCGCCCGGGCCGCGGGACCGGCGGCCGACGCCGGTCCGCTGTCCGGGGGCGGGCTGAGTCTCGATCCGGCGTCCCGGCAGGCCTCCCGGGACGGGCGCGCGCTGGCCCTGACACTGCGGGAGTTCGACCTGCTCGCCTTTCTCCTCCGGCACCCCGGAAAGGCGTTCGGACGGGAGGAGCTGATGCGTGAGGTCTGGGGCTGGGACTTCGGCGACCTCTCCACGGTCACCGTCCACGTCCGCCGGCTCCGCGGCAAGGTCGAGGACGACCCGGCGCGCCCCCGGCTGATCCGTACCGTGTGGGGTGTGGGATACCGCCTGGACCTGGACGCGGAGAGCGCGGGGGACCGGACGAGCGGCGGGGGGACCGGCGACCCGGCCGCTCTGCCCGCGGCGCCGCAGCCCGGAGGCCGCCCGCGATGACCGACATCCTGCTCATCGCGCTCTTCGCCTTCCTGGGCGCGGCCGTCGCCGGGCTCCTCGGCGCGGGTGTGCTGCGCCTCCTGCGGCACCGTTCGCTGGTGGTCTCGCTCAGCGTGGTCGCCGGGGTGGCCGTGGCGGCGATGCTCGCCGGGACCCTGACGGTCGCCTGGGCGATGTTCCTCTCGCCCCACGACCTCTACGTCGTCACGACCGTCGTCGCGATGGCCGCCCTCATCTCCCTGGCCACCGCCGTCCTGCTGGGCCGCTGGGTGGCCGCCCGGAGCCGTGAACTGACCCTGGCCACCCGATCGTTCGGTGACGGCGGCACCTTCGCCGTGCCCGCCGGGCAGCCCACCGCGGAGCTGGCCGCGCTCGCCCGTGAACTGGCCGCCACCAGCGCGAAGCTGGACAGCTCGCGGGAGCGGGAACGCGCGCTGGAGACCTCGCGGCGCGAACTCGTCGCCTGGATCTCGCACGATCTGCGCACCCCGCTCGCCGGGCTCCGGGCGATGGCCGAGGCGCTGGAGGACGGCATGGCGGCCGACTCGGGACGCTACCTGCGGCAGATCAGGACCGAGGTGGAGCGGATGAACGCCATGGTCGGCGACCTCTTCGAACTCTCCCGGATCCAGGCCGGTTCGCTCGCCCTGGCGCCGGCCCGGATCTCCCTGTACGACCTGGTCGGCGACGCGCTGGCCGGCGCCGACCCGCTCGCCCGTGAGCACGGTGTGCGGCTGGTCGGCGACCGGATCGACGAGGTGCCGGTGGAGGTCGACGGCAAGGAGATGAGCCGGGTCCTGGGCAACCTCCTGATCAACGCGATCCGCCGCACGCCGCCCGACGGCACCGTGGCCGTCGCCGTGCACCGCTCGGGCAGCGGTGTCGTGCTGTCGGTGACCGACGGCTGCGGCGGAATCCCGGAGGAGGACCTGCCCCGGGTGTTCGACACGGGCTGGCGCGGCAGCCACGCCCGTACCCCGCCGGCCGGGGCGGGCCTCGGGCTGGCCATCGTGCGCGGCATCGTCGAGGCGCACGCCGGACGGGCCGAGGTCCGCAACGTCCAGGGCGGCTGCTGCTTCTCCGTCACGCTCCCGACAGCGTGACGGCGCTCTCCTCACGGCGGTCCCGGCCCTCCTGGCCGCGGCCCCGCGCATCGCGCAGCGGGGCCGCCGCGAAGTCCCGCATCCCCTCGGCGAAGGGCACCCGGGGCCGCCAGCCCAGCTCCTCGCGCAGCGCCCGCGAGTCCGCCGTCACATGGCGTACGTCGCCGAGGCGGTACTCCCCGGTCACCACGGGGTCCGGCCCGCCGTGCGCGCCGGCCAGGGCGGCCGCCATCTCGCCGACGGTGTGCGGCTCGCCGCTGCCGGTGTTGTAGGCGGCGAAGGACGCGGGCCGCCGCTCCCTCACCGCCTCCAGGGCCACCGCGTTCGCCGCCGCCACATCGTGGACGTGGACGAAGTCGCGCCGCTGGCCCCCGTCCTCGTAGACCCGGGGAGCCTCGCCGCGCGCCAGGGCCGAGCGGAAGAACGAGGCGACACCGGCGTACGGGGTGTCGCGCGGCATCCCCGGCCCGTACACGTTGTGGTAGCGCAGGGACACCGCCCGGCCGCCGGTGGCCCGCGCCCACGCGGCGGCCAGGTGCTCCTGGGCCAGCTTGGTCGACGCGTACACGTTGCGCGGGTCCATCGGCGCGTCCTCGGCCACCAGGCCAGGTGTCAGTTCCGTGCCGCAGTGCGGGCAGCGGGGCTCGAAGCCGCCCGCTCGCAGATCGGCCTCGGCACGCGGCCCGGGGCGGACCGTGCCGTGCCGGGAGCAGTCGTAGCGCCCCTCGCCGTAGACCACCATCGACCCGGCCAGCACCAGGTCCCGGACCCCGGCGGCGGCCATCTCCGCCAGCAGCACCGCCGTACCGAGGTCGTTGCACCCCACGTACAGCGGGGCGTCCGCGAAGTCCTTGCCGAGCCCCACCATGGCCGCCTGGTGGCACACCGCGTCCACCCCGGCCAGCGCGGCCGCCACCGCCTCCCGGTCCCGCACATCGCCGACGGCCATGCGGTCGCCAGGGAGCCCCGGAGGTGTGCCGCCGGAGTGGGCCGAGGGCAGCAGGGCGTCCAGCACCACGCTCTCGTGCCCGGCCGCGGTGAGTGCGGCGACGACATGTGACCCGATGAACCCGGCTCCGCCGGTGACCAGTACGCGCATGACCGCCACGCTAGGCCCGGCCGGGCCCGAGGACCGGGCGCCGCGCGCACATGTCACGAGTCCGTAAGGACGTTCGGGGCCGCTCAGCGCACGTCCTGGCCGCAACTCGCCTGGAGGCGTACGAAGGGGATGCGACGGCCGGCCCGCCGGTAGGCGTCCCCGCTCCCGTCCGAGACGTCCAACCCCATGAAGGCGCAGAGCCGACGGGCGGTGCGAGGGCGGGCGGAGGCGTAGCGGGCCATGATCTCGCCGCCCTCCTGCGCGCTCAGGAAGTGCGCGGTGACGGCGTAGCGGCGGTTGCCGACCTGGACGGTGGTCTTCGGTGCGGCCCGCAGATTGCGGTACCAGGCGGCCTCGGGGCCGAATCCGGAGGCCAGGGTCCAGGTGCCCCCGACGGGGTCGTGCTCGACGACCTCCAGGGTCACCCGGCGGGGCAGGCCGCTGACGCGTCCGGTGTGGTGCAGGAGCAGCAGGCGGCCCCCGAAGACCGGGCCGAGGCCCATGCGGTAGACGGTGATGGGCAGCCGGGCGAGGCGCCGCCGCCAGCCGCGCGGCAGGGGAGGGCGGCCGTCACCGGTGGGTTGCTGCGACGTCGTCACATCGCCTCCTCGGGAAGCGGGCAGGAGCGGTGACGCGGGGCGGCCGCTCGATTCTTAGTCTGTGTAATCTTTGCACAGGCTAAAGCTTCAGGTGATCGGAGCCGAAGCCCCGGCGGCGGCGGGCCGGGTGGGCGCCCCGGATGAGGAGGTGTCGGCCGGATCGGTGGTGCGGATTCGGCCGTGCTCCGACGGTGGCCGGCGCCGGACGTTCCGGGCGTCTGCGGGCGCGACGCCTCGGCCAGATCCGATGGGCGCGCCAACAGTGCTTGTTTTCGGCCATATGTGACGGGGTGTCGGTTCCCGGCTGCCTCATCTTCCCTATCGACAAGCCGAGTTACTGAGCTTAGGCTCCCCTAAGTTCGGGTGCGTGGCCCTCCTGGGCATGCCCATGCGCCGCGCCTTTCCCCTTACGCCTGACAGGCGGCTTCCTGAATGATGGGAGTGAGATGTCACAGGTTCTTCCTGGCGGCACACCACAGGTCCACGACCTCATCGGCATCGGCTTCGGCCCGTCCAATGTGGCCATGGCGATCGCGCTCAGCGAGCACAACAGCACAGTCGGCAGGCAGGATTCGGTCACCGCCCACTTCTTCGAGCAGCAGTCGGGCTTCGGCTGGCACCGCGGCATGCTCATCGATGACGCGACCATGCAGGTCTCCTTCCTCAAGGACCTGGTGACGCTCCGGAACCCGGCCAGCGAGTTCAGCTTCCTCTGCTATCTCCAGAGCCGGGGCCGGCTGATCGACTTCATCAACCACAAGAACCTCTTCCCGCTGCGGGTGGAGTTCCACGACTACTTGGAGTGGGCCGCGGCCAAGGTCGACGACCTGGTGTCCTACGGGCACGAAGTCGTCGCGGTCACCCCGTTCGTGCGCGACGGGACCGTGGAGCACCTGGACGTGACCGTCCGGTCCGCGGAGGGGCTGTCGGTCCACCGGGCCCGCAACCTCGTCATCGGGACCGGCCTGCGTCCCCTCATGCCGGACGGCGTGGAACGCGGTGACCGGGTCTGGCACAACTCCGATCTGCTGCGCAAGGTCGACGGGCTCCAGGGCGACGCGCCGTCCCGGTTCGTCGTCGTCGGCGCGGGACAGAGCGCCGCCGAGAACGTCGCCTACCTGCACCGCAGGTTCCCCGGCGCCGAGGTCTGCGCGGTCTTCTCCCGGTACGGCTACAGCCCCGCCGACGACAGCAGTTTCGCCAACCGGATCTTCGACCCCGACGCCGTCGACGACTTCTTCGCCGCCCCCGAGGAGGTCAAGAGGCGGCTGATGGCCTACCACGGCAACACCAACTACTCCGTGGTGGACATCGACCTCATCGACGATCTCTACCGGCAGGCGTACCGGGAGAAGGTCCTCGGCGCCGAACGGCTGCGCTTCCTCAACGTCTCCCGGGTCGCCGCGGTGGCCGAGCGGGCCGACCGTGTCCGCGTCACCGTGAGATCCCTGGTGACCGAGGAGGAGGCGGAACTCGACGCCGACGCCGTGGTGTTCGCCACCGGATACAGCCCCGCCGATCCGCTCGGCATCCTCGGTCCGGTCGGCGAGCACTGCCTGCGCGACGACGCGGGCCGCGTACGCGTACAGCGCGACTACCGGATCGCGACCGACTCCGCCCTGCGTTGCGGCATCTACCTCCAGGGCGGTACGGAGCACACGCACGGCATCACCACGTCGCTGCTCTCCAACACCGCGATACGGGTCGGCGAGATCCTGGACTCGCTGCTCGGCCGGCGGGTCAAGGCCACCTCCGACGCGTCCCGGCCGGTGATCGAGGCCGTGCGGGGCGCGGGCGGTCGGACGGCCGCCGACTACCGCTGAAAAGACAGGAGTTGAGCGCTCGGCCCGCCCGGTCAGCAGCCGGGCGGCCATGCGCGGCCGATGCGAACCAAGGGATATCGTTCGTCGTCATGTTCACCACCGCAGTGGAGCGCACTACGCCGGACCCGGTGACGGATATCCGTCGGCGCAGGGCCGCGGGGCTGGCCGTCCTCACGGTGACCCTGCTGGTCGCGGCGGCCGCGTCCCTGGCGGTCGGGGCCCGCGCGCTGAGCCCCGCCGAGGTCTGGCACGGGCTGTTCGCGGAGCCCGATCCCGACCAGAAGCTCACCGAGATCCGGCTCATCGTCCAGACCGTGCGCGTGCCCCGGACGGTCCTCGCGATCGTGGCCGGCCTGGCCCTCGGGGTCGGCGGGGCGCTGATCCAGGGGTACACCCGCAACCCCATCGCCGACACCGGGCTGCTGGGGGTGAACGCCGGGGCCTCCTTCGCCGTGGTGTCGGTCATCGCCGTCCTCGGGTTCACCGACCCGTTCCAGTACGTGTGGTTCGCCTTCGGCGGCGCGGGTCTCGCCGGTGCCGTCGTCTTCGGTCTGGCGAGCATCGGCAGGGGGGCGGGCAACCCGCTGACCCTCGCCCTGGCCGGACAGGGCGTCACCGTGTTCCTCGCGGCGATGACCACGGCGGTGGCGCTCCTGGACAAGGAGTCGCTGAACGCGCTGCGGTTCTGGAACGCGGGCTCGGTCGCCGGGGTCCGCTTCGACGTCATCTGGCCGGTGACCGGGTTCATCGCCGCCGGGCTCGTCCTGGCGCTCATCACCCTGCCCGCCCTCAACCTGCTCAGCCTGGGGGACGACGTGGCGCGGGGGCTGGGAGTGAACATCGCGGTGAGCCGGACCCTCGGCATCGTCGCCGTCACCCTGCTGGCCGGGGCCGCCACCGCCGCCTGCGGCCCCATCGCCTTCCTCGGGCTCATGGTGGCCCATGTGGCCCGCTATCTGACCGGCCCCGACTACCGCTGGCTGGTGCCGTACGCAGGCCTCCTCGGGGCCGGTGTCCTGCTGGTCTGCGACATCGTCGGCCGGGTCGTCGTACGGCCGGGCGAACTGGAGGCGGGCGTCGTGGTCGCCCTCCTCGGGGCCCCCTTCTTCGCGGCCCTGGTCTGGCGAGGGAAGTTCAGGGGCGCATGAGAGAGGTCCAGGAGCGCATGAACGTGACCGGTGTGGCCGGTGGAGCCGAAGCGAAGGTGCCGATGCCGCCGGGGGTGCGGCTCGGCCGGGTGTCGTTCGTCTGGCGGCCCTGGCTGGTGCTGGTCACCCTGGTGCTCGCGGCGGCGGCCTGTGTGATCTTCTGCCTCTCCATCAGCATCGGCGACTTCCCCATCGGCCTCTCCCGGGTGATCGCCACCATCCTCGGCCGGGGTGAACAGGTCGACGAGTTCGTCGTCATGGACCTCCGCATGCCCCGGGCCCTGGCCGGCCTCGTCGTGGGCATCGCCCTGGGCGTCTCCGGGGCGATCACGCAGTCCGTGGCGCGCAACCCGCTGGCCAGCCCGGACATCCTCGGGATCACCGCCGGGGCCGGGGCCGTCGCGGTGTTCCTGGTGACGGCCACGGGCGGGACCGCCGCGGCGGTCACCGGCTCGGTCGGGCTGCCCGCCGCCGCCCTGCTCGGCGGTCTCGGCACGGGACTGCTGGTCTACCTCCTCGCCTGGCGGCGCGGCATCGACGGCTTCCGGCTCATCCTCATCGGCATCTCGGTGACCGCCGTGATGCAGGCGATCACCACCTGGCTGCTGGTCTCGGCCGACATCCGGGACGTGGCCCGCGCCCAGGTGTGGCTGGTCGGCTCGCTGGACAACCGGTCCTGGGACGAGGTCCGGGTGGCGTTCTGGGCCACGCTCGTCCTGCTGGCCGCCGTGGCCACCGTGGCCTTCCCGTTCAAACCGATGCACCTCGGCGACGACGTCGCCGCCGGACTGGGCGTCCGGTTCGGCCGGGTGCGGGCCGTCCTGCTGCTCTGCGCGGTCCTGCTGGCCGCCGTCGGGGTGAGCGCGGCAGGACCGGTCCCGTTCGTCGCGCTGGTGGCCCCGCAGGTGGCGATGCGTCTGGCGCGCCGGCCCACACCGCCGTTGATCGCCTCCGGCATGGTGGGCGCGGTGCTGCTGATCGGCTCCGACCTGATCGCCCGCGCGGCACTGCCGACCGGTCTGCCGGTGGGGGTGGTCACCGCCGTGATCGGTGGCCCCTTCCTCGTCTACCTGTTGGTACGGGCGAACCTCCGTAGATGGTAGAAGTAAGGCAGACCTCAACAAGGGGGGCTCGTGGCGGCTCAGTTCACCACCCGGACCGATGCCGGCGTCCAGGACCTCGCGCGGCTGGCGGCCAGGGGCGTCACCGTCGGGTACGGCGACCGCACGGTCATCGACGGTCTGGACGTGGCGATCCCGCCCGGGGTCATCACCACGATCATCGGCCCCAACGGCTGCGGCAAGTCGACCCTGTTGCGCACCCTGACCCGGCTGCTCCGGCCGGCCGGCGGGACCGTCGTCCTGGACGGCGAGGACATCGGCACGCTCCGGACCAAGGACGTGGCCAAGAAGCTCGGGCTGCTGCCGCAGGCGCCCCTCGCCCCCGAAGGCCTCACCGTCGCCGACCTGGTCGCCCGGGGGCGCCACCCGCACCAGAGCTGGCTGCGGCAGTGGTCGTCGGACGACGCCGACGTGGTGCGGCGCGCCCTGGCCATGACCGGGGTGGCGGACCTCGCCGACCGGGCCGTGGACTCCCTCTCCGGCGGCCAGCGTCAGCGGGTGTGGATATCGATGACGCTCGCCCAGGGCACCGATCTGCTGCTGCTGGACGAGCCGACCACCTATCTGGACCTGGCCCACGCCATCGACGTGCTCGACCTGGTCGACGATCTCCACGAGTCCGGCCGCACCGTCGTCATGGTGCTGCACGATCTCAACCTGGCCACGCGCTACAGCGACAACCTCGTCGTCATGCGCGGGGGAGCCGTCCTGGCCCAGGGGCACCCCCGGGACGTGATCACCGCGGAGCTGCTGCACGAGGCGTTCGGGCTGCGGGCCAAGGTGATCGATGACCCGGTGGGCGACCGGCCGCTGATCGTTCCGATCGGCCGGACCCACGTGCGGACCGAACCTCGGCTCGACCCTCGAACAATGTGACATTCGGCAAGAGTTGGCTATTTCTGAGTGTCAAGTGGCGCTGTCCGGAGGATAGTTGTCTAGTTAGGCTAGGCTGCCCTCACTTGATCGGGGTACAGTCTGGCTGCCCTGGTACCGGGGCGCAGTGGCCAGTGCGAAAGCAAGGGATCAACGGATGCTTCTCCATCGAACGACGTCCCGGAAGCCGTGGCCGAGGCTGGCCGCGGCGGTCTCCGCCACCCTCCTCGGGGCCGGTCTTCTCGCGGGATGCGGCAACGGCTCGACGGACGGGAAGCGGGACGAGGGCGCCCCGGCGGCGGCCGAGGGCGCGTTCCCGGTCACCGTGGAGCACGCCTTCGGGTCGACGGAGGTCACCAAGGCCCCCCAGCGGGTCGTCACCGTCGGCTACACCGACGACCAGGCCGTCCTGGCGTTCGGCATCAAGCCGGTGGGCATGGTCGACCAGTACCCGAACCCGGCCGGTCGGACCCCCGACATCAACACCCAGTGGCCCTGGGTGAAGGACGAGTGGGGCGACGCCCGCCCCGAGGTCGTCATGAAGAACGGGGACGCCGGCCCCAACTTCGAGAAGATCGCCTCGCTCCGCCCCGACCTGATCATCGCGGTCTACTCCGAGGTCGACCGGACGGCCTACGAGAAGCTCTCCAGGATCGCCCCGACCGTCGGCCGCACCAAGGGCGAGAAGGAACTCTTCAGCGCCCCCTGGCAGGACAACGCGGCGCACATCGCCAAGGCACTCGGCAAGGAGAAGGAGGGCGCCGAACTGATCAAGGGCATCCAGAACCGGCTGGACGCCGCCAAGAAGGCCAACCCCGGCTTCGGCGGGCAGAAGGCCGTCGCCCTCTCCTGGTACAAGGACTCCATCTCGGCCTTCACCTCCACCGACGTACGCGGACGGCTCGTCACGGGCACCGGATTCACCTACCAGAGCGAGATCGACGAGATCGCCGACGGCGGCTTCTCCACCGAGCTCTCGCCCGAGCGCATCGACCTGATCGATGTCGACCGCATCTTCGTCATCAACGACAAGGCCGACACGGAGGCGCTCAAGAAGTCCGAGTTGTTCGCCAACCTGCCGGCCGTCAAGAACGGCCAGGTCTCCTACCTCCTGGACAGCGAAGGCCCCGCGGTCGGCGCCGCCATGTCCCAGGGCACTCTGCTCTCCCTCCCGTACGCGATCGACGAGCTCGTCGAGTCGGCCAAGTGAGGCCGGCTCGACGGCCCGTCCCCCGGCGAGGACCGGTCCCCGCGTGACGGTTACCGACACCCCCGCCGCCCCGACGGCCCTGCGCACCGCGACCGGGCGGGAAGCCGCCCGCTGGGTGGCCCGGCACTGCCGGCGGACCCCCTGGCTCACGGCCTCCACCGTCCTCACCACGGTGGCCGGTGCCGCGCTCCAAGTCCTCCCGGTGCTGCTGCTCGGCCGGGTCGTCGACGGAGTCGTCTGGGGCGGGTCCCGCTCGATACTCCTCACCGTCGGCATCCTGATGGCCGCCGCCGCGCTGTTCGGCGCGGCGGCCACCGCGGCCTCCACCTTCCTGATCGGGAAGCTCGGGGCCGAACTGCTCGCCCGGCTCCGCGAGGAAGCCGTACGCGCCGTGCTCGGCATGCCCAGCCAACGGGTCGAGGAGGTCGGCCGGGGGGACGTGCTCTCCCGGGTCGGAGACGACGTGGCCGTCATCTCCAAGGGCATCCGGACGGCCGTCCCCACCGTGTTCTCGGCGGGTGTCCTCGTCGCCATCGCGACGATCGGCATGTTCGGCCTCGACTGGCGGCTCGGCCTGGCCGGGGCCTGCGCGCTGCCCGCGTACGCGCTGGCGCTGCGCTGGTACCTGCCCCGCTCCGCGCCCCTCTACCGCGAGCAGCGGACGGCCCAGGCCGACCGCGCCCAGGCCCTGATCAGCGGGCTCAACGGGATCGACACGGTCCGGGCCTACCGACTGGAGGGCGCCGTACGCGAGAAGGTCACGGACGAGTCCTGGCGGGTGCGCAACCTCGGTATCGAGGTGTTCCGCTTCTTCGGCCGGTTCGTCGGCCGGGAGAACCGGGCCGAGTTCATCGGACTCGTGCTGATCCTGGGCGTCGGTTACGCCCTGCTGGAGGCGGACGCCGCCACCCTCGGCGAGGTGTCGGCGGCCCCGCTGATGTTCCACCGCCTGTTCACCCCGCTGGGCGCCATCATGTTCACCTTCGACGAGGCCCAGAAGTCGGGCGCGAGCCTCACCCGCCTGGTCGGCGTCTTCTCGGAGCCCTCGGAGGCGCGCCTGGTGGGTGACGCCCCGGACGTCGGCGTAGCACCCTGCCCGGTCACGGTCCGGGACCTGACGTTCAGCTACCCCGGGTCCGAGGACCCGGTGCTGCGGGACGTCTCCCTGTCCATCCCGGCCGGCGGCTCCCTCGCCCTCGTCGGGGCGACCGGCGCGGGAAAGTCGACCCTGGCCGCACTCGTCGCCGGCATCGGCAGACCACAGGCCGGCTCGGTGCACATCGGTACCCACGACCTCGCGGGCATGGACGAGGCCGGGGCCCGTGCCCTGGTGAGCATCCTCACCCAGGAGACCCACGTGTTCGCCGGCCCGCTCGCCGACGACCTGCGGCTCGCCGCACCCCTCGCGAGCGACGACGCGCTGATGGACGCCCTGCGCACGGTCGGCGCCGGTGAGTGGGCCGGCTCCCTCCCCGGCGGCCTGGACACCCCCGTGGGCGAGGGAGGCGAACGCCTGGACGTCACCAGGGTCGCCCAACTGGCCCTGGCCCGGCTGGTGCTCGGCCGGTCCCCGGTCGTCGTGCTCGACGAGTCGACCGCCGAGGCGGGCAGCGAGGGCGCCGCCGAGCTGGAACGCGCCGTGCTGGCCGCCTGCTCCGGCCGGACCACCCTCCTCGTGGCCCACCGGCTCACCCAGGCGATGGCCGCGGACCGGATCGCCGTGCTCTCGGCGGGACGGGTGGTGGAGGAAGGGACGCACAGCGAACTGGTCGAGCTGGGAGGGCAGTACGCCCGGCTGTGGCACGCCTGGCGCGAGGGGAGCTAGCGCAGAACCAGGCCGACGGTCGTCCACATCGCACGCCTCGAAAGGAAACGGAGATCTCGATGTCGCAACCGGGTGCTTCTCGCATACTGCTCTCCCCCTCCCGGCTGGACGCCGTGCGCCGGCGGGTCGGCGACCACAGCGACCGGACCGTCGTCGAGGCGTGCGCCGTCTCACTCGCGTACTGGGCGACCGGTGCGGTCCCCGACGGTATGGACCTCACCCCCGCCACCTCCTTCCCCGACCTCCTCGCCCGGGTCGACGCCGTGAACGGCGCCGGAGGATGGGAGACCGACGTCCGGGCCCTCGGTATCACCGTGCCGCCCGGCGTCGACCGGGCCGAAGCCCAGCGGGCCCTGGACGACCTGGCCGACTTCCCCGACCGGCCCCTCGGCACCATCGGCCCGTCGGACCCCCGCACGCGCGCCGAGGAACTGGCCCGGTGGAACAGCACCCGGGCCGACCGGGCCCGCCCGACCGTCATGGAACTGTTCGCCGAGCAGGCGCGCCTGCGGCCGGACGCCGTCGCGATCACCGACGAGCACCGGTCGCTGACGTACCGCGAAGCAGCCCAGCTGTCCGCCCAGTTGGCCCACCATCTGATCGAGCGCGGCCTCGCACCCGAGCAGACCGTCGGCATCTCCCTCGGCCGGTCCGCCGAGATGGTCGTCGGCCTCCTCGCCGTTCTCCAGGCCCGGGGCGCGTTCGTCCCGCTCGACCCCGCGTGGCCCGCCGCCCGCAGGTCCGCCGTCGCCGAGGACGCCCGGATCGTCCTCCAGCTCAACGCCACCGGCAAGGCCGACGCCGGGGAACCGGACGCCGTCGCCGTCGACCTCGCCGACTGGACGTACGCGGACCGTCCGGCCAACGCGCCCGACGCGACCGTCCCCGGCGACGCGCTGGCCTACGTCATCTTCACGTCCGGCTCGACCGGGCGGCCCAAGGGCGCCATGATCCGGCACGAGGCGATCAGCGAGCGCCTGCTGTGGCAGTCCCGCGAGATCCTCGGCTTCGGTCACGACGACGCCTCCCTCTTCAAGGCCCCGCTCTCCTTCGACATCTCCGTCAACGAGATCTTCCTGCCGCTCACCACCGGCGGCCGGCTCGTCGTCCTGCGGCCCGGCGGCGAACGCGACCCGCAGCACCTCCTCGGCGTCATCGCCGAACAGCGCGTCACCTTCACCTACCTCGTCTCCTCCATGCTGGACGTCCTCCTGGAGATGGCGGGCGACTCCGGGCGGCTCGACACCCTGCGGCACGTGTGGTGCGGCGGCGAGGTCCTCACCCCGGAGCTGTACGAGCGCTTCCGCGCCCGCCTCGGCATCCCGCTGTACCACGGCTACGGCCCGGCCGAGACGACCATCGGCGTCTCCCACGTCGTCTACCGGGGAGCGGCGACGCGTCTGTCCACGTCGATCGGCAAGGCCAACCCCAACACCCAGCTCTACGTCCTCGACGACGAACTGCGCCCCGTCCCGGTCGGCGTCGGCGGCGAACTGTACGTCGGCGGACTCCTGTTGGGACGCGGCTACGTGGGCGCGCCCGGTCTCACCTCGACCCGCTTCGTCGCCAACCCCTTCGCCACCGACGGGTCCCGGCTCTACCGCACCGGAGACCTGGCGCGCTACGCCCCGGACGGATCGCTGGACTTCCTGGGCCGCGCCGACCACCAGATCAAGATCCGGGGCATGCGGCTGGAACTGGAGGACGTCGAAGCCTCCCTCGCCGAGCACCCCGGGGTCCGGCACACCTGCGTCGTCGCGAAGAAGAACACGGCGGGCGGCACGTACCTGGTCGGCTACGTCATCCCCGCGGGCCGCGACGAGGATCTGAGCGGCGACGACGTCAAGGCGTGGGCCGCGGCGAACATGGTGGAGCACATGGTGCCCACCCACGTCGTCGTCCTGCCGGAGTTCCCGCTCACCGCGAACGGCAAGGTCGACCGGAACGCACTGCCCGAGCCCACCGCGGCCACCGGCACCCTCCAGGCGCCCGCCACCGAGAACGAACGGCTGGTGTGCGAGGCCGTCGCGACGGTGCTGCGTCTGGACGCCGTCGGCACGGACCAGGACTTCTTCCAGCTCGGCGGCGACAGCATCCTGGCGATCTCCCTGCTCAGCGCCCTGCGCGAGGCCGGCCTCCATGTCAGCGCACGCCAGATCTTCACCCATACCGTCGTGGGAGCACTGGCGGCGGTGGCGAGCCGCGAATCCGTCACCACCGTGGACCACGGCGATGTCCCGACCGGCACCGTCGTCGGATCGCCCATCGTGCAGTGGCTCGGCGAGACCACCGACGCCATCGACGGCTTCGTGCAGTCGATCGTCCTCACCGCACCGGCCGGCCTGACCCCCGACGCCCTCGACGACCTCCTCACCGCCGTGCTCGACCGCCACGACATGCTCCGCGCCCGGCTGGTGCGCGGGGAGCGCTGGGGCTTCGACATCCCCGAGTCCGGCGCCACCGCCCGCTGCTGGGAACAGAGCGACGCCCCGGTCGAGGACTGCGTCGCCCGCGCGACCGCCGCGCTCGACCCGGACCACGGCATCATGCTGCGCGCCGTCTGGCGCCGCGCGGCACGCCAGCTCGTGCTGGTCGCCCACCACGTGGTCATCGACGGCGTGTCCTGGCGCATCCTGATGGACGACCTCGCCACCGCCTGGCGGCAGCACTCCGCGGGCGAGAGCGTCGAACTGCCGCCGGTGGGCACATCGTTCCGGCGCTGGACCCAGCTCCTGAGCCGTACCCCGTTCGACGCGGACCGTACGCACCACGCCGCCACGCTCCCCGCCGCCGACGCGCCGATCGGCAGGCGGGCCCTCACCGCCGCCGACACCGTGGCACGCGAACGGACCCGGACGGTCCTGGTCGGCCCCGCGACCACGGCCGCGCTGCTCGGGAAGATCCCCGCCCTGTTCCACGCGGGCGTCAACGACGTCCTGCTGACCGCCCTCGCCCTCGCCCTCGCCCGCTGGCGACGGGACCGCGGCCAGGAGCAGACCTTCGCCCACATCGAACTGGAAGGGCATGGCCGCGAAGGCCGCTTCGTCGCGCCCTCGGCCGGATTCGAACCCGAACTGTCGCGTACAGTCGGATGGTTCACCACTCTCTACCCGGTCACCGTGGACCCCGGCACGGCGAGCGACCTCACCGCACCCGGCCACCTCGCCGCCGCCCTCAAAGCGGTGAAGGAGGACCTCGCCCGCGTACCGGCGGGCGGCCTCTCCCACGGGGCCCTGCGCTACCTCGCCGACGGCGCACCGGCCGGGGGCCCCGCGCCCCAGGTGCTCTTCAACTACCTGGGCCGCTTCGACGCGGGCGGCGCGGACGACTGGCAGCTCGCGGGCACGTCCGGGCAGCTGGGCGAGAGGCGGGACCCGCGCATGCGGCTGCCGCGCGCCCTGGAGTTCAACGCGATCGCCGAACCCGGCACCACCGGGGCCTTCGAGCTGGCCACCACCATCTCCTGGCCCGAAGGAGTGTTCACCGAGGACGACATCACCACCCTCGGTGACCACTACCGCGCCGCCCTCACCGCCCTGGCCGCGCTCGAGAGCGGCGGCCACACGCCCAGCGACTTCCCCCTCGTGCCGCTGACCCAGGCCGACGTCGACGCCCTGGACGGCCCGGCCCTGCACGACATCCTGCCGCTGACCCCGCTGCAGGAGGGCCTCTACTTCCACTCCGTGTTCGACGACGACGCCACGGGAAGCTACGTCGAGCAGCAGGTGATGACGCTGGACGGCGACGTCGACACCGACCGGCTGGCGGCGGCGGCCACCCGGCTGCTCACCCTCCACCCCAGCCTGTCCGCGCGCTTCACGGCCCTCGCGGACGGCCGGGTCGTCTCCGTCGTCGAGAGCGGCGCCCGCCCGCCCTTCACCACCCTGGACGGCCCCGCCCGGACCGGTGAGGAGATCCGCGAACTCGCCGAGCAGGACCGGCGGGCCGGGTTCGACCTCGCCACCGGCCCCCTGATGCGCTACACGCTGATCCCCGCCGGCGCGGGCCGCTCGGTCCTCGTCCAGACCGTGCACCACATCATCGCGGACGGCTGGTCGGTCCCGCCGATGCTCCGCACCCTGCTCGCCGAGTACCACGCACCGGGATCGGTGTACGCGCACGGCGACCACCGCGCCTACCTGGCCTGGCTCGCCGCACGCGACCGGGACGAGAGCGACCGGGTATGGCGCGAGGAACTCGCCGGACTGCCCGGCCCCTCCCTGGTCGCCGAGGGCCACACCCCCTCCGAGCACTTCGCCGACGTCACGGCGGAGCCCGACGAGGACATCGAGGTGGCCGCACGCACCGCCGGGGTCTCCCTGAGCGTGGCCGTGCACAGCGCGTGGGCGGCGACCCTGGGCGGGCTGCTGCACAGCAGGGACGTCGTCTTCGGCTCCACCGTCTCCGGACGCGACGCCGACGTCCCCGGCATCCGCGACATGGTGGGCCTCTTCATCAACACCATCCCGCTCCGCGCCCGTTGGTCCGCCACCGACACCGCGTACGACCTGCTGGACGCCGTCAAGCGGCACCAGGGCGCGGTCCTGCCGCACCAGCACGTCTCCCTGGCCCGGACCGGCCGGCAGAGCGGCACCGGCACCCTCTTCGACACCTTGGTCGTCTTCGACGTCGCCACCGACGTGACCGCCCTGCGCGGACCCGACGACACCCTCGTCATCACCGACATCGTCAACGAGGGGGCACCGCACTACCCGTTGACGCTCGTCGTCGGACGCGCACCGAACGGCCGGGCGCGCTTCCACCTGATCCACGACACTGAACTCCTGCGCCCCGCGGGTGCCGAGGCGATCCTCGACACCTTCACCCGGACCCTCACCGAACTGCTCGACCGCCCGGACGCTCCGGTCGACGCACTGCTTCCCGCGCCCGGCAGGGCCCCGGCGCAGGAGGTCCCGGCGACCCTGGGCGAGCTGTTCGACGCCGCCGCGCACCGCGACCCGGCGGCCACCGCCGTCACCCAGTGCGCGATGGACGGCACCACCCGCTCGCTCACCTACGGCGAACTGGCGGCGGAGAAGGACAGGCTGGCGTCCGCCCTCCGTGCGGCCGGGGTCCGCGCCGGGCAGCGGGTCGCCGTCGCCGTCCCGCGCTCCCTGGAGCAGGTCGTCGCCCTGGTCGCCGTCGTCACGGCCCGGGGCGCGTACGTACCGCTGGACCTGGCCTACCCGGACGAGCGGCTGGAGTACGTCCTCGCCGACGCCGCCCCGCAGGTCGTCCTCGTGGACCGCGACCAGCAGGGCCGGTTCGCCCGGCTCCTGGAGAGGGCCGGGGTGGCGGCCCGCGTGCTCGTCCAGGGCGAGGACCTCCCGCGGGCCGACGGACCCGCCGCGCCCGGCGTCCGCCCGGGGGACCCGGCGTACGTCATCTACACCTCGGGGTCGACCGGCCGGCCCAAGGGCGTCGTCGTCCCGCACTCCGCGGTGACGGCGCTGATCGCCGGCACCCGGCCCGACATGGACTTCGGCCCCGACGACGTCTGGGTCCAGTTCCACTCCTTCTCCTTCGACTTCGCCGTCTGGGAGATGTGGGGAGCACTGGCCCACGGAGGCGAACTGCTCGTACCGGACTACGCACTGACCCGCTCACCGGTCGACTTCCACCGGCTGGTCCGCGAACGCGGTGTGACCGTCCTCAACCAGACCCCCTCCGCCTTCCACCGGTTCATCGAAGCCGACCTGCACGCCGATGAGCCGGTCACGGCGCTGCGCCGCATCGTCTTCGGCGGCGAGGCGCTCGACCCCGGGCGGCTGCGCGGCTGGGTCGAGCGGTACGGCACCCGTACGCCCGAGCTGGTCAACATGTACGGCATCACCGAGACCACCGTCCATGTCACCCACCGGGTGCTCACCCGCGAGGACGTCGGCCGGGACGGCGACGCCGGCCCCATCGGCGGTCCGCTCCCGGGCCTGACCGTGCATCTGCTCGACGACCGGCTGCGGCCGGTGCCACCGGGCCGGGTGGGCGCGATCTACGTCGCGGGCGACCAGGTCTCCCTCGGCTACCTGGGCCGCCCCGGGCTCACCGCCGGGCGCTTCGTGGCGAACCCGTTCGCCGCGGACGGCTCCCGGATGTACCACACGGGCGACCTCGCCCGCCGGACACTCGACGGCGAGCTGGAGTTCGCGGGCCGCGCCGACGACCAGGTGCAGCTCAAGGGCTTCCGTATCGAACCGGGTGAAGTGGAGGGTGCGGTCAGGGAGGTGCCGGGCGTCGTCGACGCGGCCGTCACCGTCGCGGACGGCGGCGATCACCTCGTCGCCCATGTCGTCGGGGAGCCGCCCGCCGACCTCCTGGCCCACGTCGCCGCCAAGCTTCCCGCACACATGGTGCCGGGCCGGGTCCTGCCGCTCGACGCGCTGCCGCTGACGGTCAACGGAAAGCTGGACCGCAAGGCCCTGGCCGAGCGAGCCGCACAGCCGGACATCACCGGGAACGCGGCCCCACCGTGCTCCGACGGCTCCGCGCTCACCGCCCTGACCGGCATCTTCGCCGAGTCGCTGCCCGGTGCCACCGTCGACGCCGACACCGACTTCTTCGGCGCCGGGGGCGACAGCATCATCGCCATCACCGTGATCAACCGCGCCCGGGTACTGGGCCTGCCGATCGCACCCCGGGACGTGTTCCTGTTCAAGACGCCGCGCGCCCTCGCCGCCCACCTCGCGACGCACGCCCCGGACCCCGTGCCGCCGGTGCCCTCCCCCCGCGAGGACGGCCCCCTGCCCCTCACCCCGATCATCCTGCGCCGACGCGAACTGGGCGGCCCGCTCGACCGGTTCGCCCAGGCCAGGGCCCTCACCGTGCCCGCGGGCGCCGGCCTCGCGGACATCCGGCGCGCCGCCGACGCCGTCGTGGCGGCCCACCCGGCCCTGCGGCTGCGACTGCACGTCGAGCACGGTGTCTGGTCCCTGCGCACCGAACCGGCCCGTCAAGCCTGTGTCGTCACCGAGGACACCGCCGACGCGACCGCCGCGGCGAACGAGGCGGCCGGACGGCTCGACCCGGCCACCGGGGACGTCGTCGCGTTCTCCTGGCTCGCCGCGACCCGCACCCTGGTCGTCACCGTCCACCACATCGCCGTGGACGCGGTGTCCTGGCTCGTCCTCCTCGACGACCTGACCACCGCCCTGAGCAGCGATGCCGCTCTGCCACCGCCGACCACCTCCTACGCCGCGTACGCCGAGGCGCTGGCCCTGCGGTCCGCCGAGGCGGCCGACGGCCTCGGCCACTGGATCACCACCCTGAACGCCCCGCCACTCGTGCCCACGGTCCGGGGCGCCCGGGAGGCCACCGTCGTCCTGCCGCCCGGCGCCAGTGACCGGGTGACCCGCGACGCGCCGGGCGCGCTCGGCCTCGGCCTCACCGAGCTGCTGTGCGGGGCCCTGCGCACCGCGCTGACCCGGATCCAGGCCGAACCCGCCGACCTCGCGGTCGACCTGGAGCGGCACGGACGCGTCCCGGCCCGGGACGACCACGACTACTCCCGCACCGTGGGCTGGTTCACCTCCATCGCTCCCGTACGGCTGACCGCCCACACCGACCCCGTCGCCGCGGCCCGCGAGGCCGACGCACGCCGCCCGGACGAGGACGGCCACATCGCCTACGGCCGGCTCCGCTACCTCAACCCGCAGACGGCCCCGCTGCTGACCGCCCGGCCGCAGATCCTGTTCAACTACCTCGGCCGCGGCAGCGAATCGGAAGCTCTGCGCATCACCGGAGCCGACCAGGGGCCCAGCCCGTACGCCGTCGAGGTCAACGCCTGGACCGACGTGGCCACCGGCTCCCTCCACGCGGCCTTCACCCTCGCCGACGCGGTCCCCGACGCGATCACCGGCCACTGGCTGACCGCCCTGGAGCAGATCGCGGACGCGTGCGCGACGGCCGAGCGCACGGCACCCGTCACCCCGCTCCAGCGCGGCCTGTACTTCCAGGCCCAGCTGACAGGCACGGGGGCGGCGAGCGCGGAGGCAGGGGGCGTGGAAGGGGCGGCCACGGCCGGTCACTACGTCGCGCAGAGCTGGTTCGCCTTCGACCGGCGCCTGGACCCCGACGCGCTGGCCGAGGCGATGGCGTACGTCATCGGCCGCCACCCCGTCGTCGGCGCGGGCTTCACCACCGACGCGGACGGAAACCCCGTCCAGGTCCTCTCGGCGGGCCGCCGGGTCCCCGTCCGCACCCTCGACCTGGCCTCCGACGCCGAGGCCGAGGCCCTGCGCACCCGGGACCGCGAGCAGGGCTTCGACCCGGGGGAGCCGCCGCTCGTGCGGATGACCGTGGTCCGGCGGCCCGACGGCCGCGACGGCCTGCTGCTCAGCTACCACCTGCTGCTCTGGGACGGCTGGTCCCGCGAGATCCTGCTGCGCGACCTCTTCGACGCGTACGAGGCCGTCCTCGCCGGCGAGCCGTGGGACGCGACGCCCGCCGTGCCGGGCTTCGAGGAGTACGCCCGCGAGCTCGCGGCCAAGGACCCGGCCGGTGCGGAGCGCTTCTGGGCGGAGCACCTGGCGGGCCTGCCGGGGCCGACACTTCTCGCCGGGCCCGCCCCGGCCCTGTCCGGGGAGCTGCCCCGGCCGCTCGTGCACACCCTCTCCGCCGAGCTGTCGGAGCTGCTGCGCGAAGCGGCCCGCGCCCGGGGCGTGACGCTCAACTCGGTGCTGACCGGAGCCTTCGGCCTCTTCCTCGGGGCCCGCACCGGCCGGAGCGACGCCGTGTTCGGCGTCACCGTCTCCGGGCGCGAGGGCGAGGGGCACGGCGACATCGTCGGCGTCCTGCTCAACACCGTCCCCCTGTGGACGCGGGCCGGGCCCGCCGACTCGGTCGACGCCTACCTCGCCTCCGTGCAGGTGGCGCGCGTCGCGGCGATGGACCACGAGCACCTGGGCCTCGGCGAGATCCAGCGGGCCGCCGGACACGACACCCTGTTCGACAACCTGTTCGTGCTGCAGAACTTCCTGGACGCGGACGCGTTCGACGCGATGAACGCCCGCCACGGCATCACCGAGGTCCGGGCCGACGACTCCACCCACTACCCCTACACCTGGGTCGTCACGCCCGGCGACCGGCTCACGGTCAAGCTGGAGCACCGCCACGGCGACGCCGAGAGCGCCCGCCGCCTCCTCGACGACTACCTGCGCGTCCTGGAGGACCTGGCCCGCACCACCGGTCCGGTGGGCGCGCTGCCCGGACTCGGCCCCCACCCCGCACCCGCCGCCCGCACCGAGGTCGGCACCGACACCGTGGTCGACCGCTTCGACCTCGCGGCCGACCGCGCCCCGGACCGGACCGCGCTCGTCGCCGGCCGCGCGACCCTGACCTTCGCCGAACTCCAGGAGCGCAGCCGGGCCGTGGCGGGCGTCCTCGCCGCACGGGGCATCGGGCCCGAGACGACGGTGGGCCTGGCGATCCCGCGCTCCCTCGACTGGATCGCCGCGCTGTTCGCGGTGCTGCGCGTCGGGGCCGCCTACGTACCGCTGGAGCTGGACCACCCCGACGAGCGGATCACCGCGATCCTCGACGACGCCCGGCCGGAGGTGATCCTCACCGTGAGTACGGTGTCGCCCCGGCTGAAGGGCGAACTCATCGAGCTGGACAGGCCGTTGCCCCGGGCCGAGCCGTACACGACGTTCGCGCCGGACGATCCGGACCGGCTGCGCCATCCCGCGTACACCATCTACACCTCCGGCTCGACCGGAAAGCCCAAGGGTGTGGTGACCGAATACGCCGGTCTCACCAACATGCTGATCAACCATCAGCGTCGCATCTTCGAACCGGTCCTCGCCGAGCACGGCCACCGGACCTTCCGCATCGCGCACACCGTGTCGTTCGCCTTCGACATGTCGTGGGAGGAGCTGCTGTGGCTCGCCGACGGCCATGAAGTGCACATCTGCGACGAGGAGTTGCGCCGCGACGCGCCCCGGCTCGTCGACTACTGCCTGAGGTACGGCATCGACGTCGTCAACGTGACCCCCACCTACGCCCAGCAGTTGGCCGCCGAGGGGCTGCTGGACGACCCGCAGAGGCGTCCCGCGCTCGTCCTGCTGGGCGGCGAGGCCGTCACCCCGACGCTGTGGCGGCGCCTCGCCGAGACCGAGGGCACCGTCGGCTACAACCTGTACGGGCCCACCGAGTACACCATCAACACCCTCGGCGTCGGCACCTTCGAGTGCCAGGACCCGGTGGTCGGCGTCGCCATCGACAACACCGAGGTGTACGTCCTGGACCCCTGGCTGCGACCGCTGCCCGACGGCGTCCCCGGCGAGCTGTACGTGTCCGGCATCGGCATCGCCCGCGGCTACCTGGGCCGCAGCGCCCAGACCGCGCTGCGCTTCGTCGCCTGCCCCTTCGGTGAACCGGGGGAGCGCATGTACCGCACCGGGGACCTGGTGATCCGCCGGCCCGACGGGAACATCGCCTACCTCGGCCGCACCGACCAGCAGGTCAAGATCCGCGGACACCGGGTCGAACTCGGCGAGGTCGAGGCCGTCTTCGCCGCGCACCCGGCGGTGCGCTTCGCCGCCGCCGTCGCCCAGCCCGACCCGGGGGTGGACGGCGCGTACCGATTGGCCGCCTACCTCGTCCTCACGGACCCCGCCGACCTCGCCCAGGTCGCGCACGAGGTGGGTGCCGCGCTGCCGGACTTCCTGCGCCCGACGCACTACGCCCAGGTCGACGGCATCCCGCTGACCGTCAACGGGAAGGCCGACACCAAGGCACTGCCCGAGGCCAGGCCGCTCGGCGCCCTCACCACGGCGGGGGAGCGCGGCCCGCGGACCGACACGGAGCGCGTCGTCTGCGCTTTCTACGCCGAGGCGCTCGACCTCGACGACGACGAGGTCAGCGCCGTCAGCGACTTCGTGTCGCTCGGCGGGCACTCCATGCTGGCCGTACGGCTGATCGGACTCCTGCGCCGCGAGTACGGTCCTGTCATCACCATCCGCGATCTGTTCACGCTGCGCACCCCCGAAGCGATGGCCCGCCACCTCGACGAGAACTCCTGACCCTGATGAAGACTGCTGACACCGAGCGTCCCCGCCAGGGGACCGCCATCCTGAAGACGGCACTGCGCCGCAACATCGGCGCCATGGTCGCGGGCACCGTCCTGATGGGCCTCTACCAGGCGGCGGAGACCGCGTTCCCCATCGCGCTCGGGCTCATCGTCGAGCACACGATGCGCGACCGCACCCTCGGTTCGCTCGGCGTGTCGATCGGCTCGCTCGCCGTGATCATCACGACGGTGTCCCTCTCGTGGCGGTTCGGCATGCGCGTGCTGCAGAAGGCCAACACGACCGAGGCGCACCGCTGGCGGGTCCGGGTGGCCGCCTGCGGGCTCCAGCCGGTGGCCAGGGACACGGAACTGAAGTCCGGCGAGATCCTGACCATCGCCACCGAGGACGCCGACCAGACCGCCGACATCATCGAGGTGGTGCCGCTGCTGGTCAGCTCCCTGGTCGCGGTCGTCGTCGCGGCCGTCGCGCTGAGCCTCGCCGACCTCCGGCTCGGTCTGCTCGTGGTGGCCGGCACCGCCGCGATCCTGTCGGTCCTGGCCGTGATGTCGAGGAGGATCGGGGCCGGTACACAGGAACAGCAGGCCAGGGTGGCCCGGGCGGGAGCGAAGGTCGCCGACCTCATCATCGGGCTGCGCCCGTTGCACGGCTTCGGCGGCAACCACGCCGCCTTCGGTGCCTACCGCGAGGTCAGCACGGACGCGAAGCGCCAGGCGATTACCGTCGCCCGGGTGAACGGCACCTACGCGGGCACCGCGCTGGCCCTCAACGCGGCCCTCGCCACGGCCGTCTCGCTGACCGCCGGCTGGCTGGCGTTCGAGGGCCGGATCACCATCGGCGAGCTCGTCATGGCCGTGGGGCTCGCGCAGTTCATCATGGAACCGCTCAAGATGTTCTCCGAGATGCCCAAGTACGTGATGATGGCCCGCGCCTCGGCCGAGCGCATGGCCCTCGTCCTGAACGCGCCCCCGGTGTCGACGCCGGGCCCCGAACGCCCCGAACCCGGCGGAGCCCTGGAGGTCGACGGCGTCCGTCACGGGACCCTCCAGGGGGTCTCCTTCTCCGTGGCCGCCGGGGAGTTCGTGGCGATCGCCGCCTACCAGCCGCGGGCTGCGGCGGAGCTCGCCGCCGTCCTCGCGGTGAACGTCGCCCCCGGGGCGTACGGGGGAGTGGTCCGGGTCGGCGGCCGGGAGATCGGTGACCTGTCGATCGATGCGGTCCGCGAACACCTGCTCGTGAACCCCTACGACGGGGAGATCTTCGCCGGCACCCTCCGCACGAACATCGACCCGTCGGGCCGGGGGCGGGAGATCGCGGAGGCGGTGGAGGCGTCCATGCTCACTGACGTCGTCGCGCTCCACCGCGAGGGGCTCGACCACCCGGTACGGGACCGGGGGGCGAACCTCTCGGGCGGTCAGCGCCAACGGCTCTCGCTGGCGCGCGCGTTGGCCGCCGGGGCCGATGTGCTCGTCCTGCACGACCCCACCACGGCCGTGGACGCCGTCACCGAACAGCTCATCGCGCGCAACGTCGCCAAGCTGCGCCGGGGCCGCACCACACTCGTCCTCACCAGCAGCCCGGCGCTCCTGGACGCGGCCGACCGGGTGCTCGTGCTGGACGGGGGCGTCATCACCGCCGAGGACACCCACCGCAACCTCCTCGCCGGGGACGCGGCGTACTGCCTGGCCGTGGCCCGGTGAGCCACCTCCAGGGAAGGCGGCTCGGCCGCCGGACGCAGGGGGCTCGGCCACCGGACGGCCCCTGCTCGCGGCTCGGCCGCCCCCTGCTCGTCGCTCAGCCCAGGGCCCAGGCGACATCCCTGAGCAGGGCGTGCCGCCAGCCCGCCCGGTCGTGGTCCGAGGCGGACCGCGAGACCCGTACGGTCGCACCGGCCCGCTTGGTGAGCGACTCGGTCAGCTCGCAGTGAGGCAGCATCCGGCTCTCGTGCTCCCCCACGTCGAACGCGCACCGCAGCCGCGACAGGTCGGCGCCCCGGCGCAGCCGCTCGACGAGGGCGCCGCCGACCGACCCGCCCAGCGGATCCGGCAGGCCGGCCGCCCCGGGCGCCCACCAGAAGGACCCCGACTGGCAGGCGACCCGTGAGACCAGCTCCGGGAACTCCAGCGCCGCGTACAGCGCGCTCAGCCCGCCCAGGCTCTGCCCCGCCACCACCAGCCGGTCCAGGTCGGCCGGCACCCCGCAGTCGGCCACCAGCGGCAGCACCTCGTCCCGGACCGCCTCCCACAGCTCCGGGCGGCAGGTGAACTCGGCCTCGCGGTCCTTGGCCGGCAGGAACACCAGGGTGGCCGGGGGCAGGTCGCCCGCCCCGAAGGCCGCGTCGAAGGCGGTCGCGGCCGGGTGCAGATACAGCCAGTCGTCCCCGTCGAGCAGCAGTACCACCGGGCCGCCACCGCCCACCGGATGGACCCGCACGGTACGCCGCCCGCCGAGCCGGTCGCTGCTCCAGCGGATCCGGGTACGGGGGACGGGCGGCACATCGTCCGGGCCGAGGGCGGGCCAGTGCGGCTGGGGCGGGGCGTCCGGCGTCGCGGCGACGGAGCGGTCGGCCCCCGCGCCGGCCGGATTGAACGGATCGGCACGGGCCTCGCCCGCCACGAGGAGGCGGTAGGTCACCCGCAGCCGCGCGGGCATGGACATCACCGCGTACCAGCAGTCGGTGTCCTCCCAGCGCCGCAACGGCACGGGCGGCGACCAGCTCTCGAAGTCGAGCACGGCCTCGGAGCCGCGCCACAGGAACAGGACCCGCCAGCCGTCGTCCGCGGCCACCGGCGCGGGTGTGCGCGCCGCCGCCCAGAACGCTTCGGTGCCGGGGCGGTCCGGCAGCCCGAAGGCGGCGAAGGGGCTCTCGGCGTCCACCGGACGCATGACCGTCTCCTTCTGGGAAGGGGTGAGGACCGGGGCGCGCCGAGGCGGGCTCCGGCTGTGTAAGGGGAGCCTAACTCAATGACGGGGGGCGGCTGTTGGCGATCCGGCCCCCAGGGCGGCTCGTGGCCGGATTCGGCGACGGCCGTGCTTCGGTGCGTGCGGGTGCCGTGGGTCAGTACGCGGCGAGCCGCTCCAGCAGGGCCACGCTGTGCGCGAGCTGCCGCTGCTCCTCGGCGGTGAGTTCGAGGTCGATGGCCCGGGCCAGCCAGTCGGCCCGCCGGTCGCGTTCCGCCTTCAGCGCCGCCCGGCCGGCCTCGGAGAGGCCGACGAGCGACTTGCGGCCGTCCGTCGGGTGCGCGCGGCGGACGACGAGACCCTGCTCCATCAGGAGGCCGACCGCGCGGGCCATCGACTGGGGGCGTACGCGCTGGTCCGCGGCGAGGTCGCTGGTGGTCATCGCGCCGTCCCGGTCCAGGACGCCCAGCACGGCGACCTGGCCGTGCGGAATCCGGTCCTCGTGCTTCACCCGCCGCGCGAGCTTGCCCATGGCGGTGCGCAGATCGGCGGCGACGGCGGCGGGTTCCGGGGTGGGCATAGGGCACTTTAACCCGCACTCGCGGGCACGTCCGCCCAGGTGGCCGGCCCGGAGGGCCCCGAAGAGACTCGGCAGCACAACTGCACAGCCAAGCTAAACAGCACATCTGAACAGCATTGCTGTAGAGTTTGGCCGTCGCGGCTCGCGCCGGCGCTGCCGCACCAGTGCCGCGGCAAGCGCCTACGGAAGGACCTCGCATGTCCCGCACGACAGCTGAGCCCACCGCCATCCGCTCGGTCACCGCCCGCCGGATCATCGACAGTCGCGGCAACCCCACCGTCGAGGCCGACGTCCGCCTCGCCGACGGGTCGCTCGGGCGCGCCGCGGTCCCGTCCGGCGCCTCCACCGGCGCCCGGGAGGCCGTGGAACTGCGTGACGGGGACGCCGGGCAGTGGCACGGCAAGGGGGTCGACCGCGCGGTGGGCCACGTCAACGGGGAGATCGCGGCGGCGGTCGTGGGCCGCGACGCGGACGACCAGGCGGGCCTGGACGCCGCGCTCGTCGCGCTCGACGGCACGCCCGGCAAGTCCCGGCTCGGCGCGAACGCCGTCCTCGGGGTCTCGCTCGCCGCCGCGAAGGCCGCGGCGGCGGCCCACCGGCAGCCGCTCTACCGCTATCTCGGCGGCGCCGACGCCCGGCTGCTCCCGCTGCCGATGATGAACATCATCAACGGCGGCGCCCACGCCGACAATCCGCTGGACTTCCAGGAGTTCATGATCGCGCCGGTCGGGGCGAAGACCTTCGCGGAAGCCGTCCGCATGGGCTCCGAGGTCTTCCACACCCTGCGCCGCGACCTGCTCGCCGCCGGCCACGCCACGGGCGTCGGCGACGAAGGCGGCTTCGCCCCCGCCCTGCGCACCGCCGAGGAGGCCCTCGACTTCGTCCTGAGCGCCGTCGAACGCACCGGGTACCGTCCCGGCGAGGACATCGGCCTCATCATGGACCCGGCGTCGTCGGAGTTCTTCCGCGACGGCGCTTACGTGTACGCGGGCGAGGGCGTCCGTCGCACGCCCTCCGAGCAGGTGGACTACCTGGCCAAGCTGATCGACGCGTATCCGGTCGTCTCCATCGAGGACCCGATGGCCGAGGACGACCTGGACGGCTGGCGGGAGCTGACCGCCCGCCTCGGCCGCCGCTGCCAGCTCACCGGCGACGACGTCTTCTGCACCGACGAGGCGCAGGTGCGTGAGGGCATCCGTGCCGGCGTCGGCAACTCGGTCCTGGTCAAGGTCAACCAGATCGGCACCCTGACCGAAGCGCTCGCCACGGTCGCCACCGCGCGTCGGGCCGGCTGGAGCGCCGTGATGTCCCACCGCTCCGGTGAGACGGAGGACACCACGATCGCGGACCTCGCCGTCGCGACGGGGTGCGGCCAGATCAAGACCGGCTCACTCTCCCGCTCCGACCGCACGGCCAAGTACAACCAGCTGATCCGGATCGAGGAGGAGCTGGGCGAGTCCGCGCGCTACGCGGGCGGGGCGACTCTGTCCCGCTCCTGACCGCCGGGCCGGACGCACCTCCGGTGCTCCCGGCCCCGGCAGCGCCGAACGGGCTTCCTCCGGCGGACGGTTACGTCCGCCGAAGGAAGCCCTCCGGGCACGGCGGGCAGCCCCGGGCCGCCGGACACCGGTCCTGCTCACCGCTCCCGGGGCACCGGGTCCGGTCCGAAGGGGACCGGATCTAGGGGAAGTTGGTGACTGTCGAAGGGACCGTCGACGTTCCCGACGTGGGGGAGCCGACGTTGTTGATGACGTGCTGGTACTGGCCGTTGCCGCCGAGCGAGACGACCAGCAGGTTGTGGAACTTCACGCCGGGCTTCACGGGTGCCTTGAAGCCGTGTTCCTGCACGATGGTGGGGTCGACGTTGTAGTAGCAGTAGCTGCCCATGCCCCAGCCCTCGTGCTGCTCGACCGAGTCGTCGACCCGGTAGGCGGCGTAGCCCTTCGTGTCGCCGTTCTGGATGGCGGCCTGGTCGGGCGCGTCGTAGGCCTTCTCGTTCTGGAAGAAGACGGTGCGGCCGCGCTCGCCGTACCACTCCACGTCGTACTTGTTGAAGTGCTCCACGAACAGCCCGGTCGCGAGGACGTCGTCGCCGTTCACGCGGACTCCGTAGTCGGCCCGGTTGGTCTCCCAGCCCCAGCCCTCACCGTGGTCCGCCCGCCACACCCAGGTGTGGTCGATGATCGTGTCGTCGCTGTTCACGACGATGCTCGTGGTCGCCTTGCCGGGGCCCGCCCCGCCGATCCGTACGAACACGTCCTGCAGCGACGTGGGGTTGGCCGCGTGGTCGGCGGACGCGCCCTGCGGCCCGACCTCCAGCAGCGTGGGCGAGTTGACCGGACCGGCGTCGATGAGGAAGCCCGCCAGCTTCACCCCGTCGACATCGGCGACCTTCATCGCCGTCACCCCGTTGTCCGGGATGATCGTGGCCAGACCGAGGCCCAGGACGACGGTGTTCGCCCGGTTCACGTCGATCGTGCGGTCGATGTGGTAAACTCCGGGCGTGAACAGCAGGTTGAGGCCCTGCGCGAGGGCGGCGTTGATCGTCGCGGCCGTGGCGCCCTCCTTGACGACGTAGAAGCGGTCCAGCGGGATGGACTGGCCCGGCTGGGTTCCGCCGTCCCACGAGACGCCGCGCGCGTTCTCGCGCTTCGCGGGGACGAAGACCTTGTACGCGTTGCCGTCGAGGTAGAGGAAGGGCTTCTCGCGCGAGATCGGAGTGGTGTCGAGCGTGGTGTACGGCGGGTTCGGGTAGCTCGCCGCGGGCGCGCCCTGGACACCGGAGAACGTCATGTTCCACACGGCGTTGGTCCAGCCGCCGACGGAGCTGTCGCGGGTGTACCACTGCTGCTGGGAGTACGGGCCGACCGTGCCGTCGATCTTGGAGTCGGCGATGTAGCCGCCGCTGGCCCAGCCGTAGCCGTCGGGGGCGAGGTTCAGCCCGCCCTTGACGTGCATCCGGCGGAAGGGGGCCGCCTGGGAGACCGCCCAGCGGTTGGTGCCGGAGACCGGGTTGAGCGTCAGGTTCTCCGCCGAACGCCAGAAGTTCTGGGTCGCGTTGCCGTCGAACCAGCCCGCGTCGACCGTCACATCACCGTTGAACGTGGTGTCGTTCGGGTTCAGGCCGAGGCCGGCGATCTGCGTGTAGAAGCCGATCTGCGCGTTGATGTCGTCGTACGTGCCCGGCTTGAACAGGAGCGCGTGCCGGCCGCTGCCGAACTGGGCCTCCTCCTGCTGCTGGAAGATCGCGTCGACCTTGCCCTGGATGTCCGGCGTGGACGGGTCGAAGACGTGGACGTTCGGTCCGAGGTCGCCTCCGCCGGGGATCTGCGGTCCGCCGCCGTCACGCGTGCCGAACACCTTGAACTCCCACAGCGAGTAACCGTAGCCGGTCGCCCGCTCGGTGCCGGTCAGGCGCACGTACCGGGCGTCGCCCGAGACGTTCAGCGTCTCGTTGCCGCCTGCCGACGTGGTGGTGCTGTAGGCGGTCGTCCAGGCGTCGCCGTCGGTCGAGAGTTCGATGCGGTAGCTCTTGGCGTGCGCGGTCTCCCAGGCGAGTTCGATCCGGCTGAGCGCGGCCGGGGAGCCGAGGTCGATCCGGATCCACTGAGGGTCGGCGAACGCGCTGGACCAGCGGGTCCCGCTGTCCCCGTCGACGGCGTTGCCCGCCGCGGTGCCGCCGTTCTCCTGACTGGAGGCGGTCACCGTGCTCCCCTGGGAGAGCAGGACCGGCGCGGCCTGTGCCGGAGCCGCCTGCATGGCCGCGAGCAGGGTCGCGACCAGGGTGACGATCACCGCGAGGGCCGGCGTGCGCCGTCGACGGGATGCGGCCGCCGGAGGCCGCGACGGTCTGACGAGGGCAACGGACATGTCTGATCTCCTGAAAGGTCAGGTGGGCGGGGGCGGTTCAGCTGCGGGCGCCTGCTCCCTACAGAGGGAGAGAGCGCTCTCTCGATAGCCGGAATGATTCTCCCGTGTTTCCGTCGCGTCAAGAGTTGTGCACGGGATTGACGCTTCGGTGCCTCCGATGGGGCGGATGTTTCATCTCCTGTAAGACCAGATGCAGTTGACCGGGAATCGGCGTGACAAGTCGGACGCTTTCGCATCGGCATCTGGAATCAACCCGGCCGCACCCCTTGACGGTTCACCCCGCTCCCGCCACGCTCCCCGGCGGGGAGCGCTCTCTCGGCCTTGTCCCCTCACAGAGCAAGGAGTTCGCATGGAAGCCCGTGGAACACCGCGGTTGCGCGGCGCCCTGGCGGTCGTGGCCGCCGTGGCCCTCCTGTTCACCCTCTCGGTGGCCGTCACCCCGCAACGCGCCGCAGCCGCGGCCGCTCCGGTCTCCCAGGGAAAGCCGGCCACCGCCTCCAGCACGGAAGGCCCCTTCACGGCCCCGTCCGCCGTCGACGGCGACCTCTCCACCCGCTGGTCCAGCGCCTTCACCGACGACGAGTGGATCCGTATCGACCTCGGCACGAGCACCTCCGTCGGACAGGTCGTCCTCGACTGGGAGGCCGCGTACGCCAGGAGCTACCGTCTGGAGGTCTCCGACAACGGAACCGACTGGCGGACCGTCCACTCCACCACCACCGGCTCCGGGGGCGTCGAGACCCTCACGGTCTCCGGGACCGGCCGCTACATCCGCATGCACGGCGTCGAGCGCGCCACTGACTGGGGCTACTCCCTCCACGAGTTCCAGGTCTACTCCACCACCGGCGGCCCCGCCCCCGGCGGCGACGTCCTGCTCTCCTACGGCAGGACCGGAACGGCCTCGACCTCCCAGCACGACGGCACCTGCTGGGAGTGCTCCCCGGACAAGGCGTTCGACCGCGACCCCGCCAGCCGCTGGGCCACCAGTCCCGAGGGCGGCTGGACCGACCCGGGCTGGATCGCCGTGGACCTCGGCGCGAGGGCGGAGATCCACCGGGTGGTCCTCCAGTGGGACCCGGCGTACGCCCGGGCCTACCGCATCGAGGTCTCCGACAACGGGACCGACTGGACCACGATCCACTCCACGACCACCGGCACCGGTTTCAAGGAGACGCTGGACGTCAGTGGCACCGGCCGGCACGTGCGTCTGTACGCCACCCGGCGCAGCGGTGAATACGGCTACTCGCTCTGGGAGTTCCAGGTCTGGGGCACCGGCGGTGCCCCGATCCCCGCGCCGCCGCTGCCGGCGGACCCGACGTACGACCGGCTGGTGTTCAGCGACGAGTTCAACGGCCCCGCCGGCGCGGCGCCCGACCCGGCCAAGTGGGTCCCGGAAACGGGCACGGGACCCAACAACGAGCTGGAGTACTACACGAACAACAAGAACGCCGCGCAGGACGGGAACGGCAGCCTCGTCCTGGAGGCCCGCCGCGAGGAGACTCCCGGCTCCGCCTGCCCGCCCGATCCGCTGAGCGGCAGCACCACGTGCCAGTACACCTCGGCACGGCTCAACACCTACGGGACGTTCCAGTTCACCTACGGCCGGGTCGAGGCGCGCATCAAGGTCTCCGGTAGGCAGGGGCTCTGGCCGGCGTTCTGGATGCTGGGCGCGGACTACTTCGACCGGGGGCGCCCGTGGCCCTACACCGGTGAGATCGACATCATGGAGCACGTCGGCAAGGAGCCGGACACCACGTACTCCACCCTGCACGCACCCGCGTACAACGGTGCGGCCGGATACGGGGCCCCGTACTCCCTGCCGGGCGGGGCGGACTTCGCCGACGACTTCCACACCTTCGCGGTGGACTGGAACAGCGAGGGCATGACGTTCCGGGTCGACGGCAACGTCACGCACACGGTCGACAGGGAGGAGCTGGAGAGCACCCGCGGACCCTGGGTGTTCGACCACGACTTCTTCCTCATCCTCAACAACGCGGTCGGCGGTGACTGGCCGGGCCCGCCCGACGCCACCACCCGCTTCCCGCAGAAGATGAGCATCGACTACGTCAAGGTCTGGCAGTAGGAAACCCGCGGGTAACGGGCGTTCGCGCGGTGCGGGGACCGCACCGCGCGAACGCCCGGGCGGGCTTCAGCCGCGCGGCGCGTACAGGATCCACAGCGGCCCCTCGGCGAGATCGACGCGGCGCCCGTCGGGGGTGCTGAAGACCGTGTCCGCACCGGCGGAGCTCCGGGACCACCGCGCCTCGTACGCCCGGCCGTCCCGCAGGACGACCGCGTCCCCCGCCCCCACGGTCTCGGTGAACGGGCTGTTGTTCCCCGACCGGTCACGGAAGTCCGACTCCCGTACGTCCACGTCCTGGACGACGACCGTACCGGCCCCGATCCGATCGCCCCCGGCCGTGCGGGCGGGGGCGCCGTCCAGCGAGACGAGCCATCGCTCGCCCCCGGCGGACCAGGTGAACGTCACCGACGCGGAGGGATAGCGGACCGTACGGCTGTCCTCCGGCTCCCCGCCGGGCGGCGGCGCGCCGAAACGGAGCCCCAGCTCCGCCACGGCATCCACCCCGGAGGCCGTGAACGGGATCCGCTCGGGCCGCAGATACAGGTTGTGCGGCGCGGGCCGGTCCGGGTCCCGGAAGTACGCCCGCGGCGCCTTCGAAGGCGGTACGGCGTCGATCGGCGCCCGCTCGATGGCCGGCAGCAGCTTGCTCTGGGCCCCCGAGAAGGCGAGCGTCGGCCGGTCGAACTGGCGCAGCAGCTCCAGATCGGTCTCCCGCGCGCTGCGGACCGGGCCGATGACCGGCGGCAGGCCGGAGGAGTACACGGCGAGGATGCGGCTCAGGCCCGCCTCCACCTGCTCGACATAGACGACGTCGGCCTCCTCCAGCCCGGTGTGGGGGCGTGCGGGCGCCACATTGTCGATCTTCACCGCGAGTACGTCCCGGTCCCCTCCCGTGCGGGCGGAGGAACTGCTCGGCGAGGACGACGAACCGCCGCCGCCCGTGCACGCGGCGGTCACGGCCAGCACGAGCACGGCGAACAGCGCGGCGGCCCGGTTCTTCACTCCGGTTGCGGACATGGCGACCGCCCCTTCCGGGGCGCCGCCGGCCACGTCTGCGGAGCGTCGCCGTACCGCTGCCCCTCGTCCATCATCCACCATCGGGTGTCCGGCGCGCCCGCGACCGCACGGGAGGCCGTGCCCGGCCCGGACGGCTGCCGCGCGGCCGGAAGCGCCCCGAGCCTCCGGTTCGCCTTCCGGACGTGCCGCTCGCTCTCTACGGTTGCACCAGTGACGGGCTCTCGTGCCCGTACGAGGCGACGGACGAGGCAGAGGGGGGTTCGGTGGAAGCCGAGTTGACGGCACTGGCGGCATCGGGTGCGACGACCTTCGTGGGGCTGATGGCGACGGAGGCGTGGACCCAGGTGCGCGGGCGGCTGGCCCGCTTCCTGGGCCGGGGCGAGGACGACGAGGCGGTCGACGCCGAGTTGGAGGAGTCCCGCGAGGAGCTGATCGCCGCACGCCGCAGCGGCGACGAGGACGGGGCCGCGGACGTCACGGCCGAGTGGCGGATCAGGATCCGCCGGGCCCTGCGCGACGATCCCGAGGCCGAGGCGGAGCTTCGGGCCATCCTGGACGACCTGGCGCCGCGGCAGGACGCCGGCCCCGGCGTGGCGATCAACCACAACACGATCAGCGGCGGCCACTACAACGCCCCCGTGATCATGGCGCAGTGGGTCGGCGACGGCGCGGCCTCCACGCCCCGGAGGGGGCCGGCCGCCGACTGAGACTCCGGATCCGCGGCGAGGGCCCCGCGCGCCCTCGTCGTGGGCCCGCCCCGGCGTCCGGGGCACCGTTCCCCTGCCGTCCCGGGTGCCCGAAGGACTCGGGGGCGACCGCGCATCCCTTGAGCCGTCTGCCGTCTGCCGGGAGATCCGGAGGATGAGGGCGGACGGCTCCTGACCGGCGGCCTGGTCCAGACCTCTTGACCGAAGGTCTGGACCATTCTACGTTTTGACGGGGTCACGACATAGGGCGGGTCGGGGCGAACCCTTCGCACCGACGGCGACTGACCCGGGCAGGAAGGACATCCGGATCATGGGGCGTACAACACGACTGCTGGGTCTCGGCCTGGCCGCGGCGCTCGTCGTACCGATGCTCGCCGCGGCCGCGCCGCCGGAGCCCGCGCAGAACACCCGGGCGGCCGCCGAGACCTGTGCGGTCAAGTCGAAGCCCACGGGCAAGGTGCTCCAGGGCTACTGGGAGAACTGGGACGGCGCGGCCAACGGCGTACACCCGCCGCTCGGCTGGATCCCGATCACCGACTCCCGCATCACCCAGCACGGTTACAACGTCGTCAACGCGGCCTTCCCCGTCATCCGCTCCGACGGCACCGTCCTCTGGGAGGACGGCATGGACAACACCGTCAAGGTCGCCACCCCCGCCGAGATGTGCCGGGCCAAGGCCTCCGGCCTGACCCTCCTCATGTCGATCGGCGGAGCGACGGCCGGAATCGACCTCAGCTCCAGGACGGTGGCCGACCGGTTCGTCGAGACGATCGTCCCGATCCTGAAGAAGTACAACTTCGACGGCATCGACATCGACATCGAGACCGGCCTCGTCGGCAGCGGAAACATCAACCAGCCGTCCCCCTCGCAGGCCAACCTCATCCGCATCATCGACGGCGTGCTCGCCGCCATGCCGTCGAACTTCGGTCTCACCATGGCCCCCGAGACGGCGTACGTCACCGGCGGCAGCGTCGTCTACGGCTCGATCTGGGGCGCGTACCTCCCGGTCATCAAGAAGTACGCCGACAACGGCCGCCTGTGGTGGCTGAACATGCAGTACTACAACGGCAGCATGTACGGCTGCTCCGGTGACTCCTACTCCGCCGGCACCGTCGCGGGCTTCACCGCCCAGACCGACTGCCTCGACAGGGGGCTCGTCATCCAGGGCACCACCATCAGGGTGCCCTACGACAAGCAGGTCCCCGGCCTGCCCGCCCAGCCCGGCGCCGGCGGCGGTCACATGTCCACCTCGCTCGTCTCGCAGTCCTGGAACCACTACAACGGCTCACTGAAGGGGCTGATGACCTGGTCGCTGAACTGGGACGGCTCGAAGGGCTGGACCTTCGGCGACAACGTCAAGGCACTCCAGCGCCGTTGACCCCGCCCGTACGGTCTCCGTGTCCGCACGGTCTCCCCGCCCGTACGAGTCCGTGCCCCTGCGGTCTCCCCGCCCGTACGGCCCCCGTCCCCGTCATGGGGCCGCGCCCGTGAAGGGCCCGTGTCCGTACGGATGCCGCGCCCCCGGTCCGCCGATGGCCGGGGGCGCGGAACCGCTCCGGCCGGGGGCGACACGAGGAAGGCGTGAACCGGTCGCGCACCGCGGCGGTCGAGAGAGCAGAATCGGGTACGGACCGGGGTGATCGTTCCCGGTGCGACGGGCCCGTCTCCCCGCGGGCCGGCCGATGACGAAGACGTACGAGGAGACCCGATGGCGCACGAACGGGCCGGTCACCCGGCACAGCCCGCAGACCTGGTCGACGTGGCGCGGCTGGTGACGGCCTATTACGCCCTCCACCCCGACCCGGCCGACGCCGCCCAGCGCGTCGCCTTCGGCACCTCCGGCCACCGGGGCTCCGCGTTCGCCGCCGCGTTCAACGACGACCACATCGCCGCCACCACCCAGGCGATCTGCGACTACCGCACCCGCCAGGGCACCGACGGGCCCGTGTTCCTCGGCGCGGACACCCACGCGCTCTCCGAACCCGCCCGGGTGACCGCCCTGGAGGTGCTCGCGGCCAACGGGGCCACCGTCCTCATCGACAGCGAGGACGGCTACACCCCGACACCGGCCGTCTCACACGCCATCCTCACGCACAACGAGGGGCGCACCGGGCATCAGGCCGACGGCATCGTGGTCACCCCGTCGCACAACCCGCCCGCCGACGGCGGTTTCAAGTACAACCCGCCGAACGGGGGCCCGGCCGCCTCCGGCGCCACCTCCTGGATCCAGGACCGGGCGAACGCCCTCATCGAGGCCGGACTCGGGGAGGTCCGCCGGATTCCGTACGCCCGCGCCCTGGCCGCCGACACCACGCACCGCCACGACTTCCTGACCGCGTACGTCGACGACCTGCCCTCCGTCCTCGACCTCGACGCCGTACGGGACGCGGGCATCCGCATCGGGGCCGACCCGCTCGGCGGCGCGTCCGTCGCCTACTGGGCACGGATCGCCGAGCGCCACCGGATCGACCTCACGGTGGTGAACCCGCTGGCCGATCCCACCTGGCGGTTCATGTCGCTCGACTGGGACGGCAGAATCCGCATGGACTGCTCGTCCCCGCACGCCATGGCCTCGCTCATCGAACAGCGCGACAGGTACGCCATCGCCACCGGCAACGACGCGGACGCCGACCGGCACGGCATCGTCACCCCCGACGGCGGGCTGATGAACCCCAACCACTATCTGGCCGTCGCCATCGACTACCTCTACACCCACCGCGACGCCTGGGCCGCCGGAACCGGCATCGGCAAGACCCTCGTCTCCTCGTCCATGATCGACCGGGTCGCCCAGGACCTCGGCCGGACGCTGGTGGAGGTCCCCGTCGGCTTCAAGTGGTTCGTGGAGGGCCTCTACGGAGGGAGCCTCGGCTTCGGCGGCGAGGAGTCCGCCGGCGCCTCCTTCCTGCGCCGCGACGGCCGGGTCTGGACGACGGACAAGGACGGCATCCTGCTGGCCCTCCTCGCCTCCGAGATCACCGCCGTCACCGGTTCCACCCCCTCCGAGCACTACGCCCGCCTCACCGGCCGCTTCGGCGACCCGGCGTACGCCCGTATTGACGCCCCCGCGACCCGGGAGGAGAAGGCCGTCCTGGCCAGGCTCTCGCCGCAGCAGGTCAAGGCCGACACCCTGGCCGGGGAGCCCGTCACCGCCGTCCTGACCGAGGCCCCCGGCAACGGAGCCCCGATCGGCGGCCTCAAGGTCTGCACCGACAGCGCCTGGTTCGCGGCCCGCCCGTCGGGCACCGAGGACGTCTACAAGGTGTACGCGGAGAGCTTCCAGGGTCCCGGCCACCTCGCCCGGGTCCAGGAGGAGGCCCGGGCGCTGGTGTCCGAAGCGCTGGGCGGCGCCTGAGTCCGGGCGCCGCGGCCCGGCGGGCGTCCGGCTGCCGGCCCCGGTCGCCGCGTCGGGTGCCGCGGCGCCGCCGGGCGGAATCCGCCCGGCGGCCGGGCGTCGGACCGGCCCGGCGCCGGACTGGCCCGGCGGCGCCCACCGCACCGGCCTGCCGGCCCGGTTGCCGCAGGCCGGTCCACCGGGCCCCTCCGTGAAGCGGTCACCGTCGCCGGACTCGTCCGCGCCCCGCGCCGACGTGTTCAGGCAGACGTTCCCGTACCGCCTTCGCCCGGCGGCGACCCGCCCCCGGGAAGCGCGCCGCCCCGGAACGCGCCGAGAATCTCCTCGGCTGCCAGCGTCGCCGTCAACGTGCCCTCCCGGACCCGCTGTTCGAGTTCCGGAGCGAGCTTCCGCACCGACGGATGGCTGTACAGGCTCTCCAGCAGCTCGTCCCGGACCATGGCCCAGGTCCAGTCCACCTGCTGGTCGCGGCGCTTGGCCGCCAGCCTGCCCGTGGACTCCAGGACCGTGCGGTGCTGCTCCAGCCGGTCCCACAGGGTGTCGAGCCCGGTCGACTCGCGCGCGCTGCACGTGAGCACCGGGGGAGTCCAGGCCGCGTCCGCCGGATGCATCAGCCTCAGCGCGCCCGCCAGTTCGCGTGCCGCCGAGCGGGCGTCGCGCTCGTGCGGGCCGTCCGCCTTGTTCACCGCGATGGCGTCCGCCAGCTCCAGGACACCCTTCTTGATGCCCTGCAACTGGTCGCCGGTACGGGCCAGGGTCAGCAGCAGGAACGTGTCGACCATGTTGGCCACCGCCGTCTCCGACTGCCCGACACCCACCGTCTCCACCAGCACCACGTCGTAACCCGCCGCCTCCATCACCACGATGGACTCCCGGGTCGCCTTGGCCACCCCGCCCAGCGTGCCCGCCGTGGGGGAGGGGCGGACGAAGGCGGCCGGGTCCACCGCGAGGCGCTCCATCCGGGTCTTGTCGCCCAGGATGGAACCGCCGGTACGGCTGGAGGACGGGTCGACCGCGAGCACCGCCACCCGATGGCCGAGTCCGGTGAGCATCGTGCCGAGCGCGTCGATGAACGTGGACTTGCCCACGCCCGGCACCCCGCTGATCCCGATCCGCCGGGCCGTCCCCGCGTGCGGCAGCAACCGGCTCAGCAACTGCTGTGCCAGCACGCGGTGTTCGGCCCGCGTCGACTCGACGAGGGTGATCGCGCGCGCCACGAACGCCCGCTTCCCGTCGAGCACTCCGCGCACATACGCGTCGATGTCGATCTTCGCAGCCATCCGGTCAGCGGCTCACAGCTCGTGGCCGAGCGCGGCGCCCAGCCGTGTGACCAGGTCGTGGGCCGCGTCCGGGATCACCGTCCCCGGCGGGAAGACCGAGGCGGCGCCCGCCTCGTGCAGGGCCTCGATGTCCTGCGGCGGAATGACGCCGCCCACCACGATCATGATGTCCTCGCGGCCCTCGGCGGCCAGCTCCTCGCGCAGCGCGGGCACCAGCGTCAGGTGTCCCGCCGCCAGCGAGGAGACGCCCACGATGTGCACGTCCGCCTCCACCGCCTGCCGCGCCACCTCGCCCGGCGTCTGGAACAGCGGGCCGACGTCCACGTCGAAGCCCAGGTCGGCGAAGGCCGTGGCGATCACCTTCTGGCCCCGGTCATGGCCGTCCTGGCCCATCTTGGCGACCAGGATGCGCGGCCGGCGCCCCTCCGCCTCCTCGAACGCGTCGACCAGCGCGCGGGTGCGGTCCACGGAAGGGGACTCTCCTGCCTCTTTGCGGTACACACCGGAGATCGTACGGATCTGACCCGCGTGCCTGCCGTACACCTTCTCCAGCGCGTCCGAGATCTCCCCGACCGTGGCCATCGCGCGCGCCGCGTCGACCGCCAGCGCCAGCAGATTGCCCTCCAGGCCCGGACCCGGGTCGCGCCCGGCCGCGGCCGTCAGCGCCCGCAGCGCCGCCTGGCACGCCGCCTCGTCGCGCTCCTCGCGCAGCCGGCGCAGCTTCTCGATCTGCTGCGTGCGCACCGAGGAGTTGTCGACCTTGAGCACGTCGATCTGCTCGTCGGTCTCCACCCGGTACTTGTTCACGCCGATCACCGGCTGCCGCCCGGAGTCGATCCGCGCCTGTGTCCGCGCGGCCGCCTCCTCCACCCGGAGCTTGGGAATGCCCGCGTCGATGGCCTTCGCCATGCCGCCGGCCGCCTCGACCTCCTCGATGTGCTGCCAGGCCCGCTCCGCGAGGTCGCGCGTCAGCTTCTCCACGTACGCGCTGCCGCCCCACGGGTCGATGACGCGGCAGGTGCCGGACTCCTGCTGGAGCAGCAGCTGCGTGTTGCGGGCGATCCGCGCCGAGAAGTCGGTGGGCAGCGCCAGGGCCTCGTCGAGAGCGTTGGTGTGCAGCGACTGGGTGTGGCCCTGGGTCGCGGCCATCGCCTCCACGCACGTACGCGTCACGTTGTTGAACACGTCCTGCGCGGTCAGCGACCACCCCGAGGTCTGCGAATGGGTGCGCAGCGAGAGTGACTTGGGGTTCTTCGGGTCGAACTGCTTCACCAGGCGGGCCCACAGGAGCCGGGCCGCCCGCAACTTGGCGACCTCCATGAAGAAGTTCATCCCGATCGCCCAGAAGAACGACAGGCGCGGCGCGAACGCGTCGACGTCCAGGCCCGCTTCCTGTCCGGCGCGCAGGTACTCCACGCCGTCGGCGAGCGTGTACGCCAGCTCCAGGTCTGCCGTCGCCCCGGCCTCCTGGATGTGATAGCCCGAGATCGAGATGGAGTTGTAGCGCGGCATCTTCTGCGAGGTGAACGCGAAGATGTCGGAGATGATCCGCATCGAGGGCGACGGCGGATAGATGTAGGTGTTGCGGACCATGAACTCCTTGAGAATGTCGTTCTGGATGGTCCCCGCCAACTTCTCGGGCGGTACGCCCTGTTCCTCGGCGGCCACGATGTAGAGCGCCAGCACGGGAAGCACAGCGCCGTTCATCGTCATCGACACCGACATCCGGTCCAGCGGAATACCGTCGAACAACTGGCGCATGTCGTAGATGGAGTCGATCGCCACCCCGGCCATGCCGACGTCCCCCGTCACCCGGGGGTGGTCGCTGTCGTACCCGCGGTGGGTCGGCAGGTCGAAGGCGACCGAGAGGCCCTTCTGGCCGGCCGCGAGGTTGCGCCGGTAGAAGGCGTTCGACTCCTCGGCCGTGGAGAACCCGGCGTACTGACGGATCGTCCAGGGCTGGTTGACGTACATCGTCGGGTAGGGGCCGCGCAGATACGGGGCGATGCCCGGGTAGCTGTGCAGCGCGTCCAGGCCCTCCAGGTCCTCACCGGTGTAGAGCGGCTTGACCGTGATCCCCTCGGGCGTCTCCCAGGCCGGAGCCTCCGCGCCGTCGGCGGCCTTCGCCACGGCCGCCTGCCACTCACCGGCGGAAGCGGCCGAAGCGGCGGAGCCGGCGGACGCGGGGGCCGTGAGCGGTACGTCGGAGAAGTCGGGTACGGAGGACGTGCGGTCCGTGGGCGAGGTCGGCATCACGCCACTCCCATGCGGTCGAGAACGGAGGTGAGAACGGCGACCGCGTCGCAGCCCGCGAAGACATGATCGTCCACGTCGGCGTAGTCCCCGGGGCGCCCCGCGAGGAACACCCGCGCGGCGCCCGCCGACTTCAGCGCACCGGCCACCGCGTCCGCCTGCTCGGCGTAGAGCGCGTCCGAGGAGCACAGCACGGCGACCGGTGCCCCGGAGGCCGTCAGCGCTCCGGCGACCGTGTCGGCGTCGACCGACACCGGGTCGTGCACCGCCTCGATCCCGCCCGCCCCGAAGAGGTTGACGGCGAAGGAGGCCCGTGCGGTGTGCGCGGCGGCCGGGCCCAGCGCCGCGACGAACACCTTCGGCCGGCTTCCGGTCGCCGCGAGGTGGGCGTCCGACCGGGCACGCAGCGCCTCGAACGCCTCGTCACGGCGGACCCGGGGCAGACCGCCCGGGGCGCCGGCGTAGCTGTCGGGCGCGGGCTCGCGCTCCACCGGACGCTCGCCGGGCATCGGGAACTCGCTGACCCCGGTGATCGGCTCCTTGCGGCGCGCCAGCTTCGCGCTCCGCGCCGCCCAGGTGGCGGCGAGCCGCTGGGCGACCTGCCCCGAACGCAGGGCCGCGGGCAGACCGCCCGCCCGCTCGGTCTCCTGGAAGAACGCCCAGGCGGCCGCCGCGAGGTCCTCGGTCAGCCGCTCCACGTACCAGGAGCCGCCCGCCGGGTCGATGACCCGCGCCAGATGCGACTCCTCCATCAGGATCGTCGAGGTGTTGCGGGCGATCCGCCGCGCGAACGCGTCGGGCAGGCCCAGTGCGTGATCGAACGGCAGCACGGTCACGGAGTCCGCGCCGCCCACGCCCGCGCCCAGCGTGGCGAGCGTGGTGCGCAGCATGTTCACCCACGGGTCGCGGCGCGTCATCATCACCGGCGAGGTGACGGCGTGCTGCCGCTGCGCCCCGGCGGCGGGAGCGCCGGACGCCTCGGCGACCCGCGCCCACAGCCTGCGCGCTGCGCGCAGCTTGGCGATGGTCAGGAACTGGTCGGCGGTGGCCGCGTAACGGAACTCCAGCTGCCCGCAGGCCGCCTCCACGCTCATTCCGGCAGTGGTCAGGGCCCGCAGGTAGGCGACACCGGTGGCCAGGGAGAGCCCCAGCTCCTCGCCGGCCGAACCGCCCGCCTCGTGGTACGGCAGACCGTCCACGACGATCGCCCGCAGCCCCGGGTAGTCGGCGTCGCACCGCCGGGCCCAGCGCACGGCGGGGGCGAGGTCCGCCTCGACGCCCGTCCGCGCCTCGTGGCCGAGCGGGTCGGCGCCCAGCGTGCCGCGCGCCGCGCCCGGGCGACGCCGCGCTCCGCGTACAGGCGCAGCAGCTCCGTCGCGGCGGCGTCCAGGCCGGACGGGGCGTCGAGGGCGACGGGCGCGAGATCGAGGTACACACCCTCCAGCGCCCGTGCGAGCCCGTCGACGGGGACGCCCGCCGGGCCGCCCACCGTGAGCCAGAGCGAGGTGACCCCGTTCTCCAGGTCGCCGAGCAGCGCCTCGTTGAGCCGGGCGGGGTCGGTCAGGGCGTGGCGCTGGCGCACGTCCCAGCCGCCCGCCGCGTTCCCCTCGGCCCTGCTGCCCCGGGTGAAGGGGGCGAAGCCGGGGAAGCCGGTGTCCGGCGACTCGTCGCTCGCGGTGTAGAGGGGGCGGGTGATGAGCCCGTCCTCCAGTGTGGTGGACAGGGCTTCCTCGGCGGCCGGGCCCGAGACTTCCTTGCCCGACTTGCGCAGTACGCCTTCGACGAGGCTCTGCCACTGGTCGTGGGAAGGGTCGGGGAACGCGGCGGCCGGAGAGAGCCCGTCAGCAGGCTGGACCGTCATGCTCAGATGCTAGGCCAGTGCGTGGAATGAGCAGCAGGGGCACGTGCTGTGACCTTGCCCTCGCGGGGATGCACTTGATCCTTTACATACGGTCGCGTAATCGGCCCGGCGACCGGGTGCCCGGGGCAACACGGCGATCACTGATATCGGTATGAATACGGACACTGATGCATATTATGTGCGAAGTTTCCTGCTTTCTTCTGTCATCCCTGGAATGCCGTATCCACCCCGGTGCCCCCGCGGCCGCCGGGACACGGAGAGGACGCGACCGTGGCCGTCGGACCTGTGGAACACCTCGTCATCGCCTTCCCCGGCAGTCGCTTCACCGGGGCGGTCGCCCCCGCCCTGGCCGCCGCCGTGTCGTCCGGTGCCGTACGCACCGGTGACCTGGCCTTCGTCCGGCGTACCGAAGGCGGCCCCCCGGTCCCCGTGGACCTGCGGGAGCTGGACCCCGGGGGAGTGGTCCCCGCCGATACGGCGGAGGGCGGGGCGGCCGCGGTGCTGAGCGCACGGGACATCGACCGGCTCGACCGGGGCCTGCCGGCGGGCGATGTCGTCGCCGTCGTCGTCCGGGAGGACCTGTGGACCACGGAGCTCGCCCGTACGGCGCGTGAGGCGGGCGGCACGTTCGTCGCGCACGAGCGCCTCGGCGCCGACGGTTCCGGGGCGGCCGAGGCCGCGGGCGACGACATCATCGACCGGCTGGAGCGGCTCGGCGAACTGTGGAAGCGCGACATCCTCACCGACGCCGAGTTCGCGGAGCAGAAGACCAGGCTCCTGTCGGACTGACGCACACGACGCCGCTCCCGGTGACGCGGCGTCGATCCCGGTACGGGGCATTCCCGGAACCCATCAGGGAAAGAGGCAGTTCATCGTGCAGACCGCCCGGACCGTTCCGGCCGCCACCGTCGTCAATCTGCGCGACCTGGGAGGCATCGCCCTCGGGCGTGACCGCCGGGTACGGCAGGGGGTCCTGTTCCGCTCGGGGCAGCTGAGCGAACTCGATCCCGCGCGCGACCGCGCGGTGGCCGCGCTCGGCATCCGCACCGTCGTGGACCTGCGCACCGCGGACGAGCGCCAGTGGTCCCCGGACCGGCTGCCGGACCGGGCCAGGCTTTTCGTCGCCGACGTACTGGGGGACCACCCGGGCGTGGCTCCCGCCCGGCTCCGCTCCCTGCTCGCCGATCCGGGCGAGGCCGAGCGGACACTCGGGGGAGGCCGGGCCGAGGAACTCTTCGCCGAGACCTACCGCAAGATGGTCCTCTCGCCCGGCGCCGCAGCCGCCTACCGGGCCTTCCTGGAGACGGCGGCCGACGCCTCCGCCCGGCCGGTGCTCTTCCACTGCACGGCGGGCAAGGACCGAACCGGCTGGGCGGCGGCCGTCCTGCTGATGATCCTCGGAGCGCCCCGCGCGACCGTGCGCTGTGACTTCCTCGCGGTCAACCCCGCCGTCCGGGCCGCTTTCGCCCCGCAGGTGGCCAAGTTCCTCGACGGGGGCGGCGACCCCGCGGTCGCCGCGGCGATCATCGAGGTCCGCCCCCGCTACCTCGACATGGCGCTCGACGCCATGGACGAGCGGTGGGGCGGCCTCGACGGCTATGTCCGCAACGGACTGCGCGTGCCCGACGCCGTCGTGGAGCGGTTGCGCGACGGCCTGGTCGTCCGCGGCTGAAGCGGACGACCAGGCCGTCGCCACGCGTGAGGGGGCCGGTGCGGCCGAAGAGCCTTCGGCCGCACCGGCCCCCTCACCCGGTCCCACGAGGTCCGGTCACAGGCGTACGAGGCGTTCCGTCAGATCGCGGTAGTGCTGCAGGGCGATCCGCAGGTCCTCGGTGTCCGGGCCGGAGTCCGCGCCGTCCGCGTCCTTCCCCGACCGCAGCCGCCGTCCGCGTTCCGCCAGGGCGGCGCCGAGGTCCGCGACGACCTCCTCGAACGTGGCGTCGGCGTCCCGTACCGCCCGGTGCGGATCCTCCACGAATCCGGTCACCGCCTGCTGGATCCGGGCGGCGAAAGCGTCCTGTTCGGCGGGGGCGAACAGCGGCTTGCCGAGACCCGGGGTGTCCCCGGAGGACCGCTCCGCACCCGCGGAGCCGTGCTCCGGGGCCGCAAGCCCGTGCGTGGCGCGAGGATCCTCGGGCGCGTCGAGGGCCGGGTCCGGGGCTGTGGGACCCGGTGCGGCGCCCGGGGCCTCCGCGGGCCTCGCGGCGGTGGTGTGCGGGGCCTGCGCGGGGTCGCCGGCGAAGTCCCCCGGAGCCTCCTCGGGGCGCCCGCCGGTGCCCGGAGCCTGCGCGGGCGGCCGGACCGGATCCGCCTCCTTGCCCGTGACCGTCCTCGTCTCCGGGGCGGGCGTGCCCGGGCGCCGCACGGGCGTACCCGTGTCGATGGGACCGGCGCCCTTCGGGAGGCCGGTGCCCGCGGCCGTGCCCGTTTCCTCGTTCGGTGTGCGCGTCATGATGTACCCCGTCCCTTCACCAGATGCCGATGGCCGTGTTCGCGTCCCGCCCCGCCGTCCGCGAGAAGGGCGTCGAAGAGCTTGCGCCCCTCGATCAGCGCCTCCCGCCTCTCCTCGGTGCTCCTGTCCTCGCTCCGGGCGGTGTGCACCCGGCGGTATCCGTCGACGTGCGCGGCGTGGTGGACGGAGAGCGCGTCCGTACGGTCCTCGAAGTCGTCCCCGTCCGGGAAGCCGCGCTCGCGCGACAGATCGGCCAGCAGCGCGTCGGCCTCGTCGAGGGAGCGCTCGGGCGATTCGACGAACAGCTCCTGGGCGCTCGCCCAGCGTGCGGCGTACCGCGCGCGGGCCTCCTCGGTCAGCGGGCGCTGCTCGATGGCGCCGTGCCGCTTCACCCGGTCGTCGAGCTCGCGTTCGGCCGCCTCCCGGTCGCCGCCGTGCCGGGCGACCACCCGGTCGTACTCCGGTCCGAAGCGGCTGCGCAGGTCCCGGCCGCCGGTGGCGACGCGGCCACGGAGCAGGACGAACGCGGCGATGGCCGCCACGGCGACCACGGCGATGATGATGATCGCTGTCGTCACGGCTACCGCCCCCACCGTTCATCGGCCGGTACGCAGCTCTGCTGTCCCACAGTGGTCAACCCCTCTCGGTCCGGGCCCGGCGGCAATCGCCGGACGGCGTGCTGGAGTCCGTGTACCCCCGGATGGCTGTTCAAGGCAGCCCCGTGCCCGAAGGCTTCGCGCGGCGCCCTGTGTAGGGTGAACGTGTCGGATCGGCGGCGAGTCGGAGGGACATGCGATGACGGAGCGCAAACCACCGGGAGTCAGTTTCGAGTCCTGGGTCGACCGGCAGATCCACGAGGCGCAGGAGCGTGGCGACTTCTCCCGGCTCCCCGGCTTCGGCAAACCGATCGCCGGCCTGGAACGCCCGTACGACGAGGCCTGGTGGATCAAGCAGAAGATGCAGCGGGAGGGCGTGTCGATGCTGCCGCCCGCCCTGGCCCTGCGCAAAGAGGTGGAGGACGTCCCCGGCGCGGTGGCCGCCGCCCGGACCGAGGCCGAGGTGCGGCGCATCCTGACCGAGGTGAACGAGAAGATCGAGCAGGCCGTCCGGATGCCCCCCGAGGGCCCGCCGCTGCAGCTGAAGCCCTTCGACATCGAGGCGGCCGTCCGCCACTGGCGCGAGGAGCGGCGCCCCGCCTGAGAGCCGCCGGCCCGCGGCGGTGCGGGACAATCGGTCTATGGAACCAGGCAGCACAGGACGCCGGGGGCGTGCCCCGCGGCGTACCGAAGCGGTGATCCGCCGGGCCGTGGCACGCGACGCCGCCCGGCTGACCCGGCTGGTCCGCACGTCACGCGCCTACGAGGGCCCGTACGCCCCGATGGTCGCGGGCTACCGGGTCGGACCGGACTACATCGAGGCGCACCGGGTCTTCGTCGCCGCGGACGGGGCCACGGGCCAGGTGCTCGGCTTCTACGCGCTGCTCCTGGACCCGCCCGAACTGGACCTGATGTTCGTCGCCGACGCCGCCCAGGGGCTCGGCATCGGCCGACTGCTCGCCGCACATCTGCGCGAGGAGGCCCGCGGCGCCGGACTCACGGGCGTCCGGATCGTCTCCCACCCGCCCGCCGAGGGTTTCTACCGGAGCATCGGCGCCGAACCCGTCGGCACGGTCCGGGCGCGCCCGCCGGCGGTGATGTGGGACCGCCCCGAACTCCTGCTCCCCGTCGACAGCCCCTGAGGCGCGCGTCGTACCGGGAACGACGGCCGGGGCCCGGCCGCAGGGTGCGGCCGGGCCCCGGCACCTGACGTGATGTCCGTCCGTGCTGGTCAGCCGCCGTAGGGGCGCGTGATCAGCTCCAGCCAATGACCGCCGGGATCGGGGAAGTACACCCCCCGCCCGCCGTCATTGCGGTTGATCTCGCCGGGGTGCTTCCGCTGGGGATCGGCGTAGAACTCGATTCCCCGCTCCCGGATCTTCGCGAACGCGGAGTCGAACTCCGCCTCCGAAACGAGGAAGGCGTAGTGCTGCGGGGTGATCGAGGCGGCGGGAACCGTCGCGAAGTCCAGCGTGACGCTGTTCGCGAGGACGACGGGAAGGAACGGTCCCCACTCCTCGCCGACCGTCAGATCCAGCAGATCCGCGAAGAATTCGGCGGACTCGCGGTTGTCCCGGCAATGGACGATGGTGTGGTTCAACTCGACTGACACGGTGGAATGCCTCCAACGGGCATCTCACGGGCCACCTCCACGCCTCACCCGGCCGGTGACCGACGCGCGATGCCCTGCGGCGATCTTAGACGCGTCGCACGGCAAGGTCGACCGGGCAGGGGTTGGGCCCGCGCCGGCGGGGCACCTGTAGCCCGCGTCGCACAGGTGGATGCGCGCCTCAGGTCGCGTCGAGACGAGGAGAGCACCGATGTCGCAGACCACCGGCACAGGCCGGGAGGAGACCCAGGAGGAGCGGGCGGACCGGCAGTGGTCCGAACTCCTCCAGGAACTGCGCGTCGCGCAGACCGGGGTACAGATCCTGTTCGGCTTCCTGCTCGCGGTGGTCTTCCAGTCACGGTTCGAGGACCTGGGGGACGTCGACCGCGACATCTACGTGGTGACCGTGATGCTGGGCTCCGCGACCGCCGCCACGCTCATCGGCCCCGTCTCGTACCACCGGCTGCTCACCGGCCGCCGGATGAAGCCCGAGACGGTGATCTGGGCCTCGCGGATGACCGTCCTCGGCCTCGTGCTCCTCTTCTGCACGATGTGCTCGGCGCTGCTGCTGATCCTGCGGGTGGCCCTGCACGACGCGACGGCCCTGTGGCTGGTCGGCGGGATGGCCTTGTGGTTCCTGGCCTGCTGGTTCGTCTTCCCGCTGTGGGCCATCGCCAAGGGGCGCTCCGGGCCCCGCGAGAACGACCCGGACACCGCGTAGGGCCTGTCAGGCGGGGCTGCGCACATCGGTCACCGCGAACAGCGCGCCGTCCGGGTCGCGCAGCGTGACCTCGGTGCCTTCGAAACCGGTGCGGTCCTCGACGAGGGCGCCGCCGTGCCGCTCGGCCGCGGAGACCGTCTCCGCGAGGTCCGCCACCGGGAACTGGACCTGCCAGTGCGGGCGCACCAGCGGATCGGCCGCCGCCTCGACGGCCCCGGAGCTGATCCGGGCCAGCGGATGGCCCTCGCACCGCACGATGACCTCGTCGCCCTCGTACGCGACGTCGCAGCCCCCCGGCCGCCCGCTCGCCCAGTCGAGCACCTCGCCGTAGAAGATCGCCGCGTCGAAGGCGTTCCGGGTCCGCAGCCGCAGCCAGGAGTGCGCGTGGTCGGCCGGGGCCGGCGGCGACGTGGAGGGTTCGGTGCGCTCCCACAGGCCGAACGCCGCCCCGTCCCGGTCCGAGGCCAGCACCCCGCGCCCCTTGCCCAGCGTCAGCGGTCCCACCGCCACGGTCCCGCTGCGCTCGCGGACCCGGGCGGCGGCCACGTTCGCGTCCTCCACCGCGAAGTACGGCGTCCAGGCCACCGCGACCTGGTACGCCGAGGAGACGGCGAAGAGACCCGCCACGGGGACCTGGCCGCGGTAGGCGACCGAGAAGTCGGACCCGAGCCGCCCGGGGCGGAAGGACCAGCCCAGGACCTGGGAGTAGAACCGCTCGGCGGTCTCCCGGTGCCGTGTCATGAGGGTGACCCAGCACGGTGCGGTCGGCCCCGTCAGGGGTGCTGCCGAGGAGGCCGTACGGGGATCGCTTCCGGTCATGGTCCACTGCCTTCGTCGGGGAGCGGCGTTCTGCCGGGCCGCTGCGGTCCAGCAACCAGCCTTGACCGGCCCGACCGGTCCCGCAACGCGGGCCGTGCACCGGACCGGGTCACGGCCCGGCGCGCGGCGGGGCGTTCGTGACGTCGAGGAAGACCTGGTCGGCCTGCGGCCACCGGTCGGCCATCGCCTCCCTGATGCGCATCGAGACCTCCTCGACGCGCTCGCTGTCGATGCCGGGGGCGAGGTCGACACGGGCGGCCACCAGGACCGAGTCCATGCCGAGGCGCATCGTCAGCAGCTCGGCGACGTCGTCGATCTCGCTCTGGTGCAGCAGGAAGGCCACCAGCTCCCGGCGCAGCTCCGGATCCACAGCCTCGCCGATCAGCTGGTCGCGGGCGTCCCGGCCGAGGCGGAAGGCGACGTACACGAGCAGCAGCCCGATCCCCAGCGAGGCCGCCGACTCCCACACCACACTCCCGGTGGCGAGACGCAGTCCCATGCCCGTCATCGCGAGCGTCACGCCGAGAACCGCCGTGCCGTCCTCGGCGATGACGGTGCGCAAAGCCGGGTCCAGGGACCCGCGCTGCTCGCCGCGCGCCTGGTGCAGGGCCCGGGTGAGGGAGGTGGCCTCGGCGACGAAGGCGACGCCGAGGACGATCAGCCCCGCCGTGTAGCTCTCGGGCGAGTCGTGGTCGTCCCGGCGGAGTGAGGAGAGCCCTTGGTAGAAGGAGAAGCAGCCGCCCATCACGAAGATTCCGACAGCGGCCAGCAGCGCCCAGAAGAAGCGCTCCTTGCCGTATCCGAAGGGATGACGGGCGTCCGGCGGCCGGCGGCTGCGCCGGAGCGCGGCGAGGAGGAACACCTCGTTGAGGCTGTCGGCGACCGAGTGGGCCGCCTCCGACAGCAGGGCGGGCGATCCGGAGGCCAGTCCGCCCAGGGTCTTGGCCACCGCGATCACGAGGTTCGCCGCGAGCGCGACCAGGACCGTCAGGCGCGTACGCCGGTCGGCGGGCGAGCCGGCCATCACAACCTCCTGGACGGAGGGGGCCGGCGTGACGCCCTCCGGGGGACGGGCAGGTCAGCTGCGGGGCTGTTCCTCGTCCGGGGGCATCGGGTGGTTGCCGTGGTCCTTCAGCTCGTACGGCGACAGGGCGTGACCGTCCTCGGGAAAACGGTCGGAGGAATGCGGGTCGGTCTGCTCGATATGGCTGCGCCGTTCGGGCTTTCGCGGTTGCTCATGAGGCCGGGGCGGCGGCGGTTCGGCGTCGTGCTTGCGCTTGGTCAGGAGGAAGCCGCCGATCAGCAGTGCCACGACGGCCACCGCCACGACGCCCATGAAGATCCCGAGAGCCCCCGTGCCGTCCGCGAGCGGGACCTCGGCGGGCGCGTCGACCGCATTGACTGCCTTCAAAACATCCATGTCTTCGGCATACCCCGGGAGAAGGGTGACAGTCAGCTATTCACAGCAATTCATGTTTTATGGGTATCTCAGGGGAAACGCGTTTCAAGACCGCGAGTCGGGACAGCCCTCCTGCCCGCCCCCGGACAGTCCAGACCCCCGGAAGGAACCACGGTGAACAGCACCCCCGAGCAGAGCGGCCAGGAGCACCCGACGGGCCGGGAGGTGGTGGTCTCGCTGAGCCGCTGCGACACCGAGGACGCCCGGACCGTGTTCGACGTGCTCGCCACCGGCTTCGCCTCCGACCACCCGATGGGCGAGACCCCCGAGCAGGCCTCCGGCCCCCGCCCGACCGTCTGGGTCACCACCGTCGACGTGTCCGAACCGAAGGCCGACGCCGCCCCCGCCCACCTCACCGCACCGGTCACGGTGGACGCCCAGGGCGGCTACTGGGCCGTCGACCGGCTGCGTGCCCACCTCACCGGAGCCTTCGCGGTGAGCGTGGTCGGCACGGCCGCCGGGGACCAGGAGCAGGAGGTCCGGCTGCGGCTGCGGAGCCGCTGACCGGCCGGGCGAGGGCCCGCCCCGGACCCACCCGCAACACACCGGGAGAACAACCGGAAGACGTCCGGGGCGGGATGCGCCCGGCGGCGAAGCGAAAGGCGCACGCATGGATTCCCTCGCTCTCGGAGCGGACCTCGAACCGGAACCGGTCGTCGACGAACACTCCACCGTGACCCTGTCCGTCAACGGCGCGGAGACGACGCTGACCGTCGACCACCGCGCCACGGTCCTGGAGACCCTCCGGGAGAGCTTCGGCCTCACCGGGGCCAAGAAGGGCTGCGACCACGGCCAGTGCGGAGCCTGCACGGTCCTCGTCGACGGGCGGCGGGTCAACAGCTGCCTGCTGCTCGCCGTCGCCCAGGACGGCGCCACGGTCACCACGGTGGAAGGGCTCGCCGACGGCGAGAGCCTGCACCCGGTGCAGCAGGCGTTCGTCGAGCGCGACGCCCTCCAGTGCGGCTTCTGCACCCCGGGCCAGATCTGCTCGGCCGTGGGCATGCTCCGCGAGGCCGCCGACGGGCACCCCTCGCACGTCACCGGGCCGGACACCGCGGCCGGGCCGGCCGCCCTCGACGCCGACGAGATCCGCGAACGCATGAGCGGCAACCTCTGCCGGTGCGGGGCCTATCCCCGCATCGTCGAAGCCATCGAGGACGTGATCGAGTGAAACCGTTCGGCTATGCGCGCCCCGCCTCCGCCGACGAGGCCGTCCGGCTCTGCGCGGCCGGTCCCGGCGCCCGCTTCCTGGGCGGCGGCACCAATCTGGTGGACCTGATGAAGCTCGGCGTGGAGACGCCCCGGATCCTCATCGACGTCTCCGGGCTGCCCCTGGACCGGGTGACCCGGACCCCGGAGGGCGGCCTGAGCATCGGCGCCACCGTGCGCAACAGCGACCTGGCCGCCCACCCCGACGTCACGGAGAACTACCCGGCTCTGTCCCAGGCGGTACTGGCCGGAGCCTCCGGACAGCTCCGCAACGCCGCCACCACCGGCGGCAACCTGCTCCAGCGCACCCGGTGCCGCTACTTCCAGGACGTCTCCAAGCCCTGCAACAAACGGCTTCCCGGCTCCGGCTGCCCCGCGCGCGAGGGAACCCACCGTGACCTGGCGATCCTCGGCCACTCGCCGGAGTGCGTGGCCACCAACCCCTCCGACATGGCCGTGGCCCTCGCCGCGCTGGACGCGACCGTGCTCCTCGTCGGACCCGAGGGCGAACGGACCGTGCCGCTCACCGGATTCCACCGGCTGCCGGGGGAGAACCCCGACCAGGACACCGTGATCAGGCCGGGCGAGCTGATCACCGAGGTGGTACTCCCGCCGCCGGCGCCCGGCACGGCCTCCCGCTACCGCAAGGCCCGCGACCGGGCCAGTTACGCCTTCGCCCTGGTCTCCGTCGCCGCCACGCTCCGGGTGGCGGCGGGCCGGGTGGAGCACGCGACGCTGGCGTTCGGCGGCGTCGCCCACCGGCCGTGGCGGGCCCGCAGGGCCGAGGCCGAACTGCGCGACGCCCCGGCCACCCCGGCCGCCTTCCAGCACGCCCTGATCGCCGAACTGGCCGAGGCGCGGCCGCTGCGCGACAACGCCTTCAAGGTGGACCTCGCCCGCCGCCTCGCCCTGGACGTACTCGGCGAGCTCACCGAGCGGCAGCCCGCCCGCACCGGCTGACCCCGCCCGGCACGGCCGGCCCCGCACGGGCCGGTCGAGCCGGCCGGACCCGGTGAGCACGCCCGGACCGGTCGCCCCCTCGTGGGCCGGTGGACCCGCCCGGACCGCCCGGCATGGCCAACCCGCCCGGACCGGTCGACCCGCCCGGCGTGGCCGCCCCTTCCCGGACCGGTCGAGCCGGCCGGACCCGGTGACCTCGCCCGGCCCGGCCGGCCCCCGCCCGCCCGGCTGGCCTCGTCCCATCGACCGGCCACGTCCTGCCCACCGGCTGCCCCTTCGGCACAGCGGCCGTCCGCCCGCCCGCACCACCGACCCCCGAGGACCCCCGCCATGACCGCGCAAGCCCCGCAGTTCCCCGGAGCGCCCGTCGTCCGCAGAGAGGCCCGGGACAAGGTCACCGGCGCCGCCCGCTACGCGGCCGACCGGACCCCCGCCGGCTGCCTGTACGCCTGGACCGTCCCGGCCGCGATCGCGGCCGGACGCGTCACCGCCGTACGGGCCGTCGACGCCCTCGCCGTCCCCGGAGTCCACTGCGTCCTCACCCACGACAACGCTCCCCGGCTCCGGGAGCCCGACGACCCGATCCTCGCCGTGCTCCAGGACGACCGCGTCCCGCACCACGGCACGCCGGTCGCCCTCGTGATCGCCGACTCCCTCGAAGCCGCCCGGACCGGAGCCGGGGAACTCCACATCGAGTACGAACGCGACCCGCACGACGTCACCCTCACCGAGGACCACCCCGGCCTGTACACGCCCGAGGAGGCCAACGGCGGGTTCCCCGCCGTCCGCGACCGCGGCGACGTGGAGCGGGCCCTGGCCGCCTCACCCGTCCAGGTCGACGCGACGTACCGGATGGACGCGCAGCACAACCACCCCATGGAGCCGCACGCCGCCACCGCCGTGTGGGCCGACGGCCACCTCACCGTCCACGACTCCAGCCAGGGCTCCACCAAGGTCCGCGAGAGCCTGGCCCTGGCGTTCGGACTGGACCGGGAACGGATCACCGTGGTCTCCGAGCACGTCGGCGGCGGCTTCGGCTCCAAGGGCACCACCCGGCCCCAGGCAGTCCTGGCCGCCATGGCCGCCCGGCACACCGGACACCCCGTCAAGCTCGTCCTCCCCCGGGCCCAGCTCGCGGAGGTCGTCGGCCACCGGGCCCCCACCATCCAGCGGGTCCGGCTCGGCGCCGACCTCGACGGCGTGCTCACCGCCGTCAACCACGAGGTGGTCACCCGGACCTCCACCGTGAAGGAGTTCGTCGAGCAGGCCGCCGTGCCCGCCCGCGTCATGTACGCCTCGCCGAACTCCCGCACCGGGCACCGGGTGGTGGCTCTGGACGTGCCCAGCCCCTCCTGGATGCGCGCCCCGGGGGAGGCATCGGGGATGTACGCCCTGGAGTCCGCCATGGACGAACTCGCCTCCGCGCTCGGCCTCGATCCCGTGGAGCTGAGGCTGCGCAACGACCCCGCGACCGAACCGGACAGCGGCCGCCCCTTCAGCAGCCGCGGCCTCGCCGCCTGCCTGCGCGACGGGGCGGCACGCTTCGGCTGGCACGACCGGGACCCCCGCCCCGCCGCCCGCCAGGAGGGCCGGTGGCTCATCGGTACGGGCGTGGCCTCCGCGACCTACCCCGTCCTCGTCTCCCGGTCCACCGCCAGTGCCCACGCCGCCCCAGACGGCTCCCTGACCGTCCGGGTCAACGCCACCGACATCGGCACCGGGGCCCGCACCGTGCTGGCCCAGATCGCCGCCGACGCGCTCGGCGTCGACCCCGCCGCCGTCCACATCGACATCGGCTCCACCGACCTGCCGACCGCCCCGCTGGCCGGGGGCTCCTCCGGCACCGCCTCCTGGGGCTGGGCCGTGCACAAGGCCGCAGCCGGCCTCGCCGCCCGCCTCACCGGACATTCCGGGCCGCTTCCCGCCGAGGGGATCACCACCACCGCCGACACCGAGCAGGAGACCGCCGAGGAGTCCCCGTACGCCCGGCACGCCTTCGGCGCCCACTTCGCCGAGACGGCCGTCGACACCGTCACCGGCGAGGTGCGCGTGCGCCGGCTCCTCGGGGTGTACGCCGCCGGACGCATCCTCAACGCCCGCACCGCCCGCTCCCAGTTCACCGGCGGCATGGTGATGGGCATCGGCATGGCCCTCACCGAGGGCTGCGGCACCGACCCGGTCTTCGGTGACTTCACCGCCAAGGACCTCGCCTCGTACCACGTGCCCGTCTGCGCCGACACCGCCGACATCCAGGCCCACTGGATCGAGGAGGACGACCGCCACCTCAACCCCATGGGCAGCAAGGGCATCGGCGAGATCGGGATCGTCGGCACCGCCGCCGCCATCGGCAACGCGGTCCGCCACGCCACCGGCGCCCGGCTGCGCGGACTGCCCCTGACCCCGGACACCGTGCTGCCCTACCTGCTGTGACCGGGCACGCCCCCTCACCAGCACGGACGGCCCAGCTGTTGCGCGTCCGGCGTACCGGCCTCACCCTGAGGAGTGACCCAGAAGTGATGGATGCTCACGCTTCGTGTTCGGGGGTCGTTCGTACGACGGGGTGAAGCACGTGGGCCTCGTGGTGAGGAGCCTCGACGATGACCGTTCCACTCGACCGGCGCTATGCGGTCGAACTGCAGGTGTCGGCAGAGCGCGTTTCCCAGCTGCGGCGGATCGTCGCCGCACACCTGCGCCACTGGAGTCTCGATCTGCACGTCCGGCCGGTGTGCCGGGCTCTGGACGAGCTCCTGACCAACGTCCACCGGCATGTCGGCGACGGCAACACCTGCGTCCTCGAACTCCGCTGGACCGGACGGCACGTGACCGTGTCCGTCGCCGACAACAGCGCCCGCATGCCCCGGCTGCTGCCGGCCGGCGGCGGGCTGAGCCGGGTCATGGCCCTCAGCGACAGCTGGGGCACCTGCCGGACCACGGACGGCAAAGTGGTCTGGTTCACCCGCTACGCAGAGGCGCCGAAGGCCTCGGGGCTGCTCCCGTACGCCCCGCTGCCCGGCGTCCGCACCGCCCGCGCCGTCCCCGTGGCGGCGCTCGTGTAACCGCCCCGGACCGGGCGGCCCGCACACCGGCCGACGCGGGTCGTGCCCCCCGGCACGCATGATCCGCGTCGGCCGGGTACGTGCGGGGGAGGGGAGGGCCGCGTTGCGCGGACCGGTGCGGCGCGGCACGGTCGGACTACCGATGCAAGGAGGCCACTGCCATGCCCATCGCGACGGTCAACCCCGCGAACGGCGAACTGATCAGGTCATTCGACGCCCACGGGGAAGAGGAGACCGAACGCCGGATCGCCGCCGCGGCGGAGACCTTCCGCCAGTACCGCACCACCCCCTTCGAGCAGCGCGCCGCCTGGCTGAAGCGGGCCGCCGACCTCCTCGACGAGGACCGCGACACCATCGCCCGCACGATGACCCTCGAAATGGGCAAGCCCGTCACCGCGGCCCGCGCGGAGGCGGCCAAGTGCGCGAAGGCGATGCGCTGGTACGCCGACCGCGCCGAGGGCCTGCTCGCCGACGAACACCCGGACCCCGCCGACGTGCGCGACTCCGGCGCCTCCCGCGCGCTGGTCCGCTACCGGCCGCTCGGCGTGGTTCTCGCCGTCATGCCGTGGAACTTCCCGCTCTGGCAGGTGGTGCGCTTCGCCGCACCCGCCCTGATGGCGGGCAACGCCGGGCTCCTCAAGCACGCGTCGAACGTCCCGCAGACCGCCCTCTACCTGGAGGACCTCTTCCACCGGGCCGGATTCCCGGCCGGCTGCTTCCGTACCCTGCTGATCGGCTCGGGCGCCGTCGAGGCCGTCCTGCGCGACCCGCGTGTCGCCGCCGCCACGCTCACCGGCAGCGAACCGGCCGGGCGCTCCGTCGCCGCCACCGCCGGTGACGAGATCAAGAAGACCGTGCTGGAACTCGGCGGCAGCGACCCCTACCTCGTCCTGCCCTCGGCGGACGTGGAGAAGGCCGCCGCCACCGCCGTCACCGCGCGCGTCCAGAACAACGGCCAGTCCTGCATCGCCGCCAAGCGCTTCATCGTCCACGCCGACGTGTACGAGGCGTTCGCCGAGCGCTTCACCGCGGGCATGCGGGCCCTGACCGTCGGGGACCCCCTGGAGGAAGCCACCGACATCGGGCCGCTCTCCACCGAACAGGGCCGCACCGACCTGGAGGAACTCGTCGACGACGCCGTCGGGCGAGGTGCCGAGGCGCTGTGCGGCGGCCGCCGTCCTGCGGGGCTCGGCGGCGGCCTGGAGAACGGCTGGTTCTACGAACCCACCGTGCTCGCCGGTATCACCACCGCCATGCGCGTCCACCGCGAGGAGACCTTCGGCCCGGTCGCCACTCTCTACCGGGTCGCCGACCTCGACGAGGCGATCCACCTGGCCAACGACACCCCCTTCGGCCTCAGCTCCAACGTCTGGACCCGCGACCCGGGCGAGCAGGAACGCTGCGCCCGCGATCTGGAGGCGGGCGGCGTCTTCTTCAACGGGATGACCGCCTCGCACCCGGCCCTCCCCTTCGGCGGCGTCAAGCGCTCCGGCTACGGCCGTGAGCTGGCCGGACACGGCATCCACGAGTTCTGCAACACCACCACGCTCTGGTACGGCCCCGAAGCCTCCTGACACGCCTGCCCATCGCCCGTGTGCCGTCACCCGACGAGGAGACCCGCCCCGTGAGCGAAACCCCCAGCCCCGCCGCCCTCACCGACGACGAACTCGCCGCGCTCGACGCGCACTGGCGCGCGGCCAACTACCTCGCCGTCGGCCAGATCTACCTGATGGCCAACCCCCTGCTGACCCGGCCGCTCGTCCCCGAGGACATCAAGCCCCGGCTGCTGGGCCACTGGGGCACCTCGCCGGGGCTCAACCTCGTCCACACCCACCTCAACCGGGTGATCAAGGCCCGCGGCCTCAGCGCCCTGTGCGTCTGGGGGCCCGGCCACGGCGGACCCGCCGTCCTCGCCAACTCCTGGCTGGAGGGCAGTTACTCCGACACCTATCCGGACGTCGGCCGGAACGCCGAGGGCATGGGCGCGCTGTTCAGGCAGTTCTCGTTCCCCGGCGGCGTGCCCAGCCACGTCGCCCCCGAGACCCCCGGCTCCATCCACGAGGGCGGCGAACTCGGCTACGCCCTCAGCCACGCCTACGGGGCCGCCTTCGATCACCCCGGTCTGCTCGTGGCGTGCGTGGTCGGCGACGGCGAGGCCGAGACGGGTCCGCTCGCCGCCTCCTGGCACGCCGACAAGTTCCTCGACCCGGTCCACGACGGGGCCGTCCTGCCCATCCTCCACCTCAACGGCTACAAGATCGCCAACCCGACGGTCCTGGCCCGCATCCCCGAGGAGGAGCTCGACCAACTGCTGCGCGGTTACGGCCACGACCCGCTGTTCGTCGGCGGCGACGACCCGGCCGCCGTACACCGTGCCCTGGCCGCGGCCATGGACACCGCCCTCGACCGCATCGCCGCCCACCAGCGGGCGGCCCGCGAGGACGGCGTCACCGAGCGCCCCGGCTGGCCCATGATCGTGCTGCGCACCCCCAAGGGGTGGACCGGCCCCGAAGAGGTCGACGGGCAGCCCGTGGAGAACACCTGGCGCTCCCACCAGGTCCCGCTCTCCGGCGTCCGGGACAACCCCCGCCACCTCCGGCAGCTGGAGGACTGGCTGATGTCCTACCGGCCCGCCGAACTCTTCGACGCCGACGGCCGCCCCACCGAACAGGTCCTCGCCTGCGTGCCCGGGGGAGAGGCCCGCCTCGGCTCCACCCCGTACGCCAACGGCGGGCTGCTCCTGCGCGGCCTGCCGCTGCCCGACCTCGCCGACCACGCCGTACGGGTCGACCAGCCCGGCACCGCCCTCCACGAGCCGACCAAGGTCCTCGGCGGCTTCCTGGAGAGCGTCATGGCCGCCACCGCGGACCGCAGGGACTTCCGGGTGGTCGGGCCCGACGAGACGGCCTCCAACCGGCTCGACGCGCTCTACCGTGCCACCGGCAAGGCCTGGCAGGCGCAGACCCTCGCCACGGACGAACACCTCGCCCACGACGGCCGGGTGATGGAGGTGCTCTCCGAACACCTCTGCCAGGGCTGGCTGGAGGGGTATCTCCTCACCGGCCGGCACGGACTCTTCTCCAGCTACGAGGCGTTCGCCCACATCGTCGACTCCATGGTCAACCAGCACATCAAGTGGCTGCGCACCTCGCGGCGGCTGCCCTGGCGGCGTCCCATCGCCTCGCTCAACTACCTGCTGACCTCGCACGTCTGGCGGCAGGACCACAACGGCTTCTCCCACCAGGACCCCGGATTCGTCGACCACATCCTCAACAAGAGCCCCGAAGTCGTCCGCGTCTACCTCCCGCCGGACGCCAACACCCTGCTCTCGGTCGCCGACCACGCGCTGCGCAGCCGGGACTACGTCAACGTCGTCGTCGCCGGGAAGCAGCCGACCTTCGACTGGCTCACCCTGGACGAGGCCCGCGCCCACTGCGCGCGCGGGGCCGGGGCCTGGGAGTGGGCCGGGACCGAGGACGGCAGCCGGGAACCCGACGTGGTCCTCGCCTGCGCCGGGGACGTACCCACCCAGGAGATCCTGGCCGCCGCCGACCTGATCCGCCGCCACCTGCCGGAGCTCGCGGTACGCGTGGTCAACGTCGTCGACATCGCCCGGCTGCTGCCGGAGGCGGAACACCCGCACGGCATGCCGGACTCCGAGTTCGACGCCCTGTTCACGCGCGACAAGCCGGTGATCTTCGCCTACCACGGCTATCCCTGGCTGATCCACCGGCTCGCCTACCGCCGCACCGGCCACGCCAACCTCCATGTGCGCGGCTACAAGGAGGAAGGCACCACGACCACACCCTTCGACATGGTCGTCCGCAACGACCTCGACCGCTACCGGCTGGTCATGGACGTCATCGACCGGGTCCCGGGCCTCGGCGTCCGCGCCGTCGCCGTACGCCAGGAGATGGGGGACATCCGCGGCCGCCACCACGACTGGATCCGCGAGCACGGCACGGACCTGCCGGAGGTCGCGGACTGGAAGTGGGGTGGCTGACCGGCCTGTTCGCGGGGGCCCCGTACGGCCCGCCGGGGTGATGCGCGATCATGGACGGCGACCTGCCCGGCCGGAGAGAGGCTGTCATGAAGCTGCGCTGCGCCGTCATCGAGGACTTCCAGTCCGTGGCCACCACCGTCGTCGACTGGTCGCCCGTCACCGACGACGTCGAGATCGTCACGTTCACCGGGCACCTGGCGACCGTGGACGAGGCGGCCGCCGCCCTCGACGGCTTCGACATCGTGGTCACCCTGCGCGAGCGGGTGCCCTTCCCGGCCGAACTGTTCGACCGGCTGCCCCGGTTGCGGCTGCTCGTCGCCTCCGGCATGCGCAACTCCGTCATCGACTTCGACGCCGCCCGGCGGCACGGCGTGGAGGTCTGCGGCACCGCCAGCTCCTCCACCCCGCCCGTCGAGCTCACCTGGGCCCTGCTGCTGGGCCTGGCGCGCGGGATCGTCCCCGAGGCGACGGCGCTGCGCACGGGCGGGGCCTGGCAGTCCACCCTCGGGGCCGATCTGCACGGGCGGCGGCTCGGTCTGCTGGGCCTGGGGAAGATCGGCGCCCGGGTGGCGCAGGTGGGCCTGGCCTTCGGCATGGACGTGGTGGCCTGGAGCCGGAACCTCACGAAGGAGCGTGCCGACGAGGCCGGGGTGCAACTGGCCGCCTCCAAGGAGGACCTGCTGGCCTCCAGCGACTTCGTCTCCGTGCACCTGGCGCTCGGCGAGCGGACCCGGGGGCTGATCGGTGCGGCCGAACTCGCCCTGATGCGCCCGACCGCGTACCTGGTCAACACCTCCAGGGCGGCCATCGTCGACACGGCCGCCCTGCTGACCGCCCTGCGCGACGGCGAGATCGCCGGGGCGGCGATCGATGTGTTCGACGTCGAGCCGCTGCCGGCCGACGACCCGGTGCGGACGGCCCCGCGTCTGCTGGCCACCCCGCACCTGGGCTATGTGTCGCGCGCCAACTACGAGACGTACTACGGCCAGGCGGTGGAGGACATCAGGGCGTTCCTCGACGGGCGGCCGGTCCGCCGCCTGGGCTGACGGCGGACCGGCTCCGCCGGGGCCGCTCAGTAGCGCAGGGCCGCGGCGATCCGGCCGTGCTCCGCCAGTGAGTCGTCCTCCACGAACACGACGTCGGCGCCGCTGTCCAGCGCCGCTTCGACCAGTTCGTCGACGATGTCCTCGCGGATGGCGCCGTCCGCGCTCTGCGCCGTACCCTCGGGCACCGGCTCCAGATGCTCGTCGGCCACCCGCACGGTCGCCTGGAAGTGCTCCTCGACGGCGACGAGACCCGCCCGCCCCTCCCGGACGGCGGCCCACACCTCGTCGAGCCCGCCGGCGAAGGCGTGGGCGCTGCGGGCGTTGTCCAGCCGGTTCTCCACCTCGGCCGCCGCCCGCTGCGCACCCTCTTCCAGGGCGGGCCGCAGTTCCCTGAGGACCTCGGCCGGCGGCAGGTCGGCCGGCGCCCCCTTGGTGACCCGGCCGGCCGCCGACCGCGAGCTCTCACCGACCTCGTCCAGCAGGGCGAGAGCGGGGGCCAGTCCCATCAGATACAGCGGGCGCGGATCGTCGGCGAGCACCGTGCGCAGCTTCTCGTCGACCGTACGGAAGAAGGTGCGGGTCTCCTCGTCGGTGAAGGTGCTCGGGGTGTCCCCGATCCGCTCCTCGCGCTGCGGGTTCGGCGGCTCCTTCGGCGCGGTCAGCGGGAAGCCGCCGGTCTGCTCCGGCCGGATGCCGTCACCGGTCCCGATCCACAGCGTGGCGTGGTCGGCGGCCACGGTCAGCACCCGGAACGGCCGCGTCTGGGCCTTGGCCGCGACGAGGTTGCGGGTGAGGAAGGTGTCGCTCAGGACCACCCGTTCGGGTGCGGTGCGCGGCAGCTGCCAGATCCCGTACTCGTCGGTGGTGACCAGGAGCACCAGGGAGTCCAGCGCCCCGCGCGGGTCCACCTCGTCCGCCGCCCGCTCCACCTGGGCCCGCAGGGCGGCCGCGACCTCACGGCTGACCTCCGGATCGGCGTCCAGGCGGTGCCCGGCCTCCGCCACCAGGTTCCGCAGCCGGACCGGGTCCTGGGCGTTGTCCGGGGCCCTGCGGTGGGTCGGCATGGTCAGGGACAGCGCCGGATAGGGCCGGGTCGCCCGCAGCTCCCGCAACAGGTCGGCGGTCAGGGCGTCCGTATCCATCGTTCCCTCCCAGGGCTCGACCCGCTCCCGTATGAAGCGGATGCTTCGACGAGTCAATTCATACCTTTTGATCCTAATATGGGCGAGTTGTTCCTTGGGAGTTCAGGAGCGGGAGTGCAGGAGGGCGCGCGATGTCCACGCTCACGGTGTGGAAGTTCCGGACGGCCGACGGCGCGGAGAACGTCGAGGAGGCCTTGACGTCCCTTCAGAAGGAAGGGCTGGTCAGGATCCTCGACGCCGCCGTGGTCAGCTGGCCCGCCGACCGGGCCAAGCCGCGTACGAAGCAGCTGCTCAACCTCGTCGGCGCCGGGGCTCTCAGCGGCACGTTCTGGGGCATGCTCTTCGGGCTGATCTTCCTCATGCCGCTGCTGGGCGCGGCCATCGGAGCGGCCGCCGGGGCGCTCGGCGGGAAACTCGCGGACGTCGGCATCGACGACGACTTCATCAATGAGGTCAAGGAGAAGGTGACGCCCGGAACCTCCGCGCTCTTCCTGCTGACCATGAACGAGGTGCCCGAGCGGATCGGCGCACAGCTGCCCGGCGACGGCGCCGAGCTCCTCCACAGCAATCTCGACACCGAGCGCGAGGCGAAACTCCGGAACATCTTCGGCGACGACCCGGACTCCTGACCCCGCACCCCCGCCCGCCCTCCGACCTCCGTACGCAGGCCCCCTCTTGGATTGGACGGACCGTCCGTGAAAGCGAACCACCCCGCGCGCCGGGCCCGCACCGCGCGCGCCCTGGCCCCCGTCGCGGCCGCGGCCCTGCTGCTCGCCGGTACGGCGGCCTGCGACTCCGACACCAGCAGCGAAGGCACCGACCGGGGCGTCCACACCCTGACGCCCGAGCCGGAGGAGTCGCCGGGCGGGTCCCCGAGCCCGCGTACCCAGGAGAGCTTCGCCGCCTCGGTGTCCGCCGAGTCCGAACGCGTACGGCAGGAGGCGACGCAACGCCTCGACGAGGTGGAGGGGCGGGGCAACGCCGTCGCCGACGTCTCGGTCACCGGGCTGCCGCTGAGCGGCTCCGAGGAGGTCCGCAGTGCGCGCGTCCGGGTCACCAACCCCACCGACGAGGCCGCGTTCTACGCCGTGAAGGTGGAGTTCGTCGACGCCGAGGACAAGGTCCTGGACACCGTCGTCGTCGGCATCGAGGACGCTCCGCCGGACCGTACGGTCGACGCCCAGGCCAACAGCCGCGAGGCCGCCGGGGTGAAGACCTTCCCCCGGGTGGCCCAGGCCGAGCGCGGCTGAGGAGGGCGCGGTCCATGAGCGCCGCCGACGCGGTGACCGACTCGCTGGAGACCCTGCGCGCCCGGTTCGCCGCCGTACGGGACGGGAAGCCGGCCGACTACATCCCCCAGCTGGCCCTGGCCGACCCGGACGCCTTCGGGCTCGCCCTGGTCAGCATGGACGGACACCGCTACAGCGCGGGCGAGGCCGACACCGCCTTCACCCTCCAGTCCGTCTCGAAACCGTTCGTCTACGCCCTCGCGCTCTCCGCGCTCGGCCTGGACGAGGTGAGCCGCTGGGTGGGGGCGGAGCCGAGCGGCGAGGCGTTCAACGCCATCAGCCTCGAACCCGGCACCGGCCGGCCCGCCAACGCCATGGTCAACGCCGGCGCGATCGTGACCACCGCCCTGATCCCCGACACCGCCGACGAGCCCGCCTTCGACCGGATCCTGCGCTGCCTCGGCCGGTTCGCCGGACGGGAACTGGACGTCGACGAAGAGGTGTTCAGCTCCGAATCGGTGACCGGGGACCGCAACCGGGCGCTTGCCTACCTGATCCGCTCCACCGGCACCATGCCCGTCGACCCGGTCCTGGCCGTCGACCGCTACTTCCGCCAGTGCGCGGTCCGCGTCACCGCGATCGACCTCGCCACGATGGCCGCGACGCTCGCCTACGGCGGCGTGAACCCGGTCACCGGCGAGCGGGTCGTCTCGGCCGAGGTCGCCGCCCGGGTCCTCGCCGTCATGGCCACCTGCGGGATGTACGACGGATCCGGCGACTGGCTGCTGCGCGTCGGACTGCCCGCCAAGAGCGGGGTGTCCGGCGGTCTCATCGCGGTGGGACCCGCCCGCTTCGGGGTCGCCACGTACAGCCCGCCGCTGGACGCCACCGGCGGTTCGGTGCGCGGCCATGCCGCGCTGGAGGCGATGTCGCAGCGCTACGGACTCCACCTGATGCTGAACCCGGCCCTGCCGGGCTCCACCGTCACCCTGGTCACGACCGCGGACGATCTGCCGTCGGCGCCGTCCGCCGAGCACGAACGGGTCCTCCACGAACAGGTCGGCGTCGTCGCCGCCCAGGGGTCCATCGACTTCACGGCCGCCGAACGCGTGCTGTACGCGCTGGACGAGTCGGGGCCGAACGGCGGTTCCGTCGTGCTCGACCTGCACGACGTCACCGCCGTCGACTCCGTGGCCCTGGCCATGCTGCACACCGGCCTCGCGCGGCTCCTGTCCGACGGGCGGCGCGCGGCCGTCGTCGACCCCCGCGACCTGCTGGGCCCGCCCGACGTCGTCCGGGAGGGCACCGGCCAGGACCTGCCGCGCCACGCCACCCGTGAGGAAGCGGTGGAAGGCTGCGCGCGGGCCCTGGCCGGGGAGGGCTGAGCCGGGTCTACCAGATGGCGCCGACCCACTCGGGGTGGTCGACGAACGGGTTCCTGTTGTGCTGGAACTGCTCGAATATGACGTCGTTGCGGCGCTTCTCGAAGGTGTCCGGCGGGTCCTGTCGGCTCCACTGCTCCAGGACGGACAGCCTGCCCATCTTCGGCGCGGATCCGTTGTTCACCTGGTCGTTGGGTTCGAGGTCGGCGAAGGAGTCGCCGCCCTCGTAGCGCACAGCCATGTAGAGGATCATGCGGGCGACGTCGCCCTTGACCTCGTCGCGCGGCTCGAAGGAATCACTGTCGGTGAAGTTGCCGGGTGCGGAGCCGAGTTCGCCGCCGCCGTTGTCGAAGTCCTTGTTGCCCCGGGCCGAGTTGACCTGGACGTCCGTGGGCCGCAGGTGGTGGATGTCGGTGCCCGGACCCGTCGCCGTACCGAAGTCCCCGTGCGACTTGGCCCAGACGTGCTCCCGGTTCCACTGGCCCACGTTGCCGCCGTTGTCGTTCTTGGACTGGGAGCGTCCGGTGTACAGCAGGACGACGTTGGAGGAGTTGGCGGGATCCTCGTCGGTCGCCTTCAGTGCGTTCCATACCTGGCTGTAGGAGAGCTTGGTCTGGTTGCTGATGATCGTGTGCAGGGCCGCCTTGAGCTCGGCGCCGGTCTTGCCGACGGCGTCCTGGTAGTAGGTGTCGTCGAGGGCGGCGGTGGCGCTGTACCGGTCGGGCGGGAAGTCCGCGGGAGCCGCGGCCGCGGTGCCGGCCAGCACCGTGACGGTGGCCGCCGCTGCCAGCAGTGGACGCGCGTAGAGTGAGTGACGACGGGACATGTGGGGTGTCCTCTCCGGAACGGCGGACGCCGCGGCAAGGCCCTGGGTGGGGGCTCGCGCGGCGGCCGTGCGGTGGGTGGTCAGCGGGGAGCCTTCCACACGCACCGTGGCCCAGGTGTGAACGCCCTGTATCTATCATGTGCAGGTCAAGAGTTGCTTGGGCGTCGCCCCTCGCGGACGGCCTTCCACGAGGGGCGACGCCCCGGTGCTATCCGGCCGCCCAGTCGCGCAGCGCCCGCACCGAGGCGAAGTCGGCCACGTTCCTGTCGAGCGGATCGTCGGTGTACTGGTGGATGCGCCAGTCCGCCTCGATGCGGGGCCGGCCCGCGGAGACGTAGTCGGCGATCCACAGCCCGTCGCCCGCGTAGCCGCTGGTGTCGTGGCTGAGCCAGAACGAGCGGTTGCAGTACAGCAGGACCCGGTGACCGGGCCGCTCCTTCTTGACCGCGCGGATGAACCGGTCCTTGTCCGCGGTGCTCGCCCGCGTCCCGCCGCCGGTCTGCTCCCAGTCGACCGCGAGCAGATCGCCCGCCCGCTCGGGGGTCCTGCCGAGGAAGTACGCCACCTGGTCCGCCACGTCCCCCGGCCAGAGGAAGTGGTAGAACCCGACGACGCACTCGGCGTCCCTGGCCCGCTTCACCTGGGCCTCCATGCGCGGATTGACGTAGGTGCGGCCTTCGGTGGACTTGATGAGGACGAAATCGAGACCGTCCGTGTCGTAGGAGGGCTGATAGGCGCTGACGTCGACACCGTGGAGCATGGGCACCCGCCTCGGGAGTGTGGGGCAACGACCTCCGTTCCCTGCCCACTCCCCGGACCCGTCAAGGGCTTATTCACCCTCCCGGGTAGGGGGCGCGTGCCCCTCGGATGCGGCCGGGTCCCCGGAGGGTGAGAATTGCCGCAAGGACGAGGAGGCGGCATGAGCGAAGAGTCCGAATCCGTATCCGAGGCCCTGGCCGGGCCGGGGGGCGTCACGCCCGACCGGCTCCTGCACACGGGCGCGAGCGACCGGCCGAGCGCGGAGGACCTGGTGCTGGCCTCCGGGCGGGACCTGACTCCGCAGACCCTGGAATGGGCCCGGCGCAAGCTGGCCGCCGAGGGGCGGTCGGCCATCGACAAACAACTGCCATGACACCCGCCGGGGCGTCCGCGGGGGCGCCCGGGGCCGGATGTGCGGAGCCGTACGCCGAGGTCACAGCGGCCGAGTGAGCCGGGGAGCGTGTGGGGCGCCCCCGGCTTCCTCGGCTAGCCTGATTCCCCTATGAACCGCTTGACGATCCCCCAGGGCACGTTCGACCTCGCCCGCTTCCCCGAACACCCGCGCGACCCCTTCCGGGCCTGGGACGCCGCAGACGCGTACCTGCTCCGGCAGCTGGCGGACCCCGAGGCGGGGCCCGTCGACCTCTCGGGGACGGTCGCCGTCGTGGGGGACCGCTGGGGCGCCCTCGCCACCGCGCTGGCCGCGCACCGGCCCGTCCAGATCAGCGACTCCTACCTGGCCCGGCGCGCCACCCTCGCGAATCTCGCCCGCAACGGCATCGACCGGGACGCGGTGCGGCTGCTGTCCTCCCGTGACACCCCGCCGGACCGGATCGACGTCCTGATCGTCCGGGTGCCCAAGTCGCTGGCCTTCCTGGAGGACCAGCTCCACCGGATCGCCCCCGCCGTCCACGCCGGGACCGTGATCATCGGAACCGGGATGGTCAAGGAGATCCACACCTCCACGCTGAAGCTCTTCGAGCGGATCATCGGCCCGACCCGCACCTCCCTCGCGGTCCGCAAGGCGCGGCTGATCTTCTGCGCCCCGGACCCCGGGCTGCCCCGTACGCCGAGCCCGTGGCCGTACCGCTACGAGCTGCCCGCCGACGTGGGCCCCGTCTCGGGACTGACCACCGTCAACCACGCCGGGATCTTCTGCGCCGACCGCCTCGACATCGGCACCCGCTTCTTCCTGAAGCACCTGCCCACCCGCGCCGGGGCCGTCCGGGTCGTCGACCTGGGCTGCGGCAACGGCGTCCTCGGGCTCTCCGCCGCCGTCGCCGACCCCGACGCGCACGTCACCTTCATCGACGAGTCCTACGGGGCGGTCGCCTCCGCCGAGGAGACCTTCCGGGCCGGGGCGCCGGACGGCGCGAAGGCCGACTTCCTGGTCGCCGACGGACTCGCCGGCCTCGATCCGGGCAGCGTGGACCTGGTGCTGAACAACCCGCCGTTCCACTCCCACCTGGCCACCACCGACGCCACGGCCCGCACGATGTTCGCCGGCGCGCGGACCGCGCTGCGGCAGGGCGGCGAGCTGTGGGTCGTGGGCAACCGGCACCTCTCGTACCACACCCACCTGCGCCGGATCTTCGGCAACTGCACCACGGTCGCGGGCGATCCGAAGTTCGTGGTCCTGCGCGCCGTCAAGCGCTGAGGACGAACCCCGCGCCCCGGCCCTTCCGGATTCTTGCAACAGGTTCTACTGTGTGCGCCGCCGCACACGGACGACGCCGACGCGAGACTCTGGAGGGGCCGTGCACCTCGAATACACGTCTGAGCAGCAGCGGTTGCGCACCGAACTGCGTACGTACTTCGCGGCCCTGGTCCCCGACAACGCCTACGCGCGCTACGCGGAGCCCGCCGCCCAGAAACGCTTCTACCGCGAAACGGTCCGCAGGCTCGGCGCCGACGGCTGGCTGGGGGTGGGCTGGCCCGAGGAGTACGGCGGCCGGGGACTGACCCCGATGGAACAGTTCATCTTCTTCGACGAGGCCGCCCAGGCAGGCGTACCACTGCCCCTGATGGCCCTGAACACCGTCGGCCCCACGATCATGCAGTACGGCACCGACGAGCAGAAGGCCCACTTCCTGCCCGGCATCCTGGCAGGGGAGATCGACTTCGCGATCGGCTACAGCGAACCGGACGCCGGCACCGACCTCGCCGCCCTGAAGACGCGGGCGGTCCGCGACGGCGACACGTACATCGTCAACGGCCAGAAGATCTGGACCACCAACGGCGACACCGCCGACTGGGTCTGGCTCGCCGTGCGCACCGACCCCGCCGCCCCGCCGCACAAGGGCATCACCATGCTCCTCGTCCCGACGAGCGACCCCGGCTACTCCTGCACCCTGATCAATACCCTCGCCTCGCACGACACGACCGCGAGCCACTACGAGAACATCCGGGTCCCGGTCTCCCGCCGCGTCGGCGAGGAGAACAAGGGCTGGCGCCTCATCACCAACCAGCTCAACCACGAGCGCGTCACCCTCGCCGCCCACGGCACGATGGCGGTGCGCGCCCTGCACGACGTCCAGCGCTGGGCCGCGGGCACCAAACTCGGCGACGGCCGCCGGGTCATCGACCTGGGCTGGGTCCGCGCCCTGCTCGCCCGCACCCACACCCGCCTCGACGCGATGAAGCTCCTCAACTGGCAGATGGTCACCGCCCTCCAGGACGGCACCCTCACCCCTCAGGACGCCTCGGCGGTCAAGGTCTACGGCTCCGAGGCCCGCCGCGACGCCTACGCCTGGCTGATGGAGATCGTCGGCTCCGCGGGCGCCCTGAAGGAGGGCTCGGCCGGCGCGGTGCTCCACGGGGAACTGGAACGCGGCTACCGATCCGCGGTGATCTTCACCTTCGGCGGGGGCAACAACGAGATCCAGCGGGAGATCATCTCCTGGATCGGACTGGGGATGCCGCGCGTGCGGCGGTGATCGCACGGAGCGGGGTACGGACGGACCGGTGAATCCCCCCGGTGCGGGTGGACCCGGGGAGGTGCGCGACGGGCTTCCGCGCTGCGTCCCCGCGCGGTCCTGGTTAGCGTGAGCCGTGGGGAAGCACGTCGACAGCGAAGGAGCCCCGCGATGCCCTCAGCACCGCATCCGGCCGGCGGAGACCTGGGCCGGCGGATCTCGGCACGCCGCCTGCAGCTCGGTCTGTCCCGGCAGGACGTAGCACTGCGGGCGGGCGCCGCGCCCGGCTACATCGAGTACGTGGAGGAGCAGTCCGCCACCCCGGGCGTCGGCTTCCTGCTCCGGCTCGCCGACGCGCTGGAGACCACGGTGCAGGAGCTGACGGGCGGAGCGGTCGAACTGCCCCGCGGCGCGGGCCGGGGCGCACGGCGCGCCCGGATGGCCGAACTCGACGAAGCGATGTGCTGGACGCTGCTGGGCGATCACGGGGTGGGGCGGGTGGCCCTCGCTCTCGAGGACGGGCCGGTCGTCCTGCCGGTGAACTACCAGGTGAGCGACGGCGAGGTGGTCTTCAGTACGGCGGAGGACTCCCCGCTGGCCACCGCCGACGACACCGAGATCGCCTTCGAGGCCGACCACATCGACGACGCCTTCAGCAAGGGCTGGAGCGTCCTGCTCGTGGGAACCGTGCACGCCGTCACCGACGAGGAAGCCGCGCGACAGCTGAGGGAGGCCGCCTACTCGACCCCGTGGGCGGGGCCCGAGCGCGACCACGTCATGGTCCTCGCGCCCCGGCGGATCACCGGGCGCAGGATCGTCGTCCCCGACGCCCCGGGCGAGGCCGACTGACCGCGCCGCGCCGCATCCTGGTCGCGCGGTTCCACGTCGCGCGGCCCGGCTCGGTGTCGCCCCGGCCGGGACCGGGCCGCGCCGCATCGCACCGAGTGGCCCGGCACCGCGTCGGGGGAGCCGATCGGTGAGGCCCTGCGGAGCCCCCTGAGTCATGCGAACGGAACGACGGCGACCGGTGCCGCGCTGTGATGGATCACGGCATGGGCCACATGGCCGATGTGGAAACCGAGGCGGCTGCCGCGCCGCCCCACGACCACCAGACCCGCTTCCCGCGATGCCTTGACCAGCTCACCGGCCGCCGGGCCCATGACCGCCTTCTCCGTCACCTCGACGCGCGGGAACTCGGCCCGCCACGGACGGAGCAGGTCCGTCAGCTCTTCGGCGGCGTGCTGCCCCCGTCCGCTGCCGACCCCGGGGTCGAGGATCGCCGTGTATCCGAAGGAAGCCGGCGGTGACCAGCTGTGCACCACCTGGAGGGCCGCACTCCGGCGGTCCGCCTGCTTGAAGGCGAAGGAGAGCAGCGTGTCGCTCGGGTGGTCGAGGTCGATCCCCAGCACGACGCGGGTCCCGGAGCCGGCGGACGCCTCCGCCGGGGCGGCCGTGCCGTTCTCCTCCGGGCGGCGCACCAGCACCACGGGGCTGCGTACCTTCCCGATGACGGCCAGGGACACCGAGCCGACGAGAAAGCCGATCACTCCACCGAGTCCGCGTGACCCCAGAACCATCAGCTCGGCCTCCTGCGCCGCGCGCGTCAGCTCCTCGACGGCCCGGCCCTGGAGCAGATCCGTGGTCACCTCCAGACCGGGATGGTCCCGGCGGGCCCGGTCCGCGGTCTCCCGCAGCAGGGTCTCGTACCGTTCGACGAGCGCCTGCGTGTGCGGCAGCGGAAGCTCGGGAGTGACCGGCCACTCCTCCACATGCACCAGGCGCAGTGCGGCACCGCGCAGCGCGGCCTCACCCGCGGCCCATCGCGCCGCCGCACGGCTTTCGGGGGATTCGTCCAGACCGACCGTGACATGACGCGTCATGTCAGGCACCTCCTCGGTGTGACGGGGCCCTCGCGCGAGACCCCTGCCTCCGGCTTCTCGCCCGGGCCCGTGGGACGGGAGCGCCGACGGGTCCCGGTCGGGCCGCCCGACGTCGCCGCGGCCGGACCTCGGCGACGCAGCCGAGCCGTCTCGACCCCGGTGGCCCGGCCGTGCGCGGCGGCCGGTGAACGGCGGGAGCGATCGCCGTCACAGGCCCCGGCCCGAGCGGGCCCCGGCTCCCCGGCGTCGGTACCGGTCTCCCGGTCCACCCAGCAGCCATTGTCCCAGGAGCGCCCCGGCGTGCGCATACGGTGGAAAGCTCCGGCGCGCGCATACGGTGGAGTGCCCCGGCGCGCACACGGGCGGACCGCCGGGCCTCTCTCCGGGCTGTCACACCGGCGTACCGCCGCTGCGGGACACGACCGGGCCCCGGTAACCGCCCCGCCGCGTACCCACGGAGCGCACCGGCAGCCATACTGGACGGGCCGGGGAGGGCACAGCACAGCGGGCTGCGGACACGGGGAACAACGGGGGCGGGGAACGGCAGATGGCGGACACCAGGCTGATCCAGAGCCGGTACCGGCTGATCGAGCTCATCGGGCGCGGCGGTATGGGCGAGGTGTGGCGCGCCCTCGACGAGTCGCTGGGCCGTCAGGTCGCCGTGAAGTGCCTCAAACCCATGAGCCCCCAGCACGACCAGGCGTTCTCCCGTGTGCTGCGCGAGCGCTTCCGGCGTGAGGCCCGGGTGGCCGCCTCCCTCCAGCACCGGGGCGTCACCGTCGTGCACGACTTCGGTGAGTACGAGGGGGTGCTGTACCTCGTCATGGAGCTGCTCGACGGCCAGAACCTGAGTCAGCTGCTGGAGGAGAACGAGCAGCACCCGCTGCCCGTCGAGCATGTCGTCGACATCGCGGAGCAGGTCGCCGACGCCCTCGGCTACACCCACCGGCAGGGCATCGTCCACCGCGACCTCAAGCCCGCCAACATCATGCGGCTGACCGACGGCACGGTGAAGATCTGCGACTTCGGCATAGCGCGCCTCGGCCACGACATCGGGATGACCTCCCGGCTCACCACCACCGGCCTCGCCATGGGCACCCCGCACTACATGTCGCCGGAGCAGATCAGCGGCAAGGAGGTCGACCACCGCAGCGACCTCTACTCGCTGGGCTGCGTCCTGTACGAGATCGCCACCGGTGTGCCGCCGTTCGACCAGGAGGACGCCTGGGCCGTACTCGTCGGACACCGCGACACCGCTCCCCGGCCCCCGCGCACCCACCGCGCCGAACTGCCGGGGTTCTTCGACCGCGTCGTCCTCGACCTGCTCGCCAAGGCCCCCGAGGAGCGGCCCGTCGACGCGGGCGACCTGCGCCGCCGCATCGTCCTCGGCCGGACCGGCGAACAGCCCGCACTCGGACCGGGACCCCTCGCGCACCCCGGCGCGGATCCGCTGCCGGCCCCGCGGACGGGGGAGCTGCCCGCCTGGACCCGGTCCATGACCGCCGGTCACCGGGCGACCGGGACCACCGGCCCGCACACCGAACGCCCCGACCCGGCCGCCGGGCTGACGGGACAGTGGACCACCGCCCGCGCCACCGCCCCGCACACCGGCTCCTTCGTCTCGGTGTCGGCCTCGCCCCCCGCCCCGGACCTTCTCGCCGGGCTGGAGAGCCGTCACAGCGCGGGCGTCGACCTCGGCCGCCTGGGCCGCTGGGAGGAGGCGGGGGAGGTGCACCGCCAGGTCGCCGAGCAGCGCGGGCGCGTCCTCGGACCCGACCACCCCGACACCCTCGCCAGCCAGTACGAGATCGGCCTCACCCTCAGCCGTACCGGCCGGGCCGACGAAGCGCTGGGCATGTTCACCCGGGTCGCCGAGGGCCGCGAACGCGCCCTGGGCGCCGACCATCCGCACACGCTCGCCGCCCGCCAGGCGACGGCGCACGCCCTGGGCCGCCTCGGCCGGCACGCCGAGGCCCACCGGGTGTACGAGCGGGTCCTCGCCGTCCGCGAACGCGTCATGGGCCCCGACCATCCCGACACCCTGCGCTGCCGCCACAACCTCGCGTTCAGCCTCGGCCGGCTGGGGCGGCCCGAGGAGTCCTGCCGGATCGCCCGGGAGGTCGCCGACGCCCGCGCCCGCGTGCTCGGCCGCGCCCACCCCGACACCCTCGCCACCCGCTACGAAGTGGCCTGCGCCCTGGGCAGGGTGGGCCGCTGGGCGGAGGCCCTGGCCACCTATCAGGACGTCGCGCGGGCCCGCGCCGGCGTTCTCGGGGCCGACCACCCCGACACCTTCGCCGCCCGCTACGAAGCGGGCATCAGCCTCGGCCGGCTCGGCCGCGACGCGGAGGCCCTGGAGCTGTTCCGCTCCCTGGTCGCCGACCGCACCCGGACCGCCGGAGCGGCCGACCCCGAGACACTGCGCGCCCGCCACGGCCTGGGGGTCAACCTGGGGCGGCTGGGCCGCTGGGAGGAGGCGCTCGCGGAGGCGCGCGAGGTCTGCGCCCTGCGGGAAGGGGCCCTGGGACCCGATCACCCCGACACGGTCATCAGCCGCCGGGAGGTCGCCGCGGGGCTCGGCTGGCTCGGCCGGTGGAGCGAGGCCCTCGTGGCCTACCGACGGGTCGCCGAGACGCGCACCCGGACCCTGGGCCCCGACCACCCCCAGACGCTCGCGGCCCGCGACGACGAGGCGCACTGCCTGGAACGGCTCGCGCAGGCGTAGCGCCTTCGCACACCCGTCCTCGTGCGGCGGGCGGCGCTTCGACGCCCCCCGGGGCGCCGGCCGGGGGAGGACACCGACGGGCCGCCGCCTCTGGTGGCGACGACGGGCGGCGTGCTACGAAGGTGCATGCCCGCACCTCAGAGCCCCGCACCCCGAACACCCGCAGGCCGGCCCGGTCCCCGGGAGACCTCCGGGCCCGGCGCGCCCGCCCGGGACCGCTACGACGCCGTGATCGTCGGCGGCGGCCACAACGGCCTGGTCGCCGCCGCCTACCTCGCGCGCGCCGGACAGTCCGTCCTCGTCCTGGAGCGGCTCGGCACCACCGGGGGTGCGGCGGTCTCGACCCGCCCCTTCGCCGGGGTCGACGCGCGGCTCTCGCGCTACTCCTACCTGGTCTCCCTGCTGCCCGACAAGATCGTCCGCGACCTCGGCCTGGACTTCGCCGTGCGCAAGCGGACCGTCTCCTCCTACGCCCCCGCTCTCCGTGACGGCCGCCCCACCGGGCTGCTCGTCGCGGGCGAGGGCACCCGGGAGTCGTTCGCCGCGCTCACCGGCGGCGAGCGCGAGTACGCGGCCTGGCAGCGGTTCTACGGGATGACCCAGCGGGTCGCCGAGCGGGTCTTCCCCACGCTCACCGAACCGCTGCCCGGCCGTGACGCGCTGCGTGAGCGCATCGGCGACGCCGACGCCTGGCGGATGCTCTTCGAGGAACCGCTCGGCGTGGCGGTCGAGGAGAACTTCACCGACGACCTGGTGCGCGGGGTCGTCCTCACCGACGCCCTGATCGGCACCTTCGCCGACGCCCACGACGCCTCGCTCCTCCAGAACCGGTGCTTCCTCTACCACGTGATCGGCGGCGGCACGGGTGACTGGGACGTCCCCGTCGGCGGCATGGGGGCGCTCACCGACGCCCTGGCCGGGGCCGCGCGGGCGGCGGGCGCCGAGATCCGCGTACGGCACGAGGCGACCCGTATCGAGACCGACCAGAGCGCCGCCGAGGTCACCGTCCGCACCCCGGACGGCGAACGGGTCGTCGCCGCGGGCCGCGTGCTCGTCAACGCCTCCCCGCAGGCCCTCGCCGCCCTGCTCGGCGACGCCCCGCCCCCGCCCGCCGAGGGCGCCCAGCTCAAGGTCAACATGCTGCTCACCCGGCTGCCACGGCTCCGCGACCGGTCCGTCGACCCCCGGCAGGCCTTCGCCGGAACGTTCCACATCGCCGAGGGGTACGGGCAGCTCGCCGACGCCTACCGGGACGCGGCGGCCGGCCGGCTGCCCACCGCCCCGCCCTCCGAGATCTACTGCCACTCGCTGACCGACCCGACGATCCTCGGCCCCGAACTCGCCGCGCGCGGCTACCAGACCCTCACCCTCTTCGGCCTGCACACCCCGGCCCGGCTGTTCGCCGCCGACAACGACACCACCCGCGCCGCCCTCCTCAAGGCGACCCTGGCCGAACTGGACGCACACCTGGAGGAACCGATCACGGACTGCCTCGCCCTCGACGCGAACGGCGAACCCTGCATCGAGGCCAGGACCCCGCTCGACCTGGAGCGCGATCTGCGGCTCCCCGGCGGCCACATCTTCCACCGGGACCTCTCCTTCCCGTACGCGGACGAGGACACCGGGCGCTGGGGCGTGGAGACCGCGCACGCCAACGTGCTGCTCTGCGGGGCGGGCGCGGTACGCGGCGGCGGGGTCAGCGGAGTCCCCGGCCACAACGCGGCGATGGCCGCCATGGGGGAGTGAGGGGCCTTCCCCGGGGCCGGCAGTCGCCTTCCCGTCGCCCGGCGGACGGGAAGGCGACGACAGGCTCTAGCGAAGGTGCCCCGGGTCCACCGCGGCGGCGATCGCCGTGTGCCCCTCGGGACCCGGGTGCAGTCCGTCGCCGCTGTCGTACGCCGGCAGCAGCCGGGAGGGGCGGTCCGGGTCGCGCAGTGCCGCGTCGAAGTCGGCGACCGCGTCGAAGAGCCGCCCGGTGCGCACCGCCTCGTTGACCTCCCGGCGCACCGCGTCCGCCTCCGGCGTCCAGCGTGTCCACCCCTCGAACGGCGCGATGGTGGCGCCCACCACCCGCAGCCCCGCGGACCGGGCGCGCAGAGCCAGTTGCCGGTACGCGGCCACCATCCGTGCCGGGTCGCGCTCGACCGGCAGATGGTGGAGGTCGTTGACGCCCAGATGCACCAGGACCGTCCGCAGCCCCGGCAGTGACAGCACGTCCCGGTCGAAGCGGGCCTGGGCGCTCGGGCCGAAGCGGTCGCTGTCGCGCAGCAGCCGGTTGCCGCTGATGCCGAGGTTGGCGACGGCGGAGCCCGACAGTCTGCGGGCCAGTTGGTCGGGCCAGCGCAGATCCGCGTCGTCGGGCGTGCCGGTGCCCTCCGCGATGGAGTCGCCCAGCACGGCGAGGGCCGGGCCGCGCGCCCCGGTCGTCTCGACCCCGGTCAGGAGGAGGACGGACCGGGTCCGCACCCCGTCGACGGTGTGCCAGGCGTGCGTGTTGCGGTGGAAGGACAGGGGGCCGGTGGGGCCCGGGAGCCGTGTTGCGACGGTCAGCAGGGACCCGTCCGGCACCCGGAGTCCCGCCACCGGGTCGCTGGTGAGGGAAGCGCCCGCCGCCAGCCACCCCTGCGGCCGTCCGGCGAAGGTGACCGGGCGTCCGCCCGCGGTCACGGGTCCCACCAGCACCGGCGCGGCCCCGAAGGCGTGCGCGTACCGCAGCCGCACCCGCCCGCCCGCCGAGAGCCGCAGCCGCGTGGTGCAGAGCCCGTCGGTGAGCCCGGCGGACGCGAGAGGGTCGTCCGCCGTGGGCGCGGTCTGCGCGGTGGCCCAGGAGGCGGACCAGGGCGTGCCCGTGCGGCCGGGACCGGGCGCGGGTTCCGGGGCCGCCGACGCGAGAGGGGCTGGGGTGAAGGCCGCCGCGGTCCCGGCCGCCGCCGCGTACAGCACACGGCGTCGGCCCGGTGCGGGGGCCCGGCCGGTCATCGGGAGAGCACCGGGGTGGAGGGGGCGGGGTGCCGGACGCTGCTCATGGTGTGCCTCCTGGAATCGACCACGGGAGCGGGTGGGCCGAGCGGCTCGCCAACGGCTCGTTCCATCCAACGGCCTCCGGGTGAACCGGTGGTGACGTCGGCACGCACCGGACGCGACGCCATTGTGGCGGGGGAGCCGGGCGGGCGCCGGCACACCACGCGCGTCACCCGGCCCCGCCGCTCGCTCGGCCGATGCCACCCGGCCCGTTGCTTGGTCGGCCGAACGATCCCGGCCCCGCCGCGCCGTCGGCCGACGCCACCCGGCCCCGTCGCCCAGTCAGTCGGCCGACGGCACCCAGCCCGTCGCCCCGATCCGCCCCGCGTCCCGGGGCCGCTCGGAGTCGAAGACCGTACGGACTCCGTCCCGCACCCGCAGGGCGTCCACGTACGCGCCGCGCCCCACGTACAGCCGGTCCGTGGCGTAGCGCCACCGCAGCCGGAGGCTCTTGCCGCGCCAGGCAGACAGGTCCGCCTCCAGCCGGTGCCACACCCGGCCCGACCAGCCGCTCACCGAGCCCTCCGGGTGCGGCACCGGGTCCGGGCCGCGGCCGGGGCCCGGACAGACGGTGGTGAACGGCACCGGCTGCCAGCCCTCCCCATCCGCCGACGCCTCCAGGAAGAGGCCGTCGGAGGCCGGTTCGGTGTCCCACCACAGCGCGCACTCCAGCCGGGGCCGTACGGACGCCAGGCGCAGGGCGGGCAGGGTGAGGGTGGCCGTGGAGGCGCTCGCCATCCCGGAGAACCAGGCCGTGCGCCCCCGCTCGGGCCGGACCGGCACGGCGCGGGCGAGCTGGTTGGCGGTAGCCACCCGGGGGGCGCTGCCCGAGCGCCAGCTCCGTACGGGATGCACGGAGTTGCCCAGCACGACGAGGAAGGTGTCGGTCGACGGGTCGAGCACCAGGCTGGTCCCGGTGAACCCGGTGTGCCCCGCACTGCGCGGCGTCGCCATCGCGCCCATGTACCAGTGCTGGTAGAGCTCGAAACCGAGGCCGTGCTCGTCGCCCGGGAAGGCGGTGTTGAAGTCCGTGAACAGCAGGTCCACCGACTCCTCGGACAGGATGCGGGAGCGGCCGTACACCCCGCCGTTCAGGAGCGTCCGGGCGAGCACCGCCAGGTCCCAGGCGCAGGAGAACACCCCGGCGTGCCCCGCCACCCCGCCGAAGCCGAAGGCGTTCTCGTCGTGCACCTCGCCCCAGACGAGACCGCGCTCCAGGCCGGACCAGGGCAGCCGGGCGTCCTCCGTCGCCGCGATCTTCGGCTTCCAGGAGGCGGGCGGGTTGTAGCGGGTGCGGTGCATGCCGAGCGGGGCGGTGATCTCCTCGCGGAGCAGGACGTCCAGCGTGCGGCCGGTGATCTGCTCCAGGATCAGCTGGAGGGAGATCAGGTTGAGGTCGGAGTAGAGGTAGGCGCTGCCCGGGGTGCTCGCCGGGACCTCGTCCCAGAGCATCCGGAGCTTGCCCTGGCGGGTCGGCTCCTCGTACAGCGGGATCCATGGCCGGAAGCCCGAGGTGTGCGTCAGGAGCTGACGGACCGTGATGTCCTGTTTGCCGCCGCCCGCGAACTCCGGAAGATACGAGGCGACCGTCGCCGCCAGCTCCAGCCCGCCGCGCTCGATCTGCTGGACGGCCAGGAGAGAGGTGAAGAGCTTGGAGATCGAGGCCAGGTCGAAGACGGTGTCCTCGGCCATCGCGATCTGCTCGTCCGGCGGGAACTCCACCCCGGTGTCGGTCTCCTCGTCGTACGCGCGATAGCGCACCGCCTTGCCGATCGGCCGGTGCAGCGCCACCGTGCCGCCGCGCCCGGCGAGCAGCACCGCGCCCGCGTACCAGGGGTGCCCGGGGGAGTCCGAGAGGTAGGTCTCGGCGTCCCGGACGAGCCGGTCCAGCGGCTCCTGGAGCAGCCCGGCGCGCGCGGCGCTCCCGCGCCGCAGCGTGGGCCGGTGTGCCCCTGCGTCCATGCCCGCTCCCGTGTCCGCCGCGCTGCCCGGTCCGCCCGTGTCCGCATCGCTCCGGGCGGCCGCGCCCGCGAGGGGGATCGGCGTCAGCGCGAGCGCCCCGCCCAGTGCCAGTATCCCGCCGCCCAGCCGCCGCCGGGCGATGCCGCTCCGGGCGGTGCGTGGGGTGTTCTCGGAGGTCCGCGCGTACCCCTGCGTGTCCCCGGTCATCCGCAACTCCTTCCCGCGCCTGACGTCCGGTCACCGGGGTGTGCCCGTCCACCGGAGCCGCGCGAAAGCAACTTCCGAAATCTGGCCGAGCAGTGAAAGTTCCTGCCGCCGGAGAGGTTACTGTCACCTCCGCGCTTCCGGACGGGTCCAGGCCCGCAAAGAATCTGACACTGCATCAGAAAAGCTCTTCCCTCGGCCGGACCGCTGCGGCATCCTGCGGCCCATGGAGACGGAACTGAGCCGCCGACTGGGAATCGAGCACGCCATCTTCGGCTTCACGCCGTTCCCCGAGGTCGCCGCGGCCATCACCAGAGCCGGTGGCTTCGGCGTGCTCGGGGCCGTCCGCTACACCGCCCCCGACGACCTCGCGCGCGACCTCGACCGCCTGCACCGCCATGCCGGCGGCAAGCCCTACGGCCTCGACGTCGTCATGCCCGCCAAGAAGGTCGAGGGGGTCACCGAGGCGGACGTCGAGGCGATGATCCCCGACGGGCACCGCGGGTTCGTCCAGGAGCTCCTGGCCCGCCACGGAGTGCCCGAGCTGGCCGAGGGGGAGGCGTCCGGCTGGCGCATCACCGGCTGGATGGAGGAGGTCGCCCGCGGCCAGCTCGACGTGGCCTTCGACTACCCGGTCAAGCTGCTGGCCAACGCCCTCGGGTCCCCGCCCGCCGACGTCATCGCCCGCGCCCACGGCCACGGCGTGCTCGTCGCCGCCCTGGCCGGCAGCGCCCACCACGCCCGGCGCCACGCGGAGGCGGGCATCGACGTCGTCGTCGCCCAGGGGTACGAGGCGGGCGGCCACACCGGCGAGATCGGCTCCATGGTGCTGGTCCCCGAAGTCGTCGAGGCCGTCGCCCCGCTGCCCGTGCTCGCCGCCGGAGGCATCGGCAGCGGCGAGCAGGCCGCCGCCGGACTCGCCCTCGGCGCCGAGGGCGTCTGGCTCGGCTCCCTCTGGCTCACCACCGAGGAGGCCGACCTGCACTCCGAGGCCCTGACCGCCAAGCTGCTCGCCGCGGGCTCCGGGGACACCGTGCGCTCCCGCGCCCTGACGGGCAAGCCCGCGCGCCAGCTCCGTACCGCGTGGACCGACGCCTGGGACGACCCGGCCGGGCCCGGCGCCCTGCCCATGCCGCTCCAGGGGCTGCTGGTCGCCGAGGCCGTCTCGCGGATCCAGAAGTACGAGGCCGGCGCGCTGCTCGGCACCCCGGTGGGGCAGATCGTCGGCCGGATGACCAGTCGGCGCAGTGTCCAGGCCGTCGTCGACGACCTCACCCGCGGCTTCGAACGGGCCGTCACCCGCATCAACCGCATCGCCGGAAGGAGTGCCACGTGAACCAGCCGCCCAACGGCTTCTGGGCCCAGGCCGCCGCCGACCCCGACCGCACCGTCCTGATCGCCCCCGGCGGGCAGGAGTGGAGCGCGGGCCGGCTGCACGCCGACGTCAACCGCATGGTCCACGGACTGCGCGCGGCGGGGCTGCGGGAGGGCGACGCGTTCGCCGTCGTGCTGCCCAACGGCGTCGAACTCCTCACCGCCCACCTCGCCGCCTCACAGGCCGGCCTCTACCTCGTCCCCGTCAACCACCACCTCGTCGGATCCGAGATCGCCTGGATCGTCGCCGACTCGGGTGCCCGCGTCCTGATCGCCCACGAACGCTTCGCGGCCGCCGCGACGGCCGCCGCCGACGAGGCGGGGCTGCCGCCGAGCCACCGCTACGGTGTCGGTACGGTCCCCGGCAGCCGTCCGTACGCCGACCTGCTCGACGGCCACCCCGCCACCGAGCCCGAGGGCCGCACCCTGGGCTGGGTCATGAACTACACCTCGGGCACCACCGGCCGCCCGCGCGGCATCCGTCGGCCGCTGCCCGGCAGACGCCCCGAGGAGACCCACCTCGGCGGATTCCTCGGCATCTTCGGCATCCGGCCGTTCGACGGCAACGTCCACCTCGTCTGCTCGCCGCTCTACCACACCGCCGTGCTCCAGTTCGCCGGGGCCGCCCTGCACATCGGCCACCCTCTGGTCCTGATGGACGGCTGGGCGCCCGAGGAGATGCTCCGCCTCATCGACGCCCACCGGTGCACCCACACGCACATGGTCCCCACCCAGTTCCACCGGCTGCTCGCCCTGCCCGAGGAGGTGAGGGCCCGCTACGACGTCTCCTCGATGCGGCACGCCATCCACGGGGCCGCCCCCTGCCCCGATCACGTCAAGCGCGCCATGATCGACTGGTGGGGGAGCTGTGTCGAGGAGTACTACGCGGCCAGTGAGGGCGGCGGGGCGTTCGCCACCGCCGAGGACTGGCTGAAGAAGCCCGGAACCGTCGGCAAGGCCTGGCCGATCAGCGAGCTGGCCGTCTTCGACGACGACGGAAACCGGCTCGCGGCGGGCGAACTGGGCACGGTCTACATGAAGATGAGCACCGGCGGCTTCAGTTACCACAAGGACGAGGCCAAGACCCGCCAGAACCGCATCGGCGACTTCTTCACCGTCGGCGACCTCGGCGTCCTGGACGCGGACGGCTACCTCTTCCTCCGTGACCGCAAGATCGACATGATCATCGCCGGGGGCGTCAACATCTACCCCGCCGAGATCGAGTCCGCCCTGCTCACCCACCCCGCCGTCGCGGACGCGGCCGCCTTCGGCATCCCGCACGCCGACCGGGGCGAGGAGGTGAAGGCCGTCGTCGAACCGGCCCAGGGCCACGAGCCGTCGGACGCCCTCGCCGCGGAGATCCTCGCCCACTGCGCGGAGCGGCTCGCCGGGTACAAGCGGCCCCGCTCGCTCGACTTCGTCGCCGCCATGCCCCGCGACCCCAACGGCAAGCTCTACAAGCGGCGGCTGCGCGAACCGTACTGGGAGGGCCACCAGCGGCCGCTGTGATCACGGTCGCGGCCCCGGGCCCCGGCAGGGGCGCGCACCCCCGAGGCGCGGTTCGCGCTCCCCGGCTGGCCGAGCAGCCGTAGCCGCGATGTCCGCCGCCCTGATCAGGCGGCGTACCCGCGCAGCAGGGCGTCCAGGCCGGCGGCCAGTTCACCGGGCCCGCCGCGGTCGGCCAGCCGGACCGCTGTCGCCCGCAGCCGGGGCAGTTCACCGGCCGGGATCCGATGGAGCCCGACGCGGAAGGCCGGATCGGGCTCGCCCGGGTCGTCGTCCATCGCGCGCAGCTCGACCAGCAGGAAACCGAGCAGCCACGCGGTGAACCTGCGGTGGACGCGGATGACGTCCGGCTCGCCGAACCCGGCCGCGTGCAGCAGTTCCAGGACGCGCTCGTCGCTCCGCAGGACGGGCAGGGGCCTCCTGGCCAGCGGGGTGGCCAGCAAGCGGGTGGCCAGGAGCGGCACCACGTGCGGATGGCGCAGTGCGACGCCGTGGGTGGCCCGTGCGATGCGGTGGAGGCCGGCCCGCCAGTCGGCCCCGTCCGCCGGGCCGGACGCTCGCCCCCCCTCCCCGTCGGGACGGTCCGGGCCCTGCGCGAGTTCCCGGTCCACCTGCAGGCAGAACATCTCGACCAGGCCGTCCAGCAGCGCGTCCTTGCCGGGGGCGTAGCGGTACAGGGCCATGGCCTCGACCCCGAGCTCCGCGCCGAGCCGGCGCATGCTGAGGCCCGTCAAGCCGTCCCGGTCCACGACCTCCAGGGCGGCGAGCAGCACGAGCTCCCGGCTCAGGCGCCCGTAGCGCCCCCGGTCCCCGGCCCGGCGGGCGGGCCCGTCGCGTCCGTTCCCGTCTTCCTGGGTCATCGAGAACCCCTCTTGACACGGAGAAACCTGAGGAACAAAATCGTACATATACGTCGTAAACGTACAGCGCAAGCATACAGTGCCGGGGTCCGGAAGGAGCGCCCGCTGTGACGCAGGACGAGCTGAAGGCGGCTGATCTCACGCAGGTGGAGCAACATCTGCGGGAGATCTCCGGCGGAAACGTCGTCCGGGTCGCGGCGGAAGGCCCCACGTTCGGGCATCCCTACCGGGTCCGCACCGTGCGGAGGACCACCTTCGTGCCCGCCCTCCCCGCACGGGCCAGGCGGGTCCTGTGGGTGATCGCCGCGGGCTGGGCCGCGTCCTTCGTCTGGTTCTGGCTCTGGTGGCTGCAACCCGGGCACCGGGCGGGCTGGGCCGGACTCGTGGTGAACAGCCTGCTGCTGCTGTACCTCACCGGCATCCCGGCCTACTTCTTCGTCACCGCCCTGCGGCTGCGCCGGATCGACCCGGCCCTGCCCGTTCCGCCGATCCCCGTCGCCTTCGCCGTGACCCGCGCGCCGTCCGAACCGTGGCCGACGGTCCGCCGCACCCTCGAAGCCATGCTCGCCCAGGACTATCTCCACGCCTACGACGTCTGGCTCTGCGACGAGGACCCCTCCGGGGAGATCGAGCAGTGGTGCCGCAGCCGCGGTGTCCAGGTGTCCTGCCGCCGCGGAATAGGCCCGTACCACCGGGCGACGTGGCCACGGCGCACCCGCTGCAAGGAAGGCAATCTCTGCTACTTCTACGACCGCTGGGGCTACGCGAACTACGCCGTCGTCGCCCAGCTCGACTGCGACCACGTGCCCGCTCCGACGTATCTCGCCGAGATGGTCCGCCCCTTCGGCGACCCCGCGATCGGCTACGTCGCCGCGCCCAGCGTCTGCGACGCGACCGACGGAGCCTCCTGGGCGGCGCGCGGCCGGCTGCACCGCGAGGCCGTCTGGCACGGCGCGGTGCAGCTGGGACACAGCGACGGGCTCGCCCCGATGTGCATCGGCTCCCACTACGCGGTGCGCACGCGGGCCCTGCGGGACATCGGCGGCCTCGGCCCCGAGCTGGCCGAGGACTTCTCCACCACCTTCCTGCTGAACTCCTCCGGCTGGCACGGCGCCTTCGCCATCGACGCGGAGGCGCACGGGGACGGACCGCTGACCTTCGCCGACATGGTCACCCAGGAGTACCAGTGGTCCCGGAGCCTGACCACCATGCTGCTGGGCCTGCTGCCGCGGCACCTCGGACGACTGCCCCTGCTGCTGAGGCTGCGGTTCGGCTACGCCCTGGCCTACTACCCGCTGCTCGGCCTCATGGTCGTCTCCGGGCTGTTCCTCCCGCCGGCAGCGGTGATCACCGGGCTGCCGTGGGTGAACGTCAACTACTTCGACTTCCTCCTGCACTTCTGGGTCATGCCCGTGTGGCTGCTCCTGACCCTGGCCCTGCTGCGCCGCATGCAGCTGATGCGCCCGCGCAACGCGCCGCTCATCAGCTGGGAGACGTGGCTGTTCGCCCTCGCCCGCTGGCCGTTCGTGATCTGGGGGCTGCTCGGCGCCGTACGCCAGAAGCTGCGGCCGAGGCCGGTGACGTTCAAGGTCACTCCCAAGAAGACGGGCGGGCCGCGCCCTCTTCCGGTCATCCTCACGACGCCGTTCGCCGCCATCTCCCTGCCCCTGGCCGCCGTGGCTCTCTACGGCGAACTGAACAGCCCGGCCGTCGGCTACGTCTTTCTCTGCATCGCCGCCGCGGCGGCCTACGCGGCGGTCGCGCTCGCCGTGCCCGTCCTGCACGTCCGCGAGGCGGCCAGGGCGTCGGGAACCGGCTTCCCGGAGGCCGCGGCGACGGCTCGGCTGCCCCTGGCGCTCGGACTGGTGTGCGCGATCCCCGTCATCACGTCGATCGTCTTCTACCCGGCCTACGCGGCCGCCGTCCTGGGGTGGTGAGCGCGATGACCTCCCCGTCGGCCTCCCGGCAAGGAGCCGCTTCCATGAACCCGCCTTCCACGATCCTCGTCACCGGCGGAGCCGGCTTCATCGGCTCCCACGCCTGTGTCGAACTCCTCGACCACGGCTACGAACTGATCGTGGTCGACGACTACTCCAACAGCTCGTCCCAGGTCTTCGCCCGTGTGGAGAGGATCGCCGGCCGGTTCGTCGGGACCGTGTACGAGCTGGACATCCGCGATCGGCATGCCCTTGCGGCAGTCTTCGACCGTCACTCCGTGGACGCTGTCGTGCACTTCGCCGCCCTGAAGGCCGTCGGTGAGTCGACGCGGATGCCCGTCGAGTACTACGACACCAATGTCGGCGGGACGACCACCCTCCTGCGGGCGATGCACGAACACGGGGTGCACCACCTGGTGTTCTCCTCGTCGTGTTCGCTCTACGGCGACGGCGACGGCGGACCGCTCGGCGAGGACGCCGTCGTCGGGCCCGGCAGCCCGTACGCGGCCTCCAAGTGGGCGTGCGAGCAGATCCTCGCCGACGTCTGCCGGCGGGTTCCCGGGTTCACGGTGATGGCGCTGCGGTACTTCAACCCGGTCGGCGCCCACCCCAGCGGACTGCTCGGGGAAGAGCCCCGGGGGACACCGGACAACCTGATGCCCTGCCTGGCGCAGGTCGCCGTCGGCCGGCGCGAGCGGCTGCATGTGTTCGGCGACGACTGGGACACCCCCGACGGGACGGCCGTCCGCGACTACCTGCACGTCATGGACACGGTCGAAGCACATCGCATCGCGCTGGAACACCTTGGAGACGGGCCGGGGATGCACGTGTACAACCTCGGTGTCGGCCAGGGGAGTTCGGTCCTGGAGGTCGTCGCCGCCTTCCAAGAGGCCTGTGGCAGGCCGATCCCCTACGACATCTTCCCCCGCCGCCCCGGCGACGTGCGCGAACGCGTCGCCGACGCCACCGCCGTGGCACGCGACTGGGGCTGGAGGCCCCGGCGGAACCTCGCCGGCATGTGCCGGGACGCGTGGCGGTTCCAGCAGTTGAACCCCTCGGGTCACGCCGGTTCCGCCCGGCAGACGAACCGAAAGAGAGTGACGTCATGCGGATGACCGTCATCGGAACCGGATACGTCGGAACGGTGCACGCCGCGTGCATGGCCGACATCGGCCACGAAGTCCTCGGCGTCGATGCCGACGCCGACCGGATCAGCTCCCTGGCCACGGGGCGCGCCCCCTTCCGCGAGAGCGGTCTGGACGACTTCCTCGCCCGGACCGTCGCCTCCGGACGGCTGCGCTTCACCACCTCGCTCGCCGAGGCCGCCGCCTTCGCCCGGACCCACTTCATCTGCGTCGGCACCCCGCAGCGCCCCGGCGGCGAAGCCGCCGACCTCCGGCACGTCGATGCCGTGGCGGACGGACTGGCACGGCATCTGCGGCCGGGCAGTCTGGTCGTCGGCAAGTCCACCGTACCGGTCGGCACCGCGGCCCGGCTCGGCCGGCGGCTCGCGGCCCCGGTCCCGGACGCCGAGGTCGCCTGGAACCCCGAGTTCCTGCGTGAGGGCTCGGCCGTCCAGGACTTCATGCGGCCCGAACGGATCGTGGTGGGCGTGGCATCGGCCCGTGCCGAGGCGGTCCTGCGGAAGCTGTACGCCCCCCTGCTGCGCGCGGGCGTCACGTTCTTCAGCACCGACCCGGCCACGGCCGAACTCGTCAAGGCAGCCGCCAACTCCTTCCTGGCCACGAAGATCTCCTTCATCAACGCCATGGCCGAGGTGTGCGACGCCGCCGGGGCGGACGTCAGGATGCTGGCCTCGGCCGTCGGCGCCGACTCGCGGATCGGCGACCGCTTCCTCGATCCCGGGCTGGGATTCGGCGGCAGCTGCTTCCCCAAGGACATCAGAGCGTTCGCGGCCCGCGCCGAGGAGATCGGCGCCGGTGAGGCGGTGGCCTTCCTGCACGAGGTCGACCGGATCAACACCCGCCAGCGCGAGCGCACGGTCAGCAGGGCCAGGCGCCTCGTCGGCGGATCCTTCGACGGCCGGCGGATCGCCGTGCTGGGCGCCTCGTTCAAACCCGGCAGCGACGACGTGCGCGACTCGCCCGCCCTCGCCGTCGCCGAATCCGTACGGAAGGAGGGAGCCACCGTGCGGGTGCACGACCCGCAGGCCCTCGACAACGCCCGCGCCGCACGTCCCGACCTGGCATACGCCCTCGACATCCCCAAGGCGTGCGAACACGCGGACCTGCTGCTGCACCTCACACCGTGGCCGGAGTACCGGCGGATCGACCCCGCAGCGCTCGCCCCCGTCGTCCGCCACCCGGTGCTGCTGGACGCCCGGAACTGCCTGGACGACCGGCCCTGGCGCGCGGCCGGCTGGACCCTGCACGCGCTGGCCCACCCCACAGGAGGCACGTCATGAGGGCCGTGGTCACCGGAGGCGGCGGATTCGTGGGCTCCCACCTGTGCGAGGCGCTGCTCCGCCGGGGCGACACCGTCTGGTGCCTGGACAACTTCCTCACGGGCCGCCCGGAGAACATCGCCCGGCTGGGGGCGGACCCCCGCTTCCGGCTCGTGCGCGCCGATGTGACGTCCGCCCTCGACATTCCCGGACCGGTGGACGTCGTGGCCCACCTGGCCAGTCCCGCGTCCCCGCCCGACTACCACCGGCTGCCGCTGGAGACGCTCTCGGCGGGCGGGCGCGGCACGGAGATGGCGCTGCGCCTGGCCCAGCGCCACGGCGCCCGCTTCGTCCTGGCCTCCACCAGCGAGGTCTACGGCGACCCCGGCATCCACCCGCAGCCGGAGGACTACTGGGGCAACGTCAACCCGGTCGGCCCGCGCAGCGTCTACGACGAGGCCAAGCGGTACGCGGAGGCGATGGCCATGGCGTACCGGCGCAGTCTCGGCACCGACGCCGGCATCGTGCGGATCTTCAACACCTACGGACCGCGCATGCGACCCCACGACGGCCGCGTCGTGTCCACGTTCGTGCGGCAGGCCCTGGCGGGCTCCCCGCTGACCGTCTACGGGGACGGCAGCCAGACGCGGAGCTTCTGCTACGTCGAGGACCTGGTACGCGGCATCACGGCGATGATCGACCACCCCGGCCTCAGCGGTCCGGTCAACCTCGGCAACCCGGCCGAGCGCAGTGTCCGGGAGCTCGCCGAACTCGTTCTGACGATCACCGGATCCCGCTCCGGCATCGCCTACCGCCCGCTGCCCGTCGACGACCCCACCCGGCGGCGCCCCGACATCACCCGGGCCCGGGAACTGCTCGGCTGGGAACCGCTCGTGCCGGTCGATGCCGGCCTGCGGCGCACCGCCGCCTGGTTCGCCTCCCTGCCCCGTCCGGGGCCCGCACCGGGGCGGGCCGCCGGGAGCCCGCACCCCCTGAGGGCGGAGGCCTGATCCCATGCGCGGAGCAGCCGTCACGACCGCCGCCGCGGCAGCGGTCCTCCTCCTCGCCGGGAGCGGGTGCGGCACCACACCGCACTACGCGCCGCCGTCCGCCACCTACCACGTCGCCCCCGACGGCGACGACCGGAACGCGGGCACGTCCCCCGACGAGGCCTGGCGCACCCTCGACCGGGCCGAACGGACCGGGCTGGAACCGGGCGACAGGCTGCTGCTGAAGGGCGGCGCCCGCTTCGCCGGCAGCATCACCGTCGGCGAGGACGAGGCGGGCGACGCGGACCGGCCCGTGACCATCGGCTCCTACGGCGGGGGGCGCGCCACGGTCGCGGCGACGGACACCCCCGGCATCTCCGTGCACAACACGGCGGGCGTCGCGATCCGCGACGTCGAGGTGACCGGAGCGGGCAGCTCCTACACGCGCGAGGGAGGCATCAACCTCTACAGCGACCTCCCGGGCGGCGAGAAGCTGGAAGGGGTGGCCGTCACCGATGTGGAGGTCTCCGGGTTCCGGGCGGGCATCGCGGTGGGCGGCACGCAGTCCGGCTCCGGGTTCCGCGACGTGACGGTCCGACAGGCCGAACTGCACGGGAACAAGGACGTGGGGCTGCTGACGTACGGCCCCGCGTTCGACGCCGGCAAGCCGGCGTACGCCCACCGCGACGTCCGCATCGAGGAGGTGGAGGCCCACCACAACACCGGCGATCCCCGGTTGACGGACACCCACTCGGGCAACGGCATCATCCTGGGCGGTGTACGCGACGCCACGGTCCGTGACTCCAGCGCCCACGACAACGGCACGCGCGCGTCGGCCAAGGCCCCGGCAGGACCGGTGGGCATCTGGGCCTACGACGCGGCCGACATCGTCCTGGAGCACAACACGTCCTACCGCAACCACACCGGCTCGGCGGTGGACGGTGCGGGCTTCGGCCTCGACGCCAACGTCACCGGCTCGACGATCCAGTACAACCTGGCGTTCCAGAACGACGGGCCCGGCTACTACGTCTACACGGACAAGAAGAACGGCGCCCACATCCAGAACACCATCCGCTACAACGTCGCCACCGAGAACGGACGCAAGCTGCCGGTCAACGGCGCCCTGGCCGTCCACGGCCAGGACATCCGGAACCTCGACATCTACCAGAACACCCTGGTGATGTCGGATTCCCCCAACGGGCCGGGGCCCGCCGTACGCCTGCGGGGCGGACAGACCGGTGTGGCGCTGCGCAACAACATCCTCGTCACCGAGCACGCCCCCCTCATCACCGCGGAGGCGGGCCTGGGCACCCGCGACGTGATCCTCCAGGGAAACGACTACGCCGCGTCGGCGGGTCCGTGGAGCATCGACTGGGCCGGCCGTTCCTTCGCCGGCCTGGGCGCCTGGCGCGACGCGACGGGACAGGAGCGGGTCGACGGACGGCCCTCCGGGCTGAACGCCGACCCCTGCTTCGCCGGAGGCGCCTCCCCGGCCGTCCGCTCCGCGGCCGACGCGCGCCTGATCGTGCCCGACTGCGCCTCGCTCGCGGGCAGGGGACTGGACCTGCGGGCCCTCTTCGGCACCGACGCGGGCGCCGTCGACTACTTCGGCAGGCCCGCGGGCACGCCGCCCCCCATCGGCGCCGCCGTCCCCTCGGCTCCGCGGTAGCGGGCCGGACGCCCCCCTCACCCGACCGGATGCGACGCGCTGACCGCGTGCCTACGATCGGAGGGGAGGCGCGTGCCTGTGATCCGGACTCGAGCGTTGACGGCCGGCTACGTACTCCTCGTGGCCGGCCTCACTACGGGTTGCCTGACGTGGTCCGCCGCCTACGCCCCCCTGTGGGCCCTGATCGGTGTGTCCGGTGCGGCGGCCGTCCTGGTGGGCGTGCGGGTCAACCGGCCCGCATGCCGCTGGCCGTGGTGGGTCCTCGCCGCCGCCCTCCTCTTCTTCGCCGCGGGCGACACCTACTACAACGTGATGGAGGCGTACTTCTCCGCGTCGAACCCCTTCCCGTCCCCGGCCGACGCCTGTTACCTGCTGACCTACCCTCTGTTCACCGCGGGGCTGCTCGGGCTGGTGCGCAACCGCATGGCGGGCCGCGACGTACCGGGCCTGCTGGACGCGCTGATCATCACCGCCGGACTGGCCCTTCCGGTCTGGGTCTTCCTGGTGCAGCCGCTCACCCGGGTCGACGGGCTGACCTGGCAGCAGCGCGTCACCAGCATCGCCTACCCGCTCGGTGACATCCTCGTGCTGGCCCTGCTCGTCCGGCTGCTCACCCTGGGCTCCGCTCCGCGCCGCAACCGGGCCCTGCACCTCCTGGTGCTCGGCACGCTGACGCTCCTGTGCTTCGACATCGCGTACGGGGTTCTGCAGCTCAACGGGAACTGGCAGACGGGGACCGTGCTGGACAGCGGCTGGGTGTTCTTCTACACCGCCTGGGGCCTGGCGGCGCTGCATCCGTCCATGGCCGAACTGACCACACGGGAGGAGCGGCAGGAATCGCTGCTCCCGCCGACGCGCCGCCTGCTCCTGCTGTCCGGCGCCGTGCTGATCGCCCCCGCGATCCTGCTCGCCGAGGGGCTGCGCGGCAAGGCCCAGGACGCCTCCGTGATCGCCGCCTTCTCCGGGATCCTGACCCTGCTGGTCATCCTGCGGCTCACCGGCATGGTCACGGCCCACCGGAAGGCCGTCGCCAGGGAGGTCGCCCTGCGGAACGCGGCCGCCTCCCTGGTCGCCGCGATGAGCGCACAGGAGATCGCCCGGTGCTGCGACCACGCCGTGGGCGCGCTGTTCGGGGCCCGGCAGCCGCACGCGAGCATGCTGCTGTCGACCGACGACGCCGAGGAGGCCCCGGCCCGTACGAGCCCCGCCACGCCGCCGGCCGGCCGCTGGCGGGACGCACGGACCGGCCGGGTTCCGCCGGGGCAGCCGGCCGAACTGGCCGGCCCCCGTTCCCGGCTGATGCCGGTCACCCGGCTCGGGCCGGGCATCAGCGCCGGGCTGGGACACCTGCGCACCGTCCTCGTCTGCCCGACGGCCCGGCCCGACCGTGCGGGTGCGCCGGGCATCCTGCTGACCGCGGGACCCGCGAAGCGGCTCGAGGAAATGCAAAGCTTCCTGGAGATCCTCGCCTCGCACGCCGGACTGGCGCTGGGACGGATCGCCCTGCGCAGGGAGATCGTCCGGCAGGAGAGCGAGGCGTACTTCCGCACCCTGGTGCACAACGCCTCGGACGTCATCCTCATCGTCGCGTCCGACAACACCGTCCGCTACGCCAGCCCCTCCGCCCGGTCCGTGTTCGGCGAGGCCGAGCTGATCGGCGCCCCGCTGGACGAACTGGTGGACGAGCGCGATCGGACCCGGGCGGAGGGGCTCCTGACCATGATGGGGAACGGGACCCGGCGAGAGGGGCGGGACCACTGGCACATCCCCAACGGCGGCGACCCCCTGGAAGTGGAGGTGAGCTGCCGCGACCTGCGGCAGGACCGCACCGTCCGGGGGCTGGTCGTCACCCTGCGGGACGTGACGGAGCAGCGCCAGCTGGAACACGAACTCACCCAGCGGGCGTTCCACGATTCGCTGACGGGCCTGCCCAACCGCGTGCTGCTGCTGGAGCGGATCGAACGCGCGCTGCTGCGTGGCCGCCGTCAGCCCGCCCTCACGTGCGTGCTGTTCATCGACCTCGACGACTTCAAGATCGTCAATGACAGCATGGGCCACGCGGTGGGCGACCAGCTCCTGAACGCGGTGGGCGCCCGGCTCACCGCGACCCTCCGGCGCACCGACACCGCCGCGCGCCTGGGCGGCGACGAGTTCGCCGTCCTCATGGAGGGCGCGAGGGAGCCCATCGACGCCGAACTGCTGGCCGCCCAGATCGTCCAGAGCCTCAGCCGCCCGTTCCGGCTGCCGGACGGCTCGGTGAGCGTGTCGGCGAGTGTGGGCGTGGCGACCGCGATGGACAGCGCGGACAGCGAGGAGCTGCTGAGCCACTCCGACCTGGCGCTCCGCGCCGCCAAGGCGGCGGGCAAGCGCCAGTGGCGGCGCTTCCAGACCCGGCTGCGGGTCCGCATGATCGAACAGCATGACCTGCGGGCGAGCCTGGACTCGGCGATCGTCCGGAAGGAGTTCGCTCTGCGCTACCAGCCCGTCGTGGACCTGGCGGACGGCCGCATCGTCGCCTTCGAGGCGCTCGCCCGCTGGCCCCACGAGCTGCGCGGTCCGATTCCCCCGCAGCAGTTCATCGCACTCGCCGAGGAGACCGGCCAGATCATGCCGCTGGGCAGCTGGGTGCTCGGCCGGGCCACCGGCGACATCGCGGCCCTGCAACGGGCGGCCCGGGGCGCCCCGCCCTATGTCAGCGTCAATGTGTCGGCCCGTCAGTTCCGGGACGCGGACTTCCTCGACGAGGTCGGCGAAGCGCTCGCCACACCCGGGCTCTCTCCCGGGTCGCTGCAGCTGGAACTCACCGAGACGGTCATGCTGCACTGGGACAGCCAGGTCGCGGAGGTCATGCAGTCCCTCAAGGACCTGGGTGTGCGCATCGCCCTCGACGACTTCGGCACCGGCTTCTCCTCGCTGCGCTACCTCAGGGAACTGCCCATCGACGTGCTGAAGATCGACAAGTCGTTCATCGACGACCTCACCACGGATCCTCAGCAGGTGGCGCTGGTGGAGGGCATCGTGCACATCGCCGACACGCTGGGCCTCCAGGTGATCGCCGAGGGCATCGAGGACGCCGGACAGCGCGATCTGCTGGCCCGCATGGGCTGCCGGTACGGACAGGGATACCTCTACGCCCGCCCGATGACCGCCCGGCAGAGTGCCTCACTGCTCCGCCGCCCCAGGAGAAGCCACCGGCCGGAGAGAGGCGGCCGGCCCCGTGCGGCCGGCCACCGCACCACCCGCGGTCCTGTCGACGATCCGACCGCCGGAGAAAGGAGCAGGCCGATGCCGGACATCACCACCTCGGTCAGGAGGGTCCGACGGGACCAGCGCTTGAGCGACCTCGAACACCTCCGGCAGACCAGCCCGATGAGCGACGCGGTCCTCGACGAGGTGCGGGGGCGCCACATCCGGTCCCAGGACCGGTGGCTGATCGACTTCGCCTCCTGCAACTACCTGGGCTTCGACCGCGATCCGGAGATCATCGCAGCCATCGAGCCCGCCGTGCGGCGCTGGGGCACCCACCCGAGCTGGTCGAGGCTGCTCGGCAGCCCGCGGATCTACCCCGAGATCGAGGAACGGCTCGCCGCGCTCCTCGAAGCCCCGGACACCCTGCTGCTGCCGACCGCGACGCTGATCCACGCCTCGGTGATCCCGGTCCTCGCCGGCACGGGGCACGTGTTCGTCGAGGCGACCGCGCACCGGACCGTCTACGACGGCTGCGTGGCCGCCCGCGGTCAGGGCGCGACCCTGCAGCGCTTTCGGCAGGACCGGCCGGACCAGCTCGACGAGCAGCTCAGGGCCGTGCCCTCCGGGTCCGCACGGCTGGTCTGCCTGGACGGCGTGAACAGCATGAGCGGGAACATCCCCGACGTGCCCCGGCTGGCGGCCGTCTGCCGGAACCGGGGCGCCACCCTGTACCTCGACGACACGCATGGATTCGGCATCATCGGGGAGCGGCGCGATGACGAGCGGTGTCCGTACGGGGCGCGCGGGAACAGCGTCGTGCGGCACACCGGGGAGACGTACGACGACATCGTGCTCGTCGGCGGCTTCTCCAAGGCGTACTCGTCGCTGCTGGCCTTTCTGGCGCTCCCCACCTCCCTCAAGGACCTGCTGAAGGTCGCTGCGGGCCCCTACCTGTACTCCGGGCCGTCACCGACCGCCTCGCTGGCCACCACGCTCGCCGGCCTGGAGGTCAACGAGCTGCGCGGCGACGCCATCCGCGCCGACGTCCACCGCAAGACGGCCGCGGTGCTCGACCATGTGCACGCCCTCGGCATGGCGACGCCCAACACCGACGGGCTGCCGATCGTCGAGATCGTCCTGGCGGACGCGTCGGACCTCGACGCGGTGGCCGGATTCCTCTGGGACAGCGGGATCTACGTCACCCTGGCCGCGTACCCCCTCGTCCCACGCGACCGCGTGGGCTTCCGGGTGCAGATCACGGCGCTGAACTCCGACGAGGACATCGACCGGCTCAACACCACCCTGACGGCGCTCTGCGAGCGGTTCGCCGTCCTGCGGCCGGGGAGCTGAGCGCACATGCCGGGCCAGGTGACCCGCAACGACGACGTCGACTGGGACCGGTGGCCGGTCCAGGACTACCTCGCGGAGAACTACCGCGACCTGCACCCGTCCGACGCGGCCGTCATCGCGCACCACAGCGCGGTCTACCGCCGCATCCGGAAGGGCGGTGCCGCCCGTTCGGTCGAGTTCGGGGCGGGGCCGAACCTCTACCCCCTCCTGCTCGCCTCCGCCGCGAGCCGCCGGATCGACGCGGTCGAGGCGAGCGCCGCCGGAGTCCGCTACCTGCTCGGGCAGATCGCCCGCGGGCCCGACGCCAGCTGGGAGCCGTTCCACGCCCTGTGCCGGGAGCTGAACCCCGATGTGCCCCCGACGCCGCAGGAGTCGCTCTCCGCCGTCCGCGTCGTCCACGCGGACGTACGAAGCCTGGAACCCGGCACCTACGACATCGCGTCCATGAACTTCGTCGCCGAGGGGGTCACCGAGGACTTCACCGAGTTCGCCGACTTCTGCGGGCGTTTCGCTCGGTCCGCGCGGCCCGGCGGGCTGCTCGTCGCGGCCTTCATGGAGAACATGCCGACCTACCGCATCGGCCCGGCGTCGCGATGGCCCGGCTGCCCGGTCGACAGCTCGGTGGTCACCGAGGTCTTCGCACCGCTGACGGACGACCTGCGGGTCACCCGGACGGGCCCCGATCCCAGCCTGCCGGACTACGGCGACTCCGGCATGGTGCTGCTGTCCGCCGTCCGGCGCGCGCCTGCGGGCCCGCCCCGGTGACCCGCGGGGACGACGGACCGCGCGTACGGGGTCGCCTCCGCGCACCGTGAGCCCCCCGTCCCCGGGGCTGAGCCGGAAGGAGTCCCGCCCCTTGACCCCGGGCTCCGGCCCGCCCAGGATCACGCCATGACCGGTGTACGCAGCAGCACAGTCGACGCCGTCCTCACCCGCAGCGCCCGGCGCACCCCCGGCCGGACCGCCGTACGGTACGCCGACCGGGTGTGGACCTACCGTTCCCTGGACGTGGCCGTGTCCACGGCCGCCGCCGTCCTCACCGAGGAGCACGGACTCGTCCCCGGCGACCGGGTGGCGGCCTACGCGCACAACTCGGACGCGTACCTGATCGGCTTCCTCGCCTGTGCCCGGGCCGGCCTCGTCCACGTGCCCGTCAACCAGAACCTGACCGGTGACGACCTGGTCTACCTCCTCGACCAGTCCGGCTCCTCCCTCGTGCTCACCGACCCGGACCTCGCCGGGCGGCTCCCCGCCGGCCGCAGCGTACGCGTCCTGCGGGATGCTCCCGGCTCACTGCTCGACGCCCTGGAGGCGGAACGGCCCTTCACCGCCGGGCGTCCGCCCGCTGCCGACGACCTCGCGCAGTTGCTGTACACCTCCGGCACCACCGCCCTGCCCAAGGGCGCGATGATGACGCACGGAGCCCTCGTCCACGCGTACGTCAGCGCGATCACCGCGCTCGGCCTCGCCGCGGACGACCGGCCCGTGCACTCCCTGCCGCTCTACCACTCGGCGCAGATGCATGTGTTCCTGCTGCCCTATCTGGCGGTGGGAGCGGAGAACACCATCCTGGACGCGCCGGACCCCGTCCGCGTCTTCGACCTCGTCGAAGCGGGCCTGGCCGACAGCCTGTTCGCGCCGCCGACCGTCTGGATCAAGCTCGCCGACCACCCCCAGTTCGCCACCCGCGACCTCGGCGGACTGCGGAAGGCGTTCTACGGGGCCTCGATCATGCCCGTGCCCGTCCTGGAGCGACTGCGCGAACGGCTGCCCCGCCTGGCGTTCTTCAACTGCTTCGGGCAGAGCGAGATCGGCCCGCTGGCCACCGTCCTGGGCCCCGACGAGCACGAGGGCCGCATGGACTCCTGCGGCCGACCGGTCCTCTTCGTGGAGGCCCGGGTCGTCGACGAGCGGGGCGCGGACGTCCCCGACGGCACCCCCGGCGAGGTCGTCTACCGGTCGCCCCAACTGTGCTCCGGCTACTGGGAGAAGCCCGAGGAGACCGCCGAGGCCTTCCGCGACGGCTGGTTCCGCTCCGGAGACCTCGCCGTCCGCGATGCCGAGGGGTTCTACACGGTCGTCGACCGGGTCAAGGACGTCATCAACTCCGGCGGAGTCCTCGTCGCCTCCCGGCAGGTCGAGGACGCTCTCTACACCCACCCCGCCGTCGCCGAAGCAGCGGTCGTCGGCCTCCCCGACGACCGCTGGATCGAGGCCGTCATCGCTGTCGTCGTCCGGCGCGCCGAGGCCAGCGTCGACGAGGCCGAACTCATCGCCCATGCCCGCGAGAAGCTCACCGCCTTCAAAGCGCCCAAGCGTGTGGTGTTCGTCGACGGACTGCCCCGCAACGCCAGCGGGAAGATCCTCAAGCGGCGGCTGCGGGACGAGCTCGGCTGAAATCCGCCCCCGCGGCCGCCCCGCCGCCCCGGGTGCCTTCCCGGCGGCCGCCCGCACCGGGCGTGCGGACGCCGTGCCGGAGCGAACCCCGCCGCACGGCGACGCCGTTCACGCCGTGCCCGGCTCCCGCAGGTCCACGATCCGCCGGATCTTGCCCACCGAGCGCTCCAGCGTCCGCGGGTCCACGACCTCGACGTTCACCGACACCCCGACGCCGTCCTTGACCGCCGCCGCGACGGCCCGCGCCGCCTTCTCCCGCTCGTCGACCGTCGCGTCCGCCCGTGCCTCCACGAGAATCGTCAGCGCGTCCAGCCGCCCGTCCCGGGTCAGCCGCAGCTGGAAGTGCGGGGCGACGGCGGGCGTGCGGAGCACGATCTCCTCGATCTGCGTGGGGAAGAGGTTCACCCCGCGCAGGATCACCATGTCGTCGCTGCGGCCGGTGACCTTCTCCATCCGCCGGAACGTCCGCGCCGTTCCCGGCAGCAGCCGAGTCAGGTCCCGGGTCCGGTAGCGGATCACCGGCATCGCCTCCTTGGTCAGCGAGGTGAAGACCAGCTCTCCCTCCTCGCCGTCGGGAAGCACCTCACCCGTGAACGGGTCGACGATCTCCGGGTAGAAGTGGTCCTCCCAGATGTGCAGCCCGTCCTTCGTCTCCACGCACTCCTGCGCCACCCCCGGGCCCATCACCTCCGAGAGCCCGTAGATGTCCACCGCGTCGATCGCGAACCGGTCCTCGATCTCCGCGCGCATCCCCTCGGTCCACGGCTCCGCGCCGAAGATCCCCACCTTCAGGGAGGTCGACCGCGGATCGACGCCCTGCCGCTCGAACTCGTCCAGCAGCGTCAGCATGTACGACGGCGTGATCATGATGATCTCGGGCCGGAAGTCCTGGATCAGCTGCACCTGCCGCGCGGTCATGCCCCCGGAGGCCGGGACGACCGTGCAGCCGAGCCGCTCCGCCCCGTAGTGCGCGCCGAGGCCGCCGGTGAACAGCCCGTACCCGTACGCCACATGCACCTTGTGGCCGGGCCGTCCGCCCGCCGCGCGGATCGACCGGGCCACCACGTCCGCCCAGGTGTCCAGATCCCGTTCGGTGTACCCGACGACGGTCGGGCGCCCCGTCGTGCCGCTGGAGGCGTGGATCCGGCGCACCTCGTGCTCCGGCACGGCGAACATCCCGAAGGGGTAGTTGTCCCGCAGATCCGTCTTCGCGGTGAACGGGAAGCGGGCCAGGTCCGCGAGCGTCCGGCAGTCCTCGGGCTTCAGCCCGGCCCGGTCGAAAGCGTCCCGGTAGAAGGGGACGTTGTCGTACGCGTGCCGCAGTGTGGTCCGCAGCCGCTCCCGTTGCAGAGCCTCCAGCCCGCTCCGGTCCAGCCGTTCCGCCGCGTCCAGCATGGCCGTCATCAGGACCCCTTCCTCTCCCGAACCGGGCGACCGATCATTCGGTCGATCATCCTGGGAGCAGTAATTCAGGCGGCCGGGGGTGCTGGCAAGAGGCGGGCGCCCCGCGGAGCGGATCAGCCCGCGGCGAAGTCCCCTGGGCCCGTTCGCGGCTTCCTGTTTGGATGGGACGTATGCCGATCTTCACCGCGTACGACAAGACCCCGCTCGCCTGTCACCTGGTGGGGGAGGGGGAACCGCTGATCTGTCTGCCCGGGGGGCCGATGCGGGCGAGCGCGTATCTCGGCGATCTCGGAGGGCTCGCCGCCCGACGCCGGCTCGTCCTGCTGGACCTGCGGGGAACGGGCGCGTCCGGCGTGCCCGAGGACCCCTCGGCCTACCGCTGCGACCGCCTCGTCGACGATGTGGAAGCCCTGCGCGAACACCTGGGCCTGGAGCGGATCGACCTCCTCGCGCACTCCGCCGGAGCCGATCTGGCACTCCTGTACGCGGCCCGCCACCCGCAGCGGCTGCGCACCCTGACCCTCGTCACCCCCAGCACCCGGGCCGTGGGCATCGAGGTGACGGACCAGGACCTGCGCGAGGCCGCCGAGCTGCGGAGCGACGAACCGTGGTACCCCGAGGCGCGGGCGGCCCAGGACGCGCTGCTGGCCGGGGGACCCTTCGCCGAGCTGTGGCCCGCCGTCCGGCCCCTCACCTACGGCCGCTGGGACGAGGCGGCCCGCGCCCACGCCGAGGCCTCCGCCGGGCAGACCAACGCACGGGCCCGCGCACACTACGCCGGGGAAGGCGCCTTCGACCCCGCCGCCACCGCCGCGGCCCTGCGCGAGGTGACCGTGCCGGTGCTCGTTCTCGCCGGGGAGTACGACGGCCACCCCAGCCCGGACCGGGCCACGGAACTCGCCGCGCTCTTCCCGGCCGCCGAGTTCGCCGTCCAGCGCGGCGCGGGCCACTTCCCGTGGCTGGACGACCCGGGCGCCTTCGCCCGTACGGTGGAGGCCTTCCTCGCCCCGGAGGTGTCGAGCGTCCAGGCTGGCGGGGTCCGGCTCGCCTACCGGGTCTGGGGCGCGCCCGAGGCCCCGCCCGTCGTCCTGCTGCACGGCCGGGCCGGCTCCGGCGAGACCTGGACCCGGATCGCGGAGGACCTGGCCGCCGACCACCGCGTCTACGCTCCCGACTTCCGCGGCCACGGGCTGAGCGACTGGCCCGGCCGCTACTCCTTCGAGATGTTCCGCGACGACCTGCACGCCTTCCTGGAGGCCCGCAACCTGGCCGGGGCGACCGTCGTCGGACACTCCATGGGCGGGGTCGCCGCCTACCTCCTGGCCCAGCGGGAGCCGGGCCTCATCGGCCGGCTGATCATCGAGGACGCGCCGCCGCTCCTCCCGCTCGACCCGCCGCGGCCGCTCTCCGTCCGGCCCGAGGGCGACCTCGGCTTCGACTGGCCCGTCGTGCCCGACACCGACGCCCAGCTGAACGACCCCGACCCGGCCGTCCGTGAACGCTTCCCCGAGATCACCGTGCCCACCCTCGTCATCGGCGGCGGGCCCCGCAGCCACATCGACCAGGAGCAGCTCGCGCAGATGGTCCGCGCGTTGCCGGACGCCGAGCTGGTCACCGTCGACGCCGGGCATCTCGTCCACACGGACCGGCCCGGGGAATTCCTGGCGGCCATCCGGGCGTTCGGGCTCCATGACCGGAACGGGCGCGGCGCTGCCTGCTGAGCGCAGGAGGACCGCGGACCGGCCCGATGCCCCGGAGTGACCGGTCCGCCCCCTGGCACACGGATCCGGGCGACGGCGCGGCGTCCCGGGACATCAGCAGCCCCATGGCGCCCGGTTCCGGCCCTGCCGCCGGCTCCCGCACACCGGGGAGGCAGCGCTGCGGCCCACCCGGGCGCCCGCAGCGCTGCCGATCTGCGCCCGGGGCTCGCCGGACTCCGGTCCACCCGGTGCCGGGCCCCGGCCGTTCAGCTCCGGTCGGCCTCCGCCGCCACCGCCTTCGCCCACCGGTAGTCCGCCTTGCCGCTCGGCGAGCGCTGGATCCGCTCGGCGAGCACCAGCGCGCGGGGGACCTTGTAGCCGGCCAGCCGGGTCCGGCAGTGCGCCTGCACCGCGTCCAGGGTCAACGCGCCCGCACCCTCGCGCAGTTGCACCACGGCGGCGACCCGGCTGCCCCAGCGCTCGTCGGGGACGCCCGCGACGAGCGCGTCGTACACATCCGCATGGGACTTGAGCGCCTGCTCGACCTCCTCCGGATACACCTTCTCCCCACCGGTGTTGATGCACTGCGAGCCCCTCCCGAGCACGGTGACGATGCCGTCCGCGTCCACGGTCGCCATGTCGCCCAGCAGCACCCAGCGCTCATCGCCCCGGCGGAAGAAGGTGTCGGCGGTCTTGGCCGGGTCGTTGTAGTAGCCCAGCGGGACATGCCCGCGCTGGGCGATGCGGCCCGGCTCGCCGGGGGCCACCGGCTCGTACGTCACCGGATCCACCACCGCCGTACGGGCGTTGACCTGGACCCGGAACCCCTTTTCGGGGCCCGAGTCGGCGGTGGCCGTACCGTTGAAGCCGGACTCGGAGGAGCCGAAGTTGTTCAGCAGCAGCGCCGTCGGCACGAGTGCCTGGAATTCCGCCCGCACCGAGTCCGACATGACCGCCCCCGAGCTGGAGACGGAGAACAGCGACGAGCAGTCCGTCCCGCGCAGGGGCCCCTTCAGGCAGTCGATCAACGGGCGCAGCATCGCGTCGCCGACCAGCGACACACTGGTGACCTTCTCCTTCTCGATCGTCCGCAGCACCTGTTCGGGAACGAACTTGCGGTGCACGACCACGCGTTGGCCGAAGTTGAAGCCGATGAACGCGGTCAGGGTGGAGGTCCCGTGCATCAGCGGCGGGGTGGGGAAGAAGGTGATGCCCTCACCGCCCGCCGCGACCCGCTCCGCCAGCTCCTGCGGGGTCTTCACCGGCTCGCCGGTCGGCGCTCCGCCGCCCAGACCCGAGAAGAAGAGGTCCTCCTGACGCCACATCACCCCCTTGGGCAGGCCGGTCGTGCCGCCGGTGTAGATGATGAACTGGTCGTCGGCGGAGCGCCGCGCGAAGCCGCGGTCCGCCGAACCGGAAGCCTCCGCCTCGGCGAAGGACACGGCCGCGGGCCTCGGGGCGGTGGTCGTGGCGGCGGGCCCCACCCGGACCAGGTGCCGCAGCCCCGGGGCCTGCGGGGCGGCCGCCGCCACCCGCCGGTCGAACTCGCCGTCGAACACCAGCGCCGCCAGGTCGGCGTCCCGGTAGAGGTAGACCAACTCCTCCTCGACGTAACGGTAATTGACGTTCACCGGGACGATCCGCGCCTTGAGCGCCCCCAGTAGCGTCTGGAGGTACTCCACCCCGTTGTAGAGGTGCAGCCCCAGGTGCTCGCCCGGCCTCATTCCGGCGTCGGTCAGATGGTGGGCGATGCGGTTCGCCGCGGCGTCCAGCTCCGCGTAGGTGAGCCGGCGCTCCGCGCCCGTGCCGGGATGGTCGACGTACAGGAGCGCCTCACGGTCGGGCACCGCGTCGGCGACCGACTCGAACAGGTCGGCAAGGTTGTACTCCACCGTTCCTCCTGACCCCGGGTGACTGGCCACTCGGCCGTCATTAGAGCGCCGGGCGGCACCGGTGGGAAGAGGTGGCGCCGCAACAATCTGACGAGCTGTCAGAAAACTATTGAACTGCGCCCCCTCCTCCTGCAACCTGTTCCAGATCCGGAGAACAGGAGTCCGTCATGGGCGGTACGGAACACCTCGCCGTGCGGCGCGAAGGCGCCACGCTGGTGCTCACCCTGAACAGACCAGAGGCCAGGAACGCGCTCTCGTTGCCGATGCTCGTCGGCCTGTACGACGGCTGGCTCGCCGCAGACGCGGACGACGCGGTCCGCTCGGTCGTCCTCACCGGCGCGGGCGGCGCGTTCTGCTCGGGCATGGACCTCAAGGCGCTCGCGGGCGACGGGATGGCGGGGGAGGAGTACCGCGAGCGGATGACGGCCGACCCCGACCTGCACTGGAAGGCGATGCTGCGCCACCACCGCCCCCGCAAACCGGTCATCGCCGCCGTGGAGGGCCCCTGTGTCGCGGGCGGCACCGAGATCCTCCAGGGCACCGACATCCGCATCGCCGGAGCCGGCGCCACCTTCGGGCTCTTCGAGGTCCGCCGGGGCCTCTTCCCGATCGGCGGCTCCACTGTCCGGCTGCCCCGCCAGATCCCCCGCACCCACGCCCTCGAAATGCTCCTCACCGGCCGCCCCTACACCGCCGACGAGGCCGCCGCCATCGGGCTCGTCGGCCGGGTCGTGCCCGACGGCACCGCGCTGGAGGAGGCCCTCGCCGTCGCCGAGCGGGTCAACGCCTGCGGTCCGCTCGCCGTCGAGGCGGTGAAGGCATCGGTCTACGAGGGGGCCGAGCTGACCGAGAGCGAGGCGCTGGCCGCCGAACTAAAGCATGGCTGGCCCGTGTTCGCCACCGAGGACGCCAAGGAGGGCGCCCGCGCCTTCGCCGAGAAGCGCCCGCCCGTCTACCGGCGCGCCTGACCCCAGGAGAGAGCCATGCCCGACATCCTCAGCGCCCCGCTGGTGGTCGAATTCCCCTTCACCCGGTCCCTCGGCCCCGTCCAGAGCGCCTTCCTCACCGGACTGCGCGAACGCACCGTCCTCGGTGTCCGCGCGGACGACGGAACGGTCCTCGTGCCGCCCGTGGAGTACGACCCGGTCACCGCGAACGAACTGGGCGACCTCGTCGAGGTCGCCCCCACCGGCACCGTCACCACCTGGGCCTGGAACCCCTCCCCGCGCCGCGACCAGCCTCTCGACGCCCCCTTCGCCTGGGTCCTCGTCCGCCTCGACGGGGCCGGCACCGCACTCCTGCACGTACTCGACGCACCCGGACCCGACGCCGTCCGCACCGGGATGCGCGTCCGTATCCGCTGGGCCGCGAACCGCACCGGCGCCATCACCGACATCGCCTGCTTCGAACCGTACGAGGGTGAGCCCGGCCGCTGTGAACCCGCCCCGCACACAGGCGAGTTCGCCGACCCCGTCACCGGCATCGTCGCCCCGGCCCGCCTCGACTACGTCCACACCCCCGGCCGCGCCCAGAGCGCCTACATCAAGGCCCTGGAGGAGCGCCGAATGGTCGGCGAACGCTGCCCGTCCTGCCGCAAGGTCTACGTACCGCCGCGCGGGGCCTGCCCCACCTGCGGGGTCGCCACCGCCGAACAGGTCGAGGTCGGACCGCGCGGCACGGTCACCACCTTCTGCATCGTCAACATCAAAGCGAAGAATCTCGACATCGAAGTCCCGTACGTATACGCCCACATCGCCCTCGACGGCGCCGACCTCGCCCTGCACGGACGCATTGGCGGAATCCCCTACGACCAGGTCCGCATGGGGCTGCGCGTCGAGCCCGTGTGGAGCGACGGGGCCCGGCACGTCGACCACTACCGGCCCACCGGCGAGCCCGACGCGGACTACGACACCTACAAGGAGCTGGTGTAGATGCGGGACGTGGCCATCGTCGCCTTCGCCCAGAGCGCGCACCGGCGGCGCACCGACGAACTCTCCGAGGTCGACCTGCTGATGCCCGTCCTCCACGAGGTCCTGGGCGCGACCGGCCTCAGGGCCAACGAGATCGGATTCACCTGCTCCGGCTCCGCCGACTACCTCGCCGGGCGGGCCTTCTCCTTCACCATGGCACTCGACGGCGTCGGCGCCCACCCGCCCATCTCCGAGTCCCACGTCGAGATGGACGGGGCCTGGGCCCTGTACGAGGCCTGGGTCAAGATCCGGACCGGCCAGGCGGACACCGCGCTCGTCTACTCCTACGGCAAGTCGTCGCCCGGCCCTCTCCGCGACGTCCTCACCCGCCAGCTCGACCCCTACTACCTCGCCCCGCTCTGGCCCGACTCCGTCGCCCTCGCCGCCCTCCAGGCCCAGGCACTCATCGACGCGGGCGACACCGACGAAGGAGCCCTCGCCGAGGTCGCCGCCCGCAACCGCGCCGCCGCCGTCGGCAACCCGTACGCCCAGCTCACCGGAGAGGTCCCGGCCGGCGACCACCTCGTGCACCCGCTGCGCACCGGCGACTGCCCGCCCATCGGCGACGGGGCCGCCGCCGTGGTCCTCGCCGCCGGGGACACCGCCCGCGCCCTGTGCGAACGGCCCGCCTGGATCCGGGGCATCGACCACCGCATCGAGGCCCACAGCCTCGGCGTCCGCGACCTGACCGACAGCCCCTCCGCCCGGCTCGCCGCCGAACACGCCGGGGCCTTCGAACGGCCCGTCGACACCGCGGAACTCCACGCGCCGTTCACCTCGCAGGAAGTCGTCCTGCGCAAGGCGCTCGGGCTCGGTGACGAGGTCCGCGTCAACCCCTCCGGCGGCGCGCTCGCCGCCAACCCGATCATGGCCGCCGGGCTGATCCGGCTCGGCGAGGCCGCCGTCCGCATCCACCGGGGCGAGTCCGACCGGGCGCTCGCGCACGCCACCTCCGGGCCCTGCCTGCAACAGAACCTGGTCGCCGTCCTGGAAGGGGAGAGCGCTCATGGCTGAGGAACCCGTCGCCGTCGTCGGCATCGGCCAGACCAAACACGTCGCCGCCCGGCACGACGTCTCCATCGCCGGACTCGTCCGCGAAGCGGCCGTCCGCGCCCTGGAGGACGCCGGGCTGACCTGGGCCGACATCGACGCCGTCGTGATCGGCAAGGCGCCCGACTTCTTCGAGGGGGTCATGATGCCGGAGCTCTACCTCGCCGACGCCCTGGGCGCCGTCGGCAAGCCCATGCTCCGCGTCCACACGGCGGGTTCCGTCGGCGGATCGACGGCCCTGGTCGCCGCGAACCTCGTCGCCGCCCGTGTCCACCGCACCGTCCTCACCCTCGCCTTCGAGAAGCAGTCCGAGTCCAACGCCATGTGGGGCCTCTCCCTGCCCGTCCCCTTCCAGCAGCCCCTGCTGGCCGGCGCGGGCGGCTTCTTCGCCCCGCACGTGCGCGCGTACATGCGGCGCACCGGGGCGCCCGGCACGGTCGGCTCCCTCGTCGCCTACAAGGACCGCCGGAACGCGCTGAAGAACCCGTACGCGCACATCCACGACCACGACCTCACCCTGGAGAAGGTCCAGTCCTCGCCCATGCTCTGGGACCCGGTCCGCTACTCCGAGACCTGCCCCTCCTCCGACGGGGCCTGCGCCATGGTCCTCACCGGCCGGGACGGTGCGGCCCGCTCCCCCTACCCGCCCGCCTGGATCCACGGCGGGGCGATGCGCAGCGAACCGACCCTGTTCGCGGGCAAGGACTTCGTCTCACCGCAGGCCGGGAAGGACTGCGCCGCCGACGTCTACCGGCAGGCGCGCATCACCGACCCGCGCCGTGAGATCGACGTCGTCGAGATGTACGTGCCGTTCTCCTGGTACGAACCGATGTGGCTGGAGAACCTCGGCTTCGCCGAGGAGGGCGAGGGCTGGAAGCTCACCGAGGCGGGCGTCACCGAACTCGACGGGGACCTCCCGGTCAACCCCTCGGGCGGCGTGCTCTCCACCAACCCCATCGGCGCCTCCGGCATGATCCGGTTCGCCGAGGCGGCCCTCCAGGTCCGGGGCAGGGCGGGGGAGCACCAGGTCGACGGGGCCGCCAGGGCACTGGGCCACGCCTACGGGGGCGGGTCACAGTTCTTCGCCATGTGGCTCGTGGGAGCACAGCCCCCGCCCGGCTGAGAAGCACGACGGGCCCGGTCCCGCGCGGCCCGGGCCCGGCTCCGCGACGTGAGCCGGGACACGTACCATGGGCTCCATGTCCTTCCTCCGCCGCCGTAGCGCCGCAACACCCGCGGGCCCGGACTTCGACGTCCTGGCCATGGACCCCGGGGACTGGCCCGGCAACCTCGGCGCCGGTCTGCTCCCCGCCCCCGACGGCAGCTGCCAGGGCGTCTTCCTCCGGTACGACCTGTACGGCGGCCGGGGCCCGGCGATGATCATCGGCAATCTGCCGGAAGGCTCGCCCGCCCGCGAGACCGAGGAGGGCCAGGTCCCCTTCGAGGTGGCCCAGCTGCTCCTCGCCCTGGAGAACGACGAGCCGATCGAGGTCGTCAGCTCCGAGGACGTGCCCGTCATGCAGGGCGACAACCTGCTGATCGTCCGCCGCGTCAAGCTCTCCGAGAGCCGGATCGCCTGCGTCCAGTTCGACCGCAGCGATGGCGTCCTCGTGACCATCGCCAGCTGGGACCGGCCCATCACCGACGATCTCTACACCCTGCTCAAGCCCTTGCCCGCGGAGCTGTTCCAGCAAGGCTGAAACGTATCTGCCTAGGCCGCCCGCATATGCCGGGCGGCCTTTTCACACCCGCACCGCCCCGGGCCCGTACGCCGGGGCCGCCCCACCCCGCCGGGCCCCGTACGCCGGGGCCGCCCCCGGGTCCGCACGCCCGCGTCACCCGGGTCGTCATGCCCGGACCGTCCCGGCGGCCGGTACGCGCCGTGCCCCGCGTCCGGACATGCGCGAGGACGCATGGAGGGGCGGCTTTCGGCCAGGTGCGCCCGGACCTGACGGACCTGACAGACCTCGGTCACGGTCCGTCGCGGGAATCCCGCGACGGACCGCGTTCCGCTTTCCGGGGAGGCGATCCGCGGGGTCAGACCCGGCCGCCCGCCGTCCCCGCCGGCACCCGGGTCACCCGCGCCGCCGACGTACCGAGCCCCCTGGGCCCGCCGAGATGCCAGGGCGCGGCGTGGCCGCCCCGCAGATCCTCCTCGCGGTAGCGGCGGCAGCCCCGGTGCCAGATCAGGATGCCCGCCAGCCAGTGCTCCAGCTCCCGCACATAGCCCGCCAGAATCTCCCGCGCCTCGGAATCCAGTCCGAAATCGTCGTACAGCACCGGGAGTTCGACCTCGGCGACATGGCGGAACTGCCGCAGTCGCGACCTCATCAGGTCGTGCACGATCGCCACGCCCGTCGGATAGTCGACGCCGAAGAAGTTCTGCACGACCAGGACGCCGTTGTGCACCTCGCCCTCGTACTCGATCTCCTTCTGGTAGGAGAACAGATCGTTGAGCAGGCACGCGTAGTCCGCCGCCGCGTTCTCCAGGGAACGCATCGGACCGCTGCGGTAGACCTCCTCCGGGACCTTCCGGCCGTGGCCGAGCCGGCACAGGCTCATCGTGAGGTCGGAACCGAAGGTCGCCCGCCGCATCTCCACGTAGTCCACCGGGTCGGGGATGCGGTTCTGCGCCTGGTTCGCCAGCTCCCACAGCCAGCTCGCGGTCATCGTCTCGATCGCGGTACGGAAGGTGCGCCGCGCGCCCGCGTCCATCGGGGCGGCCGTCCTGCGCCACAGATCGCCCAGACTCCGCTCCAGCGCGTTCACCGGCTCGGGCGTCCCCTCGTCGGCGAGCGGCATGAACAGCGTCAGCCGGTCGTTGGCCAGTCGCGCCCCCGCCAGGTCCCGGGTCCGCCCGTGCACGACCGGGAACCAGTCGTCCCCGTACGTTCCCCAGGCCAGCCAGCCCGAGGAGAGGTCCAGCTCGTCCGCGCTCGCGTCCGGATGAATGCCCGCGGCGCAGAGCGGCAGGTCGATCGCCCGGATCCGCTGCTCGTCCCAGATGTGCGAGCCCGGCACGCCCGGCTGGGCCTCCAGGATGCCCATCCGCCGCGCCCAGTCGACCAGGCGGACGCGGGCTCCCTCCAGATGAGGACTCAGCGTGGTGGTGAAGGGCAGGTCGAAGTCCGGGAGCAGCGAGGGGCCCACGTGCTGGAACGGCACATGGCTGTGGCCGCGGGCCCGCGCGGTCTCCGAGCGGAGCGTGAGTCGGACGGAGGCGGCGGACATGCCGAAGCCGGGCACGGCCTCGGCCGCGCCGCCGCCGTTCATGTAGCGGCTGGAACGCATGTGCCATTCGTGGCCGCCGGACTGCCAGTCCTGGAGCCCCTTGGCATACGCCAGCACGGCGGCGGTCTGCGCCGGGTCGAGGGCCTTCTCGGCGCAGAGCGGGCCGAGTTCGGTCAGCGCGGTGTTCTCGAACTGCTGGAGGCGCGAGGTCAGCAGGTCGTTGACGGCTTCGGCGGCCTCCTGGGTCGAGCACCCCAGGAACTTCTCCAGCACCAGCACGCCGTTGCTGTTCTCTCCCTCGTCCTCCACCTCACGCTGGTACGAGAAGAGGTCGTTGCGCAGGTGGACGGCGTCGGAGAACGCGTCCCGCAGCACCCGCAGCGGCCGGGACCCGGCGACCGGCGCCGGTACCTCCGCGTCCGCCGCGTACTCGACCAGGCCCGCGGACCAGGGCGCGCCGCCCACCTTGCGGCGCATCTCGATGTACTCGACCGGGTTCGCGATGCGGCCCTCGTGGATGTTGGCGAGCTCCCACAGGGACTCGTTGAGGAGGTTGCGCGTCGACTCCGCGAACCGGGCCCGCCAGTCGTCCGTCATCGCGGGCACGGTCCGGGCCCACAGATCGGCGAGCCCCGCTTCGACGGGGTTCGAAGGCTCCGGCGTCGCGGCACCGCGCTCCATCGGCATGAAGGCGGGCAGCCGGTCCAGATAGCGCTTGCCGCCCTCCCGGTCGGGCGTGCGCTTGAAGAGCTCCAGGAAGTGGTCGTCGAAGAAGAAGACCCACACGTACCAGTCGGTGACGAGGCTGAGCGCCTCCGCCGGGCAGTCGGGGTGGGTGTAAGCGCACAGGAGGGCGTAGTCGTGCGCCTCCAGGTCCCTCTCCTCCCAGATGCCGGACCCCTCCAGCATCCCCATGGAACGGGCCCATTCCCGGGTGTGGGTGCGCGCCGCTTCCACATGAGGGTTGAGCCGGGCCGGATACGGGACATAGAAGTCCGGCAGTGAGAAGGGCTGTGCCATGTGCGTCAGGCCTTTCCGGAAGCCTCCGCGCGGGGATTCGCGCGGACCTGTGGTGTCCGCGCAGCACTACCCTTCGGCCATCCGGGGCACGCACGATGACGATTAGTCACATCATCGACACGGCGGGGGTGCCGGCTCAGTAGGCGGAGTCGACGTTGTCGATCGAGCCGTAGCGGTCCGCGGCGTAGTTGGCGGCGGCGGTGATGTTGGCGACCGGGTCGGTGAGCTTCTTCGGGGTGCCCTTGACGTGGTAGGCGTCGAAGGTGGGCTGGATCACCTGGAGGAGTCCCTTGGAGGGGATGCCGTTCCGCGCGTTGATGTCCCAGTCGTTGACGGCGTTCGGGTTGCCGCTGGACTCGCGCATGATGTTGCGGTGCAGCCCCTCGTAGGAGCCGGGGATGTTCTTCTTCTTCATGATGTCGAGCGCCTCGCGGATCCAGCCGTCGAGGTTGTCCGCGTACTTCTTCGGCGTGGCGGCCTTGCGCTCGGTGGAGCGGTTGGCGGCCTGCTTCTCGGAGCGCTCCTTCGCGGCGGCCTTCTCCGCGACCGCCTTGGCGGCTGCCTTCTTCGCCGCGGCTTCCTCGGCGGCGTTCTCCTTCGCCGCCTTCTCGGCCGCGTCCTTCGCGGTGGGGATGCCCGCGGCGGCGACCGGCTCCACGGAGACGGAGGACCGGGTCGCGGAGGCCTGCGCTTCGCTCGGGCCGCCGGTGGCGGTTATGGCGGTGACCGAACCGGCCGCGACGAGGACGGCGGTGGCGATCTTGTGCGAGCGGGTGACGCGCAGGGTGGAGATGCGGGGCATGCGTGAGCTCTTCCTGTGGGGGACGGGCTTCGCGGCCTTCGCGCCGCGTGGGCCGGTACCGGACCGTCCGGGCCGCGGTCGCCGGTGGGCGATCGGCGCGGGCTCGAACTCGGTGCCTGCCGGGAACCATGGTTAGCGAGCACCGACATAGGAAGCAATGACCGCCTTTACTACGCTTCATCGTGAGATGCCAATTTATGAGCCATATGGGCGGTTCGTTACGCCGGACGGGAGGGCTCACGACTCCTATCGGACGTCGTAGGTGACGTGGGTCTCGTGGCGGGCCTCACCCGCGGGGGACCCCGGAACGTCACAGGGTCAGCGCTCGGTCACCGAACGCAGAACAGCGCGTTGCGGGACCGGTGTGTCGGCACCGGTCCCGCAACGCGCTTCTTCTCTTCACCGTGGTCCGGGCGCACGGTGGTCCGGCCACCGTGGCCTCGTCGGGCGGGCTCCTCCGGCCCTGCCCCCTCGTTCGTCGGCGTCGTCCCGCCTCAGCGGGTACCGACCGCCGCCCGCACAGCCCTCCGCGCCATCGCGCAGTCGTCGTGCAGCCTCCGCAGCAGCAGCCGCTGCTCCTCACCCGAGGAGAGCGCGCCGGGACGGTCCCCTCCCGCACTCACCGCGGGCGCCTCCCGCATGGTGCGCTGCACCGCCGTCTCGTAGTTCCGGATCTCGCGGGTCAGCACGAGCATCAGGTTCACCAGGAACGCGTCCCGGGCGGCCGGGCCCCTGGCCTGGGCCAGCTGGCTGATCTGGCGCCGCGCGGCCGGAGCGTCACCCAGCACCGCCCACAGCGTCGCCAGGTCGTATCCGGGGAGATACCAGCCGGCGTGCTCCCAGTCGACGAGCACCGGTCCGGTCGGCGACAGCAGGATGTTGGAGAGCAGGGCGTCCCCGTGACAGAACTGCCCCATGCTCTGCCGGCCGCCCGCATGGGCCAGACCGTGCAGCAGCTTCTGCAGATCACCCAGGTCACGGTCGGTGAACAGGCCGAGTTCGTGGTAGCGCGCGATCCGCGAGGCGTAGTCGAGCGGGGCCTCGAACAGGCCGGGCGGCGGCCGCCAGGCGTTCACCCGGGCGATCGCACCCAGGGCGGCGCGGATGTCGGCCCGCGGCGGAGCCTCCGCCGGATGCCGGGTGAGGGCGGCGACCCGGCCGGGCATCCGCTCGATCACCAGCGTGCAGTTCTCCGGATCCGCCGCGATCAGCCGGGGCACCCGCACCGGGGGACGGTGCCGGACGAACGCGCGGTACGTCGCTATTTCGTGCCGGAACCGCTCGGTCCACGCCGGCGAGTGGTCCAGTAAACACTTCGCCACGGCGGTCGCCCGCCCGGTCGTCCCGACGATGAGGACCGAACGGCCGCTGCGGCGGAGCACCTGGACCGGGTTGAACTCGGGGCAGATGCGCTGCACGGAGGCGATGGCCATCCGCACCTGCGCGCCCTGCGGCCCGGACAGGTCGATCCTTCCGCTGAGCGGTCCTGCGCCCGGTCCCGCGGCCCGTCGGGCCCGGCCCGGACCCTGCACCGGTGCGCCGGCGTGAGGAGCGAGATAGGGCCCGCCGCCCGCGCCCATCGGGCGGAGCGGACGGGGCGGGGCGGACACGGAGGACGATGCTGTGTACATGGGCGAGACAGATCCCTTCGTGCGCCGACAAGGTACGTGCGCCAACCCGGCCGACGGCCGTTCGGCACCCTGGGGAGTACCTAGGGCTGCCGGGCGGGGTGGCGCACTCCTACCTGACAACGGGTCACGGGTGGCAGACCATCTGGCGGACCCTGGCGAACCCTGGCGAATAGTCACGGCGCATCTGACAGGGGGTTAGTGTCAAGTCAGCCGAGAACCTGGGGGCTTGAAGTGACCGGAGAACCCAACACCCGTCTCAGCGACCTGTTCGGCCTGGCCGGCTGGTCCAAGGGCGAACTCGCGAGAATGGTGAACCGGCAGGCGGCGGCCATGGGCCACCCGCAGCTGGCCACCGACACCTCGCGTGTCAGGCGCTGGATCGACATGGGGGAGTCCCCCCGTGATCCCGTGCCGGAAGTGCTGGCAGCTCTGTTCACCGAGCGACTCGGCCGTGTCGTGACCATCGAGGACCTCGGGTTCGGCCGACGCGGGCGTGTGGGGAAACGGCGTGACTCCGGGACGGAACACCATCCCGATCAACTGCCGTGGGCGCCCGAGCGGACGGCAGCGGTCCTCACCGAATTCACGGGAATGGACCTCATGCTCAACCGACGCGGCTTGGTGGGTGCGGGCGCCGCGCTCGCCGCCGGCTCGACCATCGCCGGCCCCATGTACGACTGGCTGCACAGCGCTCCCGCTGCGGCGGCCGACACGCCACGGGCCCATGATCCCCTGCACGCCGATCCCGCCGGTTTCGACCGGTACGAGGCAGCACCGGTCGGCTCCGAGGAGATCGAGGCACTGGAGCACTCGGTGGAGGTCTTCCGCGCCTGGGACGCGTCCCGGGGCGGCGGACTCCAGCGCAAGGCGGTCGTCGGCCAGCTCAACGAGGTGGGCGGCATGCTCGCCTACCGCCACCCCGACCATCTCCAGCGCCGTCTGTGGGGCGTCGCCGCCAACCTCGCCGTTCTGGCGGGCTGGATGTCCCACGACGTCGGCCTCGAACCCACCGCCCAGAAGTACTTCGTCATCGCCACGCACGCGGCCCGCGAAGGCGGCGACCGGCCGCGCGCCGGCGAGGCGCTCTCCCGGGCCGCACGCCAGATGGTGCACCTGGGCCGCCCCGACGACGCACTCGACCTGATGAAGCTCGCCAAGTCCGGCTCCGGCGACGAGACCCTGCCCCGTACGCAGGCGATGCTGCGCACGATCGAGGCCTGGGCGCAGGCGTCGATGGGCCGCGGCCAGGCCATGCGGCGCACCCTCGGCGAGGCCGAGGAGCTCTTCGTCTCGGACAAGGGCGATGTGCCACCGCCCAGTTGGATGCAGATGTTCGACGAGGCCGACATGCACGGCATGCAGGCGCTCGCCTTCCGTACGCTGGCCGAGCACGACCCGGGAGCGGCGGTCATCGCCCAACGCCACGCCAAGCAGGCGCTGGAGCTGCGGGTCAACGGGCGCCAGCGGTCGAAGATCTTCGACTACATCTCGCTCGCCTCGGCCTGCTTCATCGCCAACGACCCCGAACAGGCCGACCGCTACGCCCGGCTCGCCCTCGTGTCGATGGGGGAGACCTCCTCGCACCGCACCTGGGACCGGCTCCGCGAGATGTACCGGCTCACGGGCCAGTTCGCCGGATACGCGGGCATCCAGGACCTGCGCGAGGAGATCGAGCTGTCGATGCCGAGCCGGGAGAAGGCCAGGGGCAAGCAGATCTGACCGCCCCGCCGCGCCGCCCGGCGCTCCTTCACCCGCCCGATCCGTCCGCGCCCCCGCACGTCCCGTTACGCGCCGTGTGCTCCTGCGGGCACTGACACAGCATCAGTCCCGCACGCGCCGAGGCGCGGTCGGCGTTTCGCTCACGCCCCGATGCGGGCGACCAGCACGCACGCGTCGTCCGGGCGCTCGGCCCCGCCGAACTCCTCGACGACACCCCGGACGCACTCCTGCGCCGTACGGGCCTCCGCGAGCCGGGGAGCGAGAGCCAGCAGTGCTTCCGGGCCCGCACCCCGGTCGCCGCGCCGGGTCAGCCCGTCGGTGTGCAGGACGAGCACGTCGCCGGGGAACAGCCGTACCTCGTCCTGCTCGAACACGGCCCGGGGAGCGGCGCCCAGCAGTATCCCGTCCGGCGGGGGCAGCAACCGCCCCGAACCGCCGCGGAAGAGGACCGGCGCGGGGTGACCCGCCTGTGCCCAGGAAAGAACGGAGGTCTTGGGGTCGAAGCGGCAGCACAGGGCGCTGCCCAGCGCGGGCTGTACCGACGTCTCCAGTACCTGGTTGAGGTGCCCCATCAGCGCGCCCGGGTCGATGCCGGCGACGGCCATGCCCCGCAGGGCGCCGAGCAGCATCGTCATCGCCGAGGTGGCGGGAATGCCGTGCCCGGTGAGGTCGCCGACGGTGAGGAGGGTGCGTCCGTCCGGCAGCTCCATCGCGTCGTACCAGTCGCCGCCGATGAGCCCGCTCGACGCGGAGGGCAGGTAGTGCGCGGCGATGTCCAGGGCGCCGGGGCCCTGCGGCGGGAGGCGCAGCGACCCGCGCCACGGTGGCAGGACGGCTTCCTGGAGTTCCACGGCCATGCGGTGCTCGGTGCGCTCAATGTGCTCCTCGCGCCGTACCGACGCGCGGCTTCTGGTCACGGCCTGTTCGCCGCGGCGCAGCTCGCTGACGTCCCGCAGGACCGCCCACATGGAGGCGGTGCAGCCCTCGGCGTCGAGGACCGGCTCACCCGTCATGTGCAGCGTGCGCGTGCCGCCGTCGGGGCGCACGATGCGGAACTCCCCGTCCATCGGACGGCCGTCGACCAGGCAGCCGGTCACCATGGCGGTGAGGACGGGCTGGTCCTCGGGCAGCAGCACGGACGGCAGGTCGTCCAGGGATAGGGGCGCGGAGTCGAGCGGTCGGCCGAAGATCTCGTACAGCTCCTCGGACCAGCTGGACTCGTCGGTGAGGAGGTTCCATTCGGCGCTGCCCACCCGGCTCGGCGCGGCACCGGCTCCCGGAGCTCTTGTGGCCGTCGCGCCCTCGCGGGCGGAGTCCTCGGCACGGGGGCCCGGCAGGCCCGCCCTGAGCTGGGCCAGGTGCTCGTCGAGGGTGTCCAGGTGATGCACGGCCAGCTCGCACAGGGCGCGCTGCCACCGCAGCTGAGGGTCGTCCTCGTCGAACATGACGGCATCCCGCCGCACGGCGTCCACGTCCCCGCGGAGCCGGCGCGTCCGGTCAATCAGATCATCGACGGCGTCGTGTGCGGGAAGCTGTGGTGCGGGGCGGTCCGCGAAGAGGGGGAACGGCATCTCGTACTCCGTTACGGGCGCGGCCTAGCCGGTTCTGAAGGGTGGACCGCTACCGACTGTCGCACAGGCCGCAGCGGGTCGTAAGGGATTTGACGACACTCGATGCGTAGTTGCTTCTGGCATATGCCAGCGGCTGCCCCGCGGGTGTGAGAATCCGAACAAGCTTGCGCGTGAAGAGAGTTGGCGGCCCGCGTCGGGGTGTGCGGGTGCCGGACGGTGCGGTGCGTGAGGGGTGTGCGGGTGTCGGAAAGGTGGCCCGTGAGGGGGTGTGCGGGTGCCGGAAGGTGACCCCGTGAGGGGGTGTGCGGGGCCCGGGAATGCCGAGCGGTCGGCCCGCGTTACCTCACCAGAACGAAAACGAATCCCATTGCCGATAGCGATGCGGAGCCGTTGCAGAGCCAAGGAGGAGCCCATGGCGCGCAGTGAGTCCAGGCCCGTCGTCACTCTCCGGTCCACCGCCGGAACCGGGAGCAGTTATGTGACACGCAAGAACCGCCGCAACGACCCCGACCGGCTGGAGCTCCGCAAGTTCGACTCCGCCGTCGGCCGGCACGTCCTGTTCCGCGAGGCGCGCTGACCGCTCCCGGAAGGCCCGCCACCCTGTACGCCACCGCCGTGTGCGGTGAGGAAGGAACGCATCGATGAAGCCCCGTATCCACCCCGTGTCCCGTCCCGTGGTCTTCCGTGACCGTGCGGCCGACGCCGCCTTCCTGATCCGCTCGACCGCCGAATCCGACGAGCGTGTGCAGTGGCGGGACGGCAACACCTACCCCGTCATCGACGTGGAGACCTCCTCGGCCGGCCACCCGTTCTACACCGGGGGCACTCAGGTGCTCGACACGGCGGGCCGCGTCGAGCGGTTCCGCCGCCGCTACGGCTCCACAGAGGCGTCCGGGAGCTGATCGAACCGGCGCAGACCGGGAGGGGAGCCAAAAACCCGTGCCGTGGATCACATCCGCAGGGGCGGATTCCCGGGAACACCCCGCGATGGTTTATCGTTCATCTATACGTGGGTGTGAGGGGGACCGTGTCCCCGGGCCTCACCTGTAGCCCATGAGGACGATCGGCACCGCCGAAGCCCCGTGGAGCCCTCCGCCGAGAGGCGACCGCCCTTCACGCCCGCACTCAAGCCGCCCCGGCTGGATTCCCCCGATCCGGCCGGGGCTTCCCCTTGCCCCGCCGGAACCGGCCGCCCCGCCCCGGAAGCGTCTCCAGGACCAGCGCACCGGTGGCCAGCACCACCGCACCCAGTGCTGCCCCCGGGCTCCACCACCGCTCGGTCAGCGCCGCGGCCGCCGCCCCCACGACCACCGCGGCCAGCCGTCCCAGCACCCAGCCGTCCCCACCCCGCAGCGCGCGCAACGCCACGCGACCGGCGAGCGAGGTCAGCGTCCCGGTGAAGTAGTTCGTCGGGGTCAGCCGTACCCGCCCCTGGACGCCCATCGCCACCGCCACCAGCGCCACGAGCCCGAGCTTGTCGCCGTACGACGTGACCAGGTCCAGCCCCCACAGCGCGGCGGCCGCCCCCAGCAGGGCCACCTCGACCGTCAGCAGCGCCGGGACCCGCAGACCCCGTTGCCCGGCTGCCAGGGCGCCGCCCGCGACCCCGCAGAAGTACGCCACCAGAGCGACGACGACCTTCAACGCCACACCCTGCGCGCCCGCACCGGCGGCCGAAGCCCCGAGCAGCACCAGGTTGCCGGTCATCACGCCGGCGAAGACCTGCCCCACGCACAGGAAGACGAAGGCGTCCGCCGCCCCGGAAGCCGCGGACAGCAGAAGCAGCGACGCCTCGCCGCGCGGCGGTGCGTCACCGGGTGGGGACGCACCGGAGGAGGGGGCGGGAGGAGGGGGCGGCGGGAGCGCCGGGGGAGCGGAGGGCACCCGAGTATTCTCGGCACGCGCCGGCCCGACGGGCGCGTCGCCCACGGCGCGGCGCGCCGCGCGGCTCACACGGTCTCGTGGAGATCCTTCGCGTAGTGCTCGATCGCCCGCCGGTACTGCTGGACGTACGGGTCCTGACTGGTCGAGGCCGCCAGCTCCAGCAGCAGCCGCATCGCCTCGTCGTGCTCGCCGGTGTTGAACAGCGCCATCGCCAGGAACGTCCGCAGCGCACCGTCGTCCGGGAACTCCTCGACGCCCCGGCGCAGCGTCTCGACCGCCTGCCCGTACCGGCCCAGGACCCGGTACGTACTGCCCAGCCCCAGCAGCGCCCCGCGCCGGTCCTCCGTGGCGAGCTCCGGACGGGCCAGAGCACGCTCGTAGTACGGCACCGCCTCCGACTCCAGGCCCAGCACGTCGTGGATCCAGGCGGTCCGGTAGGCCACCTCGGCGTCGTCCGGACAGGCGGCGGTCAGGGCGAGCAGCCGCTCCCGCGCCTCCTCGGGCCGTCCCTCCCGACGCAACCGGTCGGCCGCGTCCAGGAGGTCCTTCTTCTTGTCTGTGCTCATGCGCACATCGTCGCAGGCCCTCGCGGACACGCGGACGAGATTTCGCTCCATCGCCCGGCCGGGCGTGTGTTCCGGCCGGGCGGGGGCATCCGTCGGCCATGACAGCAGAGGCGAATTCCCCCGTACGCCAGGGGACATGGGTACGAGTGCTGGTACGCGGACTGGTCCTTGCGGCGGCGCTGGTGGGACTGGTGGCGTTCTCCGTCCTGCTGGCCAAGGTGACGCTCACCCCCTCACCGGCCTCCGAGGACATCGTCACATCGAACCTCCGGCCCGGGCGTTCGCTGCGCCAGTACGCCGAGGACTACACCTTCCTCGCCGCATGCAAGCAGGCGGGGGGAAACCTGCTGCTCGGTGTGCCGTTCGGGCTCCTGCTGCCGTTCTTCGTGCCACGCCGTCTGCGGATGATCCGCACGACGCTGCTGGCGGCCGCCGTCATGACCGTCGTCGAGCTGATCCAGGGGGCTCTCGTCCAGGGGCGCGCCTTCGACGTCGACGACGTCATCCTCAACACGGCGGGTGCACTGATCGGGTACTTCGTGCTGGGCCGTCGCATCAGCCACCGCTACTACACGTACGCCGACGCCCCCGGCCCCTCGGAACAGGGCGATGAGCCCGGGACCAAGCCCGCGTCCGAGTCCACGCCCGAGCGCACGCCGGGCAAGGCCGCCCGGACGAAGCCCGCCCGCGGGAAGGCCTCCGACACCGAGCCCGGCGGCACGCGGGACAGGGATACGAAGACCGCGGCTGCACGGGCCCGGGGCATGAGGACCGCCGACGCGAAGGCCCCGGGCGAGAAGCCCGACGCCGCGAAGGCCCCGGGCAGGAAGCCCGACGCCGCGAAGGCCACCAGCGCGAAGGCCACCAGCGCCAAGGCCACCAGCGCCGGGGCCACCGGTGCCAAGGCCCCTCGCCCCCTGCTCGACCGTCTCCGGAGGCGCTGAGTCCGGGCACCCGTTCGGGCCGCGCCGTTTGCGGGAGGCCCGGCCCGGACGCACGGTGGGGACACGTCCTGCGCGCGGACGCCGTACGGACTTCCCGCTGAGGAGGAGCGACATGGCCGACGGCCGGTGGAGCCCGGGCCGCAAGGAGGCGGACGCCGATGAGTTCAGGCCCGTCCTGGACATCGTCGCACCGGCACGCCAGCGGCGGCTGACCGTACTCCTGCGACTCCTGCTGCTGATCCCGCACTTCGTCGTGCTGTTCTTCCTGCACATCGCGGCGTTCTTCACCGTCATCGTGGGATGGTTCGCGGCCCTGGTGCTGGGGCGGCTGCCCGATCCCGTCTTCCGCTTCCTGACCGGTGTCCTCGGCTACGACATGCGCGTCTCGGCGAGCGACATGCTGCTCATCGACCGCTACCCGCCGTTCGCCCTCACTCCGCCGTCCGACTACCCGGTGCAGATCGAGGTGCGGCCCACCCCGCTCAACCGCCTCGCGGTGCTGTTCCGCATCTTCCTGATGATCCCGGCGGCGATCGTCCAGAGCCTCGCCGTGTACGGGTGGTGGGCGCTGGCCTTCGTCTGGTGGCTGATCACGCTCTGCCTGGGCCGCATGCCCCCGCCGCTGTTCGAGGCGACGGCGGCCACCCTGCGCTACCGGATGCGCTTCTCCGCGTACGTCATGATGCTCACCCCCGCCTACCCCAAGGGCCTGTTCGGCGACGACGATCTCGCCGTGGCCCCGGAGCAGTCACGCTCGGCCACCCGCCCCCTGGTGCTGAGCAGCGCCGGCAAGTGGCTCGTCGTGCTCTTCCTGGTGCTCGGCCTCGCCGGACACATCACCTCGTCCGTGACCGCCTCGACGACCGACGACACGGCCGACACCCGCCTCGTCGGCCGTTAGGGCCGGTCGTCGAACTGCCGCCTGCCGCGCGACGCGCGGCACGCACGCCGGGGCCGGTCCGGCGGGTCAGGGCCGGGCAGGCCCCCAGGTGTGTGGCTCACGGGCGTTGTCGGCGGCCGTTCGACTACCGGTCCTCAAGGCCGCCGGGCCCCGTGGATCCGCGATCTTCCCGGCCCGCAGCGTCGGCGAAGCGGCGGGCCAGATCGGCGAACGCGTTCCTGAGCTCGTCGGGCCCCACGACCTCGATGTCCACGCCGAACCTGCCGAGTTCGGCAGCCAGGCCGGCCCACGACCAGGCCCTCATGACCAGTCGGCAGCGGCCCGGGCCGTGCTCCTCGACGACTCCGTCGCGGAGGTGACCCGCCACAGCGGCGGCCGGCGCGTCGAGGATCACCTCACCGCGGCAGGGCCACGCGCCGGGGGCGTCGAAGCCCTGGAACCGGGCGGCGACGAACGCGGCCACATCGCCTCCGGGCACCTCGCGGGCGGTGAACCGGGGGCCCGTGGGCGTGCGCGGGGTGATCCGGTCCGCGCGGAAGGTCCGCCAGTCCCCGCGGTCCAGGTCCCAGGCGACGAGATACCAGCGCCCGCCCCAGGTGACCAGCCGGTGCGGTTCCACCCGCCGCACCACGGGCGGTTTGCCGTCGGTCGCCGGAGCGTACGCGGGGGAGTAGCCGAAGCGCAGTACCTCCCGGGCGCGCACCGCGTCGCTCAGCGTGAGAAGAACGCGCGGATCGGCCTGGGGCCGGGGCGGGCCTCCCGCCCGTTCGACCGCGGTGACGTCCAGGGCGTCGACACGATGGCGCAGCCGGGCGGGCATGACCTGCCGGACCGTGGTGAGCGCGCGGGCCGCCGCCTCCCCGATACCGGCTCCGGTGGCGGTCGCGGTCCGCAGGGCGACGGCGAGGGCGACGGCCTGATCGTCGTCGAACAGCAGCGGCGGCAACCGGGCGCCCGCGTCCAGCCGGTAGCCGCCGTCGGGCCCCTTGAACGCCGCGATGGGGTAGCCCAGCTCCCGCAGCCGGTCGACGTCCCGCCTCACCGTGCGCGGGCTGACCTCCAGCCGCTCCGCCAACAACTGCCCCGGCCAGTCGCGGCGCGCCTGGAGCAGGGAGAGCAGCGCCAGCAGTCGTGCGGAAGTCTTCGGCATGACCCGAGTATGAGGCGAGAAGAGGCCACTATCTGGCCTCTTCTCCTGAGAAGGTCGATCCGTACCGCACCACAGGAACGCCGGAAGGACCCGATCGCCATGACCACCCCCTCCGTATCCCCCGACGCCGAGCGCACCGGCCTGCTCGCCGGCCTCGCCGAGGCGCGAGCCGCCCTGACCGCTTCGGTGCGCGGGCTCACCGACGAGCAGGCGGGCCGGACCCCGACGGTCAGCGCCCTGTGCCCCGGCGGCCTCGTCAAGCACGTCACGGCCATGGAGGAGGGCTGGCTGAACTTCGTGACCGAGGGCCCCTCCGCGATGTCCTTCGCCCTGCCCGACGGCGTCACCTGGGACGACTTCATGGCCGGCACGGCACGTGAGTACCCGCAGTGGGCCATCGACCGGGAGAGGGAATTCCGGATGCTGCCCGGGGAGACCGTGACGGGGATCCTCCACGCGTACGAGCAGGTCGCCGCCCGCAGCGAGAAGATCATCCTCGCGGTTCCCGATCTCTCGGCCTCGCACCCGCTTCCCGAGGCGCCCTGGAACGAACCCGGCGGCGAGTGGAGCGTACGGCGGGTGCTGATGCACGTCATCGCCGAGACCGCCCAGCACGCCGGGCACGCGGACATCCTGCGCGAGACGATCGACGGCCGGACGGCGACGTGACCACCGGAGGGCGGCACGCGGTCGCGCGGGGCACCGACGGCCGGACGCCGGGGATGAGCAGCCGCCGGGGAGAGACGACACCGTGACCGTTCTCGACGACCGGGCGCTCAACCGCGCCACCCTCGCACGCCAGTTGCTGCTGGAGCGGGGCGACCTGCCCGTCGCGGACGCGGTGGCCCACCTCTGCGGTCTCCAGGCGCAGGAACCGCAGGAACCCTTCGTCGGGCTCTGGTCCCGGGTCGCCGCCTTCGATCCGGCCGTTCTCTCCGACCTGCTGATCCGGCGGAGCGTGGTGCGCACCCACCTGATGCGCCGCACGGTCCACCTCGTCACCGCCGACGACGTTCTCGCCTGGCGGTCCCGGCACGACGCGATGCTGCGCCAACGTGTCCTCGGGGTCTACCGCGACGACTTCACCGGGGTCGACCTCGAAGAACTCGCCGCAGAAGCGCGGGAACTGATGTCCGACGGCGAGCCCCGCACCGCAGCCGAGATCGTGCGGGCGCTCGCCGGGCCCCGGCCCGGGCCGGGGCCGCGCGCCCTGGGCGAGATGGTGGTCGCCGCCCTCGTCCCGATGGCGCAGGCGCCGCCGCGAGGGCTGTGGCGCACCAAGGGCGGGGTGCGCAACGTCGCGCTGTCCTCGTGGCTGGGCCGCCCGGTCGATCCGCCCGTCACCGACGGCGCCGACCCGGTCGGCCGGGCACTGGTGAAGCGCTATCTGGCCGCATACGGGCCGGCCGCAACGGCCGACCTGCGCGCCTGGTCCGGCCTGGCGGGTCTCCCCGGCGCGGTGGCCGCCGTACGCGGCGAACTGGTCCGTTTCCGCGACGAGCGGGGGCGGGAACTGCTCGATTTGCCCGACGCGCCCCGCCCCGACCCGGACACCCCCGCCCCGGTGCGGTTCCTGCCGGCCTTCGACAACGCGATCCTCGGCTACCAGGACCGCGGCCGGATCATCGACGCCGCCCACCGCGGCCTCTCGGTGGCCGGTGAGCGGGTGGTACTGGTCGACGGCCGTGTCGCCGCCACCTGGACCGTCTCCGAAGACGCCGTCACGGTGGGCCCGTTGCGCACTCTTTCCCGGGCGGATCGGGCCGCCGTCACCGACGAGGGGGGAAAGCTCGCCCTGTTCCTCTCCGACGGTGACAGCGACCGTGTACGGGTGACGGCCTCACCGCGCTGAGCGGCCCCGGGCCCGCTCCCCGGGCCCGGGTGTCTGCGCTTCGTACCGGAACAAGCCTATTTTGTGCGGGAGTTCGGGGAGAGGTGACGGCAGGCGGACTGAAAGAGCCGGATGCGGTCACATGGATACCATGACGTCCAGCGACGTAACCACAGAGCCCGCGCCGCACGGCGACCCGAAGCGCACCGCGCCCACCTCGCGAGGATGGCTGAAAGTCCTCGGCGCAGCCGCGGCCGTGCTGGCCCTGCTGTTCGCCGGCAGCCGGCTCAGCCTGCTGCCGGGGCTCGACGACTTCTTCGGCGAGGAGACGCGTGACCGGTCGGGTCCGGCCGTGCTCAAGTCCATCCAGGACATGAGCTCCTACAAGGCCGCCTCGGGCAACTTCCAGGTGGTCGTCGACCTGGAGAAGGACACGAAGTTCGTCCCCGATGTCCTGCGCGGCACCCGCACCCTCTTCGTCGGGGCAGGCACGGTCGACGCCTCCGTCGACCTCGGCAAGGTCACCGAAGGCGGTGTCGTGGTCGACGAGGACCGCACCACGGCCGACATCCGGCTGCCCCGGGCTGTACTGGGAGATCCCGCCCTCGATCCGGACCGGTCCTACGCGGTGTCCAAGCAGCGCGGTCTCCTCGACCGGCTGGGCGACCTCTTCTCCGACAACCCCTCCAGTGAGCAAGCGGTCAACAAGCTCGCCGTCCGGCACATCGCGGAAGCGGCGAAGGAGAGCGGACTGACCGCGCGGGCGGAGAAGAACACCGCCGACATGCTGAAGGGGCTGCTCGGCTCCCTCGGCTTCGAGCGCGTCACGGTCCACTACGGCGACGACCAGGGGTGATCACGTCGGCGGGGCGGCTGCTCGCAGCGCGGGCGACCGCCCTCACGGTTCGCGGGGAGGCCGCCCATCGGGCGCCACCCTTGACGTGCACGCGCCGGTGGGTATGGTCTGGTCCAAGTGCAAGGCCTTTCCGGAAGCCTGTCACCAGGCCTGTCCGGCAAGGGACTTGCGGCCTTCGCGCCTCTTGGCCCCACACTCGCGAGGCCCTGCCGCCGAAGCCGGACCCCCCACGGTCCGCCACCGCGCGGTGCGGTCTCATGTGAAGGAGAAGCATGCACGCGAAAAGGAAGACCGCCCTCGCCCTCGGCGCCGCACTCGCCCCGATTCTCGCCCTGAGCCTCCCGGCGAGCTCCGCCAGTGCCCACGGCTACATCTCCAACCCGCCGAGCCGTCAGGCCCAGTGCGCCGCGGGGACGGTCAGCTGCGGGGCGATCACGTACGAACCGCAGAGCGTCGAGGGCCCCAAGGGGCTCACCAGCTGCAGCGGCGGCAACAGCGGCTTCGCCGAGCTGGACGACGACTCCAAGGGCTGGACCGTCACTCCGGTGAACCGTTCCCAGCAGTTCGAGTGGAAGCTCACCGCCCGCCACGCGACCAGCACCTGGCAGTACTTCGCGGGCGGCGAGAAGATCGCCGAATTCGACGACGGCGGTGCGCAGCCCGGCGCGACCGTGACCCACCAGGTCGACTTCGGCGACAAGACCGGCCGGCAGAAGGTCCTGGCCGTCTGGAACATCGCGGACACCGCCAACGCGTTCTACGCCTGCATCGACGTCAACGTCGGATAGCGGTCGCACCGGCCGGGGGTGCACACCCGGCCGCCCGCCACGCCCCGGACGCGCACCGTCGCGCCCGGGGCGTGCTGCTGTTCCGGCCGGCCGGAAAGCGGCATGGCGCGAAACCCCGAAGTGTCCGAGCGGTTACCCTACGTTAGCTGTCCTGATGGATCGTCAGTGCTCAAGGGGACTCCTGAATGAACCGTATGCGTACCGCACTCGCCGCGCTCGGCATCACCGCCGGACTGATCACCGCCCCGACGGCGAGTGCCGAGCCGGGCCCCGGTCGGCCCGCTCCCGCCGCCGAACGCCACGACCAGTGCACCGGAGAGTTCCGCGGCGACGCCCGCCTCGGCCCCAAGTGGCTGCCGAACAAGCGGCTCGCCCCGGTCGGCCCGCTCCTGAACGGCTACCGGCGTACCGGAGACCTCGCCCCGAAGGACTTCCTGAAGAAGTACTGGGAAGGCCCCGCGGACACCGGCAGCTGGAAGTACCCGCCCAACGACGGTTTCGCCGAGGTGAACGGCGAGATCGACAAGGAGCCGGTCAAGCTGCGCGCCGGCCAGCGCCTGGACCGCTTCGGCTCGGAGTACGGCGGCTACCTGGCCCCGGCGGGGGACGCCTACGCCGAACGCGCCCTGCCCCCGCAGAACCTCAACACCCGCGACGCGGGCACCCCGTGCGACTACCGCGTCTACAAGGTCGCCAAGCCCTTCTGGGTCTGGCAGGGCTCCATCGCCCCGTGGTTCGAGCAGCCCGGCGGCGGACAGCAGATCAAGCTCGACGCCGTGTTCCTCGACCCGGGCGAGGGGCAGCGGCTCAACGTGAAGTGGCTGCTGGACAACGCCTACCTGACGTCCACGGACGCGTAACCCGGTATGGACCGCCGGGCCCTGCACGCCGCACTCGTCCACGAACGGATCCCCGGCGGCTACTACCGCATCGAGGGCGTCCACGAGCCCGTTCCCACGCCGCCGGACTTCCTCTTCGTCCGGCGGAGCGGGGACGGCGGCTGGGAGACGGGGGCGTTCGAACGCGGAACGCACGAGGTCATCGCCCGCCACCCGGACGAGGCCACCGCCTGCGCCCATCTGCTGAGCCTGCTCGTCTGAACCCGCGCGCCCGGTGGTCCGCCGCATCGGGCCCTTTGCCCCGCTGCTTTGCTGAAACGGCAAATATCCTTGTCGGGGCGGCCACAGCCGCCGAATCATCGTGACCGGCGGCCGGGCTCCTCGGCCCGGCCGCCCGCCACAGCGTCACGACCGCCCCGGCCCCCCGGGGCGCAGAGGAGCAGCCATGCCGCAGCCCACCCCCCTGCCCACGCCGTCCGGGGACCGTGTCACCCGCCCCAGCGCCGTGCTTCCCGGCGCGACACACCGGACCGTCGATGTCCCCGGCGGCCGCATCCACTGCGTCGAACAGGGCACGGGGCCCCTCGTACTGCTCGTCCACGGTTTCCCCGAGTCCTGGTACTCCTGGCGTCACCAGATCCCCGCGCTGGCCGCCGCCGGATACCGGGCGGTCGCCATCGACGTACGGGGCTACGGCCGCTCCTTCGCCCCCGCCGCCACCGACGCCTACCGCATGCTCGCCCACGTCGCCGACAACGTCGGCGTCGTCCACGCACTCGGCGAGGAGACCGCGGCCGTCGTCGGACACGACTGGGGTTCCCCCATCGCCGCGAACAGCGCACTGCTGAGGCCGGACGTCTTCACCGCCGTCGGCCTCCTGAGCGTCCCCTACGCGCCTCGTGGAGGCCCCCGCCCCACCGACGGCTTTGCGTCCATCGGCGGAGAGGAGGAGTTCTACGTCAGCTACTTCCAGACGCCCGGCCGCGCCGAGGCGGAGATCGAACCGGACGTACGCGGCTGGCTCGCCGGTTTCTACGCGGGCCTGACCGGCGGCATCCTCACCCCCGCCGATCACGGCGCCCTCTTCTTCGTACCGCCGGGTGCGCGCATGGCCGACCGGTTCCCCACCGGACGGCTTCCCGGCTGGCTCGGCGAGCGCGACCTCGATGTCTACACCGAGGAGTTCGAGCGGACCGGCCTGACCGGCGCGCTCAACCGCTACCGCAACGTCGACCGGGACTGGGAGGACCTCGCCGCCTGGGACGGCACCCCCGTCACCCGGCCCTCGATCTTCATCGGCGGCTCCCTCGACGCCTCCACCACCTGGATGTCCGACGCCATCGACGCCTACCCGAAGACCCTCCCCGCCCTGTCCGCCGCACACATCCTCGAAGGCTGCGGACACTGGATCCAGCAGGAACGCCCCGACGAGGTCAACCGCCTGCTGACCGAGTGGCTGCACGAAGTGCGCGGAAAGCGCTGACGGCCTCCCGTACGGCACGCCGTCGCCTCAGCTGGACGTGCCGTACGCCATTCCCTCGCGGAACCCCGTCAGCTCCCGGCCGCACAGCGTGGGCCAGCGGGATGGGGGCCTCCGGGAGCCTCGCGCCGATGGGGACCGGCATCCCGCGTGCCGCTCCGCACCGGGAGCCGGTCGTCCAGGTGGTGTGTCGCATCCCGGGCCCCCGGCGCCCGGTGGGCGAAAGTGGGCGGATGAACACCGCAGCCATGCTGGCCGAAGCGTTCGACCGGATCGGGGAAGCCGTCCACGCGGCGGTCGACGGGCTGGAGCCCGACGAGCTCAACGCCCGGCTCGACGACGACGCCAACTCCATCTCCTGGCTCGTCTGGCATCTCACCCGCATCCAGGACGACCACATCGCCGACGCTTCCGGCACCGCACAGGTCTGGCTCACCGAAGGCTGGGCCGACCGCTTCCGACTCCCCCTCGACGCCACGGACACCGGCTACGGGCACAGCAGCGACGAGGTCGCCGCCGTGCGCGTGCCCTCCGCCGAGCCCCTCCTCGGCTACTTCGACGCCGTACAGGAGCGGACGCTCGACTTCGTCGCGGGACTGGAAGGCCACGCCCTCGACCGGATCGTCGACGCGGGCTGGTCGCCGCCGGTGACTCTGGGTGTCCGGCTGATCAGCGTCATCGCCGAGGATCTCCAGCACGCCGGCCAGGCCGCGTTCGTCCGCGGAGTGCTGGGGAGGGCCTGAACCCGAGGTCAGGTGCTGTCGTCACCCATTCGTGCACAGTCCCACCGGCGGTGCCATACTCGGAAGAAATCGGCCGGACAGGCAGTGTCATCGTCCGAAAGGTGACCATCATGAGCTGGGCATCCTGGACGACCAGCGGGGTGTACACGGGCACCGGCGGGGTGCGCACCGAAGAAGCGGGCATCCTCAGCGGCGATCTCACGGTGCATACGACGTGGTTCGACGGCCAGGCGTCGGTGGCCGTGCAGTACAGCGGTTCCTCCGACTGGTTCACCCTCGTGGGCAGCCCTGTGCCTTGCCCCTCGGAGGAGGAGAGCCGGACCTTCCACCAGAGCGTCGTCGAAGCCGTGCGCGCGGGAGAGGGAGCGAGAGTCCCGCCGGTCGGCGCGGAACCCGCATAGCCCTGTCACAGCTCCCCACGCCCCATAGAGTGGATCACCGGACCCGTCCCCGGAGGGACGGGCAGAGGCGGTTCGCGGGGCGAGGAGCGGTGGCATGGGGCGTGCGGGAGCGCGGAGTTCGAGGTCGCGGAAGAAGCGGCCGTTCTGGGTGGAGCTGCCGCTCCTTCTCGTCATGGCCCTGGTACTGGCCCTGCTCATCAAGACGTTCCTGCTGCAGGCCTTCTCGATCCCCTCGGACTCGATGCAGAACACCCTCCAGCGGGGCGACCGGGTTCTGGTCGACAAACTGACCCCCTGGTTCGGCTCGGAGCCGGAACGCGGCGAGGTGATCGTCTTCCACGACCCGGCCGACTGGCTCGCGGACACGCCCGTGGACGAGCCCAACACCCTGCAGAAGGTGCTGACCTTCGTCGGTGTGATGCCCTCCGCCGAGGAGAAGGACCTCATCAAGCGGGTCATCGGCGTCGGCGGCGACACCGTGGAGTGCGTGGGCGACGGACCGGTGAAGGTGAACGGCACCGCCCTGGACGAGCCGTACGTCTTCCCCGGCAACACCCCCTGCAGCAACGACGCGGACGGGGGCCAGTTCAAGGTCACCGTGCCCGACGGCAAGGTCTGGGTGATGGGAGACCACCGTCAGGAGTCCGCCGACTCCCGCTACCACAGGGACGACCCGAACGATGGGATGGTGCCGGTCGACGAGGTCGTCGGCCGGGCCGTCGTCGTCGCCTGGCCGATCGGCCGCTGGGCCACCCTGCCGGTGCCCGAGACCTTCAAGAACGTGCCCGACAAGCCCTAGCGGGGCGTGACGTCGCGAACGTACCGGCGCTGCCAGGGCGTCTACACCGCCCGCGGGGAAATGCCGGCGCGGACGAACGCCACCGCCTCCCCGGCGGACGGGGGCAGGCCCCCGCGGACCACGGCCCCGCGCCCGCCGCCCCGAGGGGCCGGTCAACGCGTGCCGGGCCCGTCCTCGCTCAGGGGGCGGGCCAGCAGGGGAGTGCCCGGAACCTGGTGACCGCCGCTGGCGAGCATGCGGACCTCGCCCCGGTCGCTGATCTCGGCACGGACGATCCCCGTCTCGTCCTCGTACACCGGGAACCCACCGGCCCCCAGCCGGTCGGTCAGCCGGACGGCTACCACGTCGTCCGCGGCGCCGGACATCTGGAAGATCAGCTCGTAACGCTCGGTGTGCACCATCTGATTCATGACGGCCTCCCGGCCGTGCGCGGAGAATACGGCCCTGCCGCCATTGTTTCGCACCCCGGCGTGCCCCGCCCGGGGAGCGACGGCCAACGGGCGGAGCCGCCCGGTCGATCGGGTGACTCCCTCCGGCAGAACAACATGACCGCAGGCCGGGAGGGCTAGGCATGCGGGCATGACACTTGAGCCACGACGCATGAACAGTGCCTCCTCCCGTTCCCGCAATCTCAAGGCGGTCGGCGCCCTGTCCCTGGCCGCGGCCACGGCCCTCCTGATGACCGGATGCGGTCAGAGCTCGGACAGCGCGACCGGCGCGGCCACCTCCGAGGCGGCGAAGGTCGTCCCGCAGCAGCAGACGACGACGCCGTCGGCCACCGCACAGCTGACCCAGGAGCAGCAGGAACGCAAGGAGGTGCTCGACGCCACGAAGGTCACCTTCGACGACGCGGCCACCACCGCCACCGGTGAGGTCGCCGGGAGCAAGCTCGTCGACCTGGACCTGGAGGGTGTGGACGACGACGACCGGAGCCCCAGCCCCACCACGACCGGCAGCCCCTCGGGATCGCCCAGCCCGACCGGCTCCCCGAGTCCGACCGGAACCGGCAGCCCGAGCGCGAGCCCCGGCGCCGACGGCCCGGTCTGGGACGCGCACGTCGCGGAGAAGGACGGCACGATCCACACCGTCCGGATCAACGCGGTCGACGGCAAGGTGATCGAAGCCCGTGTCGACACGGACCAGGACGCGGACGACAAGAAGCAGACGGCCGACCGGCTCGCCCAGGCCACCCAGACACCGCAGCAGGCGGCCAAGGTCGCCACCGAGAAGAAGAAGGGAACGGTCACCTCCGTCAGCCTTGAGGACAAGGACGACAACGACGGGGACGGCGTGGTCTGGAAGGTCGACGTGGTCGGTTCCGACTGGAAGAGGACCACCTTCGACGTGGACGCCAAGAACGACACCATCGTCCGCGAGGAGACGGACGAGGACTGATCCCGCTGTCCCACGCAGCGCGAAGGGGTACGCCGGACACCCGGCGTACCCCTTCCTGCGGTCCGCACGCCTCATACGCGCCACTACCGCCACCGGCGGTCCAGCAGCCGGCAGACGAAGTCCTCCTGGAGCTTGCGGAGAGTGACAGGCAACCGCGGGTCCGTCGCTCGGTTCACCTGGAGGTGAGGGAGACGGCCAGGGACCGCCTGCCGGCCGCGGGGCCACCCGCCGGAGGGGGTCGCCGCGGCGAGCTGCCTGTGGCCGGGCAAGTCGCCGGTGTCGCGGATGCGGTCAGTGGGCCGGGGGAGCGCCCTCGCTCAGGTCCAGGACGTACCGCCGCCCGGGGCGGTCGCCGAACATGAGGTCCTCCAGCGGCTCGAACCCCGAACGGGCCAGCACCGCACGGGAGCCCGTGTTGTCCAGCGTCGTTTCGGCGCGCAGTGAGGTGAGCTTGTACTCCTCGACCGCCAGCACACAGATCCGCTGAACCGCCCAGGTGGCCAGCCCCTGGCCCGCGGCCTTCTCCGCTATCCGGTAACCCAGCTCGGCCGAGCCGTCCCGCACCTCGACGAGGTTGATCCGTCCGAGGACGCCGCCGTCGGCGTCCTCGATGAGGTGGAGGTGGTGCAGCCCCGCCTCCTGTTCGGCGAGCAGAAGGCGATGGCGTTCGGCGAACTCGGCGAAATAGGCGTCGCCCCGGTCGGTGATGGACGCGGCGAAGTAGCTCCGGTTCTCCCGCTCGAAGGCGAGCAGAGCCTCGGCGTGGTCGGGGCGGAGTCGGCTGATCGACGTCATACCCGGATGCTAAGCCCAGGTTCCCCACAGGTGTCGGGGCGATGCGCCGCCGGTGCGCGGGCAACAGTCCGACGTCCCACGCCCCCCACGGGTGCCGGGGGGGATTCACGCCCCCTGGCCCGGGTTCCCACGCTCCAGCGCGAGGGCCAGGCCGCGTTCGGCGTCGTCGGCCGAGGCGCGCCGGTAGGCCCGTTCGTACGCCGAGTCACCCGCCGCCTGGCGGGCCCTCAGCTCCCACTGCTCGCGGATCGCCCCGAGCTCCGGGGTCCCCCGGTGCGGGTGGCCGATCATGCGCCAGTAGGCGTGCCCCGTCCCCGATGCCCTGGCCGCGGCCACCCCGTTGCCCTGGGCGGCGATGGCCCCGGCGAGCAGGTCGAGGCCGAGCGCTATGCCGAGGCTGTCATGCAGCTCGTGCTTGCTCGCGAGCATCGCGCGCGCATGGCTCTCCGCGTGACGGGGACGGCCCTGGAGCAGGTGGATGAGGGCGAGCTGATGATCGGCGTACGCCCGTGCCCAGTGCTCGCCGAACCGCAGGCTGAGCCGCTGGAGCCCCATGGCCTCCTCGTACGCCTCGTCGAGCCGGCCGAGCGCGGACAGGGCGAACAGGCGTATCACCCGGCAGCGCAGCTGCGAGGGCGCGTCGGCCGGGTCCCCCGGGTGGTCCGCCAGGGCGCGGTCGCTGACCGTGTACGCCGTGAGCGGCCGGCCCATCATCAGATACGTGAAGCTCACGGAGTGGGCGGCGAGGAGCACCGGCTCCGGGGCCTGCTCCCGGCGGGCCGCCTGCTCGCACTCCTCGCCGGTGCGGCGGGCCGCCTCGTGGTCGCCCTGGAGTGTCAGCGTGATCCCCAGGGCCCAGAGGGCACGGGTGCGGTGCGCACCGGTGGAGAGCGGCAGGGCGAGCACCCGTTCCAGGTACGCACGGGCCTGGTGCAGATAGCCGCAGCAGCTCCAGAAGAGACCGGCGCACCCGGCCATCTCCATCGCCATCTCCGGGTCCTCGGCCAGCAGATGGTCCAGGGCCGCGCACAGGTCCGCGTGGGTGTCGGCGATCCGGTGGTACCAGAGGACCTGCGAGGGCCCGAGCCACCCCGCGTACGCCTGGACGGCCACATGGGCGAAGTGCCGGGCGTGCCGGTCGGCGAGGAGCGTGTCCTCCGCCAGCTCGGCCAGCCACATCGCCCCGTACTCGCGGAGCGTGTCCAGCATCCGGTAGCCCTTCCCGGTCCGCCGGAGCACGGACTGGTCGGCCAGGCGTTCCAGGGCGGGCGCGACGGCCCCGGCGTCCAGCGGCCCGCCCGCGCACACCGCCTCCGCGTCCGGCGTCGTGATGACGCCCCGGAAGACGGAGAGCCGCGCCCACAGCAGCCGCTCCAGCGGGGCGCAGAGCTCGTGGCTCCAGCCGATGGTGGTGCGCAGGGCCCGGTGGCGGCGCGGCCAGACCGTGTCGTCGCTGAGGTCCTCCGTCCGGGAGGCCAGCCGCCCGGTGATCTCCTGCGCGCTGCTCTCGCGGAGTTGGGCACAGGCCAGTTCGACGGCGAGCGGTATGCCGTCGAGGCGGCGGCAGATCTCGGCGACGGCGGCCGCGCTCACGGGGTCGTCGAGCGAGCGACCCGGGGCGACGGCGGCCGCGCGCTCGCGGAAGAGCCGGACGGCCTCGTCCCCGTCGTCGCCCGTGGACAGCGGGGGAACCTCGACGCACATCTCGCCCGCCGCGCCCAGCGGCTCCCGGCTGGTGGCGACCACCGTCAGCCCCGGTGCCGCGGTGAGCAGTTCGGTGACGAGCCGGCCGCAGGGGCCGACGATCCGCTCGCAGCAGTCGAGGACGAGCAGCAGCTCCTTCCCGGAAAGCCATGCGCCGAGCGCGGCCACCGGTCGGCGCGGACTGTGGTCCAGGAGCCCGACGCCGTCGCAGACCGTCGTGGCGAGCAGCTGGTCGTCGTGGAGATGGGACAGGTCGGCCCACCAGACACCGTCGGCGTACCGGCCTCGGGCACGCTCGGCGGCGCGGAGGGCCAGACGGCTCTTGCCGACCCCGCCACTACCGGTGAGCGTGACCAGCCGATGATCGCGAAGTGCCCGTTCGATGCTGCCCAGTTCGCTGGTGCGGCCCACGAAACTGGTCGTCACGGCGGGAAGGTTGCCCATCACGGGGACATCCTGCCTCGCCGGGACCCACCGCCTCCGTTCATAGCGAAAAACAGTCAGAAACGGCCGACAATGCTTCCCTTGCGATCGTTGAGCGACATCGATCGAACTTCTCGCGGCTCACGCGCCCGGTGAAGCGCTGAGGAACCCGGGGCGCGGGGCGACCGAGGGGCGTTGTCAGACCCCTGCGCTACGTTGCTGGCATGACGCAATTCATCCTCGTGGCAGGGGCCTGGCTCGGTTCGTGGGCATGGCGCGACGTGGAGCCCGACCTGCGCGCGGCAGGTCACGGGGTCCACCCGTTGACGTTGTCGGGGCTCGCCGAGAAGCAGGGCGTGGCGGCGGGGCTGCAGAGGCACGTCCAGGACATCGTCGACGAGGTCGAGCGCCTCGACCTGCGCGATGTGGTGCTCGTCGGCCACAGCTACGCGGGTATCCCGGTCGGACAGGCGGCCGAGCGGATCGGCGACCGGCTCGCCCGTGTGGTCTTCGTCGATTCCAACGTCCCGGTCGACGGGGAGTCGTTCGTCACCGGCTGGCCGGACGGCCGGGCCGGCGTGGAGGCCGCGATCGCCGCCAACGAGAACTTCTGGCCGCCGCCGGCCGTCGCCGACTGCGCGGACCAGGGCCTCACCGACGAGCAGATCGCCCGGTTCATCGGCGGCTCGACCCCCCACCCCGGTGCCACCCTCACGGATCCCGCCGTCCTGGAACGTCCGTTGGGGCTGCTGCCCGCGACGTACGTCAAGTGTCTGCTGGACTGGCCCGAGCCGAGCATGGAGGTGGCCGAGCTGCTGACGAGCGAGCGCTGGCGGCTGGTCACGATGGACACCGGCCACTGGCCGATGTTCTCGCAGCCGCGTGAGCTCGCCCGGATCCTGCTCGACGCGGCGGAGTCGGACCCGGCAGGATCGGGCACATGACCATGGCCGCCTCGTCACGCCCGGAGCGGCGTCCACCGGAAGAGGGGGCCACGGAGCACCCGGAGATCACTTACATCGGTTGCGCCCGGTGCGGCACCCTGATCGCGGGCCTCGACGGGCGGTACGCCTGCTCGGGCTGCGGCTGGGTCAACGAGTGGACCGAGGGGCATCGCCCCCTGCCCGAGGCCCGACGCCGCCGCACGTGAGCCTGGTCCGCGGCCTGTCGCACGCCGCCCGCCGTCCTGAGCCGCGGTCGGGTGGCTGCCCGACGGTCAGGCACCGGAGGGACCCGGTTCGGCCTCCCCGCCACACGTTCCCGAACAGGGCGGCACCCCGAGCGCGACCACCACCGGCGCCCCGGCCAGGGCGGCATCCCGGCCGTCGACCGCCTGACGGCCCAGCATGACCACCGACGCCATCTCACCGACGGCACCGGGCCGACGACAGCCGACCGCCCCACCCGGCCGACGGCCCGGCGCGCCCGCCGCGGTCGTCGGAGAGCCCTCCGCAGGCCGTGACGGAGATCTCTCCGACGCCCTTCGGGGCCGTGCGCACCGCTGTTCCAGCAGGTGCGGCGGGGTCCGCTCGCCGGAACGGAATCGCGACCGCAGCCGCCCACCACGTACACTCGCCCCCGCCTCCGCCGACCGGCGGAGGCGTTCCGCACCCGAGCGACGGGGAAACACACCGTATGAGTTCCGCAGACAGCACCGAAGCACCGATCTACGCCGGCCTCGTGGAGGAGCAGGGCGACGTACCCGCCGAAGTGCGCCGGGTGGCCGAGGAGGTCCTGCGTGAGGCCGACCGTGCCCTCGACTTCGGCACCGTACGCGCGGCCGCAGCCCGCTGACGGCGACCTGGACCCCCGGTCGCAGCCGCCCCAGGGCGGCCATGTCCATCACGGGACGATAAACGTCCTGCAACTATTGCCATATTCTTGCGTTCGCGACGCGATGGTTTGCTGAAGAACCGTCGCCGGTGGGCGTGGGTGAGGCCGCGGTAGGCCGGGCGTCCGGAAGGACGAGCCCACTGCCGCCGCGGCCCCCCGGCCACTCGCTGCGATCGCCCCGGCGGCCGAGCTCGGTGAGCGGTCCACGCAACCGCGTGGAGAGCGCTCCCGGCCGGCCGCCGAGGGGCGGAAACCCGATCGCTGTGCCGCCCGCGCCCGCCAGCACGCACGGCTCGGGCGGGCGGACGGCCACTCCGTGAATCGCCTGCTTCCGTCGGCGTGCGTCCGCGTACCCGCGTCCGTGTGGTCACCTGAGGGTCGCCTGCCGCGAACGTCCCAGGGTCCCGCGTCACCTCCGGCTCCGCCCCCCGTCCGCCCCCCGCTTGCCCCGGAACCGCCGTCGATCCGACCGCTTCCGTCGATTGCCGTGGCATCACACCGGCAGTCTCTGTCAAAGAATTACGAAACCCGCGCGACATCTTGCGGACATTCGTCGGCGGTGGTTGAGTGTGGGTCGCCGCGCAGCTCGGGGCTGTCGGCTTCCCGCACTCCTGCCCTAAAGGGGTCCACCGATGAGAAGTTCCGCACTTCGTCGTACCTGCACCGCCGCCATCGCCACCGCACTGGCCGTCACCGGCCTGGCCGCCTGCAACTCCGAGGGCGACAGCGAAGCGGACGGCAAGACGCGCATCACGGTCAACTGCTGGCCCCAGCCGAGTGCGAAGATCGACCACAAGCGGTTCGACGAGGACGTCAAGACGTTCGAGAAGCAGAACCCCGACATCGACGTCGTCGCGCACGACGCCTTCCCGTGCCAGGACCCCAAGACCTTCGACGCGAAGCTCGCCGGCGGTCAGATGGAGGACGTCTTCTACACGTACTTCACCGACACCGAGCGCGTCGTCTCGATCAACCAGGCCGCGGACATCACCGAGTACGTCAAGGACCTCAAGACGTACAAGGACATAGCCCAGCCCCTGCGCGACGCCTACACCGTCGACGGCAAGATCTACGGCATCCCGCGCACGAACTACTCCATGGGCCTGCTCTACAGCAAGCCGCTCTTCACCAAGGCGGGACTCGACCCCAGCAAGCCGCCCACCACGTGGGACGAGGTCCAGGCCGCGGCGAAGAAGATCGCCGCGCTCGGCGACGGGACCGTGGGCTTCGCCGAGTACAGCGCGCAGAACCAGGGCGGCTGGCACTTCACCGCCTCGATCTACTCCCAGGGCGGCGCGGTCGTCAGCGAGGACGGCAAGAAGGCCACGGTCGACACCCCCGAGGGCAAGGCCGTCCTGCAGAACCTCAAGGACATGCGCTGGCGGGACGACTCCATGGGCGCCAAGCAGCTCCTCATCATCAACGACACCCTCCAGATGATGGGCTCCGGCAAGCTCGGCATGTATCTGGCCGCCCCCGACAACGTGCCGCGCATCGTCAAGGAAGCCGGCGGCTCGTACGAGGACCTGGCCTTCGCCCCGATGCCCGGCGGCAAGGGCACCCTCATGGGCGGCGACGGCTACATGTTCAACAAGAAGGCCACCCCCGAGCAGATCAAGGCCGGCCTCAAGTGGCTGGAGTGGACCTTCCTCACTCCGGGCCAGGGCTACATGAACAACTACGCCCGGGCGGCTTCGGACAAGTCCCCGGTGGGCCTGCCCGAGCCCCGGCTGTTCACCGGCGCCACCGACGCCGAGGACCAGGAGCTGAAGAAGGCGTCGGCCAACGTCCCGGTCGAGAACTACCAGGCCTTCATCGACGGCGGCCAGCAGCTCGACATGAAACTGGAGCCCAAGCACGGCCAGCAGATCTACGCGGTTCTCGACGGCGCCGTCTCGGCCGTCCTGACGAAGAAGGACGCGGACATCGACGCCCTGCTCAAGGACGCCCAGTCCAAGATCGACGGAATCCTGGCCCGAGGCTGAACGCCATGAAGACCCCCTCCCACGCCGCAGCGCCCGCACGACCGCGGTCCGCCGGTGCGACGCATCCCCCGGGGGACGCGCGCCCGGCGGGCCGCGGGCCCCGGGAACCGCTGCGCCGGAAGATCGCCGACCAGGCCACCGCGTACGGCTTCCTGGTCGGCGGGCTGCTCTGCTTCATCCTGTTCTCGTGGTACCCGGCGATCCGGTCGGTGATCATCGCGTTCCAGAAGTACACACCCGGCTCCGACCCCCAGTGGGTCGGCACCGCGAACTTCACCCGGGTCTTCCAGGACCCCGAGTTCACCGCCGCCTGGCGCAACACGCTCACCTTCACGGTGCTCGCCCTGGTCATCGGGTTCGCCATTCCCTTCGTCATGGCGCTCGTCCTCAACGAACTGCGGCACGCCAAAGCGTTCTTCCGGGTCGTCGTCTACCTCCCCGTGATGATCCCGCCGGTCGTCAGCGCCCTGCTGTGGAAGTGGTTCTACGATCCGGGCGCGGGCCTGGCCAACGAGGTGCTCGGCTTCCTCCACCTGCCCACGTCGAACTGGACCAACGGCGCCGACACCGCGCTCGTCTCGCTGGTCATCGTCGCCACCTGGGCCAACATGGGCGGCACCGTCCTCATCTACCTCGCAGCCCTCCAGGGCATACCCGGCGAACTGTACGAGGCGGCCGAGCTCGACGGCGCGTCCGTCCTGCAGCGCGTCCTGCACGTCACGATCCCGCAGACCCGCTTCATCATCCTGATGCTGATGCTCCTTCAGGTGATCGCGACGATGCAGGTGTTCACCGAACCCTTCGTCATCACCGGCGGCGGACCGGAGAACTCCACCGTCACGGTGCTCTACCTGATCTACAAGTACGCCTTCCTCTACAACGACTTCGGCGGTGCGTCCGCCCTCAGCGTGATGCTCCTGCTGGTGCTCAGCGCGTTCTCCGCCCTGTATCTGCGACTCACCCGCACCGACTGAGAGGAGCGTCGCCCGCCATGACCCGGACAGCTCCGGCCCCGGTAAAGAAGCCGCCCGCTCCCCGCGGCAAGAAGATCGCAGACGCCCCGGCCGCCCGCTCCGTACGCACCGTCATCTCGCCGCTGGCGCTCGCCGGGCGCCGGGGCAAGGTCACGTACTGGTCGGTGTTCACCCTCGTCGTCCTGCTCTTCGCGTTCGCGTTCCTCTTCCCCGTCTACTGGATGGTCACGGGAGCGATGAAACCGCCCGCGGAAGTGGTGCGCACCCCACCCACCCTCGTCCCCGAGCAGTGGCAGCTCAGCGGCTACACCGACGCCTGGGACCTGATGCGGCTCCCGACCCACCTGTGGAACACGGTGGTCCAGGCCACCGGCGCCTGGGTGCTGCAGATCGTCTTCTGCACCGCGGCCGCCTACGCCCTGTCCAAACTCAGGCCGGCCTTCGGCAACGTGATCCTCGGCGGCATCCTCGCCACCCTCATGGTCCCGGTGCAGGCCCTCGTCGTACCGAAGTACCTCACCATCGCCGACCTGCCGCTGATCCACGTCAACCTGCTCAACGACCCGCTGGCCATCTGGCTGCCGGCCGTCGCGAACGCCTTCAACCTCTATCTGCTCAAACGGTTCTTCGACCAGATCCCGCGTGACGTCCTGGAAGCCGCCGAGATCGACGGCGCGGGCAGACTGCGCACCCTCTGGTCCATCGTCCTGCCTCTGTCGAGACCCGTCCTGGGCGTCGTGTCGATCTTCGCGCTGGTCGCCGTGTGGCAGGACTTCCTGTGGCCGCTGATGGTCTTCTCCGACACCGAGAAGCAGCCCATCAGCGTGGCCCTCGTGCAGCTCTCGCAGAACGTCCCGCTGACCGTGCTCATCGCAGCCATGGTCATCGCGAGCATCCCGATGGTCCTGATGTTCCTCGTCTTCCAACGGCACATCATCGCCGGAATCAGCGCGGGCAGCACGAAGGGCTGACCCACCCCCCCTCGCAACCGCGCCCCCGGACCCGCCGCCGCCCCGGCCATCCCGCCCCGCTCCGGGGCGGCGGCGGCCCCCAGCTCCCTCGCCCCTCCCTGCCGCGCGGACCGGCCCACCCCGCCGGCGACCGCGCCCGCCCGAAAGGAACCCGCCCTATGGAAGGCAGCCTGCTCGCCGCCGACGACTGGTGGCGCTCGGCCGTCATCTACCAGGTCTACGTCCGCAGCTTCGCCGACGGCGACGGGGACGGCACCGGCGATCTGACGGGCGTACGGTCCCGGCTGCCCTACCTGGCCCAGCTCGGCGTCGACGCGCTCTGGTTCACCCCCTGGTACCTGTCCCCGATGGCGGACGGCGGATACGACGTCGCCGACTACCGGGCCATCGACCCCGCCTTCGGCAACCTCGCCGAGGCCGAGAAGCTCATCGCCGAAGCCCGTGAGGCAGGCATCCGCACCATCATCGACATCGTCCCCAACCACGTCTCCGACCAGCACGTCTGGTTCCAGGCGGCACTCGCCGCGGGACCCGGCAGCCCGGAGCGCGAACTCTTCCACTTCCGTCCCGGCCGGGGCGCCCACGGCGAACTGCCCCCCAACGACTGGGAGAGCGAGTTCGGGGGAGTGCCCTGGACCCGCGTCGAGGACGGCGAGTGGTACCTCCACCTCTTCGCCACCGAACAGCCCGACCTCAACTGGGCGCACCCCGCCGTACGCCAGGAACACGAGGACGTCCTGCGCTTCTGGTTCGAGAGGGGCGTCGCCGGGGTACGCATCGACTCCGCCGCGCTCGTCGCCAAGGACCCGGGCCTCCCCGACCTCGAAGGACACCAGGGGCCCCACCCGTACGTCGACCGGGACGAGCTCCACGGCATCTACCGGAGCTGGCGCGCCATCGCCGACGAGTTCGACGGCATCTTCGTCGGCGAGGTCTGGCTGCCCGACGCGGAGCGCTTCGCCCGCTACCTCCGCCCCGACGAACTGCACACCGCCTTCAACTTCGCCTTCCTCAGCTGCCCCTGGGACGCCGCACTGCTGCGCCGCGCCATCGACGACACCCTCGCCGAACACGCCCCCGTCGGCGCCCCCGCCACCTGGGTCCTCTGCAACCACGACATCACCCGCACCGTCACCCGCTACGGCCGCGAGGACACCGGATTCAGCTTCACGGCCAAGGCGTTCGGCGTCCCGAGCGACCTGGAGCTCGGCACCCGCCGTGCCCGCGCAGCCGCCCTCCTCTCGCTCGCCCTGCCCGGCTCGGTCTACCTCTACCAGGGCGAGGAACTGGGCCTGCCCGAGGCCGACGTACCGCTGGACCGTATCCAGGACCCCATGTACTTCCGCTCCCAGGGGCGGGCCCCGGGCCGCGACGGCTGCCGCACCCCGCTGCCCTGGGCGGCCGGTGAACCCTTCGCGGGCTTCGGCTCCACCGCGGAACCCTGGCTGCCGCTGCCCGCCGACTGGCCGTCCCGCGCGGCCGACCTCCAGGAGCGCGACCCCCACTCCATGCTGGCCCTCTACCGTGAGGCCCTGCGACGACGGCGCTCCCTGACCGCACTGCACACCGAGCCGCTGCGCTGGCTGAGCGAGGAACCCGGCCTGCTCATGTTCGCCCGGGGCGAGCGCCTCGTCTGCGCCGTCAACCTCGCGGAACAGCCCGCCGAGCTCCCCGCCCACACCGAGGTCCTCCTCACCAGCGGCCCCCTCGGCGCCGGGGGCCGACTGCCCCGGGACACGGCGGTGTGGCTGGCCGTCTGACGCCGTACGCCGCACCGTCCGGTCAGAAGCCCGGCCGCCGCGGGGCGATCGCCCAGGAGGTCTGAGTATCCGCACTCAGGCCTCCAGTCCCGCCCGCCCCGACGATGGGGGCGTGGCGGGCGAAGCCGGGAAGGGCGGGCCCGGCACACCGCCGCCGTCCACCGGGACGGCCGCGCCCGCCGGATCCAGGGAGAACCGTGCTCAGCCGTATCGCCTCCGCCGTCGTCCCCTCGCTCGGACACCTCACCGTCACGTCCGACCACGCAACGGCCCCTGCCGCTGGCAGCATCATCGTCGCCAACCACGCCTCCCTGGCCGACCCGGGCATCGTCCTCGCCGCACTGCTGCGCCTCGGCGTCGAACCCGTCGTCATGGCCACCGCCGGCCTGTGGCGCATCCCGGTTCTCGGCCGTCTCCTGCGCCACGGCGGCCACGTGCCCGTGCACCGCAACAGCCGGCGGGCGGCGGACGCCCTCGACGCGGCCGCCGTCGCGCTCGGGGAGGGGCGCCGCCTGCTGATCTACGGCGAAGGACGACTGCCCAGCCGCCTGGACGCGGCCGAGGCTCCGCCGGAAGGCTTCCGCAGCGGCCTCGCCCGCCTCGCGCACGCGTCCGGGGCCCCCGTCGTACCGCTCGGACAGGCGGGCGCCCGCCGGGTGACCTCGGGCCGGCGCGCCAAGCAGATCTCCGGTCTCCTCACCGCCCCGGCCCGCCGCCCCCGCCTCCACGTCCACATCGGCTCCCCGCTCCACCTCCCGCCGGAGGTGGAGACGGCGACCGCCACGGCACGCGCAGCCGTCACCGCCGCCTGGCGCACCGCCGCTCACCACCTCGGCGAACCCGCGACGCTCACCGGACGCTGAACGCCCCCACGCCAACGTCCGGCGGACCACACCCCAGCCCTCGACGCACCGTACGACAGGGGAAGCGGCTGCCTCGCGGCCCGAGCCCCCTGCCCCGGACGCCGGCGGTCGCCCACATGCCCTGGTTCGCCTCGGCACCGTCCCCGAAGGCGGGAACCACCTCGCCGAACGGCCGCCCGAACGTCTCGCCGAAGCAGCCCAGCTCCACCCCGGCGGCATGCTCGACCAGCCCGAGGAGGTTCGTACCGGTCTGCGTCGGAGGGCGGCGCACGTCGTGCTCCGACAGCCCCTTCGAGCTTCCACAACAGGGCATCACGAGCGGACCGGAGACAGCGCTGGAGATCGGCCTTCGGCTGCGCAAGGGGCCTGCGTGCAGTCGGTCACCGGCCACGGACAGCCCGCCCCGGCTCAGGGCCGGGCAGCCGCTCGCACTCTGCCCGTTCCGGGGCACGTCCCGGGTGGCGGTGGTGCCCGGGGCGGCGTAGGTATGGAGACGTGCTGCTCCGCGGACGTACGACACCACGGAGCGCACCGGCCCGTAAGCGGCCGGTGACCAGCAGGCCCACCCGGCCGGACCGCTGTCGGCGTCCGCCGGCTCACCACCGGGTGCGAGGAGACGGATTCCGATGACCGAGGCAGAGCAGAGCACCCCGGTGCACGGCATCCCGTGCTGGGTCAGTCTCCTGACCCGGGACCTGCGGGCCGCCCAGGACTTCTACGGGACCGTTCTGGGGTGGACCTTCCGCTCGGGCACCCTCGGCGAGGGCTTCTCCGTCGCCCACGTCGACGGCCTGCCCGTCGCCGGCATCGCGCAGATCGCCCCGGGCCTGCCCACGGCCGTCTCCTGGACCCCGTACTTCGCCGTCTCGGACGTCGACACCGCCGCGGCCCGCGTCCGGGAGAGGGGCGGCACCATCGCTGTCGGCCCGATCCGGATCGGGCCCGGCCGGGGAGCGATGGCGGCCGACCGGGAAGGGGCCGCGTTCGGCTTCTGGGAAGGCAGGACTCCACCCTGGTCGTTCGGCCGCGACAGCGCACCGGCCTCTCTCGAACTCCGCACCAGCCACGCCTTCGACTCAGCGATCTTCTACGCCGAGGTGTTCGGCTGGGCCTCCGAGGAACCCGGCGGCTGTGAAGTCGGCTACGCCTACCGGCAGGACGCGGTCGTCGTCCGGCAGGGCGGCCGCACCGTGGCCACCCTGCGCGGCGGCGGGGACGCCTCGTCCCCCGACCCCCGGCTGCACCCCCGATGGCACGTCCGTTTCCAGGTCGAGGACCTGGAGGCCGCCGCCGAGGCCGCCCGCGCGGCGGGCGGAACGGCCGGCCCGCCGGTGGACTCGCCCGCCGACGGGAGCGAAGCGGTGATCAGGGACCCCGACGGCGGCATCTTCACCGTCTGCGCCCACCCGGCGTAGACGTCCCAGGGCGCGCTGAGCGCGTATCCGTCGCCCTCAGCTAGCAGGTCCGGAACACGTATCCCGGCCGCCCCTCCGGGACGATGTCGAGATCCCGGCGCACCACGGAGACGCCCTCCCCCACGGACGAACACGCCTCTTCGAAGGCGCCCGCGGTGTACTCGACGACGAAAACCCTGCCCTCGTACGCGGAGGCGTAGCCGGCGCACTCGTCGTAGCGGCCGCACTCTTCGACGACCGCGAAGTCGAACCCGATCTCCTTCCGCCGCCCCAGCAGGTCCGCGCTGTTCTTCTGGCCGATCGCCAGGCCCGCCGCGTGCGCGCGGTCGGCCAGGAGCTTCGCGAACGCCGTGTTGTCCGCCGGGGTCAGCAGGCCGTCGGAACGCTCGTAGGAATCGAGGTTGTCCGGCTCCACCGCCTGGAATCCGGACGCCGCGCAGCCGTCGATCCAGTCACCGACGATCTTCGCCAGCCGGGTGCGCTTGCCCGCCGTCGAAGTGTCGAGCACCGCCTCGCCCCAGGCCTCGTCGTCGACCGGCTCGCCGTCGGCGTCGCGCAGCAGCAGATCCGGGTGGTTCTTCTCCCACCAGCCCAGGGCGTCGGGCTGGGCCTGGAAGGCGTTGACGTAACAGACGTTGTAGAGGCCCTCGACGGGCCGGGCGCCCCGGTCCCGGGAGACGGCCTCGACCCCGGAGGGCGGGGTGTACGGCCCGCCGATCTGGTAGTCGAAGGTCGCGTTCGCCGTGGGCGGCACGACCTCCGGCGCCGCCTCGGGCGCGGAGTCGGTGGCGGCGCCGCAGGACACGAGCAGGCCCGCTCCCGCCACGACCGCGAACCCGCAGGCCAGGACGGTGAGGACGCGCTTGCGGCGGAGCGGAGGCCGGACGGTGGGCTGGGACATACGTACTCCTGTGCATGGGCTGCGGACCTCTGTTGCGGTCCGTCAGGCCGGTGGGGCCTCGATGATCCGGAAGACGCCGGGCGCTGGGTTCACGTTGCGCAGCGGGACGCCGCCCGCCGTACACACAGACGCGACATCGTCCGGGGTCCGTTCCCCGCCGACGACGTGTGCGGCCCGGTGGAGGTCGCTCAGCGGGCCGCCCCCGGGGGGTTCCGCCGGGCGCCACGGCAGGTACCACCGGCCCGACGGCGGGCAGACAGCCGCGGGTGGGGACGGCATCGCGGGCGGACTCCCGGCTCCGGCCACCCGGCATGCATGTCCCGCACCTCGTGGTCGGCTCAGTGGGCCCGACGGCGAAGAGGGCCGGGGCCGGTCGGCCGCCCGCCCGCGAGCGTCCCGGCGGCCTCCGCCGCCACCGCCTCGGCCACGGTCGCCAGGGCCGGGGAGTCCAGCTTCCACTGCTGCCAGTGCAGGGGGACGTCCACGGTGTGGTCGGGGGTGAGCAGCACCAGCCGCCCCTCGCGCAGCAGGGGCTCCGCCTGGACGTCGGGCACCATGCCCCAGCCCATGCCCGCGGCCACGGCGTTCGCGAACCCCTCCGAACTGGGCACCAGATGACGCCGGGCGCTCGCCCGGGCCCCGGGGGCGATCCGGCGCACGAAGGCGTCCTGCAGGTCGTCGCGCCGGTCGAAGCTGATCACCGGGGCGTCGCCGATCAGCTCGCGCAGTGCGGCGTCCGCCCGTCCGGCCAGCCAGCGGCCGGCGAACGTGGGGCTGGCCACCGGCAGATACCGCATCCGGCCGAGCCTGCGCACCGAGCACCCCGTCACCGCCTCCGGCGACGAGGTCACCGCGGCCATCACCAGCCCCTCGCGCAGCAGGGCGGCCGTATGGTCCTGGTCCTCCCTGTGCAGCTCGTAGGCGAGGTCCAGCTCCTGCGGTACGCGTCGCAGCGCGGGCAGGAACCAGGTCGCCAGGGAATCGGAGTTCACCGCGATCGACAGGAGGGTCGGCTCACCGGGACCGGACATCCCGAGCGCCGTCCGCGCGTCGCGCTCCAGCCGGGCCAGCTGGCGCGCGAACCGCACCACCACCTCACCGGACTCGGTGGGCCGCACCGGCTTCGTCCGCATCAGCAGCACCCGGCCGGTGCGCTGCTCCAGTGCCTTCACCCGCTGGCTGACCGCCGACGGCGTCAGCCGCAGGACGTTCGCAGCCGCGTCGAAGGTGCCTTCGTCGACCACGGCCAGCAGCGTGCGCACCTGATCGAGAGGAAGCTCGGACATCATGAGCGCTAATGATACGTAAGAATCTTTAGCTGGACGCCGGGTCGGCGTGCTCCGTAGCGTCGCCCCTATGACGAACGCCCTGACCGCCGCGGCCGCCGGATTCGGTACCGGCCTCTCCCTCATCGTCGCCATCGGCGCCCAGAACGCCCTGGTGCTGCGCCAGGGCGTCCGGCGCGACGGCGTGCTCGCGGTGGTCGGCATCTGCGCCCTGTCCGACGCCGTCCTCATCACCCTGGGAGTCGCCGGCGTCGGCGCGGTCGTCGTCGCCTGGCCCTCGGCGCTGACCGTCGTGGGGCTGCTCGGCGGCCTGTTCCTGATCGCCTACGGGCTGCTCGCGGCCCGCCGGGTGCTGCGCCCGTCCGCCCTGCACGCGGCGGACGCCCCGGCCGCGTCGCGCCGGGGCGTCGTACTGACCTGTCTGGCGATGACCTGGCTCAATCCGCATGTGTACCTGGACACCGTGTTCCTGCTCGGCTCCGTCGCCGCCGACCAGGGGGCCCTGCGCTGGACCTTCGGCCTCGGCGCGACCCTCGCCAGCCTGTGCTGGTTCGCGGCGCTGGGGTACGGCGCCCGGCTGCTGAGCGGAGTCCTCGCACGGCCCTCCGCGTGGCGGGTGCTGGACGGGCTGGTCGCGGTGATGATGATCGGCCTCGGTACGAAACTGGCGCTCGGCGCCTGAGCGCCCGGCGCCCTCGCCTGCGGAGCGGACCGCCGGGCGCGCCCCGCGGCCTACGCCACCACGAGGACGAGCTTGCCGGTGGTGCGGCCCGTCTCGCCCAGCGCGTGCGCCTTCGCCGCCTCGGCCAACGGGAACGCCGCCTCGACATGGGCGCGCAGCTCACCGGCCCGGACCAGATCCGCGATGGCCTCCATGCCCGCGTGATCCGCCTCGACCAGCAGGTTCTCCACCCGGATCTCCCGTGCGGCGGCCTTCTCCGCCTCGCCCCGGTCGCCGCCCGGCAGCAGCGACACGAGCGTGCCTCCCCGCCGCAGGACGTCCAGCGACCGTGTCCGCGTGGCCCCCGCCAGGGGATCGAGCACCATGTCGACCTCGCTCACCGCGTCCCCGAAGTCCACGGTGCGGTAGTCGACGACCTCGTCCGCCCCCAGCCCGCGCACGAAGTCGTGCTTGGCGGCGCTCGCGGTGCCGATGACGTACGCGCCCAGCGACTTGGCGATCTGTACGGCGAGGTGTCCGACACCGCCGGCGGCCGCGTGGATCAGCACCCGCTGCCCGGGGCGGACGTCCGCCGTGTCGACGAGCGCCTGGCGGGCGGTGAGCGCGGCGAGCGGGAGGGCGGCGGCCTGCACGTGGTCGACGTCCCCAGGCTTGTGGGCGAAGGCCCGGGCCGGGCCGACCGCGAACTCGGCGTGGGAGCCGACCCCGTACGGGTAGGGCAGCATGCCGAACACCTCGTCGCCCGGCTTGAAGAGGGTCACCCCGAAGCCCACCGACTCGACGACCCCGGACACGTCCCAGCCCAGCACGAGCGGCAGCCGGTCCAGGAACATCGCGTCGCCCCGGTGCTTCCAGTCCGTGGGGTTCACTCCGGCGGCCCGGACGGCGACCACGATCTGGCTCGGTCCCGCCACGGGCCGGGGGAGGCGGACCTCCTGGAGTACCTCGGGACCTCCGTAGACGCTCTGGCTGATGGCGCGCATGCTCTCGTTCTTCGTCATGCGTCCAGCCTCGCGCGTGTCCGCCCGGCGTACCATGGCATGATTGCCATCTTTCGACAGGATCGTGCCATGGGAAACGCCCACCGCGTCGCCGTACTCGCCCTGGACGGGGTGTATCCGTTCGAACTCGGTATCCCGAGCCGGGTCCTCGGCGCGGCCGACGGCCGCTACTCCGTGGTGACCTGCTCCGTGGACGGCGGGCCCGTGCGCACCAACGCCGACTTCTCGGTCACCGTCGAGCACGGCCCCGAGGTACTGGCGTCGGCGGACACCCTGGTCATCCCGCCCTTCGACACCTCCCTCCTCACCCGTCAGGCACCCCCGGCCGCCGTCGCGGCGCTCGCCGCCGTACGCCCCGGCGCCCGCGTCGTGTCCATCTGCACCGGCGCCTTCCTCCTCGCCTCCGCCGGGCTGCTGGAGGGCAGGCGGGCCACCACCCACTGGGCGCTCGCGGAGCTCTTCCGGTCCTGGTACCCGCAGGTGCGGCTCGACCCGGACGTCCTCTTCGTCGACGACGGGGACGTGCTCACGTCGGCCGGCGCGGCGTCCGGCGTCGACGTCTGCCTGCACCTGGTCCGCGCGGACCACGGCAGCGAGATCGCCAACCGAGTGGCCCGGCTCTGCGTCGTACCGCCGTGGCGCGACGGCGGACAGGCCCAGTACATCGAGCAGCCCGTGCCCGCTCCGGACGCGCACAGCACCGCCGCCACCCGTGAGTGGGCCCTGCGCCACCTCGACGAACCGCTGGGCCTGGCGAGCCTCGCCGACCACGCCCGGATGAGCCTGCGCACCTTCGTCCGGCGCTTCAACGAGGAGGTCGGCATGAGTCCGGGCCGGTGGGTCGTCCAGCAGCGGGTCGACCGGGCCCGTCATCTCCTGGAGTCCACGGACCTGGCGGTGGACGAGATCGCCGCGCGGGTCGGCTTCGCCACCGGTGCGTCGTTGCGCCAGCATCTGCACGCCGCCATCGGCGTCACTCCACTGGCCTACCGGCGGACTTTCCGCGGCGCGGTCCTCGCGGCCGGGCGGCCCTGAGGGGCCGGGGCCGTACGCACCCTCAGAGGGATCGGGGCCGTGCGCCCCTCCGGCCCCGGCCCGGTTCAGTCCGCCGGGTCCAGCCGGCCAAGGCGTTCGGCCCGCGCGGGGGTCAGATCGAGGGCGGTGAGGATGGAGGGCGCGGCGATGCTGGGGAGTATGTGCTGCTGGAGCGTGATGTGGCGGCGCTGCAGGTCCTGGTAGTTGGTGAGAGTCTGGGATACGGCCTGGGTGCCCGCGAAGGCGGCCACGTACAGGTCCGCCGTATCGGTGGGGTTGACGTGGGGGAGCAGCTCACCGTGGTGTTTGGCCTGTGCGAGGAGGTGATGGGTGGCTTCCTGCCAGCGGAGGAAGGGACCGCTGCGGTCGAGGCCCTGGGCCTGCTGGTCCATGGACAGGCGCACGCCCGCCCGGGCGAGGAGACTGGTCTGCAGGCGGTGGCTGAACAGCATTCCCAGATCGATGAGTTCCTGGAGTTTGAGGGACTGCTCCGGAACGGTCTGCGGCGGCTCCTGGGCATCGAGAACACCGAGCGCGAGATCTTCCTTGGACGGAAAATGAAAGTAGAGAGCGCCTTTCGTGACGTCGGCGCTTTTGAGTATTTCGGTGATCGTCGCGGCTTGATATCCGTATTTCTCGAAAGCCTGGGCCGCTGCCATCAGGATTGCCTGGCGGGTGCGGATCGCCCGGTCCTGCTTGGCCATCCTGTCTCCTTTGCTGGGCCGCACGGCCCGGGAAACGGCCGGGACGGTGTAGGGAGGGGCGACCCTGCCGGGGATAGAAAAAAAACCGCTGAGTCTGTATCTTATCAGCGCACGTGCATCGCAGGAACGGCTCGCCATCACATGACCCCTGGGGGGAGTTATGCCCGAAGCAGCAGCCCTGATCGACTCGGTGCCGGCAATGGATTCGGAGGCCGACATGGTGCATCCCGTGGGGATCGACATGGTGCACCGGACCCGGCCGGAAGATGCCTTTCCGCGTAACTGGGTGCGCCTGGCGCACGATCGGTTCTCGGTGGCGGCGGTCCTGCCGCACGATCACCCGTTCTTCGCCCCGGTGGGCGGTGACCGGCACGACCCGCTGCTGGTCGCCGAAGCGATGCGGCAGGCGGCCATGCTCGCCTTCCACGCCGGCTACGGAGTTCCGCTGGGCTACCACTTCCTGATGGCGGACCTGGACTACGTGTGCCACCCGGACCACCTGGGCGTCGGCGGAGCCCCCACCGAGATAGACGTCGAGGTGTTCTGTTCCGACCTGAAGTGGCGGAGCGGGCTGCCCGTGCAGGGGCGTGTCGGCTGGGCGGTCCACCGGGGCGGGGAGTTGGCCGCGACGGGGATGGGCGCGACCCGCTTCAGCAGCCCCAAGGTGTACCGGCGGATGCGTGGGGGAGCGCCCGCCGAAGGGATATCGATACCGGAGGCGCCGCCGGTCGCCGCCGCCCGGGCCGGCCGGAGGAGGACCGAGGACGTGGTCCTGTCGGACACCGGCCGCGACGGCGTCTGGGAGCTGCGCGTGGACACCCGGCACCCGACGCTGTTCCAGCGCCCCAACGACCATGTCCCGGGCATGCTGCTGCTGGAGGCGGCCCGTCAGGCGGCCTGCCTCGCGGCGGGGCCCGGTGGCATCGTCCCGGCGGAGGCGAGCACGCGGTTCCACCGGTACGCCGAGTTCGGCAGCCCGTGCTGGATCGGCGCGGTGATCCAGCCGGAGGAGGCGGACGATACGGTGACGGTCCGGGTGACGGGCCATCAGGACGACCGACCGGTCTTCACCACGCTCCTGTCCGGCCCGCGGGCCGACGGCTGAGAGGTGCTTCGCCAGTGATTCTCGTGACGGGTGCGACCGGAGCGGTGGGCCGCGAGGTCGCCGTACTGCTGGCGGCTGCCGGCCCCGTACGGATTCTCGCCCGCCGTCCGGAGCGTCTGACGGTACGAGGCGAGGGGGTCGAGGTCGTCGAAGGGGGGTACGGGGACGGCCCCGCCCTCGACCGGGCCCTGCGGGGCGTCGACGCGGTCTTCCTGGTGACGAACAGCCCCACGGAGCCCGACGACGAGCGGGTCGCGCGGGCGGCGGAGGCGGCAGGCGTCCGCCACCTGGTCAAGCTCTCCATGATGGCGGTCGAGGAGCCGGGTGCCGACGACTTCATCACGCGGCGCCAGCGGCAGAACGAGGAGGCGATCAGGGAGTCGGGGGTTCCGTGGACGTTCGTCCGCCCCCGGACGTTCATGTCCAACACGCTGTCCTGGGCGCCCGGCATCCGCTCGGCGGGAGTGGTGCGCGCTCTGTACGGAGACGCTCCGGTGGCGTGCGTCGATCCCCGTGACGTCGCCGCGGTGGCGGTCGCCGTGCTGACCGGCACGGGCCACGAGGGCAGGGCGTACGCCGTCTCGGGCCCGGAGGCGATCACCGCGCGGGAACAGACCGCGCAGCTCTCCCGGGTGCTGGGGCGGCCACTGCGCTTCGAGGAACTGGGCCTGGACGCCGCACGCACCGCCCTGCTGGCGAAGTACCCGCGGCCCGTCGCGGAAGCCTTCCTGGAGAGCGCCGAGCGGCAGCGGACGGGCGCGAAGGCGGCGGTGGTGCCCACGGTCCAGGAGCTGACGGGGCGACAGGCCCGTTCGTACCGCACCTGGTCGGCCGATCACGCCGGCGCGTTCACCACCGCATAGGGCCACGTCCCGGAAGAGGCCGGGGCGTCGACTCCCCGGCGGGCGAAGGAAAGGGCTGATCGCACACACGTTCTCCCGTGCCGGTCTGTTTCCGTACTGCGCGGAGCGGCGGTGGCCGAAGGAGCGGGCCCGCGAGCAGGTGGTCCGATCCGGTGTTCCCTGGAAATGAAACCGGTAAGTTGGTTTGATAACTCCATGACCAAACAGGAGCGCGCCACCCGGACCCGCGAGGCGCTCATCCGCTCCGCCGCCGTCGTCTTCGAACAGCACGGCTATGCCCAGGCGCGGCTGGTGCAGATCAGCACCGGCGCGGGCGTCAGCACGGGCGCGCTGCACTTCCACTTCGAGAACAAGGCCGCGGTCGCGGAGGCCGTGGTCGCGGAGGCGTCCCGAGGGCTGCGTGACATGTCCGCCGCGATCCGACGCAGGACGGACACCGCCCTGCAGGCACTCGTCGACACCTCGCACGCCCTGGTGGAACGGCTGCGCGGGGACCCCGTCAGCCGGGCCGGATTCCGGCTGAGCTGCGACGGCGAGCGGGCCGCCCCCGACCTGCGCATGGACTGGCACCACCGTGTGCGGGAACTGCTGGAGGAGGCGGCCGCCACGGGAACCCTCGCCGACGACGTCGCCCGCGAGGACGCGGCAGCAGCGACCGTGGCCGTGACGACCGGTTTCGAGGTGCTCGGCCGCCACGACGGCGAGTGGCTGTCCCCGTACCGGCTCACCGGCTTCTGGCAGTTGCTGCTGCCCCGGCTCGCCACCCCGGAGACGCTCGGACGCGTGGACCCGTCCGGCACGGGCGGGGTGCCGCAGGCCCGGGGGGCCGCGCCGGCCGGGCGCGTCGCCGAAGAGCCGGACAGGCCGGTGCGGGCGACAGCGGTGACGGAGTCCGACTGAGGACCGACGCAGGCCGGGACGCCCGGCGGCCCGCCCCTGTACCGTCCACCCCATGGCAGACGAGCTCTTCGTGACGCCCCGGCTGGCCGCCCTCTACGATCCGCTCGACCCCGATCGCGGCGACCTCGACCCCTACGTCCGGCTCGCGGAGCAGTTCGGGGCGCGGTGCGTGCTGGACATCGGCTGTGGCACCGGCGTGTTCGCCCTGCTCCTGGCAAAACGGGGCATCGAGGTCATCGGCGTCGACCCGGCACAGGCCTCGGTCGACGTGGCGCGTGCCAAACCCGGCGCCGACCGGGTCCGCTGGATCTGCGGGGACGCCGCCTCCCTGCCACCGCTCCGGGCCGATCTGGCGACGATGACGGCCAACGTCGCCCAGGAGATCGTCGACCCCGGCGACTGGCAGGCGACCCTGCGCGCCGCGCACGCGGCGCTGCGGCACGGCGGGCGGCTGGTCTTCGAGACCCGGGACCCGGCCCGGCGCGCCTGGGAGGAGTGGAACCGGCCGACGTCCCATCGGGTCACCGAGATCCCCGGCGCCGGACCCGTCGAGCACTGGGTCGACGTGACCGAGGTCGCCGGGCCGCTCGTCTCGTTCCGCTGGACCTATGTGTTCGCGACGGACGGAGAGGTCCTCACCTCCGACTCGACCCTGCGATTCCGTGAGCGTCAGGAGGTCGCTGCGGATCTGACGGCAGCCGGCTTCGCCGTGAGCGAGGTGCGCGACGCACCCGACCGGCCGGGCCGCGAGTTCGTGTTCATCGCTCGCCGGCCGGACCCCGCCCGGCACCGCTGATCACGTCCGCGCCGGCCGCGTCGGCCCCCCAGCTCGCCAGCAGCCGCAGGGCCTCGGCCGACGGCGAGTCCGGCTCCGCGTGATACGTCACCAGATGCTGCTCCTCGTCGTCCGGGAGGTTCAGCGTCTCGTAACTCAGGGTCAGGTCACCGGCGAGCGGATGCCGGATCAGCTTGACGCCGTGCCCCTTCTCCTTCACGTTGTGCGTGGCCCACAACCGCCGGAACTCATCGCTCTTCACCGAGAGTTCGCCGACCAGCGCCGACAGCTCCGGATCGTCGGGGTGACAGCCCGCGTACAGCCGCAGATAGCTGACCATGTCCGACGCCTTGGAGTCCCAGTCGACGAACAGTTCCCGGTAGCCGGGGGACAGGAACACCAGGCGCGCCCAGTTCCGCTCGCCCGGCGGCAGCGCGCCCCAGTCGCCGAACACCGCGGCCGCCATCGGATTCCAGGCCAGGACGTCCGAGCGCGCCCCGGTCACGTACGCCGGGATGCCGTCCATGCTGTCGAGGAGATACAGCAGTCCCGTCCGCACCCGCTGCACCCGGGCCGGGCGGCGCTTCTTCTTGTGCCGCGCCGGCCGCGCCAGATGGGTCAGATGCGCGTGCTCGGCGTCGGTGAGCCGCAGCGCACGCGCGATCGCGTCCAGCACCTCGGCCGACACATTGCGGCCGTTGCCCTGTTCCAGGCGCGTGTAGTACGCCACGGAGACCCCGGCCAGCTGCGCCAGCTCCTCCCGGCGCAGACCGGGCACCCGGCGGTGCCGGCCGAAGTCCGGCAGGCCCACGTCCTGCGGCTGGAGCTTCGCCCTGCGGGTACGCAGGAACTCACTGAGCTCGGCACGCCGGTCCAGCGGTTCGGGAGCGGCGCCCTCCGGCTGATCGTCCATGGCATCCATTATTCCTGGCGATCCGGGTCACGGGCACCGGAGCCTGTCCCCGTCAGTGGTAGGACCGCTGGACCTAGGCAGAACGGTGGCCTGGGTAAACGCCGGACACGGTGTGACGGTGGGAAGCGTTCCTACCGCATCACCCAGAGGAGAACCTCCGGCATGACCACCGTTGCCGCCTACGCCGCTCCCCGTGCCAAGGCCCCGCTGGAGCGCACCGTGATCGAGCGTCGTCCGGTGGGCGAGTTCGACATCCTGATCGACATCAAGTTCGCCGGAATCTGCCACTCCGACATCCACCAGGCCCGAGACGGCTGGGGCGAGGGCATCTTCCCCATGGTGCCCGGCCACGAGATCGCCGGCATCGTCGCCGAGACCGGCCCGGGGGTCACCCGGTTCAAGGTCGGCGACCGCGTCGGAGTCGGCTGCATGGTCGACTCCTGCGGACGGTGCGACGCCTGCCTGATGGGCCGCGAGCAGCACTGCGCCGAGGGGAACACCCAGACGTACAACGCCCTCGACCGCAGCGGCGAGCCCACCTACGGCGGCTACTCGACGCACCTCGTCGTGACCGAGAGGTTCGCCGTCTCCATCCCCGAGGGCATCGCCCTCGACGAGGCCGCGCCGCTCCTGTGCGCGGGCATCACCACGTACTCCCCGCTCAAGCGCTGGGGCGCGGGCCCGGGCAAGAAGGTCGCCGTCGTCGGCCTCGGCGGGCTCGGTCACATGGCCGTCAAGATCGCACACGCGCTCGGCGCCGAGGTCACCGTCCTGTCCCAGTCGCTGCGCAAGAAGGACGACGGCCTCAAGCTGGGCGCCGACCACTACTACGCGACCAGCGACCCCAGGACCTTCGAGGAACTGGCCGGCACCTTCGACGTCATCCTCTCCACGGTCTCCGCCCCGCTGGACTTCGGCGCCTACCTCGGCCTGCTGCGCACCGAGGGCACCCTGGTCAACGTGGGCGCCCCCGAGGAGCCGATCGCACTCAACCTCTTCTCGCTGATCCTGGGCAACAGGTCCATCGCGGGGTCGGCGATCGGCGGGATCGAGGAAACCCAGGAGATGCTCGACTTCTGCGCCGTGCACGGGCTCGGCGCCGAGATCGAGGTGATCGCGGCGAGCCGGATCAACGAGGCGTACGAACGGGTTCTCGCGAGCGACGTCCGCTACCGCTTCGTGATCGACACCGCGACCATCTGACGGGCGCCCCCCCGCACCGGGAGCGTCGGCCCCGGGCACCTCACGTGCCCCGGGCGGACGCTCCCCTCGACGCGCGCGGGCCGCCCGGTCCGGCCGACAATGGCGGAAGACGGCCGGACGGGCCGCGCCGGAGGGATCGGCGCCGGGAGAGGAGCGTGCCGGATGGGCGCACAGCGGCTGCCCCCGGGCGGGACCTCGCGGAGCCTCCTGCCGCGTCCCCGGGCGCGGCCGCCCGGGGCGACCGGCGATGCTCCGGCCACCGGGCCCCGCGACACCCACCGGGGACGCCCGGATGCCGCGCCGGGCCGGGGCGCTCGCCGGCCGCCGCCCTCCGGGCCCCGCGCCCCGGACCGCCCTCCCGGGGTGAGGCGAGGTGACCGCCGGGCCGCGGCGGGCGACGGTCCTCCGCCGGGCCGTCCGGGTCACCGTCGCGGCGAGCCTCGGCTTCTACCCGCTGCTGTACGGGGCCGCGCTCCCGGTCGCCGCCCTGTACGCGCTCTTCGCGCCCATCGCCATGGGCCTGCTCTCCCCGGTCCCCGGCTCCGGGCCCCAGCGGGCCTCGGTCATGCTCCGCGCTCTGCCCCCGGCACTCGTCCTGGCGACGTCGGGAACCCTGCTCGCGGTCAACACCTGGGCCGCGGCCGGCGGCATGCTCGTCATCGGATTCCTGCTGGCGTTCGTGGCCGTGGCCGGACCCCGCCCGGCCGCCGCCGCCCCCGGCCTCCAGCTCTTCTACATCCTCGCCTGCTTTCCGCCGTACGCCCCGGGCACGCTGGGGGAGCGGCTGGCAGGGCTCACGCTGGGCGCCCTGCTCCTCGCCGCCTGCGAGATCCTGCTGCCCGATCCGGCCGCACCCTCCTACCGGGAGCGGCTGGCCGCCGCTCTCGACGAGGCGGCGCGCGGGGCCGCGCCCGGACACGTACCACCGCAGCGGCTGCGGGACGCCGGAGCGGCGCTGCGCCTGGCGGACGTACCACCGGCGGAACGGCCGGCCGGCGCCGGGCGTACGGACCGCGCACTGGAACAGGCCGGCCGCTCCGCCCGCAGACTCCTCGACCAGCTCGCCACCCTCGGCGAAGCGCCACCCGTCCCTGCCGATCCCGAGAGCGCCGCCCTTCTGGGCCGGGTCGCGGAGCTGTGCGCCGCCTGCGCCCGGTTCCTGCGCACCGGCAGCCGCCCCCCGACGGCCGGCGCTCTGGAGCAGGCGATGCGGGGCTTCCAGGCCGACCGGGTGGGGCTGGCCTCCGGACCGCCCGGCGAGCGGCTCCCCGTCGAGGTGCTGCGACGGCAGTCCCGGGTGCTGGCGCTCGCCGAATCGGCCCGGATGGTGGAGATCACCGTCGACATCGCCACGCACGGCGGACCCACCGAACCCGCCGCCCCGCGCGAACTGTTCTGGTACGCCCGACTGTCCACGCCCAGGCTGTGGGCCCGGCGCGTGCTCGGCAACGTCACCTTCCGCTCCGTGCTCTTCCAGAACGCCGTACGCATCGCGCTCGGGCTCGCCGCGGCCCGGGCGGTGGCCGGCTCCCTCGACCTCGCCCACGGGTTCTGGGTGCTCCTCGCCGTGCTGACCCTCGGACGGACCACCGCGGGCGCGACCTGGCGGGCGGTCCGCCTGGCGGTGGCGGGCAACGCCGCGGGCGCGCTGGTGGCCGGCGCGCTCCTGATCGGGCTCGGCCCGCACACCGACGTGTACGCCGCCCTGCTCGCCCCCGTCATGCTGGCCGCCTTCGCGCTCGGGCCGCTGCTGGGCATCGCGTACGCGCAGGCGCTGTTCACGCTCGTCGTCGCCACCGCGTTCGCCCAGATCGCGCCGGTCACCTGGCGGCTGTCGGAGGCGCGGATGATCGACGTCGTCACCGGCAGCGTCATCGGGCTGCTGTGCGGACTGCTGGCCTGGCCGGCCGGCGCCCGGCGGGAGGTCCACCGGGCCATGGCGGGGCTGCTGAGAGCGTGCGCCCCGCTGGTGCCGGTGACGGCACAGGCACTGCTCGGGCCGCCGGGCGGATCCCGGACCCCGCCGCGGATACGGCCTGGCATCCACCGGTTGCGCCTGGCCGAGGCCGCGTACGCCCAGCTCCGCACCGAGACACCGGGCGACGGGGAGAGCGACCGCGCCGACTGGCACGCCGTGCTGATCGCGGCCAACCACGTGCTCCTCGGCGCGCAGTGGCTGCCGCGCTTCGGCCTCCGCCCGGCCTCCGGCGCCACGGACGCGTCCGCCGACTGGGCGCGGCACACCGCGACCGGCCTGGTGGCACGGACGGAACGGGTCGCCCTGCTGCTCACCGCGGAACGCCCGGAGCCCGCGCCGCACACCGCACCGGGGAGCTCCCCGGACCGTGATCCGCCCTCGCCGCTGTCCGTGGACCTGGAGGTGTGGTTGACGAGCCTGGCCCACCAGCTCGCCCGCATCGAGTCGTCGGTCACGCCGCAGCCCGGCACGGCGCCGCCGGACGCCCGCCCGGACTGACGGCGGGCACGACCGCCCGTCCCGTCGTCCTACGACGGGACGGGCGAACCCTCGGGCAGCTCCTCCGCCTCCGGCTCCCGCGGCTCCTCCACCAGCTGCTCCCGGAGGTAGTTCCAGATCACGGCGAGCACCGCCGCCACCGGCACGGCGAGCAGGCTGCCCACCACCCCGGCCGTGCTGCCGCCCAGCGTCACCGCGAGCAGCACGACCGCCGCGTGCAGGCCGAGCCCCCTGCTCTGGATCATCGGCTGGAACACATTGCCCTCCAGCTGCTGCACCACCACGATGATCGCCAGCACGAGAACGGCGTCCATCAGGCCGTTCGAGACCAGGGCGATGACCACCGCCACGAATCCGGCGAACAGCGCCCCCACGATCGGCACGAACGCGCAGACGAACGTCAGCACCGCCAGCGGCAGCACCAGCGGCACCCCGAGGATCCACAGACCGAGGCCGATGAAGACCGCGTCCAGCAGGCCGACGAACGCCTGGGACCGCACGAACGCCCCCAGCGTCGCCCAACTCCGCGAGGCCACCTCGGGGATGTCGGTGGCGAGCCGGCCGGGAAGCTGACGGGTGAGCCAGGGAAGGAAGCGGGGGCCGTCCTTGAGGAAGAAGAACATCAGGAAGAGTGCCAGAACCGCCGTGACCACCCCGTTGACCACGGTGCTCACCCCGGTGACGGCGGTGGTGACCACACTGCCGACACTGTTCTGGAGCCGGTCGGTCGCGGTGTCCAGGGCACCGGTGATCTGGTCGTCGCCGATGTTCAGCGGCGGTCCGGCCGCCCACGCGCGGAGATGGTCGATGCCCGCGATCACCCGCTCGGCCAGCTCGCCGGACTGGTCCGCGACCGGCACCGCGATCAGGGCCACGATGCCCGCCCCCACGAGCAGGGCGAACACCGTCACCACCGACGCGGCCAGCGCCGGCCACCAGCCGTGCCGGCGAAGGAACCGGGCGAGCGGCCAGGTCAGTGTGGTGAGGAACAGACCGACTATCAGCGGCCATACGACCGACCACATCCGGCCGATCACCCACAACGCCACGGCCGCCGCCACGAGGACCAGCAGCAGCTCTGCCGAGACCCGTGCGGACGTGCGGAGCGCGGACGCGGTCTTTGTCGAACTCAAGGGCGAAGACATGGCGTCACCCTATGGGTTCGGCAACCGTGTTCCGGCCACTCCCGCGGCCCGCCGACGCCCGCTTCCGGCAGGGCCGGCCCGTCAGCGCAGCGCCGACGGCAGCCCCTCCCGGTGAACGATGCCGAGGCGCTGGGTGGCACGGGTGAGCGCCACATACAGATCGCTCGTGCCGAAAAGACCGGGCTCCACGACCAGCACATGGTCGAACTCCAGCCCCTTGGCCTGGCGCGGGTCCAGCAGGACCACCGTCCGCGTCAGATCCGGGGCCAGGCCCGCCGTCACCCCGGCCAGCGGGGCGGCGATCTCCTCGTGCACCGACCGGGGCGCGATCACCGCCAGACGTCCCTCCCGGGGCGTCAGCTCCGCGACGGCCCCGGCGACCGCGCCCGCCAGATCCTCCCCGGCGTTGCGCGTCCACGGCTTCTCACCGGTCGACCGCACCGACACGGGCGCGGTGAACGAGGGGTCCTTCTCCCTGAGGACCCCGGCGGCCAGCTCCATGATCTCGGCGGGCGTACGGTAGTTGACCTCCAGCGTCACCTGCTCGAAGCGGTCGCCCACGTACGGCGCGAGAATCCGCTCCCAGGACCCGACGCCTCCCTCCTCGGAGGTCTGGGCCGGGTCGCCGACCAGGGTCATCGAGCGGGTCGGCGCCCGCCGCATCAGCAGCCGCCACGCCATCGGGGAGAGTTCCTGCGCCTCGTCGACGATGATGTGCCCGAACGCCCACGTACGGTCGGCGGCCGCCCGCTCGGCCGCTGACCGGTGGTCGGCCTCCTCGTGCCGCTCCGCCATCCGTTCGGCGTCGATGATGTCGTGCGCGGCGAGCACCTCGGACTCCTCGTCCTCGAACTCGTAACTCTCCGAACCGCGCGACAGCTCCAGCACCCCCTGCGCGTAGCCGACCCGCTCCTGCCGGGCGGCCTCCGCGGCCGCCCGCTCCGCGCTGTCGTCGACACCGAGCAGCTCGGCCGCCTCGTCCAGCAGCGGCACGTCGGCGGAGGTCCACGCCCCCGTGGCCGGCGCGCGCCGGATGGCGTCGGCGTCCTCGTCCGGTACGTACACCGGATCGGCCAGATAGTCCGAGAGGAAGCCCTCGGGGGTGAGCGGCGGCCACAGCTCGTCCACGGCCGCGTGCACCTCCTTGCTCAGCGCCACATCCCGGCCGAGCTGTGCCACGTCGTCGGGGCCGAGGAAGTTGGGCCCGCCGTACGGGTCGGCGCCGATGCGTTCGACGAGCTGCGCGGTCAGGGCGTCGATGACCCGGAAGACGAAGTGCGGGCGGGCGAGATTGTGCGGCAGCCGGGTGTCGCGGGCGGCCTGCCGGGCCTCGTAGGCGATCTCCCAGTCGAGCACCAGATCCCCGCCGTCCTCGTGCGGGATCACCACGGCCGCCCCGGGCTCCGGCAGCCGCTGCCGGTCGCGTACGGCCAGGGCGAGCGCCTCGGCCATCGCCGCGCCGCCCTTGACCGCGGCGGCGCGCGGCGTGTCCGTCCCCGTGGCGTGCACCCCGGGGAACAGCTCGGCCTGCGTGGCGAGCAGCACCCCGGTCTCCCCGAGCGACGGCAGCACCTCCGCGATGTAGCGCAGGAACGCCGGGTTGGGGCCCACGATGAGCACGGCGCGCTTGGCCAGCAGCTCGCGGTGCTCGTACAGCAGGAACGCGGCCCGGTGCAGTGCGACGGCCGTCTTTCCAGTGCCGGGGCCGCCCTCGACGACGAGGACACCCCGGTGCGGGGCCCGGATGATGCCGTCCTGCTCGGCCTGGATGGTCCGCACGATGTCGCCCATGCGGCCGGTGCGCGCGGAATTGAGCGCCGCGAGCAGCACGGCGTCGCCGTTCGGGTCCTCGAACCCGGTGCGGTCGTCGTCCCCGAGATCCAGGATCTCGTCATGGAGTTCGGTGACCGCGCGGCCCTCGGTGGTGATGTGGCGGCGCCGGCGCAGCCCCATCGGTGTGTGCCCCGTGGCGAGGTAGAAGGGACGCGCCACCGGCGCACGCCAGTCGATCAGAACAGGCGTGTGCTCGGCGTCGTCCTCACGGATGCCGATACGGCCGATGTGGTGCGCGAGCCCGTCGGAGCGGTCGATGCGGCCGAAACACAGAGAGCCGTCCACCGCGTCGAGCGCCGCGAGCAGTCCCGAGCGCTCCGCGACGAGGATGTCGCGCTCCAGCCGCGCCTGCTGGCCCGTGCCCACCGGCGTCAGCGCGCGCTCCACGCCCGCGGCCGCCAGTCCGCGCAGTGCGTCGACCCGGGCATGGAGCCGGTCGATGAATTCCTGCTCTTCCCGCAATTCGTCGCTTTCCCGGTTTGACAAAACGGCTCCCCGCCAGATATATTCGTACTCATAAGGCCCCCGAGCGGGGCCTTTCTGCATGTGCGCAGAAGAATCCAATATACGCGCGATAAACCCCGGGACGCAATGACGCTCCAGGGTTCCGGGAAGGCCCGCCCCCGTCGTAGGAGGGAGGGCGGCCGCCGCTCGGGGCTCCACGGCGTGCGCTCCCGTCGGGCCCGTCCGACACTGATGGCGGACAACAGATTCGGCGCCGCGTCGCACCAGACCGGAGAGAGCCATGAGCACACAGTTCGAAGCGACGGTCGACATCGACCGCCCCATCGAGGAAGTCTTCGCCTATCTCGCGGACGGCGAACACGATCCCGAGTTCAGCCCCCGGGTCCAGCGCATCGAGAAGACCCCCCATGGTCCGACCCACGTGGGCACCGTCTTCCACAGCACCGTCAAGGACGCGGGCATGACCACCCGGCGTGACGTCGCGATCAGTGAACTGGTCGCGCCGACCCGTATCCGCTGGCAGGAACAGTCCAAGAACCTCATCACCGCGGCCGAGGGCGGCTACGACCTCGAAGCCACACCGGACGGCGGCACACATGTGAGGCTCTTCAACGTGCTGGAAGGCCACGGAGTCGGCAGACTGCTGGTCGGTTTCGCGGGAAGCGCGGCCCGCAAGGACGCCCCCGCCTTCGGTCGGCGCATCAAGGAGGCGGTCGAAGGAACCTGAACCGGGTGTCAGTCCGGCAGAGGGACGCGGATCACCGGGTCGAAGGGGTGCTTGTTGAAGCCGCTGCGCACGTTGCGGCACTCGGGCGCCTCGCACATGAAGAACTCATCGACGCTCCGGCGGCCCGTCCGGCCGCGGAGCCAGGTCTTCTCGCCGGCGGTGAGGGAGCGGTGCTGTTCATCGGAATCACACGTGTAGCAGTACATGGCGCGGGCCGGCATGAGGCCTCCTGAAGCGGGCGAACAGGCGGAAGCCGAAGCATATGAGGGCGCGCCGGGCAGGGACAGGGTGCGGCGCGCCCCGATGTGCCGGTGTCGACGCACACCCGGACCTGTCGGCGCGTCAGTTAGCTTCGGGCCGGTCGGTACGCGCCGCGGCGGCTCCCCCTGTCCGGGGAGCCGCCGCGATCGGGGCCGGCCGCTTCAGCGGGTCAGGGTGAACACCTGGGCCGGGGAGCCGGAGCAGGGCTGCTGCGACAGCCTGGCCCCGTCGGCCGTCGAGGCGTTGTCGACGGCGAGGCACTTGCCGCTGTGGCGGGCGACGAAGCGGAACTGCCCGGCGCCGGCCAGGGCTTGCGGACGCCACTGCTGGTTGGCCCCACCCCCGTACGACCACAGGTGCACCCGGGTGCCGTCGGCGGTCGCCCCCGGCCCGCCGTCGACGTCCCAGGCCTTCGTGTTGTGCCGGTTCACCACCTGGTAGTGGCCCGTGTCGGTCGGCCTGAACTGCCAGCTCTGGTTGGCCCCGCTCCCGCAGGCCCACTGCTGCAGCGCGGTCCCGTCGGCCGTACCCCAGTCGGCCGCGTCGAGGCAGGCGCCGCTGTTGGCGTTGCGCACCTGGTACCAGGCGGCGGGGTCGACGGACCCCGCGGGAGGCTCGGTCGCTGCGCCGTCACCGTCCCAGGTGAAGGTCGCGACGGCCCCCGCGGGCAGGGTGTGGACGAGGGACCTGCCGTTGTCGGTCAGGGAGAACCGCTGCGCCCCCGAAGCGGTGTTGACGACCACGGCCGCCCGGCTGCCGTCGCTGTTGCGGAAGGCGACGTTCTGCACCCCGCCGGAGCCCTGGCTGGTGGACCCGATCCGCACCGCCCCCGGCTTGATGAACTTCGTGACGTGGCCGAGGACGTAGAACTCGGCGTTACGGGTCACCCGGCCGCCGTCGATCTCGACGACGCCGTTGCAGCGGTCGGCGCAGTGCCCCTGGTGGGGGCCGCCGTTCCGGTCGAGGGCGAGGTTCCAGTTGATGACCGTCTCGCCGCCGTTGCGCATGTTCCGCACGACGAGGTTCTCGGCGTGCCACCGGAGCGTGTCACCGAACGTCGTCGCCGGGTTCGCGCTGTCGGTGCCGGAGCACTCCGTGAAGAAGACCCGCTTCCCGGCGTCGGCGATCTGCTTCTGCGCGGCGGGCGCCCCGCCGTAGCAGTGGAACGCGGCCCCGATGATCCGCTGGATGCCGCCCGTCCGCGCGAAGACGTCCAGCGGGTAGTCCGGATGGTCCCAGTTGTGGTCGTAGGCCAGGATGTTGGTCGGCAGGTTCGCGGCGGTGAGCGTCCGGTCCAGGACCCGAAGGAAGTCCGCCTGCTGGGCCGAGGTCATGCTCATCGACGGGTAACCGGTCGCGAACTCCGGCTCGTTCTGCGCCGTGAGATCCGTGAGCGTGATGCCCTCCTGCCCGTACGCCCTGATCGCCTTGACCAGGTAGTCGGCGTAGGCCTGGTAGTGCTCGGTGCGCAGGCTCCCGCCGTTGAGCGAGTCGCCGGTCTTCATCCAGGCCGGGGGCGACCAGGGCGAGCCCATGAAGCGGATGGCCGGGTTGATGGCCGTGGCCTGCTTCAGGACCGGGATGATCTGGCTCCGGTCCCGGTCGATGGAGAAGGCGCCCCGGGTGTCCTCGTACGTGTACGGGTTCGCGTCCGCGTCGAAGTCGGTGCTGCCGAGCGGCTGGCGGAGGTAGCTGAGCCCGATGCCGTCGCCCTCCGTGGAGAAGAGCGACTTCAGCACCGTGGTGCGCTGTGCCGGGGGAAGCCCCTGGAGGAGGTGGGCGGACGCGCCGGTGACGGAGGCCCCCGCACCGGTGAACTGCTGTCCCCTGCTGTTCGCGTCGATCCGGATGTCGACCGCCTGCGGGGACCCGGTGAACGGGACGTTTCCCTCCGGGGTGAGCTTCCGGGACCCGTCGGGTGTGGTGACCCACACCTGTGCGACCGGGTCGGCCGCACGGGCGGCCGTGACGGTGCCGTCGACGGCGAGTGCGGCGACGGCCACGGCGAGCGCGGCGCCTGCCGCGCGTGCTCGCGAACGCAGGGATGCGGAGCTTGGCATGGTGGCGGCTCTCCTCGGGTTCGTACCTGCTGACAGGCGGCACCCCGCCGGACGGAGGGCGCGGCGGACACCTCGCTCCGGGCGTGCCGGTCGTATGAGGGCGGGACACCGGCATGAAAGCACACTCACTAAGTGGTTAGTAAGTAGGGGGATCCGGGGTTCTCGGGCTCAGCCCCGAAGATCTTCACCAGGACTGCGGCAGGCTTAAGCTGATCCGGTGAGCAACCAGTCAGTGAGCAGACCGGCACGAGGTCCGGCGCAACCCCGCACACCGCGCAGTCCCGAAGCCCGGCAGCGGCAGCAGGACATCCTGGCCATCGCCATGGACACCTTCGCGGCCCGGGGGTACAACAACGCCTCGCTCGCCGAGATCGCGGAGCGGGTCGGCCTCACCCAGGCAGGGGTGCTGCACTACTTCCGCTCCAAGGCCCTTCTCCTGACCAGCGTGCTCGAACTGCGCGACCAGCGGGACATCGAGCAGCTCGGCCCCGAACGCCCACAGGGGCTGGACTTCCTGCGCCACCTCGTGGACACCGCGCTGCGCAACGCGGAGCGCGAGGGCATCGTCCGCCTGTACGCGGTGCTCTCGGCGGAGTCCGTCACCGACGACCACCCCGCCCAGGACTACTTCCGCGACCGCTACGACGGGCTGCGCGCCTTCGTCGCCGATGCCCTGTGCGAGGCCTGCGAACTGCCCGCCGACCGCGCGGAGTCGGCCGGCAACGCGGCCAACGCCATCATCGCCGTCATGGACGGGCTTCAGGTCCAGTGGCTTCTGGCCCCGGACTCGGTGGACATGGCCGCCTCGACCGATCTCGTGGTCACCTCGCTGCTGGCGACCCTCGCCCCCGAACGTTTCGGCCCGCCCGCGGCAGGCTGAGGGCAGGGCGGACGCCCTTCGCCGCCCCGGGCGGCGGCTACGCGGAGGTGACCGGAGGCCGCGCGCCGCCGTGGCCCGTTGCCCGCGACTGCTCCTCCAGGGCCGCGAAGAGCCAGTCGTGGGCGGACCCGGGGGTCGGCTCGGGGGGACCGCCGGGAGCGCTGATCACCGCGGCCGTCAGCTCCCAGTACCGGTCGATGCGCGGATCGTCCGCGAGCCGTTCGGCCAGGACGCGGCGGAAGGCGGGCGTGTCCCGGGTGCCGTACGTGCTCGCGTACGCGTCCACGAAGCCGTCCAGGGCCTCACCGGGAGCGGGCGCCGCACCCCGGCGCAGTTCCGCGCCCGCCAGGTCGTAGGCCTCCGCCAGCCCCGCGTACAGCACGGCCGGCGCCCGGGATCCCGCGACGCCGTGCGCCCGGGGCTGACCGGCATCGGCCCCCGCCCCGCCGCAAGGACGGGTCACGAAGGCGTGCAGCCGGGCGAAGGCGAGGACCTGGGCCGGCCGCGGGTCGTCGGGCGGGGCCGGAACAGCGGCCTCCAGGAATGCCGTGACGGACCGGGCGGGCATCCGGGACGGCAGCCACGCCCGCCAGAACCGGGCCAGTGGGGCGGTGCTCGGCGGGGCGGCGACCGCCCCGACCAGCCGCAGCCGGGCGGGACGTTCGGCCGCCGGGCACTCCTGGACGAGCCTCAGCGCGGCCTCCCGCCAGCGCAGCGCGGCGCGTTCGGATCCGAGGCCCCTCAGCCGGCCGGCCACGGCGTCCTCCAGCGCACCGCCCGCCCCGGCCCCCTCCCGATCGCCCCGCGCGTCCAGCTCGTCGAGGATGCGCCGTACGTCGGGAAGCGGCAGGTCCAGGCCGCGCAGCGAGCGGATCATGCCCAGCCGCTGCACGGCGTCCGGACCGTATCTGCGATGCCCGCCGGCGCTCCGGGACGCCTCCGGCAGCAGCCCGCGGTCCGAGTAGAAGCGGACGGTCTTGACGCTGACGCCCAGGTGCTCGGCGAGTTCACCGATGGTGCACAGACCGTCGTGCGACGAGAACACTTGAACCTCCACCAGGGGGAGTTCCTACGGTACCGGCGAGCGCCACCGGGAGCTTTGGCCGGTGTGCGGAAGCCGGTGTGACGAGGAGGAACCATGACCGTATTCATTCTGGTGGCCGGGGTGTTCACCGGACCGCAGGTGTGGCGGGAAACCGCCGCCCGGCTGACGGCGGAAGGGGCCGGGGTCCGCACCGTGGCGCTCACCGGACCCGGCAGCCGCCCCGCCGACGGGGGAGGGGCCGTCGACCTGGAGACCCATATCGCGGACGTGACCGAGGTGATCGACTCGGTGGTCGGCGCATCACGGCCCGGTGCGGAGATCGTCCTCGTCGGGCACGACTACGGCATCCACCCGGTGCTCGGTGCGGCCGACCGCCGCCCCCGGTCGATCGCCCGGATCGTGCACCTGGACGCCGGGATGCCGCAGGACGGCGTCCCCGCACTGGCGGCCGTGCCCGACCCTCTCCTGCGGGAGGAGGCGGTGGAGCGCGCCGCCGCGGCCGGGGGAGGGGCGGCGGGAGGTGAACTGCCGCCACCGGCGCGGGAGGAGTGGTCCCGCTGGGGGAGTACCGCGGGCCTCTCCGACGCGGCGCTCGACGGCCTCACCGCCCTCGCGGCGCCGCAGCCGCTGGGCACCCTGCTCCAGCCGCTGCGGCTCACCGGCGCCGTGGCCGCGGTGCCCTCGACGGGAGTGCTGTGCACCGCCAACGGGCCGGGCGTCGAGATGCTCCAGGTCATGGTGGACGTCGGCACTCCCGCCGTCCGGGCGCTCGCCGACGCCCGGGTCACCTTCTTCGAACTGTCCACGGGACACTGGCCGATGCTCTCCTGCCCCGGCGAGCTGGCCGAGGCCCTGATCGAGGCCGCGGCCGGTGGGGGACGCCTGCTCACCCCCGCCGGCTCCGGCCGTACGCCCGCCCATCTGCGGCCGTTCCTCCTCGACGTACCCGAACGCCCCCGTGAGCGCACCAGGAACACCGACCTGTACCTGCCGGACGGTCCGGGGCCGCACCCGGCCGTGGTGTTCGTGCACGGCGGCCCGGTGCCTGCCGAGGCGAGGCCCACGCCCCGGGACTGGCCGACCCTGACGGGGTACGCACGCCATGTGGCCGGTCAGGGCGTCGTGGGGGTGACGCTCGACCACCGTCTGCACGCCGTGACCGACTACGGCCGGGCCGCCGAGGACGTGGCCGACGCCGTGGAGCGGGTGCGCGCCGACCCACGGGTGGACGCGGACCGGGTCGCCCTGTGGTTCTTCTCGGGCGGGGGTCCGATGACGGCGCGGTGGCTGGCCGACCCGCCGGGGTGGCTGCGCTGCGTGGCCGCGAACTACCCGATCCTCGCGCCGCTGCCGGGCTGGGGGCTGACCGGCTCCCGTTTCCACCCCGCCCGGGTGCTCTCCCGGGCCGGCCGCCTTCCCGTCGTTCTGGTGCGGGCGGGCCGGGAGAGCGCCGAGATCGCCGCGACCGTCGAGGGGTTCGTGGCCGAGGCCGCGCGCTGCGGCGCGAACCTGGAGATCGTCGACGTCCCCGAGGGGCGGCACGGCTTCGAGACGCTCGACCCGGTCGACGGGGCGCGCGAGGCCGTCCACCGCGCGGTGGGTGCGGTGCTCGCCCGCCTGAAGGGATAGAGGAACCGGACCGCGGCTCCCCAGGAGCCGCGGCCCGGTCTGCCGCCTTCTGGGCGGGCCGCCGGCGGGGACGGCTACTCGACGATCAGCTGGACGTCGATGTTGCCCCGGGTGGCCTTGGAGTACGGGCAGTAGGCGTGGGTGGCCTCGACCAGCTTCTGTCCCGTCTCGCCCGCGAGGGAGTCGGGGAGCTCCACGCGCATGACGACCGCGAGCCCGAAGCCGTCGCCGTCCTTGCCGATGGACACTTCGGCGGTCACGGAGGCGTCCTTGGTGTCGACCTTCATCTCACGGCCGACCGCTGCCATCGCGCTGGCGAAGCAGGCCGCGTATCCGGCGGCGAACAGCTGCTCGGGGTTGGTGCCCTCGCCGTTGCCGCCGAGGGCCGGGGGCATGGCCAGCGGCAGGTCGAGCCGGCCGTCCGAGCTGACGGCGCGGCCCTCGCGGCCGTTGGCGGTGGCGGCGGCGGTGTACAACGCGTCCATGAAATGACCCTCCTCTGGAGCCCCGGCCCGGCTGGCCGCGGCTGCGAACCCAACCATTGCACACGATTAAGTTGTGCACAACCAAATGCGGTGAGCGGCGGTACGCTGGTGCCATGACCCCTGCTCCGAGCGCCTCGTCCGATCTGACCGCCGTCCCCGATACGGAGCTGCTGCGGCTGGATCACCAGGTGTGCTTCTCGCTCCACGCCGCCTCGCGGGCCTTCGGCGGCTACTACCGGCGGGCTCTGAAGGACCTCGGTCTCACCTACCCGCAGTACTTGGTCATGCTGGTTCTCTGGGAGCGGGGGCCGCAGTCGGTCAAGGTCATCGGGGAGCGGCTCCATCTGGACTCGGGGACCCTGTCGCCCCTGCTGAAGCGACTGGAGAGCGCGGGGATGGTCTGGCGCGAGCGCAGCCGTGAGGACGAGCGCTCCGTCGTGATCGACCTGACCGACGAGGGCGCGGCGCTGCGCGAGCGCGCCCTGTCCGTCCCGCGCGGGGTGCTCGCCGCCACGGGGCTGTCGCTGGAGGAGGTCCTCGGGCTGCAGGAACTCCTGCGCCGGGTCACAGGGGCGCTGGGGGAGGCGGTCGAGGGTGAGTGAACGGAAAGCGGGCGGCTGATACGCCGGACCGTCGGTCATGGCCCGGTCCCGCACGCGGGGCCGCCCCGACGTGCGACTGCCGATCGTGCGCTCAGCTGCCGGACGCCTCGGCGGTACCGCCGCCCCCGGCGCGGAAGTTCCACGCCTCGATGTCGCGGTAGCGGATCGGCCCCGGGCCGCGGCCCACGTTGCTGCCGACCAGATGGAGGCGCCCGGCCTCCCAGTCCCGGCCGGTGAACGCCGCGAGTGACGACGCGGCCTCCACCGTGTCCGCGTGGTCGCCCCGGCAGGACCGGGCCAGCGTCAGATGCGGACGGAGCGGCCGCTCGGGGAAGGAGACTCCGCACTCCCTGACGAGGGTGCGTACGTCGACGGCGAGGCGGTGCAGCCCTTCGAGGTCCCCCGTCACGCCGGTCCACAACACCCGCTCGTCGAAGTGCCCGCCGCCGCGCAGCGCCAGCCGCAACGGGCGTCGCCGGGCCGCGAGCCCGGCGAGCGGAGGCATCAGGGGCGGGACGGCCGTGACGGGGAGTTCCCCGAGGAACGCCAGTGTGATGTGCCAGGCCTCGATGCGGTTCCACCGCATGCGCGGGTAGGCGTCATAGGCCGGACGGAGTACCAGCTCCAGCTCTTCCTTCGCGTCGTCGGGCGGGGCGAGCGCCAGGAAGACGCGGGTCGTCAGGGCCCGGACGGCTTCGTCCGCGGGGTGGCCGGTCACGGCTTCGAGCGGTTCGTTCACCTGCCGTACCGTACGTGCCGGCCACCCCTCCACCGCGACGCGGGGCGGGCGAGGGGCTCCGGCGAGCGCCGGCCGGGACCCGCCGCCGCGCCGGCAGCTCCGTACGGTACGGGCCCCCTCACCGTGCGCATTTGCGCCAAAGGCATAGGCTCATGCCCATGACGCAAGAAGACGGTGAGCTGGACAGCCTGGTACGCAAACGGATCCGCGCCCTGCGGGTGGCCCAGGGCTGGTCCCTGGAGGAGCTGGCCGCCCGGGCGAAGGTCAGCCAGTCCACGCTCAGCCGCATCGAGAACGGCCGGCGCCGACTGGCCCTGGACCAGCTCGTCACGCTCGCCCGCGCCCTGGACACCTCGCTCGACCGGCTCGTCGAGACCGCCTCCGATGACATCGTCTCCCATCCGATGATCGACGGAGCGCGCGGCCAGATGCGGTGGCCCATCAAGGCGGAGCCCGGCATGACGGTCATCCGCCAGCGCATGACCGAGCCACCGCCCGACCACCCCTCCCACCTGCGCGCGCATCCGGGGCGGGAATGGCTCGTCGTCCTGTCCGGCACCGCGATCCTGCTCCTGGGCAACCGGCGTCTGCGGATCGAGACGAACCAGGCGGCGGAGTTCCCCACGATGCTTCCGCACGCGATCGGCGCCGAGGGCGGTCCGTGCGAGCTGCTGGGCATCTTCGACCGGGACGCCCGCCGCGGCCACCAGCGCGCGGAAGACGGGGAGGAGGTGAACCGCCTGTCCCCACCCGGCCGGCGTCCGACGTGACGAGTACCGGCGCGCCAGGCGCGAGCCACGCCAGGAGGGGGCATACGTGAACCCGGGTCGAACACGACGCCCGGCGGGCCGCGTTCGCCATCGCCCGGTCGGCCGCCGGGGTGCGGGAAGTGCCGGAACGTCATGTCCGGCGGCGGGCGTTGAGCCGCGCGGCCTGGCGCGTCAGATGGTCGCGCTCGGCGAGCGTCGGCGCCTTGTGGGCAGCCTCCGCGTACAGCCGCGCGGCCGTCGGCAGGTCGCCGTCCCGTTCGTGCAGATACGCCGCGACCGCCGTATGGCGGGGCAACGAGTCGCTCAGCGTGGCGAGTTCGGCCAGCCCGGCGCGTGGACCGTCGGCCTCGCCGACAGCCACCGCCCGGTTGAGCCGGACGACCGGGCTGTCCGTCAGGCCCGCCAACTCGTCGTACCACTCCACGATCTGCACCCAGTCGGTCTCCTCGGCGGTCGGCGCGTCCGCGTGGAGCGCCGCGACGGCTGCCTGCGCCTGGTATTCGCCCAGCCGGTCCCGGGCGAGGGCCGCCTGCAGAATCTCCACACCCTCGGCGATCATTCCGGTGTCCCACCGCCCCCGGTCCTGCTCCGCGAGCGGCACCAGGCTTCCGTCGGGCGCGGTCCGGGAGGCGCGCCGGGCATGGTGGAGCAGCATGAGGGCGAGCAGCCCCGCCACCTCCGGGTGGTCGATCGCGGCCGCGAGCTGCCGGGTGAGCCGGATCGCCTCCGCGGCGAGGTCGAGATCCCCGGAATAGCCCTCGTTGAACACCAGATACAGCACGCGCAGCACGGTGGAGACATCGCCGGGCCGGTCGAACCGCACACCGGAGACGGTGCGCTTCGCCCGGCTGATCCGCTGCGCCATGGTCGCCTCGGGCACCAGGTACGCCCGGGCGATCTGGCGGGTCGTGAGCCCGCCGACGGCGCGCAGCGTGAGCGCGACCGCCGACGACGGCGTCAGCGAGGGGTGGGCGCACAGGAAGTAGAGCTGGAGCGTGTCGTCCACCGTCGGCGCGGGACCCGGCACGGGTTCCTCATCGAGGCGGTCCTCGCGGCGGCGCCGGGAGACGTCCGCCCGGGTCGCGTCGAGGAACCGCCGCCAGGCCACGGTGACCAGCCAGCCCTTGGGGTCCCGCGGCGCGTCGCCCGGCCATACGCGGACCGCCTCCACCAGAGCGTCCTGCACGGCGTCCTCGGCCGCCGCGAAGTCGGCTCCGCGGCGGACGAGGACGGCGAGCACGCTCGGGGTGAGACTTCGCAGCAGGAGCTCGTCCATCGGGACGTCACTCCGTGACGGTGGGCGGCGCGGTCAGGAACGGGCGCACCTCCAGCCACTCGTGGATCGGCTTCCCGCCCGCCCCGGGAGCGGCGGACAGCTCCCCGGCCAGCTCGACGGCCCGGTCGTGGCTGTCCACGTCGATGATCATCCAGCCGGCGATGAGATCCTTCGTCTCGGCGAACGGCCCGTCGGTCACCGGCGGGCGGCCCTCACCGTCGTACCGGACCCACGAGCCCTCGGGGGCGAGCGCCTGACCGTCGACGTACTCCCCGGACTTCTCCAACCGGTCCGCGAAGTCCTGCATGTACTGCATGTGCGCCGAGATCTCCTCGGGCGTCCACCGGTCCATCGGCACGTCGTTGACCGCTGCCGGGGCGCCGCGGTAGTGCTTGAGCAGCAGATACTTGGCCATGATGTCTCTCCTCGGTACTGGGCGGCCCCTTCCGGCCGCTGTCACTACGGGGACGGAGCCGGATCCGGGTTCTCGACATCGTCGCCCGGAACTTTCCGGCTTCTCCCCACGGGGCCGGGGCAGGGTACGCACGGGACCGCGATCTCACTGTTCACGCAGGCCCCACGGCGACCCGTACGCGACGAGCAGATCGAGGAACGGCCGGGGGTCCAGCGCCTCCGCGCCGAGCACACCTCTGCCGCTCCAGACACCGCCCGCCACCAGCTCCAGGGCGATCACCGGGTTGACCGCCGTCTGCCAGACCACGGCCTGGGAGCCGTACTCGCGCATCGACCACTCATTGTCGACCACGTGGTAGAGGTACACCTCGCGGGGCGCGCCGTCCTTCGTGCCCTTCACCCACGTACCGGCACAGGTCTTTCCCCGCATCAGTTCGCCCAGGGAGGCCGGGTCGGGCAGGCACGCCGCGACCACGTCACGGGGCGACACGGCGCCACCGGGCACGCTCACCTTGTCCGTGCGGTCGAGGCCCAGCCGGTGCAGGGTCTTGAGGGTCTCGATGAACTCCTCTCCCAGCCCGTACTTGAACGTGACGCGACGGGACTCCACCCAGCGCGGGATCAGCAGGACCTCCTCGTGCTCGACGTTGACGCACTCCACCGGACCGATGCCCTCGGGGAAGTCGAAGACCTCCGGTTCGCTGAACGGCGCCGTGGTGAACCAGCCCCGGTCCTTCTCCCAGATGACCGGTGGGTTGAGGCACTCCTCGATGGTCGTCCAGATCGAGAACGACGGGGCGAAGTCATAGCCCTCGACGGTGAGGTTCGCACCGTCCCGGACGCCGATCTCCTCGATCTCGTCGAACAACTCGTCCGCCGCGTAACGGGCGAAGACATCGGAGAGCCCCGGCTCGACGCCCACCCCGACGAGCGCGAGCCGTCCCGACTCCTCCCACGCCGCGGCACGCTCGAACTGCCCGTCGCCGAGCTTGACCCCGCACTCCTCGTACGGGCGTTCCGGGTGAGGGGAGGACAGGGACATGGCCATGTCCAGATAGTCGGCCCCGGCGTCCAGCGCCGCGTCGAACAACGGCATCACGAAGCGCGGGTCGGTGGCGTTCACGAGGATGTCGCACCGCTGCTCGGCGATCAGGGCGGCGACCGCCGCCCGGTCCGAGGCATCGACGCGCAGCGCGGTGAACCTCGCCCCGTCGTCGCCGAGCGCGGCCACCGCCGCCTGGGCCCGGGAGAGGTCGTAGTCGGTGACGACCATGTGGTCGAAGAAGGAGCGGCGGGCGGCGATTCTGGTGATCGCCGTGCCCACGCCACCTGCGCCGACGAGGAGTACACGCATGGCGGATGTGCCTTTCGTCGAGGGGCCCGGCATTACGGGCCGGTGCCCTTGGGTTCGTCCATGAAAGGGGCGCACTTGAGTAACGTCAACGCCGTTGGCATAAGATGGGCGGACCCGGCAGGCACCGCCGCGCGGGTGTCGGGAGAGGGGAGAGGCGCCGATGGCGAAGAAGGTGGTCCCGGAGGAGGAGCGACGGCGCAGGCGGCCGACACGCCAGGGCGTGGTCGTCACCCAGCACCTGATCGTCGAGACCGCCCTGCGGATGCTCCACGAACACGGCAGGGACGGACTGACCGTGCGCCGCCTGGGCCTCGCCCTCGGAGCCGACCCGAGCACGCTCTACCGCTACTTCCGCGGCATCGACGACCTGACCCTGGCCATCGCCGACGAACTGATCGGACGCGCGATGCGCGGCTGGCGGGCCACCGGACAGTGGCGCACGGACCTGCGCGAGATCGGCCTGCGCATCCACACCGCCTACCTGGCCCACCCGGAAGCCGCGGTGCTGACCGCCAGCCGGGTCAGCGGTCGGACCAACGAGATCGCCGGTGACGAGACGGTCCTGGGCATCCTGCGATCGACCGGACTGCCCGGCCCGGACGTCGTACGGATCTACCAGGCTTTCGTCGACCAGGCGCTCGCCTTCGCCGCCCTGGACGCCGCGAGCCTCGCCCTGCCCGAAGCGGCCCGCGCCGCCGACGAACAGGTCTGGCACGCCACCTACGCCGAACTGCCGGCGACGACCCACCCGAACATCGCCGCCCTCGCACCGCTGCTGGTCGCGAGAATGAACGACAGCGCGTACCCCACGGCCCTGGAGATGCTGCTCGACAGCGCCGAGGCGAGCGTCGGGCGTGCGCGGCGCGGCAGCGACCCGGACAACACCTGAACCCGGGCACGTAAGCGGCTCCACCGCGGCCCGCCCGAAGGCGTCCGCCGTGACGCGGAAGCCCTCCAGCCCCGAGCCGCGCCCCTACCTTGATCACCGCGGAGCTGATCCGCCGGCCGGAGCACACAGGGCCGAAGCACACAGAGGCCGGCACAAGACCGGATACCACGATTTATATTGACTCAATGCGATCTGCTCCTTGGTGGGCCTTGGTCTCCTCCGGGTGCGCTCCCGTTCTGCTCGTCGGCTCCTGGATGATTGCCCAGCTGCGCCAGGGACCGGCGTACGATCCCGCGACGGAGACGCTGAGCGTGCTCGCCTCCTACGGCGCCACCAGCTACTGGCTGATGACAGGAATGCTGCTGGTGCTGGGGACGTGTTACGTGGCGACGGCGCACGCGCTCCGGCAGGCCGCGCTCCCCGGCCGGGTGGCCCTGGCCGGCGGCGGCCTGGCGGCGCTGGCCCTGACGCTGGTGCCCGCCCCGAGCAGCGGCGGGGCGCTGGAGCACGGGGCGGTGGCCACGGTGGGCGTCGTGCTGCTGGCGGTGTGGCCACCGTTGGCCGCCACCCGGGGCGGGAGACCGGTGCCGTGGGGGCTGCGCCTGGATGTGTCGCTCGCCGCGAGCGCGCTCATGTTCGCGAGTGCCCTGTGGTTCCTGGCGGAGCTCCAGAGCGCACGGGCCCCTGGCGTCGCCGAGCGCGTCGTGACGTTTCTTCAGGCGTTGTGGCCCTTTCTGGTGGTCCTCTCCTGCCGCCGAGGCATCGCCCCCGGGCCCCCGGGGTGAATCCCGGGCGGGCAGCCGGATCTACGGGGCCGCCCGGCGCCGCAGCCACGCGCTGATGACCGCGTAGTCGACGTCCCTGAGCCCCTGCCGCGGCTCCACCCGGTGGAGCAGGGCGGGGCCCGAGTGGTGGACGGCGACCCAGGACCGGTCGGTGCCGGTGATCTCGTCATCGACCCAGACGAAGGGCCGGCCGGCGGCCCGGGCGACGAGGGTGCGGGTCTTCCAGTGCAGCCCGATTCGCACATCCTCTTCCTCCTCGTCACCGACGGCGCCCTCTGCCTCGGGGGACGACGGCAGGCCGAGGACCGGCAACGACGGCAGGCCGATCCGGGGAGCTACCCAGGTGTTCGCGTCCTCCATCCATGTGGTCGCCCAGACCAGCTCGCAGGGCAGAGCCGTGAGCCGGCACCCGTGCTGGGGATTGATCCTGGCCAGAAGCGGGTTCTCCCGGGTGCCCGGGGCATCGGGGCCCGTCTCGTAGGTCGGGTACGGGCGGGAAGCACCGAAGGGGATGAGCGGTCCGTCGACATCGAGGAACAGCAGCGGCCGCTGGTCTGCAAGGGTCACGCGGGCACCCTAGCGATACGGGAAGGTTGAGGTGAGGGGCTCGACCCACACGTTCCGGTAGCGGATCCTGCTGCCGTGGTCCTGAAGCCTGATCGCCCTGCGGCCGTCCCCTCGGCTGCGCTACCCCCCGGTGGGTCCGTCGACGGCGACGTCGTCGAGGACGGTGACGCCGTGGACCACGTCTCCCGGTCGGTGGTGGGGAGCAGCTCGGTCCGGCGCACCTTCTCCCCGTCGACGTGGCTGCTCACCGCCTTCGTGCCGGGTGCCGGGTTCGGACCGTTGGAGTAGCGCAGGCCCACGTCGTACGTCCCCGCCCTGCCAGTCTCCACGTCGAAGCTGACAGCTGCGCCCTCCTGACCGAAATCGTCGACGAAGCCGCCGCCGGAGACGCGCAGGGTGACGCCCGGTTCCTGGGGCGGGAGTTCGTCCTGCGGCCGGGGCGCCGCCCGACGGAATGCGCGTCGGGCTTCCAGCGTCCTGCGAGGCCCACGAGGATGCGCCGACGGAACGCATCCCGGCCGAGTCGGCGCCCCGGCCGACGGCCGGCCAAGCGCGGCCAGGCTGCGACATCACGGAGAGCGATCACACGGGACGTGCGTCGGAGGCGGCGGCCCACAGCGTGGCTGTCGGCGTGGCCCACAGGAAGGCCCGAAGATCCACGCCCCCTGAGGAGGTGTGGACCTTCGGGCCGGCTGAATCCGCCCTGGTCTAGACGGCGTTGATCCTGCTCCAGGTCCAGCTGCTGCCGGAGTCGGTGAAGCTGTCCCACTTCTTCACCGGCGTGCCGAGGCCGTTGCCCGCGCTGGTGAAGGTCCACAGGGCCGTCTTGTAGCGGCCGTCGGCCTGCTTGCCGTTGTCGTACAGGACGCTGATGTCGCCCTTGCCGTCGCCGTTGAAGTCTCCGGCGACGGGCTTGCTGCTGTCCCAGTTCCAGCTGCCGAAGTCGGCGGTGCTGTCCCAGGTGCGGACGGGGTTGGTGAAGTCGTCGCCGGTGCTGGTGAAGGTCCACAGACCTGTCCGGTAGCGGCCGTCGGCTTGCCTGCCGTTGTCGTACAGGACGCTGATGTCGCCCTTGCCGTCGCCGTTGAAGTCTCCGGCGACGGGCTTGCTGCTGTCCCAGTTCCAGCTGCCGAAGTCGGCGGTGCTGTCCCAGGTGCGGACGGGGTTGGTGAAGTCGTCGCCGGTGCTGGTGAAGGTCCACAGACCTGTCCGGTAGCGGCCGTCGGCCTGCTTGCCGTTGTTGTAGAGGACGGCGATGTCGTCCTTGCCGTCGCCGTTGAAGTCGCCGTGTACGGGCTTGCTGCTGTCCCAGGTCCAGCTGCTGCCGAGGTCGCTGAGGCTGTCCCAGTTCTTCGCCGGCGCGGCGAAACCGTCGCCGGTGCTGGTGAAGGTCCACAGGGCCGTCTTGTAGCGGCCGTCGGCTTGCCTGCCGTTGTTGTAGAGGACGGCGATGTCGTCCTTGCCGTCGCCGTTGAAGTCTCCGGCGACGGGCTTGCTGCTGTCCCAGTTCCAGCTGCCGAAGTCGGCGGTGCTGTCCCAGGTGCGGACGGGGTTGGTGAAGTCGTCGCCGGTGCTGGTGAAGGTCCACAGACCTGTCCGGTAGCGGCCGTCGGCCTGCTTGCCGTTGTTGTAGAGGACGGCGATGTCGTCCTTGCCGTCGCCGTTGAAGTCGCCGTGTACGGGCTTGCTGCTGTCCCAGGTCCAGCTGCTGCCGAGGTCGCTGAGGCTGTCCCAGTTCTTCGCCGGCGCGGCGAAATCGTCGCCGGTGCTGGTGAACCGCCACAAGCCGGTGCGCCTACGGCCGTCCTCGGCGGTCCCGTAGTCGTAGAGCATGCCGACGTCGTCCGCGCCGTCGCCGTTGAAGTCGGTGGTGCTCGGCCTGTTGACCGTGTCGCGGATCCAGTCGGCGATGTCGTCGGTCCGGGTGTTGACAGCGTCGGTGCGGGTCGCGTCGACGCCGAAGCATCCGCCCTGCCAGGAGCGGCTGTTGACGGCGACGAGCTCCGGTGTGCCGTTGACCGTGCGCAGCGCGGGCCCGCCGGCGTCGCCCGCGCAGACGGCCGCGCCGTCCTTGCCCGAGATGTTCAGGTCGACGCCGACCGGGGCGGCGTCGACGGTGAAGGCGCCGGTGTGCAGCCTCAGCGGCGCCCACTCGTCCTTGGTGCGGCCGTAGCCCGCCACGGTGAGTGTGTCGCCGGACGCGGGGGGAGCCTCGGCGAGCCGGACGGGCGCGATGTCGTTCACCGGTCCGGCGAGCCGGGCGAGGACGAGGTCACGGTCGGCACGGGGAACGAGTTCGACCACATCGCGGACGGCGCCTTCGGCGGTGGTCAGGTCGGTGCGGCCGATGGTGGCGGTGGTGGCCTGAGCGGGCTTGCCCGCCGAGACGCCGTTCGGGGCGTCGCCGAAGCAGACAGCGGAAGTGGCGATCCACATCGGCGCCACCAGGACGCCGGAACAGCCGCGGTCGTGCTCGCCCACGGTGAGCTGAGCGGTGTAGGCATGGGTGGTGTCGGCAGCGTCCGATGCCGGTCCGGTCACGGCGGTCGCGGGTGCGACGCTCAGCGTGAGAGGACTCACGATCAGGGCCGCGGTCAGCGCCGCGAGGCGCGTGGGTCTGCTGTGTCGCATGTGTGGGTTCCTTGAGACGGATTCGTCGGGATGCAGGTACGGCGGTGCTGTGCGTGGTGGCCCGGGGACTACTTTGTGGTCCGGATCTCGACCAGGACGTGCTCCCGGCCGTCCACGGACTCACCGACTCCCTCCCAGGTCTCCGCGGGGATGTCGTACTCGGCCTGGTCCCCCTCGGCGGTCATCTTGAGGTAGGTGTTGCCGGAGTCGTCGGTCCGCACCCCGTGCACCGAGTCGAGCTCCAGGGTCAAGAAGCCCTCATCGCCGGTGACCTTGAAGCACACGTCCTCCCGGTCGCGGGCGAGGAACCTCAGGAGGTTCGTCCCGCTCGCGCAGTCGTCCAGCACGATGTGGCCGTCGCCGCGCTTGAGGAGGAAGCCTCGCTCCGCCAGGATCTCGTCAGCGTTCGGGTAGGTGAAGTCCTCAATGGCATAGCCGGGCGCCTCCGCGGCGACGGGTCCGGCGTCGGCGGGCTGTACCCCGGCCGTCACGGCCCATGCCAGGGCACCTACAGCGGTCGCCGTGCCCAGAACGCGCGCCAGTACGCTGCGTGATGTCATCACAGTTCTCCTAGAAATCGACAATCGGTAGAATCTGAAAGAAGAAAGAACGATATGCGCGGGTCTACGGTGCGGCCTTCTCGCGGAGAACCAGGGACGGCGGACCGTCCGGGTCCGGACGGAACGCCACCGTCGGCCCGCCATTCGTCAGCCGCCCGAGGGAGTCACTCGGGTAGAGCTGGATGAGATCGCCCTCGCCGAACCCGCCGTCCTCGACCGACAGGAAGACGCGGTCTGTGTTCGCACCGCTGTCGACGAATTCCCATCGGCCGCTGAAGTCGCGGGCGTCGGCGCCGCCGCCGCCCGTCGCGTCGTCCGGCGATATGCCCGTCGCGAAGAACGTCCCGTCGGAGTTGAGCACGATCTCGCCGCCGGTCTCCTCGTCGCGGTAGGCGCCGGGCAGTTCGCCGGGGTCGACCGAAACCGAGCACCCTGCCACGAGGAGGGTGCAAGCGACCGCGGCCACGGCGGCGGACCATCGCAGCCGCGGCCACCGTTTGCCCGTCCTCCCCCTCATCACGGTCCCAGCGTGACGTTGAACTCGATGACCTGGGTCTTCGGGGACATCGGACCGGAGTCGCCGACGACGTCGTCGATGAACGCGCCGACGCTGTCGCTCCACCAGTCCGTGTATCCGATGACGGGCGGGTGGGTCGCGGACTCGATGTCCGACTCGTTGAACGCGGTGTACCGCCACACCACGGTGCCATCCGCGTTCTCGCGGATGGGAGTCATGCGGACGTAGTGCGAACCCAGGAACGTGTAGGCCAGATTTCCGGTGAGTCCGGCCGTCGAGAGGGTCCCGTAGTCCTGCAGGTACTTCCCGGCGCCCTCGAAGCCGCTGAGCGAGTAGTCGTACAGGTAGGTGTGGCCCAGCTCGTAGTTCCCGCTCCGTGTAAGGCCGGCGAAGTACTCGATCGTCCCCTTCGTGTTCTGGTGATCACGGTAGATGCCGGTGAAGTCGTCGTCCGGGCCGAAGCACTGCGAGTTGGGGCCGTCTCCGGTGAGCCAGCTCCACCCCAGCTCCCACGGGTTGGTGTCGTTGTCGGACGGGATGGGGGCGCCGAACGGTGTCAGACAGCTCTCGGCGCCCTCCGGGAGGCCGTTCTCCCCGGGCTTGATGGGAACGGTCGCGTCGTCGAGGGCCTTCTGGGCCGCCTCGCGTATCGCGGCCTCGATGACGAGAACCCTGGCCTCGAGCGCGGCCCGGGCTGCGGCGTCGGCGTCCTTGCCCGCCTCGAGCGCTGCCTTCCGGGCGGCCGTCGCCGAGGCCTGGGCGTGCGCGGCATGGGACGCGGCGATCCCGGCGGACCTCACGGCCCGCGTGGCCGCCTGCCTGGCCACTCCGCTCGCCTTGCGGGCCGCGGCGGCCGCCTTGCGGGCCGTCTCGGCCGACCGCGCGGCATCGGCCGCGGACGCTTCCGCGGCCGCGGCGTTGTCGCGCGCCTTCTGCGCGGACTTCCTGGCGTCGTCGGCGTAGCCGTCGGCGAGCGTGGCCCACTCGGTAGCTTCGGCGGCGGCGTCACGCGCGAGGGCCGCTGCCTCGGAGGCCCTTGCCGCGTCCTCCTGCGCGTCCGCGGCTGTCTTGGCGGCGCGTGCGATCGCCGCGTGTATCGCGCTGATGTGCGTCGCGTGATCGTGGTCGAGCCGCGCGAAGTGGTGCTGCGTGGTCCCGACGAACTGGCGCAGCATGTGCGTGTCGCCTTCGAGCGCGACCTCGGCCGCGGCCTGGAGGTAGGGGCCCCCGTTCACCAGAAGGGTGGTGGCCGACACCCGGTCGTCCTCACGGACCGCCGCGGCGCGTTCGACGTGCAGGAAGGTGTGCAGAGCCTCGGCGGTTCCCTTGTCCAGCGCGGCCTCGGCCTTGCGCCGCACCGCGGGGCCGGTGGCGTCGTCGGCCAGCAGCGTGGTCACCTCGACCTGGTTGTCCTCCTTGGCCGCCTCGACCGCCCCGCCCTCGAGAAACGCCTTGATCTTGGCGGGGTCCTGGGTCTTGAGGACCTCGCCGGCCGCGTTGGCCACCTTCGACGTCGACACCGCGGCGATCGCCGCGACGTTCTCGGCGTTGTCCTGCCGCAGCGCGATGACGCGGTCGGCCTCGATCCAGTGGACGACGTCCTCGTCCGAACCGGCCAGCGCGAACTCCGCCGCCTCCCGAGTCCAGGTGCCCGAAACGTCGATGAGCTGGACCGCCGCCTGACGCCCGGCCGCCACCGCCTCGGCGCTCCGCCCGTCCTGCAGCGCCGACTCCGCGGAACTGATCAACCCCCGGATCTCTTCGGACAAGCGGGCTTCCTGCGTCCGCTCACCGTTGACCCGTTCCAGCTCACCGATCTCCTCGCTCGCCGCGAGACGCGCCGCCTCGATCGCCTCGTCGGTCTCCTCGGCCAGACTGGCGGTCTCCGCCTCACGAGCCGCCTGCTCGACCGCACGCGCCTTGACGACCGCGTCAGCTGCCTTGTTCGCCGCCTCCACGGCAGCCTTCGCGGCAGCCGTGGACCGGTTGGCGTAATCCACCGCCTCACCGGCGTGGTCGGCCGCCTCCTCAGCCGCATCGGCAGCCTTCGCGGCATGGTCGGCGGCGCTGTTCGCCGCATCCCGCGCCAGACGTGCTGCGGCAGCCGCCTGCCCCGCCAGGGACCGCGACCTCGCCGCGGCCTGAGTCGCCCTGGCAGCGGCGGCCTCCGCGACGGCGGCGGCCTGCCGCGCGGCGGCGGACTCCGACTGCGCCGCGCCGGCGGCCACCGCCGCGGAGGCCGAGGCACGCGCGGCGGCGGCCGCGTTGACCGCCGAGCTGGCGGCGGCCTCGCCCGCGCGGTCGGCCTGCACCGCCGCCACGGCCGCGACCTCGGCCTTCAGCGCCACCGAACGCACGAAATTGACCATGCTCCGGGCGGCCTGCGCCGCCGCCCTGGCCGCCGACGCCTGCGCCGAGTCCTGGAAGCGGCGATCGCGGCACGATACGCCCGTGCCGCGGCACGCCCGCCGACGCGGCAGCCGCGGCGGCCGCCTGCGCCGCAGCCACCGCACGCCGCGAAGCGGCCTGCGCCGTTCGCGAGGCCGACACCGCGGTCGACGCGGCCGCGGCCGCCCCCCTGGCCGCCTGCGCCGCCTTGTTCGCCGCCCTGGCCGAGAGCTGGACGTCCTGCTCGGCGGCCTCGGCCTCGGCCTTGGCCTCCAGCGCTGCCGCCTTCGCCTTCTCGGCCGCCTGGACCGCCTGCGCGGACAGTTCGACGGCTTCATCGGTCTTCCGCCCGGCCCGGCGTCCCTCCGCCTCAACCGTCTTCACCAGCTGCTGGATCGTCGCCGATTCCTCGTCCCGCGCACGGGCGATGTGCTGCCCCGTCTCCAGGAACCACCGGATGGCCCGCGGCGACCCGTCGTCCAGTGCCCGCTCGGCGTACTCACGCACCTGCGGCGATGCCGACAGCAGGATGGATGTCACCTGCACACGTTCGTCCTCCTCGTGGGCGGTGAACTGCCCTCCGCTGAGGAACGCGCGCAACGCGAAGTCCGAGTCGGCCTCCAGCGCGGCGGCCGCCTCACGCTTCACGCCACGCCCGCCGTGGGCCATGACCGTCGTCACGGCCACCTTGAGGTCCTCACGTATCGCCGTGCGGAAGCCACCCTTCAGGAAGGTCTCGACCGCCGCGTCCCCGCCGGACAGTGCCCCGCCGATACCGTCACGCGTCGCCTTGCCCGCCGTGCCCAACGCCTTGAAGAGGGTGAACTTGTTGTCCTCGGCACGGGCCGCGGGCAACCGCTGGTCGAGGAAGGCCGTCACCTCGGCCGCACTGCCCACCAGCGCCGCCGCCGCGGCCGTGCGCACGGCCCGACCCCCCGACCTGTACGCCCACACCACCTTGCCCCGGGCGGTGTCCGGAAGACCGGCCCCCTCGGGCACCGCACCGACGCCCGCACCGGCCGCTGCGTACGCCGGACTGCTCCAGACCCTCACAGAGGACAGCGCCGAACCCGCCGCCACACCCGTGAAAACGGCCAACATCTGACGCCTGCTGAACACCCTCCGTGAACGCTGTGGCATCACGGCTCCCCTCTACTCCGCTGGACCTGACCAGGGAATACTCCCGGCCGTCGGCGCACTGTCAGATCCCACATCAAAGACGGGCCTCGGAGGGTGCGTCCAGTTCGGAAATCGGGCAGAGACGCGACAACCACCGGAAATACGCGGTGACATGTGTCACGCGCGCACATGGTTGTGGTGCTTTCCATAAAGAATCGGTTTCAGTGCTCCCTGCAGGGCGGCTCCGAAAAGACCTGTGCGACAACTCAGTTCAGCGATGGAGCGGGGCAGTTGCGACCGATATGACCGCACCGCTCACGGCTGTCGTTTCGCTGCCGGATCCCTTTTGCCAACGCGGCCGACACCTGCTATCGCGAACCCGGGGGCCGGGAACCTTCGTCGGGGACCATGGCATCCCTCCGATGGTTCACGTCTCCTGCCGCGATGCAGTGGCCTCGCGCCAGGGGCCGGAGAACGCCTCCCCACGGAAGCCGACGGGGGAGAAAGCAGCCCGTCGCTCGTCGGATCCCGGTACGCCCGGGGAGGCGAAACGGGCGCTGAGGGGCGGCGTCGTCGGCCTGGGGGCCGGTGGGTGTGCTGGTTGTGCGGGTGGCAACGAGGGCGAGTACGGCCAAGGCGGTGCGGCGGATGTGGTGAGGCCGATGGCCGCCTGCGGTATGCCCCATGGTGTGGGCGAACCATTTTCAGCAAGAGGCGTGAATCCCCCGGAATCGTTCGGGCTACCCGCATCACGCCTCAGCCCAGGAGCTATTTCGGCGATAAGCGGCCTGCTGCGCGGCCCAGCCGTTCACCAGGGTGCTTACGCGCCCCTGCTTCCGCCAACGCGACGCGAGCGGAGAGGCGACAACAACGCCCACTCGACTCCGGCCTCGCTCTCTCCCGGGGCTGCGGTGTGCGTCGGCTCGCCGCCCGATTCTGTGCCGTGCCGGCGTTGTCGAGGACGGGGCCATCCGACACTCGCACCGATTCGTACGGGGAATGAGTGAACGTGGGGCGCCCAGTCTCCGTACGAGATGCCATGAACGCACATGCGCGAAGCCTTAAATCCCCGTACCCACGCGGTCTCGTCACGGCTGTCGTGGCGACGCTCGTCATGGTTCTCGCCGCTGCGGCCCTGTGGGGCACGCGCGGCAGCGCCAGCGCCTCGGAGCCGATATCCGCCGGCTTCCCCACTGCGGCGCCTGCCACCCCTGGTGGGGAGGTGGCGACGGGTGGTGAGATCAGTGAGCTGGACAAGACGCTGCTGATGAAGGTGCGGCAGGCCAATCTCTGGGAGGCGCCGGTCGGTCGGCTTGCCCAGACCCATGCGTCGAGTGAAGCGGTCAAGCGGGCCGGGCTTCACCTGATGGAGGGGCACAGCAGGCTCGACGCGAAGGTGCGCGAAGCCGCCCGGACCCTGAACGTCAACATCCCCGACGAGGCCACACCCGAACAGCAAGCCCTTGTACGGAAACTGCAGAATGCCCGGGGATCTGAGTTCGATGAGCACTTCGCCAATATCCTGCGGGCCTCGCACGGCAAGGTGTTCCTCACGATCGCGCAGGTCCGCGCCACCACCAAGAACTCGGTGGTCCGTGACTTCGCCGGCCTGACCAACCTCACCGTTCTCGACCATCAGAACGTCCTGGACGACACGGGCCTGGTCAGCGACGCGACCTACGACGAGATCGCCGCGGCCGTTGTCCCGCAGTGATCCTGCGGCGTCCGTAAGGCACCTGCGGCACCCCGCAGTGCCCTACGGACGCCGCGAGCGGCCGTCCCGTGAGGGGTACGGCCAAGGCCCCTGATCGAGGGGTTGTGATCACGCAGCGATTGGGAGCGGCTGGCTCGCGCGGGACCGCGTGCGCCTTGTCGCCTGACGGCCCGAGGCGACGCCCCATCGGGTGTATGCCGCCGGCTGCCGTGCTCGACGGTGGACGGCGATGGTGTTGGCCATACCAGCCACCTTGCTGGTCGCTTCAGAATGCAGCCGCGGTGGTCACTCGTCATCGAGTCGCTGAAGCACCTGCTCGAACTCACCGGAGTCGAGCAAACCGGCGATTACCTGGGCCATAATGTCGATGCCGGGCCCTTGAACGATCAGCCCGTCGGAGGACCAGAAGTAGCGGCCGCCCAAGTCCTTGCCGGTCGGAACTTTCTGACCTGCAGGCTTCGGCGAATGCCCTGCAAGGCTACGCGAAGGGCGCCGACCTGGAGAAGTACGCCACCACGGAGGCGATCGGACAGATCCGCAACGACCTCGCGAACATGAAGCAGGCCGGGACTGTGGTGCGTGGTGCGTAGCGGGCTGGCGCACGAGGCGGAGGCGACCGCCCTCGATTCGGAGGCGCAGACACCCACCGCGACGTTGTCGGACCGCGTGGTCCTCTCCGCCTGTGAGACCTACGACGTCCGGGCCAAGAAGGCCATCCCGCTCCCCACCCAGCAGCCGCTCCGGTACGTCATGACCGCGACCGCCCAACGCTGGGACGGCCGCTGGATGGTGACCGACATCGACCCTCAGGGCGGCGAGGTGCGACGTGCTGAACCGCACGACAGCCGGAGTAGCCGGGGTGGTCCTGGCCGGCGTCCTCGCCGCGGCCGCGCACGCCGACAACGGCCGCGGCGGCGGGATCTGCAAGGGCGCCACGATGTTCGCCAAGGTCTGCGCCGAAGACGGCGACGGCGCGCCCGGCATGGGTGGCGGCGGTACGGCTACCACGCCCGCCGGCGCTTCCGGCGGCGGCTCGAAGCCGTCGTGCACGTACCCCGCCTCGACCCGCAGCCCCCGCCGGACAACATGCTCTGGAAAGGCCACGACCGGACGGAGAAGGGTGCTGTCTACGGCGTCAACTGCCCGAACGCGCAGGGCGCGCGGACCGTATGGCTCCCGGACGGCCAGGCCCCGGCCGCCGCCCCGGTCACCGACCCGGAAGCCGTGGCACGCCGCGCCGCCGCCTCCATGAAGCTCACCGGCCCGGACGTGGCGAGTCCTCGGGCAGCGGGGAAGTGCGTGGTCGGCATGCCGATGTGGATGTGGGCGGACCCGTCCCCCTCCACGTTCGGCCCGGTGTCCGTGTCCGCGGCGGCGGGCAGCGTCACCGCGTCCGCGAAGATGCCCGCAGACCGTGTGGGCGATGAGCGACGGCACCACGGTCACCTGGTACGGCCCCGGCACCCCCTACACCCCGGACCAGGGCAAGAACATGTCACCGGACTGCGGACACCGTTGCCAACGGGCCGCATCCGACAAGCCGGACGGCCACTACCGGGGTGCCGCGACCGCGATGTGGTCGATCGCCTGGACCGTCCCTGCCCCGCCCCCGCCCTCGGCGATGAGGGCGAGTTCACCGAGACCCGCGCCACCGGCTGGACGGCACGGATCGGGGAGCTCCAGGTCCTCGACACCAACTGACCCGGGCGCGGTGAGTCTTTCTCACCACCGCAGGTCAGGAGCCCGCGACCACGCAATACGCCCACCACCCACCACGCCGGAACGGGCACTCACTCTGTCCGGTGGTCCGGTTGGCGTTGTTCACGGAGTTCGGCAGCAGTTGTCCAGCGTTTGGGGAGGCACCCGAACCACGCTGTGGTCGATGTTCACGAGATGGGGTTCTGGCTCAACTTCTGTGGAGCTGCGCCCTGGGCGCTCATGACCGCGCCGGGCCAACGCACTGACCTGCTGGTTCTCATGGATCAACGTCCTGACGTACGGAGCACCGAGCCATCACCACAGAAGTTGTGCCAGAACCCGGGATGGAACAGCGCTCAGCCCGGTCAAGTGCGCCTTCGTGCTGATTCCCGGGCGGCGGTGTCCGCTGTGGAGTGGCCGGTATCGGTCAGTTGGCCAGGTTGAGGATGGTCAGGCGGTCGGGGTCGGTGAGGATGTCGAGTGCGGTGATGCGGCCGTCGTGGATGGTGAACGACATGACGGACAGCGGTCGTCGGTCTTCGGTGAACGAGACGGCGCCGGGTGTGCCGTTGACCAGTACCAGGTGTGCGTTCGCCGCGAAGCGGGCGAAGGCGATGGCCTGGGACGCCACGTCGCCCGCGCCGTGCCGCAGGATGGTCGGGACGAGTGTGCCGCCGTCGGAGCGCGCGACGACGTCGGGGTGGAGGACGGCCAGGAGTGCCTCGAAGCCGCCGCCGCGGGAGGCGGTCAGGAAGGCGTCGACGACGTCGCGTTTGCGGGCGTTGTCCGTATCGGCGGCCGGGGTGGCGCCCTGGACACGGCGCCGGGCGCGGCTGGCGAGCTGTCGGGTGGAGACCGTGGTGCGGCCGAGAACGGGGGCGATGTTACCGAAGGGCACGTCGAACATGTCATGGAGGACGAAGGCGAGCCGCTCGTCCGGAGAGAGGGCCTGAAGAACGATCATGAGGGCGATGCCCACCTCGTCCGCGATCAGGACTCCCCGCTCGGGATCGACGCGGGCCGGCGCGGTGACCACCGGGTCCGGCAGCCGGACCGACCCGTCCTGCCCGGGCAGCGGATCCTCACGTCGCGAGGTACGCGAGCGCACCATGTCCAGGCATATTCGGCCGACGACCGTGGTGAGCCAGGCCCCAAGGTTCCTCACGTCGCTCACGTCGGTGCGGCTGAGCCTGAGCCAAGCCTCCTGGACAGCGTCCTCTGCCTCGGCGAGCGAACCCAGCATCCGGTAGGCCACCGCCCGCAGCCCGGGCCGCTCGGCCTCGAAACGATCGGCCAGAGAAGAACTTTCGCTCACCTGTCACACCCCCGCGTGTCGATCCGTCGGTCCAGTGACAGACGCTAACGGATCACCAGGAGAGCATCAGATGAACGCCGCAACCACGACCAGCGCCCGGATGAAGAACCCCGCCTTGGTCCTGCCGGACGCCATGAAGGGCATTGAGAACATCTACAAGGCCATGTACCAGGGCGGCGTCTCCCCCCAGATCCTGGAACTGGTCCACCTGCGCGCCAGCCAGATCAACGGCTGCAGCGCCTGCGTGTTCGCCGGCGTGGCGGGCGCGAAGAAGCACGGTGAGAGCGACGAACGCCTCCACGCCGTGGCCGCCTGGCGCGAGACTCCGTTCTTCACCGACGAGGAGCGCGCGGCCCTGGCCCTGACTGAGGCCGCCACCCGGATCGCCGATCGCTCCGGCAAGGCTGTCCCCGACGAGGTCTGGAAAGAGGCCGCGGACCACTTCAACGAGGAGCAGCTCTCCGCGATCATCCTGATGATCGGCCTTACCAACTTCTTCAACCGCATCAACGCCACCATCGAGGAGCCCGCCGGCACCACCTGGTGACCGGCACTGCCGAGGTGCCATCAGAGTGCTAGAGATCGTCTTCAAAGGTGATCAGGTGATGAGGGATCATGCTTGTCATGGTGCGTCGTCATGAGCTTTCGGATGCCGAGTGGGCTGTGCTGTCGCGGTTGCTGCCGAGTTCGGGGACTGCGGGGCGGCCTCGTTCGGACGACCGGCTGGTACTGAACGGCATCGTGTGGAAGCTGCGGACCGGATCAGCCTGGCGTGATGTGCCGGAACGTTATGGTTCCTGGCAGACCTTGTACACACGTTTTCGCAGGTGGGCGCTGGACGGGACGTTCTCGCGCATGCTGCGGGCCGTCCAGGCGGAGAAGGACGCGGCCGGGGACATCGACTGGCTGGTGTCGGTCGACTCCACCATAGTTCGGGCCCACCAGCATGCCGCCGGCGGCAAAAGGGGGCGGTCGACAGGGACGAAGCGGGTGATCACGCCCTCGGCCGATCCGTGGTGGACTGAGCACGAAGGTCCACCTGGCCTGCGACGGGCGCGGCCGTCCTCTCGGCTTCGTCCTGTCGGGCGGCAACGCCAACGACTGCACCCGCCTCGAGAAGGTGATGGACTCGATCAGCGTGCCCAGAGTCGGGTCCGGGCGTCCACGCTCCCGGCCCGACCACGTGGTCGCCGACAAGGGCTACAGCTCTCGAAAGATCCGCGCCTACCTGCGACGACGCGGCATCCCCCACACGATCCCCGAACGCGCCGACCAGATCCTGGGCCGGCTGAACCGCAGCACACGCGGCGGACGGCCGCCCGGTTTCGACCGGTGCATATACCGCCGCCGCAACGTCGTCGAGCGCTGCTTCAACCGCCTCAAGCAGTGGCGCGGACTGGCCACCCGCTATGACAAAACCCGCGAGTCCTACCAGGCGGCCGTCACCATCGCCTCCATCATGCTCTGGATCTGACCTTTGAAGACGACCCCTAGGAGTTGTCGTCAAAGTGTCAGGCCCACATGGGGATCGATGCGAGGGTGACGGCTGCTTCGTAGGACTGGGCGGTCTTGTCGTAGCGGGTGGCGATGCCGCGCCACTGCTTCAAGCGGTTAAGCACCGTTCCACGACGTTGCGGTGCTTGTAGATCTCCTTGTCGAAGGCCGGAGGGCGGCTGCCGAGGCTGCCCTTGCGGGCCCGGTTGCGGACCTGGTCGGCCCGTCCGGGGATGGTGTGCGGGATGCCGCGGCGCCGCAGCCAGCTGCGGATCGCTTTCGAGCCGTAGCCCTTGTCGCCGCTGACATGACCGGGCCTGGTGCGGGGCCGGCCCGGTCTGGGGCATCCGGATGGCGTCCATCAGTGGTGAACTGGGTGCAGCCGTTGGTGTTCCCGACGGTCAGGACGAACGCGAGCGGCCGACCGACCGCGTCGCAGGCGAGGTGGATCTTGCTGGTCAGTCCGCCCCGGGACCGTCTTAGGGCCGGGCTTTGGCGCCCTCTTTTCGGGCCCCGGCGGCGTGCTGGTGAGCCCGGACGATGGTGGAGTCGACCGACACCAGCCAATCGATGTCACCCGCGGCGTCCGCCTTCGCCTGGACGGCCTGGAGCATCCGGTCGCGTGCCCGAGTCGCGCTGCGGCGCGGATTGAGGAGTCGGGTGTGTCCGGCGGGTCATGACGATGGGAAGGTGTGTCCGTGAGTTACAGCATCTTCCTGCTCAAGTTTGTAGACAGCGAGGTTGTCGCGTTGGACGCCGTGCGCTTCCGGCAGGTGACCGAGCCGTACGTGGTGGCGGGCAGCCCGGAGGAGGGCTTCTCCCAGCTTCGCGCGGAGGACGGGGGCGAAGCGGATCTCTACCACGGGTCCCACGGCGCGAGCGGGATGACGGGCGTGACGGTGACGCACTTTGCCAAAGGCGCGATGCTCGGTGTGATCTCCCGGCTGGCGGCAGCCCTCGGAGCCTCGATCGTCCCTCAGGAAGGTGACGCGCTGATCTTCCATGAGAAGGAGCGTCGTCACCTCCCTGTGGAGCTTCGAGGAAACGCGGTTGTCATCGTTCCCGCGGCGGACGCGTTGCAGGCGGCATTCGATGCGCGCTGAGTGTTTCCGCCCGTCCGCCGCACAGGCCGTTGTCGCGGAGCGCTCCCTGGTCGCGGTGACCGCGAAGACCAACCGGTCCAAGGCCGACCGCGAACCGGCCGCCTGGATGCCGCCCGCCAGAGGAAGACTTTGTTCTCGGCTCGCGGCGGCTGTGGCCGGCTTCCAGCATCGCGTGGACGGTGGCGTGCCTGGCCCGGATGCGATTGGCGAACCGCTGGCTCTGCCACGGCGAGTCCGATGTCTCCTCGGGGGACTCCCCGGCCCTCTGACATCCAGGCTCGGGGACCAGGACGCGTAAGCACTGGCGGTGGCGGGCAACGGCTCGCTCGGTGGCCTCACCGAGGTTGTTCCACAGATGCCACCTGTCGGCGACGTGGACCGCTTGGGGCGCCCCGGCCGTGGCGCCCTCCGCGAAGAAGGGAGCTCGATTCCGGCAGACGACCTCGATGCCGGGCCGCTCGGCGAGCCACCTGGCCAGGCTGGATGCTTTCCGATCAGGCAGAAGGTCCACGGGCCGTCGGGTCTCGACGTTGACCAGGACCGTGCCGTAGACGCGGCCCTTTCGCGTGGCGTACTCGTCGACGCCGACCACCCGGGGGGCCGGAGGTGCGGCTCGGGCAGTGCGGCGACCAGCCGCAGCACAGTACTGCGGCTGACGGGCATTTCGAAGACCCGGGCCATCCGTGCTCCGGTCCGGCCTGCGAGCGCGAGGCCAACCGCAGCCAACACCTGACGCAGGCGCTCGCTCCGCCGACTGTGCCGTCGGGTCAGCCCCAGCACCTGCTCGACAAACGTCAGCCGTCCGCATGAAGCATCCGGGCAGAAGAACCGGCGGACGTGCAGACAGACGACCACCCGCCGCCCCGCAGTAGGCACGTCGGCTGGGAACCGCAGGTAGGAGCTGTGTACCCGGCTCGACCAGCTGCCGCAGTCCGGACATTCCGAGCCGATCGTTGTCACACGGACCTCGATGCGTATCGCACCGTTGTTCATGTCTACGGACAGCACTGCCACGTCCGCGATCGACGGGAACAGCAGTTCCTTCAGCCGCAGCGTCGTTTCCTTCATGACGCCGAACTGTCAGCCACACCAAGGTCACCAGTGACTACTTTCGGGCAACGTCCCGGCGACTCACCCGAGCGTCAGCGATCACTCACCGTGCACGCCTCACGGAAAGTGAGCCAGAGCCCGCGGATGCTCATGAGAATTGATGGCAGTGCCGTGCCGCTGAGGCAGACGGACGAAGGTGCGATGATCTGTTCGTGGTGACAGATGCCGAGTGGACTCGGATTCGGAGAGACCTGCGCTTTGGGCAGGTCTTCAAGGGCACCGTGGTGAAGGTTCCTAGAGATCGTCTTCAAAGGTGATCAGGTGATGAGGGATCATGCTTGTCATGGTGCGTCGTCATGAGCTTTCGGATGCCGAGTGGGCTGTGCTGTCGCGGTTGCTGCCGAGTTCGGGGACTGCGGGGCGGCCTCGTTCGGACGACCGGCTGGTACTGAACGGCATCGTGTGGAAGCTGCGGACCGGATCAGCCTGGCGTGATGTGCCGGAACGTTATGGCTCCTGGCAGACCTTGTACACACGTTTTCGCAGGTGGGCGCTGGACGGGACGTTCTCGCGCATGCTGCGGGCCGTCCAGGCGGAGAAGGACGCGGCCGGGGACATCGACTGGCTGGTGTCGGTCGACTCCACCATCGTTCGGGCCCACCAGCATGCCGCCGGCGGCAAAAGGGGGCGGTCGACAGGGACGAAGCGGGTGATCACGCCCTCGGCCGATCCCGTGGTGGACTGAGCACGAAGGTCCACCTGGCCTGCGACGGGCGCGGCCGTCCTCTCGGCTTCGTCCTGTCGGGCGGCAACGCCAACGACTGCACCCGCCTCGAGAAGGTGATGGACTCGATCAGCGTGCCCAGAGTCGGGTCCGGGCGTCCACGCTCCCGGCCCGACCACGTGGTCGCCGACAAGGGCTACAGCTCTCGAAAGATCCGCGCCTACCTGCGACGACGCGGCATCCCCCACACGATCCCCGAACGCGCCGACCAGATCCTGGGCCGGCTGAACCGCAGCACACGCGGCGGACGGCCGCCCGGTTTCGACCGGTGCATCTACCGCCGCCGCAACGTCGTCGAGCGCTGCTTCAACCGCCTCAAGCAGTGGCGCGGACTGGCCACCCGCTATGACAAAACCCGCGAGTCCTACCAGGCGGCCGTCACCATCGCCTCCATCATGCTCTGGATCTGACCTTTGAAGACGATCTCTAGGCCCGGTGCGATCGGGATCTTCGTGGACATCGGCCTGAGCGTCGGAGGCTTTGTCGACGTTCTGCTGCCAAGCGAGGGTGAAGACTGGCCAGCGGAGGGCACGGTTGCCGATTTCGAGATCTGGTGGGCAGACAGCCGCCAGCAGATCCGGCTGAAGCCGTGCGACTCTCGGTATCTACGGACCGACTTCACAGACTTCGTCGAACGCTTCCGTCCCAGTTGGCCTGCCGACGTCGGCCAGCCCGTTCGTGACCCGGGGCCTGTCACCCCCGACGAGTTGCGGACCCTGCTTCGCTCCGATGGCTCGTCGGCCAGCTCCCCCTGAGACTGGAGAAGTGGCCGACGCTCCCACCGGAACCTGGCTGGCCGCGGCTTCGGCGCGTGCTCGGGTGCTGGCGAGGCGGTAGGAGTCGGGGCCGGTCCCGATGATGGTGCCGTTGAAGGTGAGGCGGTCGACGATGGCCGCGCGAAGGCGGGGGTCGGTGAACGTCTTGGTCCAGCCCCCGAAGGACTCGTTGGAGGCGATGGCCACGCTGTTCTTCTCCTCGCGTTCGGTAAGGAACTGGAAGAGGAGTTCGGCGCCGCGGCGGTCGAGTTCCATGTAGCCGAGCTCGGCGATGACGGAAAGAACAGGCGGACCACCACCGGTGATGTTCCTCCTCAACGCCGCCAGCAGTGCGCCCCGGGCGAGGACGCCCGCTCGCCGATGGCTCTCCTGACACGGGCCGCGGCCGTCCGAGTCGAGGTCGGCCGCCAGCCTCTGCCGGTCTATGACGAACTGACCGGAACGCGTCCCTTCACCACCCACCCCACACCGGAGGAGCCCAGTCGAGCGAGTTGGTCAGCACCCGAATCCGCACCACGGCCGCTAAGCTCGGCCTGCCCCACCTGGCCGAGAGCCTGAAGCAGTACGCCGGCCGGGCGGACGAGGCCAAGATGGGGTGCCTTGACTTCCTCGACCTCGTCCTGGCCGAAGAACTCGCCGTCCGTGACGACCGCCGCTTCCGCCAGGGCCTGCGGCTCTCCAAACTGCCGCACCACAAGAACCTCGACGAATACGACTTCACTTTCCAGCCCGAACTCGACCCCCGCAGAATCAAAGACCTCGCCACCCTCGTCTTCGCCGAGGCCAAGAGCAACGCGGCCCTGCTGGGACCGCCCGGGGTCGGCAAGACCCGCATCGCCGTCGCGCTCTCGGTCGCTGCCTGCCGGGCCGGCTTCTCCGTCTACTTGAGGGCACCAAGCACCTGGTCCACGTGCTACTGCTGCACCGGTACCTTGAACACCGCGATGTGATCGCTGGCATCCGGTCCGCCCTCGCAGCCGGTGCCCACCCCGCCGACATCGTCGCCCTCGAAGCCCGCAAGGCCGCTCAGACCGATAGCCGTTCCCCCACCGTGACGGTCACCGGGCTGGCACCGGTTCTGCCCGGGCCGGAGCCCAGCGAGGTGGTCAGCCTGAACGCCCGCCAGGCCGTCCGCCTCCACACCGATCAGCGTCCCCTGCCCGCTCTCGACCGCTCGGAGCAGCCGCTGAACCGCCCCAGGAAGGACGCGCCATGACCGGCCTGCACCACAACCTGACCGAGACCGTCTCCGTCGCAGCGATCGACACCGCCTGCCGGGTCCTGCGGCTACCGTTCGAGGCCGGCGGAAGTCAGGTCCGGCCCGCGCAGCGAGGTGCAGCGCTCGTCGAGTCCGGTGGTACGCGTCGGGCTGGTTGCCTGGGGCCGAGCGCGGCTGCCGGTTCCGGTCAGCCGACGATGGGTTCGTCGGCGAGGTAGGGCGGCGCAGGATCGTACTGGATGTACTGGCGTACCGCGCGGGCGTGCTCGCGCCCGTGCATTTGGCCCACCAGCCACAGGGCGCTGTCGATCCCGGCGGAGACTCCCTGGCTGGTGACCAGATTTCCGTCCACGACGTACCGGGCGTCACGGACGACGGTGACGTCACCGAGAGCCTCAAGCTCGTCCTCGTGGCTCCGGTGGGTGGCGACGCGCCGCCCGCGCGCGGGACCAGCGGCGTGAATGAGCACCGCACCGGTGCACACGCTGCTGACCCAGGAGGCCTGCGCCGCGGTTCGGGTGATCCAGTCGGTGACGACCGGGTTGTACGGTTCTGTCTCGCGAGCCCCGCGTCCGCCCGGGACCAGCAGTACGTCGAGGGGCGGGTGGTCGCCGAATGTGTGGTCTGGCAGGACACGCATCCCTTTGCCGCAGCGCACAGGCTCGGGCTTCTCGGAGATGAGGACGGCGGTGTCCCTGCCGTCGCGCAGCATCGAGGAGGCGGTGAACACCTCCCAGGGGCCGACGAAGTCCAGCTCCTCGGCATTGTTGAAGATCAGCAGCCCGTAGGTGGTCATGAATGTTCCTGTTCCTGTTGCGGTTCCGCAGCGGAGGTGGTGGACCGGAAACGGGCCCGGTAGTCGGAGGGCGCAATGCCCAGGTGACGGTGGAAGGTGCGGCGCAGTGTCTCGGCGGTGCCGAAGCCGCAGCGCCGGGCGATGGCCTCGACCGGGTCGTGGCCCTCGGCGAGCGCGCGCTGGGCGGCCTCGACGCGTACGCGTTCCACGTACGAGGCTGGCGGCATACCCAGTTCGGCGGTGAACCGGCGCTGCAGATGACGCGGACTGAGCCGCGCGTTCTGCGCAAGTTCGGCGATTCCGTGCCGAGCACCGGGATCGGCATGAATCGCTGACACCGCGGCACGGACCGGGTCGGTCGCCGGCTCTTTCGACCACAGCGCCACGCTGAACTGGGACTGACCGCCGGGCCTGCGCAGGAACATGACCATCTCGCGTGCAACAGCACGGGCGATCCCCCGCCCCAGATCGTCCTCCACGAGCGCCAGGGCGAGATCCATCCGGCGGTGACACCGGCCGATGTCCACACGCCCGTCCCGGATGAAGATGGGCTCGCAGTCGACATCAACCTCCGGATGCTCCCTGATGAGCTGCTGCTCCCGGGCCCAATGAGTGGTGACCCTGCGCCCATCGAGGAGTCCGGCGGCAGCCAGCAGGAACACCCCGCTGCACACCGAGGTTACGCGGCGCGCGCTCGCCCCGGCCTCCCGGATCCACCCGGTCAGCCCCGCATCAAGGCACGCCCGGTCGACTCCCTTGCCGCCGGCCAAGACCAACGTGTCGACACTTTCAGGATCCAGGTCGTCCACCCCGTACTCGGCGTGGACCGGAAGTCCGCTCGCCGCCTGCACAGCCCCGGAACGAGGCGCTACCACCTGGCATCGATACCCGCCCGCCAACCGCCTGGCGTGCTGGAACACCTCGTGGGGGCCGACGAGGTCGAGAGGCTGAAACCCCTCATAGATCATGAAAACAACGCTGCGCTCCGTCATGCCTCCACCCTCGGGGAACCAGTGCAATGGCGTCAACGACATACATCCCACGAATCGCGCCACAGGGGGTGACTGTGTTTGACGCGCGGCCCCCTCTAACTTGATCTTTAGCCTCGGGCGTCGAACGGCCTCTCGTACTTGATCATCCGGTCTGGTAACTGCCGTACGTGCAGACGGCCTTCGGCTGAGCATGTGCTCCGACCAAGGAACACACACGCTCAGCACGAAGGCCGTGGGGATGAGTGTGCTGCATCAAGCTGTCCGGCAGGATCCGTTCGAGGAACTGTCACGCTTCCGGGGCGAGTTCTACTCCTGTTTGACCAGACGTGCGGACGCTCTGTTCGAGCTGGCGGATGCCGTGCTGTGTGCGGTCGGCCCGGTCAGGTCGCTGGTGGAGCTGTCGCTGGTGGGCGAACACCGTCGTGGGCACGGCGGGCTCTGCGACGCCCTGGCCGCCGGCAGGGGGGAGGTGGCCCGGCTGCGTCGGGCCCTGGCCGCGGTGCCTTTGCCGCGGGCGGCGGACGGGCGGCTGGTGCTGGCCGCCGACATCACCTGCTGGCTGCGGCCCGACGCGCACACCTCACCACAACGGATCCTGTGCCACACCTACGGACGCGGCAAGGACCAGCACATTCCCGTCCCCGGCTGGCTGTACTCGGTGATCTGCGCACTGGAGACGGGCCGCAGCTCGTGGACCGCTCCGTTGGACGCACTGCGTCTCGCCCCGGGTGACGACGCCGCCACGGTCACCGCTGGGCAGATGCGTGAACTGGTCGAGCGGCTCGTCAGCGCCGGGCAGTGGGGAGGCGGCGACCCGGACATCCTGATCGTGGTGGACGCCGGTTACGACGTGCCCCGTCTGGCCTTCCTGCTCAGGGATCTGCCGGTGCAGGTGCTGGGCCGGATGCGCTCGGACCGCGTCCTGCGTCGCGCTGCACCACCCCGTGAGCCCGGCACCCGGGGCTGCCCGTCCCGCCACGGTGGCGAGTTCGTGTTCGGCGACCCCGCCACCTGGAACACCCCTGACGCGGCGACCGTGACCGAGACCCGCCTCTACGGCGTCGCAGCCGCCCGGGCCTGGGACCGGCTCCACCCGAGGCTGACCCATCGCTCCCCCTGGACCGCCCAGCTGGGTGCGCTGCCGGTGATCGAGGGCACCGTGATCCTCCTGAAGGTCGAGCGCCTGCCCAGCGGTGCCACCCCCAAGCCGGTATGGCTGTGGTGGTCGGGCACCGACGCCACCGCAGCCCAGGTCGACCTGCTCTGGCAAGCCTTCCTGCGGCGCTTCGACATCGAGCACACCTTCCGCCTGTTCAAGCAGACCCTGGGCTGGACCTGTCCGAGGATCCGAACCCCGGAGGCCGCCGACCGCTGGACCTGGCTGATCCTCGCGGCCTTCACCCAGTTCCGGCTCGCCCGCCCGCTCGCCGCTGACCTTCGCCCCCTTGGGAGAAACCGGCCCCGACCGACAGACTCACCCCTGCCCGAGTCCGCCGCGACTTCCGGCACCTCCGCCCGAAGGCCGTCTGTCCCGCCGGAGCACCGAAATCCTCCCGCCCCGGTCCCGGACGACCACCCGGACGCAAGAACACCCGGCCGACCCCACGCCACGACGTCCACACAGTCCGCAAAACGGGCATCACGAAATCGAATGCGAAGAAGTCCACTTCTCCTCGCCCACGCCGCACAGGTTAAAGATCAAGCTAAGGGCTGTCCCGTCATCCCTGCCGGATCAGCGCGCGGCGTCAGATGCGGTGCATCGCAGGGCGGAGGGACGTCCGCATACTGGATGTATTCGGGTGTCGACAACGCGGCGAGGCGCCGTAGCTGTCGTCGTGCGCCCCGGCAGGGATTGCGGGACAGCCCTCGGCGTCTTCGCATGACGACTGAGAGCGCCCGCCGGGATCTGGCGGCCACGTGCACGGCTGCGGACAGCGGCTACATCCTGCGCGTGGTGCGTTGGGGCAGCAGTGAGCTCCTCGCGGAGGAGGACCTCACGCACTGGCCCGGCTGGCCCGACTTCCCGGTCGATGCCGCCCACGCGGCGGGGGGGCTTGTGATGCTCGGCTACATGATCTGGCCCGACAGCATCACGCCGGACTCGCTCCTGGGGTGGCGGCCTGTGCCGGATGGGCGGGGGTGGTCGGCGCGGGTCGGAACGTTCGAGCAGCTGCGAGACGCCGGAATGCGGGACGCTGAAATCCGATCGCGGCTGCGCGGGGCCGTCCGGCCGGCGGTGATCCGGAGACGCTGTTGCCCTGGGTGTGGTGCTTCCCCCGGGTGGCACCGCATCCCGTTACGGCGAAGGGCCGTTCCGTACCCGTTTCCGGCGTGCGGAGCGGCCCTTTCGTGTTCCGGTCGGGTGGTTCAACAGGCCGCTGAGCAGGTGGAAGTGAGTGACGGGGCGGGTACCTACCGTGTTTTCGCCCTGCTCAATCGTGGTGATCCTCACGCCGTCAGACGTGATCGATCAGGCTAGTTTTCTCCGGTGTGACTGTCTCTCAGATTCCGGTTTCCGGTTCCGTCTCCTCTGTCCCCGTTTCCGCCGCTCGCCGGCGTCCTGTTCGCCGGTCAGCTGCGAACCACGCACGACCGGTGGAGGAGCTTGTTCAGCTCCGCCCCGTTCCGTTTCCGGGAAGGGCTCACCCATCGGGAGCGAATACGCCTGAGCTACGACCGGCTCCGGATCGTCAACGAAGCCGTCGAGGCTCCGCAGGCGCTCGCGGTCGATCCGGTCGAGCTGACCGCGATCCATGAGTGGGCCGGTGCCGTCGACCCGGGCATGGCCACGATCATCTCGATCCACTACAACCTGTTTCACGGGAGCCTGGCGGACCATGATGCGGCCGGGCGGGACCTGGGCGAGTACGTCCGGGGGGATCGCATCGGGACGTTCCTGTGCACCGAGGTGGCCCACGGCAACGACGCCGCGCAGATGGAGACCACCGCGACGTACGACCCGGCGGCGCGGGACTTCGTGCTGCAGACCCCGCACCCCGGTGCGGCGAAGTTCATGCCCAACACCGGCCCGGCCGGCGGGGCGAAGGGGCCGTCGTCGCGGCCCGCCTGATCGTCGAGGGCACCGACCAGGGCGTCTTCCTGTTCCTGGTGCCGCTCAGCGGCGGCGACGGCAGCCCGCTGCCGGGCATCGGGGTGCGGCCGCTGCCCCAGACGACCAGCAGCCCCGTCGACCACTGCGCCACCACCTTCGACAACGTTCGCCTGCCGTACGACGCTCTCCTCCAGGGCGACCACGGACGCCTCACCCCGGCCGGGAAGTTCGCCAGCGCGCTCGGCAGCTCCCGCCGCCGGTTCCTGGAGTCCATCGGCCGGGTCACCATGGGCAAGCTCTGCATGACCGCCCACGGGCTCGGCGTCATGCGGCACGCGCTTCACGTCGCCATGCGCTACGCCCACACCCGTCACACCTCCGGCATGACGAAGGGCCAGCGGGTGCCCCTGATCGCCCACCGCGGGCACCACACGCCGCTGCTCGACGCCGTGGCGACGACCTACGCCGCCACGCTGCTCCAGCGCTCGGTGGTACGGCAGTGGGACCGGGCCGGCGGAGAGGAGCGCGAGGCGTACGAGCGGCTGACGGCGATCACCAAGGCGTGGATCACGTGGCAGTCGAGGGCGGTCATGTCCGAGTGCCGCGAGCGGTGCGGAGCACAGGGCCTGATCCAGGCGAACGGGATCGCGCTCCAGCTCGCCTCCATCGAGGGCACGATCACGGCCGAGGGCGACAACACGGTGATCATGCAGAAGGCCGGGGGCGAGATGCTGCTCGGCGGCGTCGACCTCAAGCCCGAGAGCGAGATCGCGGCCGAGAGCCGGGAGCTGACCGACCCCCAGTTCCTCCAGGATCTCCTGGCCGACATCGAGCGCATCTCCCACACCCGCGCGAAGGCCCGGCTCCGGAAGCCTGCCGCCTCACCGCTGGCCCGCTGGAACTCCACGGTGACGCCCGCCGTGGCCCTGGCCGATGCCCACGTGCACCGGCTCGCCGCCGAGGCCCTGCTGACCGCTGCCGCCCAAGCGCCCTCTGGAGTCCCGGCGGACCTCCTGCGCGCCCTGCACGCTCTGTTCGCACTGCGCAGGATCGCCGCGAACAGCGGGGACCTGTTGGCACGCGGGAGGGTGACGGCTGTTCAGGTCGAGAGCCTGCCCGACGCCGTTGAGGAAGTCCTGGGCTTCATGGAGCCGCACGCGCTCACCCTGACCGGGGCGTTCGGCATATCCGAGGAGATCCTGGAGACGCACCCGATGCTCAGCGCCTGACCAGCGCTGTGAAGGGGGGAAACGGGCTCCGGCCGCCGAGCGGGGCGGCGGCCGCCGTGACGGGTCACAGGTACAAGGACCGGTGCATCGTGTACATCCACCAGTCGCCCGTGCTCAAGGCGAGGCAGAACTGGTCGCGGTAGTCCGCGTACTCGGCATGCAGAGCGGCGTCGAGGCAGACCTCCGACGCCGCCCCCATCAGTTCCGCCACCAGGGCGCGAGGCGCTGACAGCTGCAACGCCTTCAGCACCCGGCGGTAGTTGTCGACCAGCTCCCGGTCCAGATCGGGTTCCCTGATCTCGGCGAGCGCCTCGGCCAGCGGACTGCGCAGCTCCAGCTCCGCCAGTTCCAGCAGCCGGAGGCATTCGGTCAGGTTGCTCAGGCTCTCGACGCTCACCTCGACCGCGTACATGCTGATCAGTTGCTCACCCTCGGGCCCGTAGAGGCTGTAGCCCTTCGACCTCCGGCGGCTGTACTCGGCGATCTCGAACGACTTGTGCGTGTGCCAGGTCAGATGGCCTGGAATCGCCCGCTGGATGTCGCCCCAGGAGTCGTAGGCCCGGCGGATCTTCTCGGCCTGAACCTCGGGCAGTTTGGCAAGGTGGAGGTAGTACAGGGAGTGGAACAGGGGCTCTTCCATCTCCAGGAACCGCGTCATGAACATCGGGTCGTCCGGCACCAATATGTACACAACGGCTCCTAGTCGCCAGGCTCGAAGATGAAGGTCATGACGGTCGCGCCGGTGGCCCGGACGGGGACCGGGTGCGCGGTCCCGTCGCCGAGTGCCGGGTGGTGCAGAGGCAGGGACGCGCCGCCGAGCCCGCTGCCGTTCTCCTCGATCGCCCGCAGCCGGGCGTCGTCGGCCATCTCCGACAGCAGCTGGGCCGCTGCGCCGTCCAGCTGCGCCCGGTAGCACGCCAGCTTGACCTCGGTCAGCAGTCGCGGGGCCCAGGCCCGCTCCCAGTCCAGCAACAGCCCCCTGCTGACTGTCACTTCCCTGCCGTAGATGATTCTCATTTCAGTGTGATCTGGGGTGGCGCATCTTAGCTACTGGAGCAGGGGCGATATGAGGTTGCTTAAGGAATGTCATGAGAACTGCTGATGCAGGTGCATGAGAATTGCCTGTTCGCTCCGCTGAGAGTTGCAATAAGACGATGCTCTTGACCTGCGGTTTTGTGCTGAGTTTACTTCTCCGTACTCGGTGTCGCGTGCGCCCGGGCGAGCTTGCCGATCGGCGAACGGGTTGCCACCACACGGGACCCGCTCAGTAAGCGGCAGGTCAAGGCCATCGAGAGCCGGTTCGTTCCTGCTGGAGCCAGCCCTCAGCGGCTGTCACTACTCTCATGGGAGCGAGAAACACTCCCGTTCGCGTGGGCTCTACCAATGAGCGAAGAACGTTTGTCGCAACATGATCGAGTTACTCCTGCTTGCGCGGACTCTAAGGCTCGGTGGAGTTCCACAGGAGGTGCCACTCGAGTCGGCCCCGCTCGCGCGGGCTCAACTGGTCCTGGCCGTCGGACAGACGCAGGACCCCCGAGTCAGCCCCGCTCGCGCGGGCTCTACCCAATGTCCCTTTTGCCGGGCCGGGTTGGCTGGGAGTCATCCCCGCTTGCGCGGGCTGCACTTGTGGACCGACTCGCCCATGGTGCTGACGAACGAGTCACCCCCGCTCGCGCGGGCTCTACGATCTCCACGAACCCTCAACCCACGAGGACGCCGAGTCAGCCCCGCTCGCGCGGGCTTTCGGACATTCCGGGCCGACGGTGGTGGTGTGGAATCACCCCCGCTTGCGCGGGCTGCACTCCCGCATCACCCGGATCCCCATCTGCGACGGCGAATCACCCCCGCTTGCGCGGGCTGTACCTGCCCAAGTTGAGCGGCGGCGGTACGGGGTACGAATCACCCCCGCTTGCGCGGGCTGTACTGGTGCACCCGCTGACCAACCTCGGCTGGCTGCGAATCACCCCCGCTTGCGCGGGCTGTACCCTTCCTGACCTGGATGTTCTGAGCTGCTTTACTGTTTCTTTGCTTGTGCTGCCTCAAGGTTGGCCAACAGGTACTCCTGGTGGCGTACGCGATGAGCTTGAGCATATCGACGGCAGGCTGATCTCGCATCGCTCATGTCATGAACCTGTACTCGTGGATGCTGCAGCCGCCGGAGAGGCGGGCTCGGCTTCCGGGATGACCGGAGGGATCAGATTTTCGCTGGCCTTGACCAGGCGAGGCTGACGAAATGTTGCTGGCCCCGCCCGAGGAGGACCGCCCTTATGTAACCGTCGTTGCGGCCGAATATCCCACGGAGTTGGAGGCTCTGTCCGCCGCCCAGACATCGCAACTCCTCTTACCGGGGAAGGGCGAAGACGCCCGCGTGACGCTGCTGTCGACTCCGCGGGCTGGCCTGCTTCCGGCCGGCGTCGGTCGAGGGGGTGCGCCGAGGCCCGCGTGGACGAGCCAGCCAACCGACCGGCGGTCCTCATCCTGATCATGCAGGTCTCGGCCGGATGCAACACTGACGAGACCCGTGCTCCGAGCCCCTGCACGCCCGATTTCGACGCGTGGACACTCCCGCTCGCGCGGGATGCACGCAGCGAACCTCCGACGTGTCGTCACCACAGGCTGGTTGCTCCAGCCCGCGGGGGCTCTGCAGTGGAGCCCACACTGTGTTTCGCCGCAACGACCCATTACCCCTGACCGCGCGGGCTCTTCCGCGGCCCGCTGCGCATAGGCGGTCTCACTGCCAGGGCGCCCCGCCCCACCGGAGAACCTGATCCCACACGCCTGCGAACAAGGGCGGACTCTCTGCCTTTGTGGCGGTCATGCCCTCAGGAGTCAGAGGGGCGGCCGCTGTGCGGGACGGGGGAGTCGAAGACATCGACGACGAATTCCGAAGTTCCGCTGCCCTCGAAGTCGACGTCGTAGTGGCTGTGCAGCAGCGTATGGACCCTCACCCACCGGCCCTGATCTGTTGCGTCCGCTGCCACCTGGAGCGCGCCGCGAACAGGGCCGGCGCTGTTGTCCCTCTGCTTGCTCGTCCAGGTCCGTGCGAGCTTGGCCCCCTCGGGGAGGGCCCAGGTGCGCGGAGTGGCGCTGGCCGGTACGGAGACCTCGTCATCGAGGAGTTGGATGACCCATTTGATGCCGTCGCCGTCGCGCTGTCGCTCGTTCGACATGCGAATGCCGAGCCCGATCGTGTAGGCGCCCTCGAGGTACTCCTCGAGTTCCTCGTCGACCCCTCCGAAGAACACAGCTTCGCGCACAACCTCGACCGGCCCGCAGTCGGTGAAAGCCCCCATCACCGGGGCGCACTTGTCCTTCAGGTACTGCTGCACGGCCATCCGTACCGCCCTAGGGACCCGGTCCAGTACCTCTCCCAGGGCACGGTCGTCACGGTCGTAGAGATAGGAGTTGAGGACTCGGACCAGTTGCGTGGTCAGGTGGAGGTCTCCGGCTCCCAGGGTGGTCACTGCCTCCAGCTCGTCCCCAGGATTCTTCACCAGGGCGAACACTCTGCTTCGCCCTGGGCTGGTGTGCGCGATGAACGAATGAATCATTTCCTGTCTCACATCACATGTCAGAACGGTCTCTGGCGCGAACAAGCGCCAGGCCATAGAAGAACGGGGGAAACCCTGCCAACCGACGTGTCGCACGAGCTGCCAGCTCGTCCGCATGGATCGGAGGTGAGTCGCTGTCGGATCCGGTACTTCAGCCCAGGATCCGCATGGCTGTCCGCAGCTTACGCACCGCGAACTGCCGGGGGCAACGACACGCTTGCTGTCCCCGGGCGCTGAGGCCTCAGCGAGTCCGTGACGGCAACATCCTGTGCATCAGGCCCCACCCAGGCCTCCCGTGCCACCGCGACGATTCGAGGCCGGGCGCTGATACCTGCGCGACAGTGCCCGGCGGAAGTCTCCGTCTGCCGTATGCGCCCCGGGCAGCGCGTTGCCCGGGGCGCCGCGCATCATCGCGCCCATGAGTGATGCTTCCCGTCAGCCCAACCCCGGCACAGGCCTGCTCGGCCCGCGTTACGCCCGCCGCAACCAACTCGGCGCCACAGCAGACATCGAGGGAGGGGGACGGTGGGTGGCCGTCGACGAGTCAGGATGGGACGGCGACCAACTCCACGGCGAACAGCGCAGCCGCTACCTGTCGGTCGGATCAGTAGCCATCAGCGACGCCGACGCGGAGCCCATCGTGGATGAGATCCGCTCCGCTACCCGCCTGCAAGCACCTGAGCTGAAGTTCTCAGGTGTCTTCGCCGGCCCGAAGAACGGCCAGCGGCGCTCTGCCCTGTCCGCGCTCCTCGCACCGGGCGGTGCTCTGCACGAAAGGGCATCGGTCTATCTGCTCGACAAGCACTACTTCGTCGTGGCCAAGCTGATCGACCTGTTCGTCGAAGAACAGGCGCACAAGCACGGCAGCAACTTCCGCAACGCCGGCGATGCCCGCAAGATGGCCCGCAGCCTGTTCGAGGAAGGCCCCCGCGCCCTGGGCCCGGCGCTCTTCGGCCGGCTGCTGACGTCCACCGTCGCCTTCACATCCCAGAGGAACCGGGACCAGCAGGTCACTGTCGACGACTTCTACGAGGTCGTGGAGGAGGCCTGGGCCCGTTCATGCCGGCGCAACGTCACCGAGGCCCTGGCACTGCTGCGTACCACCCGGGAGGAAGCCGGCGAATTCCTCCAGGCCGCACACGGGCCCGACGCCGCCATCCCGCAAGCACTGGAGCCCCTGATCCCGGCCGTAGCCGCGGTCACCGCCAACTGGTCCCGGAAACTGGGCAGGGTCAACATGCTGGTAGACGACCAGAGAACCCTGTCCGATACGAACCTCGACGACATCGAGGCGGAAGCACGTGACCGCGGCTACCCCGAGTTCCGCCACCTGTCCCGTGGGGTGCATCTGGGCCAGCTCCTGCGAGGGCAGTCCACGCAGCACCCCTCGCTACAGCTCGCCGACCTGATCGCGGGGGCCGGCTTTGCCGTGGCACAGCGCCATCACGGACTCGCCAACCCCGCTGGAGAGGACCTGCACCCCGTCGTGGTGCCCCTCATCGACGTGGCGGGCATGCTCCCTCACGACGAGCCCGCACGGGTAGCCCAACCAACCCCGCCCGTAACCTGACCGCCAGCCCCGCGAGGACTCACGGCACGCGCTGGACAGCGCGCCCGGCCTCCGGGCTCACCGGGGGCCGGCCCCCGGCTCGTCCCTACCGAGAACTACCGCCCGCAGGGGAGCGCCGTGACGATCTGACTCATCAACGAGCGGCGTTCGCATTCCAGCGCGACCGGCACCGGCGCGACGTGTCAACCCGTTCACATCCGCTCTGGAGCAGACGAACTCTGCGAGTGCACCCCACGCACATGCGAAAGCAGTCGGGTTCCGCCAGGCCAACTCTGTCCGGCCAGGTGCTACGACCACCTGGCCCAGAAAACACGACCGGCTACTCTCGCCCGCGCAGGCTCTACCACGTCCGGCCTTTCAGCGCTCTGCGCCATCTGGGGTCACTCCCGCTGGCGCGGACTGCACCGGGCGATGGCCCATATCGCCTCGTCGCGGTTCGGAGCACTCCTGCTCGCGCGTGCTGCAAATCGGCCTCGAGGTCGCCGGACAGCCGATCGGTCCGCTCCCCGCTCGCGCAGCCCGATGTCCGGCCCGGGCTGCGGTCCACTCCCGCACGCGCGGGCAGCACGGGTTCCGTGCATGAGAGCGGCGTCCTGGGGCACTCCCGCCTGGGCGGGCTGCACCACCGCACCTCGTCAGTCCGTTCGTCCTGGACGAGTCACTCCGCTCGCGCGCCTCGCGTACGAGGACCAGGCGATCGTCAAGGTGTGCGTGAAGGCCCTGGAACGGGCGGGTTACGGGGCGGAGCCGGAGCGCGTGTCCGGCTTCGGGTCCGCCCTCCGCTTCCGCCGGAAAGACCGTCGGGGCAGCATCCTGCACAGGCACGCCCCTACTTGCCTGCCCACATCACCTCCGACCTCCGTGAAGTCGGTCTGATGTTCGGCCACCACGCGACATTCCGCCCGTGCGATGCCCTCACGCTCGCGCAAGCGAGGGCTGCATCCCGACGGCCGCCGGATCGCCTGCAACACCGCCGAGTCAGCCCCGCTTGCGCAGGCTCTGCACCGCGCCGGCCGGCACGATAGACGACGGACGCCAGTCAGTCCCGCTCGCGCGGGCTCAACGATCACCGCACCGCGGTGACGATCGGCACAGCGAGTCAGCCGCTCGCGCGGGCTCAACTCCATTCGCCTGGCCGGGCCAGGACCGCGGTCCGAGTCAGTCCCGCTCGCGCGGGCTCAACTTCCGGGTAGTTCGCGGCGGGATCCCCTCCGCCGAGTCAGTCCCGCTCGCGCGGGCTCAACCCTTTCTGACCTGGGGATTCTGAAGCGCTTTGCCAATCTTTGCTCGCGTTGGCTACTCAAACGATGCCATACGGATTGGACGCCCGGCTGGGTGTTCACTACCGGGCCGCATCACGCCCGCCTCGCGGGTAACACATCGAGATTCCCCGCGCCCGGGCTCCAGCACAGGGCGCTCTAGAAGGCCGAGCCCATCCATCTCGTGCGGGCGCTACGCCAAACCAAGTTCTAGGCATAGGCCGAGATGACCTACGGTCTCTCCCACTCACGTAGACGCTCCACCTTCCACAGTCGAACCCTGGACGCGCTGGCCGAGTTGCTCCGCTCGCGCAGGCTCTACTGGGTCAGATCGGAACACCAACATGGCGGTGATCGGATGAGCCCCACTCGCGGGCGATGGCAGTAGACCCGTTCCCATGGCCCGAATCCGCGCGGGTCACCCGCTCGCGCGGGCTCAACGAAGGCCAAGAGCACGAGGTCAAGGCCGGTCGTGTCAGCCCGCTCGCGCGGGCTGCACGGTCCCGCCGGACTCCGTCTCGGCCAGGCCTGCGAGTCAGCCGCTCGCGCGGGCTCTACGGCCAGGAAGTCGGCCGTGTCCTTGTGCTGGGCGAGCAGTCCCGCTCGCGCGGGCTCTACCCCTTTTAAGCTGGGCGTTCTGAGGAGTTTTGCCAGTCATTTGCTCGTGCTGGCTAATCGAATGATGCCACACGGGTTGAACGCCAGGCTGAGTTCTCCGCTTTCTCCGCGGTCTTGATCTGAGGAGGCTGGTGGGGTGGCAGCGTTGGGGGGATGGGAGTTCTTGAGGATGTCCGGTATGAGGGTGTTGATCTTCGTCCGTGGGGGAAGTTCGATGGCGCGACGCGGATGGTGTATTCGCTGCTGTTCCACTTGATCGATGTGGGTGCGGTGGCTGGGGTTTTGTGGGACCGGTTCCTGACTCCGAGCCAGCGCGAGGTCATCAGCGCAGGACTTGGCATGTCGCAGGAGCGGGTGCGTTCGCTGGTGTCGTTTCTGGCTGCCATGCATGACATCGGGAAGCTGATCCCGTACTTCCAGTCTCTCGAATCTGTGGCGCAGATGCGGTTGGGGGAGGATCTGCTGGCGGATGCGGGCTGTGTGGTGGAGGTGCCGCACGCGCGTGCGTCGATGCATGCCGGGCTGCGTCTGCTGGTCGAGCTTGATTCGAGCTCGGGGTAACGACAGCCCCGCCGTACGCGCTGCTCAGTGTCTGGGCGGCCACCACGGCCGGTTCCTGCAGCTCGATGTGGACGGAACAGCCTCCGCTCACCGGGTGCAGGCCACCTTGGGCGGGCCCGTGTGGCAGGATCTGCGCCGCCGCTACACGCGCCTGCTCTGGCACCTGTTCGGAGTCAACGAACCCCCGGAGCGGGTGTCGGTCGAGGCTGCGGTGCTGATCACGGGCTGACGATGGTCGCCGACCGGGTCGCGAGCCAGCGCCGGTACTGGGTCCCCAACGCACACACTCCGTCCTTCGGTGCTGCCGAACATCACAGCCAGCCCGCCGGCAGGCCGAGGAGGAAGTCGAGCGGCTCGGCCTTGCCCGCTTTTCCTTGGATAGCGTCTCGTTCACCACCGCTCACCCCGGACTCGTGGAACCGAATGCTCTGCAGGCTTCCGTGATGGAGGAGTTGCCGCATCTGGTCGCCGGGCGGGGGAGCGGCATCGCGGTGGTCACCGACGCCATGGGCGCGGGCAAGAGCGTGACCGCCCTGGAGATGGCACGGATCTTCAACGAGCACTGCGGCACCCAGGGGGTGATGTGGCTGCTGCCATCCACGGCTGCCGCCGACCAGGCCTACGAGGTCCTGGACCAATACGTGCGCGCACACCGGCCCGAGTACGCCCCGGTGACACTGGTGCACCACCACAGCGACCTCAACGAGGCCTACACCCAGCAGCGTCTCTTCCCGGAAGACGCATCCGTCCTGGACGGCCGCCCGACGGCCCGTTCGCCGACGATCAGGACGGACTGTTCGCCGACGACGAGACCGAGTACGGACCGGCGGCCGCATGCCCGGACCGGTGGCTGCGCGGACGGGACCATGCGCTCCTGGCCCAGTACAGCGTGACCACCATCGACCAGGCCCAGATGGCCGTTCTCCCGGTCCGGCACAGTGCTCTGCGCATGCTGGCCCTGTCGGGCAGGACGGTCGTGGTCGACGAAGCTCATGCCCTGGATGCGTTCAGCCAGCTGCAGTTGCTGCGTCTGCTGCACTGGCTGGGAGCCCTGAACAGTCCGGTCGTTCTGCTGTCGGCGACGATGCCCGCATCCACGACGACCGAGTTGGTGCGGGCCTACCTGTCCGGAGCGGGCCGCACCGGACACCATGGCGTTCCGTTCGCGCCCGGTTATCCCGGCTGGCTGTTCGCGGACGCGGCCACAGGCACCGCTCACCTCATGCCGGAAGCGGCCCAAGACCGGCAGCGGGCCGCCCAGCGTCGGACCGCCCGGATCCGTACCCGGCCGGTCACCTACCGCCGCCTGGGCCAGACCGGCCGCAGCGTGGACGCCGGGGAGCGCCTGGCCGTGATCGCCGACACCCTTCAACCGGTCGTTCACCACGGCGGGTGCGCGGCGGTGGTGTGCGCGACCGTCGCCGATGCGCAGGACACCTACGCGTACCTGTGCAGCATCTGGGCCGGCCCGGCCCACGACCTGGTCCTGGTCCATGGCCGGGTGGGCGAGCGGCGACGGCAGAACACCCTGGCAGACCTCCGCCGCGAACTAGGGCCCGCAGGCCCGCGTCCGCTGCGGCGCGTCGTGGTCACCACCAGCCTGCTCGACATGAGCCTGGACATCGACGTCGACGTGATGGTCAGCGATCTCGCTTCCGCGGCACGGCTGCTGCAGCGCCTGGGCCGCCTGGGACGGTTCACGCGCCGATGGGCCGGCCAAAGCCGCCGCCCGGTCTGGTGGGACGGTGACGACAGCCCGACCCTGACGGTGCTGCACCCGGTCAACTCCCGCGGGGCGACCTCACTGCCACCCGGCTGGGGCACGATCGAACCTCCTGTCACCCTCCACGAAACCGCCCGGCTCCTGCCGCAGTTGGAGAAGAAGCCCTCGTGGTGCCGACGACGTGCAGGCCCTGGTCGAACAGGTCCACGGCGTCACATCCGGCTTCGCCGCAGAGACGGCCCGCCTTCAGCGGATGGCCGCCGCACACCGGGGGCGGACCAGCCGCCTGCAGCAGCTCAGCGCACTGCACCTGGTGCCACCGCCGAAACGGGTCTCCTCCCTGGCCGACCTCCACCGCCAATACCTCACCACCGCCCAGGCGGCTACACGCCCCGGCGTCCTGCCCCGCCGCGTGCTGCCCTGCTACCGGACCGCCGACGGCCTCCTGACCCTCGACGCCGCCGGTCTGGTTCCGCTGCCGGACCAGGAGCATCTCAGCCCCCGCCAACTGCGCAGCATCCTGGAACACACGGTGCCCGTCCCGGCCGCCTGGGCAGCCCGCGCCGGTGCCCGCCATCAGCCGCCCGCCAGCTGGAAGCAGCACCCCATGCTCACCGACACTGCTGCTGCCCACCCCGCTGGTCACCCGGGAGTGAATGTGACCGGGGTGAGCAATTCGGCCATCACTGGCTGCGCATGGACGACGAACTCGGCCTTCCACCACAAGCAGCAATGATCACCGTGCGTGAAGGCCACTAGCGAAACTATTACGCCACTACTTGATCGTCGTACTTTCTCACCGGCAGTGAGGTGGCGTCGCGACGTGATTCGCTTTGGCCACGCACCGCCGAACACCCGGCCGCACATCGCACACCGTTCCGCCTCACAAGGGCCCGGTGATGCCCCCTGCCGTCGACGCCTCGCGCGCAACTGCTCGGGGACACCCTGCTGCCGCCTCCACCACACGGAGGACCCCGAGATCCCCGTGTGACTGGCTGCCGACCTTTCCTGCGGGCCCGCTTCCACGCACCTGCCTCATTACCGAAAAGACCTTCCAGTGCCACCATTACCCTCCTCCGCCGCTACGTTCAGCGCAGCCGACGACCCCTGGATCGACACCCGCACCGGCCCTCACTACAGCCAACGAGGCCTGCGGGACCTGTTCCTGAACGCCCACACCATCGACGACCTCGCCCTGCCCCACCCCCCGGCAGCCTCAGCTCTGCTGCGGATCACGGTCGCGATCACGGCCCGGATCACCGGCCTGGATGATCCCGAACTCACCGCCTCCCAGTGGAACGCCCTGCGCCGTACCTGCCTGAAGCAGGGCCGTTTCACCCCGGACGCCGTCCACGCCTACTTCGACCAACACGCCTGGGACGTCTTCGACTTGGTCCGGCCCTGGCTGCAGGAGCCCGCGCTGCGTACCCAGTGCGACCACAGCAGCGGCATCAACGCCTTCGTGCCCGGGCGCCCCGCCGGGAACAACCTGGCCTGGTTCAGCCCGCACGGCCACCACACCGCCGAGCCCGTGCCCACCGCCGAGGCACTGCAGATCCTGCTCATCCACCACTACTACGGCCGCTCGGGCCAGTGCACCCCCCGCACCGTGGACGGGGTCACCACCGGAAGCCAGAACAGCGGGCCCCTGCGCTCCACCGTTTCCTTCCACCCTCTGGGCCGCACCCTGCACGAAACGCTTCTGGCCGGTGTGCCGGCCTTCACCGGCGACGAACAACTGCCCAGCGCCGACGCCTGCCCCTGGGAAGAGACAGCTCCCAGCCCCCATAACCCGTCAGCTCTGGTGTCCTGGCCTGGCCGGCTACTGACCGGACAGAGCCAGCACGCGATCCTCCTCGTGCCCGGCCCCGGCGGGAACACCGTCACCGACGCCTACCTCACCTGGGCCACCAAGGAGCCCAAGGAGCCCGAGGCCGAGGAGGCCGACGAGCCCAAAGAGCCCGAGATCAGCACCGATCCCTACCTCTCCTACCGGTTCATCACCGAACGCAAGAGCGTCACCCGACGCCGCACCAAGAACCGCGCTGATGCCTCCCGCGCGTGGTGGCGGGAACTGGACACACTGGTCCTGGCCCCAGACGAACACGGCACATACGTCCGACCGGCCGTCTTCGACACCCTCAACGATCTTCCAGAGGACCTGCGGCGCAGTCTGCGGATCCGCATCCACGGATTCGACCAGGACGGCAAGGTCATCGACCGCCAGTGGTACACCGCGATCACCCCGCCGCTGCTGAACTGGACCCAGGAACACGACCCGGCCAAAGCCCAGCGCATCGCCGAGTGCTGCCGGGAAGCCGAACAGACCGCCCAACGGCTCGCGACCGTCGCAAAGAAGGCATGGAAGACCGCCACCCACAGCGGCGCCTCCAAGACCACGTGGGCGAACAAGGCCCTAGAGATCGTCTTCAAAGGTCAGATCCAGAGCATGATGGAGGCGATGGTGACGGCCGCCTGGTAGGACTCGCGGGTTTTGTCATAGCGGGTGGCCAGTCCGCGCCACTGCTTGAGGCGGTTGAAGCAGCGCTCGACGACGTTGCGGCGGCGGTAGATGCACCGGTCGAAACTGGCGGCCGTCCGCCGCGTGTGCTGCGGTTCAGCCGGCCCAGGATCTGGTCGGCGCGTTCGGGGATCGTGTGGGGATGCCGCGTCGTCGCAGGTAGGCGCGGATCTTTCGAGAGCTGTAGCCCTTGTCGGCGACCACGTGGTCGGGCCGGGCGTGGACGCCCGACCCGACTCTGGGCACGCTGATCGAGTCCATCACCTTCTCGAGGCGGGTGCAGTCGTTGGCGTTGCCGCCCGACAGGACGAAGCCGAGAGGACGGCCGCGCCCGTCGCAGGCCAGGTGGACCTTCGTGCTCAGTCCACCACGGGATCGGCCGAGGGCGTGATCACCCGCTTCGTCCCTGTCGACCGCCCCCTTTTGCCGCCGGCGGCATGCTGGTGGGCCCGAACGATGGTGGAGTCGACCGACACCAGCCAGTCGATGTCCCCGGCCGCGTCCTTCTCCGCCTGACGGCCCGCAGCATGCGCGAGAACGTCCCGTCCAGCGCCCACCTGCGAAAACGTGTGTACAAGGTCTGCCAGGAGCCATAACGTTCCGGCACATCACGCCAGGCTGATCCGGTCCGCAGCTTCCACACGATGCCGTTCAGTACCAGCCGGTCGTCCGAACGAGGCCGCCCGCAGTCCCCGAACTCGGCAGCAACCGCGACAGCACAGCCCACTCGGCATCCGAAAGCTCATGACGACGCACCATGACAAGCATGATCCCTCATCACCTGATCACCTTTGAAGACGATCTCTAGCCCGGTACTGGCCGAAGGCCGAGACAGCGTTCTGGCGGCTGCTGGACGAGCCCGAGACAGACGCACCCGCCGCTTTCGCGGCCGCGGCCGCGGCCGCTCTGCGGGAAGTCACCGAAGCCGCCCGGATCCGCCACAACTCCGCAGCCCACGCCGTCGCCCATGCCGTCAAGGGCCTCTACCGCCGGCGGCGGCCCTCAGCACCCCGGAAGACCGCCTGATGCCCACCACCGCCGAACACCGCGCCTCCTGCGACGAGTTCGTCGCCCACATCCACGACCTGTGCGCCGAACCCGGTACCCGCGTCCGCCTCAGCCGGGGGAGAGGCCGACCTGTAGAGGAATGTGCTCCCATGGACCGCTATCTGGCCCGACGTACCGCGCACCGCGCCGGGCGCCGCGCCTACTACACCGTCGCCAGCCTCATCGCGACAGCAGGCCCCCAGACCCACACCCCAGGGGTGCGCCCCGAACCGGAAGACCCTGCCGCCCTCCTGACCACAGGAGAAGACGCCACCGGCACCCTGGGCGCCCCTCTCGTTGTCCCCGCGGAGCCGGCCCCTGCTCCGCCGGAGCCCGACCCCGCCGCATGGTTCGCCCGGCCGAACCTCGGCGCCACTCGCCGCCGCCGGTCCGCACCGCCGGGCACAGCGCCGGCCGCACCGAAGACAACCCTGAGTGTCCTCACCTGGCCTGAGCGACGACCAGCTGCACGCCGCCTGCCCACCGTCACACGACTCCTGAAGGATAACGCACCGTCACACGACTCCTGAAGGACAACGTCACCCCCGACTGGGGTCCTCCTCTACGACCTGGTGCAGCGCTACCAACGTGACCAGGTCGGACTGCGCTGGCGCGACGCCTTCTACCTCGCCACCCCGAACCCCGGCGCTCCTGATCCTCCTGCCGCGAGCAGCCCGCTGCTGCCTGCCGGTACTAACCGGCCAGACACCCCTGGCGCAGGCCACCAGGCGGTTCACGTTCCCGACGTCCGTCCGACCCGGGTCCACCAGCACAGCACGGACAGGCCTCGCCCCTTCCTTCAGCCCACGACTCCGTACTCCGCGGAGCGTCCTGCGGCATGCCCGCCACCTCACCGAAAGAGCTCTCCTTGCACGAGCCGGCCCGCTTTCTCGACCTGCACATCCTGCACCCCGTGACCGCGGCGAACCTCAACCGTGACGTCGACAACGACCCCAAAACCCTCTCCTACGGGAACGCGACGAGGGCCCTCGTTTCCCCCCAGGCGTGGAAGCGCCCCATCCGTCTCAACGTCGAACAGGAACTGGGGGAGCACGCCGTCCGCACCCGCATGGTGCCGCCCCTCGTCGCCCGGAAACTGCAAGAAGCCCAGTGGCCCGAGGACCTTGCCGCGTTCGCCTCCGCGCAGATCGTCCACTCCGCCAAGGGCGGGGGCCTCAAGCACAACGCCAAGGACGGCAACCGCACCCAGGCCATGCTCTACCTCCCCGCCGGCGTCATCGACGACCTCGTCGCCCTGTGCGAAAAGCACCGCACGGAACTGGAGGAAGCCCTCGCCGCCCACACCCCCAAAAAGGAAATCAGCCCGGTCCTGCCCACCAAGGACCTCGCCGCGCACCTGACCAGCCGCACCGCGAGCATCAACCTCTTCGGACGGATGCTCGCCGAACTGCCCGCCGGCCACGTCGAAGCGGCCGTCCAGATGGCCCCCGCCTTCTCCGTCCACCGCAGCGACCCGCAGCCGGACTTCTTCACCGCCGTCGAGGACCTGCCCATGGGAGGCGACAGGGGCAGCGCCCATCTGGAGACCGCGTTCCTCACCACCAGCGTCTTCTACCGGTTCGCGACCATCAACATCACCGACCTGCACCACAACCTCGGAGCCGCCACCCCCGCCGACACCGTCACCAGTCTCGTCGAGCTGTTCGTCCGCCACTTCATCCTCAGCATGCCCGGCGGCAAGAAGACCTCAACCGCCCCCCACACCCTCCCCGACCTCGTCCACTACACCGTCCGCGACCGCCGCTCCGTCTCCTACGGCGCCGCCTTCGAACAGCCCGTCAAAGCCGCTCCCCAGGGCGGCTACACCATCCCCGCCCGCCAGGCGCTCACCGACTACGCCACCACCGTCAGCCGCCTGCTCGGCACCCGCCACCTCATCGCCCACGGCCACACCAGCACCACCAACAAACCCATCAAGACCCTCGGCACCCACCACACCTCCTTCGACGACCTCGCCGCCGCCTGCGCCACCGCAGCAACCACCACCCCCGCGGGCCGACCGTGAGCGGGCTCATCCTGCGCCTGGCCGGCCTGCTCCAGTCCTCCGGCGAACGCGGCGTCTTCCACTACCGCGACACCTGCGCCTTCCCCACCCGTTCCCAGCTCATCGGCATGTTCGCCGCCGCCCAGGGCCGCCGTCGTGAACACGCCCTCGACCCCTACCCCCACCTGCAGGCACCCGGTGACACCACCGCCCCCAGCCACCGCGACCTCACCATCACCATCCGCATCGACCAGCCGGGCATCCTCTACCGCGACTTCCACACCGTCGGCGGCGGCTACCCCCGCGAAGAAGGCATTCTCACCGGCAAAGGAGAGCGCCGCAGCCAGGCCAAGGCCACTCTGGTGTCCCAGCGCGACTACCTCACCGGCGCCGTCTTCACCATCGCCGTCCAGGGGCCCGCCGCGCTCACCGCCTACATCGCCGACACCCTCCAGCGCCCCCGCTTCGGGCTGTTCCTCGGCCGCCGCGCCTGCCTCCCCGACGAACCTCTCGTCCTCAACCCCCACAGCTCCGACTCCGTCACCGAACTCCTCACCCGCACCCCCCTCACCCGCACCCCGGCACTTCCACCCACCGCCGCACACCTCCCCACGACCTTCGTCTGGGAACACCCGCCCCCGGGTGCGGACCCCACTCCGCCCGACCGGGAAAGCACCAGCGAACCCGTCAACCTCACCAGCCACGCACGGCGCCACCTGCCCCGCCGCTTGTGGATGACCACCGAACACCTCCCCGCACACCTCCACGCCGGACCCCGGCCGCTCGACACCCTCACCGCGTACATGCACGGAGAACCCGCATGACCAGCCTCACCCGCATCGCCCTCAACCCGCACAACCGGGCAGTCAGAGCCGACCTCGCCGACGTCGACAGCCTCCACAAGACCCTCATGCGCCTGGCCCCCGACCACCACAACAGCCCCACCCCCCGTGCCGCCGCGGGCCTGCTGTTCCGCACCGAGTCCGGGCCCGACCCCACCCTCCTCGTCCAGACGGCCCACGTACCCGACCTCACCGCCCTGCCCGCCGACTACGGCACCGCCCGGACCGTCGACCTGGCCCCTCTGCTGAACTCCCTCACCCCCGGGCGCACCGTCCGCTACCGCATCACCGCCGCCCCCACCGTCGCCCGCTCCGCCGGCAACCCCAACCGCCACCCCGTCACCGGGAAACGCCGCGGCAAGATCACTCACCTCACTGGAGACGACGCCATCACCTGGTGGCAGACCCGCGCGCAAGCCGTCGGACTTCAGCCCGCCAGTGTCTCCGGCCTTCCCAGGCCCTTCCCCCGCACCCGGGTCACCCGCACCTCCCCCCACTTCATCCTCACCCAGTTCGACGGCATCGCCCGCATCACCGACACCACCCTCCTCACCCACGCCCTGACAACCGGCATCGGTAGAGCCAAAAGCTACGGAGCCGGCCTCCTCTCCCTCGCCCTCACCTGAACCCGAACAGAAACCCCTCCCATGTCACCTGCCCCTGACCTGAGCGCCCTGCGCGCCGCCGCCGTGCACCGCCTCTACACCCTCGAGCAGTCAGAACAGCTCACCCGCACCCGGATCACCGGCGTCGCCGACGCCTTCGGCGTCGACCCCCGCACCGTCGACCGCTGGCTCGCACGCGCCCGCGCCAACAACGGCACCTACCAACCCCCCAGCCGCACCAGCTTCACCCTCACCCCGCACATGCTCGACGCGATCGCCCGCTGGCGCGGCAACGCCACCGCCGCGTGGAAGGAACTACGCGCCGACGGCCACCCCGTCCCCTCCCTGCCCACCTTCCACCGCGCCACCAACAGAGCCCTCACTCCCGGCATGCGCGCCGGCCTCCGAGGCGGCGAGAAAGCACGGCGACGCTTCGACGTAGCCGGCGAACGCGACCGCCACCACCGCAACTACGCCTGGGAAACCGACCACGTCGAAGCCAGCGTCAAAGTCCGCGTCGAAGGCCACATCCGCAAACCCTGGATCACCTTCTTCATCGACTGCGCCACCTCAGCCATCTGCGGCCTCGCCATCACACCGCAACGCCCCAGCCGCGAAGCCGTCCTCGTCGCCATCCGCGACGCCGTCCTCATCGACGAACACCACGGCCCCTTCGGAGGCATCCCCACCTACCTGCGCGTCGACGGCGGCAAAATTCCTCTGCGCCACCGTCAAGGAAGCCCTCGGCGCCCTGGGCACCGACATCATCGAACTGCCTCCCTTCACCCCGAAGGCAAACCCAACGTCGAAGCCGTCAACGGCGCCATCAAGATCACCCTGTTCGCCGGCATGCCCGGCTACACCACGCCCCACACCTCCGCGGCGGCAAACCCGTCGACCCCGACCAGCCCTGCTTCCCTTCGAAGAGTTCGTCCGCCTGGTCCTCGCATGGGTCCAGCACTGGAACCACGAGAACACCCCGCGAGCCTCAACGGCCGCACCCCGCGAGGCCTGGGACGCCGACCCCGCCCTCATCGACACCGTCACCACCGAAGCCCTCCACACCTACACCCTGGAACGCCACGGCCGACCCTGACCATCAACAACGGCGGCGTCCGCTGGCGCAAACGCAACTACATCGCCGACTGGATGCACGGCCGCGTCGGCGAAAGGTCCACCTTCGCTACCTCCCGCACCACGACCACCGCGTCGAGCTCTACGACCCCAGACAGGCCGCCACCTCGGCCACGCCGTCATGGCCCAGCAAGCCACCCCCGAACAGGGCCTCAGCCTCAAACGCGCCCGAGCCCGCCAAGCCGACCGCCTGCGCACCAAGCTCCAGAAAGCCGAGAAGAACCGCAACATTCGCTACGCAGCCGCAACCCGGCCCGCCCCACCCGTACCCCTAGACGCGATGCCCGGAAGAAGCCCTCGAACACCTACGGAACCTCGACGGATTCGACCCCGCCGCAGAAGCACTCCCCGACCTCATCCAGCTCCCCGAACCCGACACCGGCCTGACCCTGCCCATCAACCCCAACCCCGCCACCGACCGACCCCAAGGACCAGCCGTGAGCACCCCGCCACCCCACCCCGCCCCACCCAGCTCCCACCGCCCAGCCAGGACCACTTCGCCGGACTCACCGGAGCCAACGCCATGGCCACCCGAGGCATGGCCGAGACCGAAGCCCGCATCCTCAAAGCCATCAAGCACAACGCCATCGTCTGCATCCACGGACACGTCGGCCTCGGCAAAACCTTCGCCGTCCACACGATCCTGCGCCGCCGCGCACCCGAAACCACCATCCGGCTGCGCTACAACAGCGGCGCCAACATGAACGAAATCCGCACCCACCTCTGGAGCCGCCTCGGCCTGCCAGAGAACCACCGCAGGCCGCCGGCCTGCGACCAGCAGATCCGCGACGCACTCGAAGCAGAACCCGCATCCTGCTCATCGACGAAGCACAAGGACTCGGAACGAAACCCTGGAGTACTTCCGCACCCTCTGGGGCGACGACGCCCGCCGCGCCGCCATCGTCCTCGTCGGCAGCGGCAACACCCGCCAGAAGATCCTCAACAACCCGCCCTGCACTCCCGGATCCTCGACTGGTACCAGTTCAGCCCGCTCACACCGACCGAGGTCCAGGCCACCATCCCCGCCTACCAGAAGATCTGGGCCACAGCACCACCCGAACTGATCCTGTACGCCGACGACATGGTTGGCCACGGATCATTCCGGAACTGGGCAAGGATCACCCTCCTCCACGATGCCCTGGAGGACAACCCGAAACTCACCCTCGACAAAGACCTCGTCCGCTGGGTACTGAGCCGCATCGACCCCACCACCCGCCATACTCCACAACGCAACTGACAGCACCGCAGGTCTTCAACAAGGCGCCTTGGGGCGGATCCCGAACGCTTCTGAGAGGCGATCAGAGAGCCCTGCGGCAGGGACCTCACCAAACCTGAGGGCTCCAATAGCCGTCGGCCCGTCGGTCCAGGTGCTCGGCCAGGTCCCTGAGGACCGCCCCTGAGCTGCTGCCAGCCGAAAGTGATGGTCTCGGCTATCTCCGTGATCTTCGAGCAGATCGCATCTCTCGCTCGGCCTCGGGCGTTGCGCTGCTGGGCCCTCGTGGGGCCCATCCTGAAGATCAAGTGCTGTGTTACCAGGGTGACATGAGTGATGGGGATCAGGGTCGGCCAGAAACGCTACTGTACCTGCGGCCGTCCGCCACCAGCTCAACGCCCCTTTCTACGTAACCGGTTTGTGCAGATTCTCTCTCTGTGTCCGATTCGGTAGAATGCGTGCATGCTGCGGGTCGGCCCGCCAACTGCACCACCTCGTCGAGCTGTTGACCCATGTCGCATGCATGCACTTTTGTGAGGACATGCATCGTCATCCACCGCAATGAGATACTGATGAGTGGCAGCGGGCTGCGCCGCGCCGCCGGGGACGGAGGGTGCGTTGAGCCGCTGGTACGGGCCTCATGAGCAGTGGCCGGCTCATCAGAAGCCATCGTGGAAGCAGACTCTTCGTGAGGCCCGAGCTGCGGGCTGGCACCTCATGATGATCGAGGCACCTGGGGCATCTCCTGTGATCCGGGCTTGGGGATGACGGCTGTACGGAACTGGTCTTCAGCTCCGGCAGGGCGACGGAGACAGTGGCGATCCAGACTCGCGGCAAGATCAAGCGGTGCGACCACGGCGAACTCGAGTCGCAGCAGCAGATCGTCTTTCGCGCATCGGGCCTCCTCGATCAGGCGGACAGCCTTCTGGGTGCCGCTGATCTCTGCCTGCGGGCGGCCGGCAAGACCGCAGAGGTGAGGCACCTCCTCAACAGAGTCGACGCTGTGGCAGATGAGGCGGACAAGCTGCTTGAGCGTGCTCTCGTCGGCGAGGGCGACAGTGCCCGGCTCATCGAAGGGCATTCGATTCTCTGCCGCAGGGCTATGAACTGGGGTTTCCGCCGTCGCATGAGGATGTTCGGGACCTCATCACGGGTGCTGACGCGCGGGCCGACGAGGCTCGGCAGCTTGGCGATGAGCTGCCTGCGGGAGACCTCGGTGCAGCCCTGAGCGAGAGAATTGCGCAGGTCAGAGCGCGGGCGAGCACCCTTTCAGGGGATCTTGCCCGAGTCTGGAATGCCGAGGATTCTTCCGGCGCTTAATGTGTTGGAGAAGTCCAACATGAGGGTATCGTGGCAGCAGGAAGGAGGGTACTTCCATGGAAACGGTCATTCCTCTTGTTGTGCGCAACATCAGTCTCAATGATGACGAGACAGCCAATCAGCTGGCACTACATCTGTCGGACCTGGGGTGGGGCGAACGCTGGGCAGGTGGTGGCATCCGTGTACACCACAGATGCCGACCCCGTCGCAGCGGCGGCAGCAGCAGCGGTAGCCATCAAGCGCGCTCTGCCACAAGCACGCATCGAACGCGTCGATGAACAGTTCGTTTCGCTTGCCGACATCGCCGCCCGCACCGGCTTGAGTCACGAAGCCATCCGGCTCTGGACCACAGGCAAGCGGCGGGCTTCGGGCCAGCCCTTCCCGGACGCGCGCGCACACGTTGGCCAGGGCGCGCCACAAGCAAGATCTGGACCTGGCCGCAGGTGCGCGACTGGCTCAAGGCTCAGTACTGCCTGGATCTCGACCTGATGTCGCCTACCTATCTCCGCAACAGGTGATGAGCTTGAACGCACTCCTGGCCCAGCCGCCACAAGAGCGCTGGCAACCCGTCGCCCAGGCCGGCGTCACGCGTACTCGCTCAAGTCGACGCCGCTCTTGAAGAGGGCTCGGCGGCTCGCTCCATCAGCAAGCGTTTCGCTGTTCAAGGCCCGCCATCATGAGCTTTACAGGCACGACCACGGAAGACGACGCCCAGGGCCCGGACCTGCAGCAGCAAGTAGCCGACTTGAACAGCCGGCTACATCTGACCGATGTGCGAGTGCAGCGTCTGGAAGCCGAAGCCCATCAGGACCCACCCTTTGACGTCCACCGCATCCAGATCCACATGTCGGCCAGCGAGGTACTCCTGGAGCCCCCGCGCTTTGCTGCACGCTTCAGCCAGACAGTCGAGCTGCAGGACAGCGAGGAAACAACGCTGGCGCACGTAGAGGTGGCCGTGGTCGTCGACTACACCCTGGATGACGGCCCGCTTCCTTCCGGGGAGGCGGTGACGGCATACGAGAGAACAACAGCTACTGCTGCTGCTCACCCTATCTTCGCGAAACGCTGCAGAGCGCCACCCTGAGACTCGGGCTCGAACCCGTAGTCTAGGTGTCCTCAGGCGAGGACAGCCCCGGCCTACAGAGATCAACATGGTCCGTCGAGTACCCGTTTCCATGAGCGAAGAAATGGACTGAGCACGGCCGCCGTCATCATCTCCCAGACCACCGCGAGAATGCGGGCGAGGTGCATCGTCTTCGCGCCACCTCGGACCAGTTCCTGTGCCCAGACCCAGCTGGCGATCGAGCCGTCAGGGTCGTGGCCCTTCCGGCCGACCGTCTGGGCGAGGATCGCAGACGCCGGGCCTCAAGCCTTCCTGCAGGCCGCCCGGGCGGCCATCGATCCGGGGGCGTGGCGGTGAGGATGACTGACAGAGTCGGACAAGGACAGTCTCCCCGGCGCGGTCTGCGATGCCCGGGAGCCTAAGGTTCGCCTGCTCGTGCCTCGGACCGCCAGGGCCCACCGAGCGAGCTGCAGCAGGACGACGGGTCCACCTCCGTCGCCGTCTGAGTTTCGATGCTCGTGGACCAGCCAAGGTGCTCTTTGCGCCGCTTTTCGTGATCGGTCCTTCTCCCGGCAGGCTGCGCGGCATGATCGCAAGAGTTGCTCTGGGTGTGTCACCGAACGGTGGCTGAGTGGGGGGAAGGCGAGCGTGAGCGTGAATGGGTTCCGGTTCAACCCGCCGCCGAACTGGCTGTTGCCCGAAGGATGGGTTCCCTCGGACGGCTGGCAGCCTGATCCTCGTGGCCACCGCCCCCGGGCTGGCAGTTGTGGCTGGCTGACTCCCCGACGCCGCTCCGGTGACCGGTGCCATCCCTCACCAGTCCGCACCTCAGCCCGAGGCTCCTGCCGGCCGGAAGCGGGGCTGGTTCGGCCGCAGGCGACAGACTGAGGCAAGCGAGCTCGAAGAGCTGAGGGCATGGATCGCGCAGGCCCACGGCGCGGACGCCGCACAGGTTGCCGTGCTGGTGCACCGGACACGTCATGAGGCGGCCGCGCTGCTGACCCAGGCCGGGCACAGGCCGAAGGCATCGTCGAAACGCCAAAC